>JAZQRI010000021.1:0-33199 GCA_045629455.1 Pedobacter sp. | reverse complement strand
CATTGATAGACAATGGGCATCGGGTTAAAGGGTCAACCACTACGCCGAGCAAGGCAGAAAGTTTGGCTGAGTTGGGGATTGAACCGTATCTGATTGAATTCAGTGCAGACAATTTACCTTCCTATGATCCGGGCTTTTTTGACTGCGATGTATTCATTATTGCATTTAATGTCGGTCTGCAAAGAAGACCAGATTACCTTGCGGAAATCAGTACCCTGATAAACTTACTTCAGCTTCATGCAGTCCGAAAAGTATTTTACGTGAGTTCGATAAGTGTTTACGGAAATCCCAACATGGAGGTTAATGAGCACACCGCACCTGATCCGAAAACCATTTCTGCAGGATTATTGCATGAAGCGGAAAACATGCTTCTGGCACAAAGCCCACTGGATGTAACCATCATCCGGTTTGGCGGATTAATAGGACCTGGCAGAATGCCCGGGCGGTTCCTCTCGGGTAAAAAGGATATTCCCGATGGACTAAGTCCCGTTAACCTCATCCATATGGACGATTGCACCGGGCTCCTGTTGACCCTTATTGAAGCCGGGCATGATGCTAAACTGTTGAATGCGGTAGCGCCGGATCATCCTGCCAAGCTGGACTTTTACACCCATGCCGCAAGGAACGAAGGCTTACCGGCACCCGAGTTTGTCGCTGAGAAAAAGACTTGGAAAATCGTCGGTAGCTCGTATACTGATAAGTTCTACAAGTATCGCATCAATAATCTGCTGAGCTGGCTGGAGCAATAATCACCTACGCTCCAGGAGATTAGATAAACTGATCAACTTCCCGGTAGGCTGAAATCACTTTCGATTCCCCTGCTGCCCCCGGTGTGGAATTGCTATGTTCCATGCCCATCACACCCTTGTATCCTTTATCGTAGATGTGCCGGAAGACATTCTTGTAGTTGATCTCACCCGTACCAGGTTCTTTCCGGCCTGGATTGTCACCGATCTGAATGTAAGCAATCTCCTCCCAGCAGCGATCCATGTTCACGATCAAGTCGCCTTCCGTTCGCTGCATGTGGTAAATATCGTAAAGTATTTTGCAGGATGGACTGTTTACAGCCTTGCAGACATTGTACGTCTGGTGGGTTTGCTGGAGAAACAGTTCCGGCGTATCGCTTAGCGTTTCCAGCACCATGATCAATCCTTCCGGTTCAAAGACTGCCGCTCCGGCACGCATGGCATCTACTACATTTGCCATCTGAACACCAGTGGGCAGCTTCCGCTCCTGAAAGCCAGGCACCACAGTAAGCCATTTTGCATTACATCGTTTCGCTGCCTCAACAGACCTCCTGCACGTGGCTACGAAGTGGTCCTTAAACTCCTGCTTTCCGGTGGTCAGCGAGACCTTCCAGTTGTCACCGCCGTCTACGACGAACACGCCCATCCGCATACCCAACTTCGCTAACAGGTCGCCGATCTTAGATTGTTCATCCGCCGATCGCGCCAAATAGCCATTGTCCTCTATGGAACGGAAACCCTGGTCGTACATAAAGCGGATCTGGTCTAGAAAGTTTTTACCCCCACGACTACTGAACATTCCTTCATGGGGGGCGTAGTCGAGATTAAAAGTGTCGGTTTTCCGGGTTTGATTAAGCTCTTGCCCCAGTGCCGCAGCATCTGCATTCCATATCGATCCTGCCACTATGGACCCGCCAGCGATTAAGCTGTTTCGTAAAAATTGTACTCTGTTCATGTGGTGGTTGTTTGCGTATTGAAGTTATCATTAATAATACGACAAAGCAACGGGATTTTGTAAGGCTGCAATCTGCATCCGCAGCTTATTGGCAAGATTTCCCGGCTAACGGCAATTATCACTTGATGTTTAGCTGCTCGTTTAATAATGACTAACTTACAGCAAATCCCAACTAATATGAAAATCGCTGTTTTTAGTACCTGTACATACGACCAGGAATTTCTGGAGAAGTTTAACACCGGGCATGAGCTTGTGTTTTTTGAAGCGGCCTTAAGCCTTAAAAATGTAGCTTTGACCGAAGGGTTTGAAGCGCTTTGTATTTTCGTAAATGACAATGCCAATCGTGAAGTATTGCTCGCTTTGAAAGACAATGGCGTCAGGGTTATTTTACTCAGGTGCGCCGGGTTTAACAATGTAGATCTTGGTGCGGCGGAAGAGACCGGCATCAAAGTTTTGAGAGTGCCTGCATACTCGCCTGAAGCTGTGGCAGAACATGCTATGGCCATGATCCTGACCTTAAACCGGAAAACCCACAAAGCATACAACAGGGTCCGGGAAGGAAATTTCTCACTGGACAAACTCATGGGTTTCAATTTGCATGGTTGTAAGGTTGCTTTGATCGGAACAGGAAATATCGGCAAGGCATTCTACCGGATTGTAAGCGGCTTCGGGTGCAAAGTTGTCGCATATGATCCTTTTCCAGACAAACAACTGGCGGAAGCGGGCCTGACTTATGGCACACTGGAGGAAGCACTTTGCGACGCCGAAATCGTGTCTCTGCATTGCCCGCTTTCAACAGACACCATGCAAATGATCAATGAACAAAGTTTGAAACTTTTTAAGAAAGGCGCCATGCTGATTAATACAAGCAGGGGTGCGCTTGTCAACACCGCCGCCGTCATTGCGGCGTTAAAGTCGGGCCAGCTCGGCTATCTGGGCCTGGATGTATATGAACAGGAATCCAGTTTATTCTTTCATGATCTTTCCGGTGAAGTTATTCAGGATGACCTAATTTCCAGGTTAATTTCATTTCCAAATGTACTGATAACCTCCCACCAGGGATTCTTTACACGGGAAGCGATGCAACAGATCTCAGAAACGACCTTTCTAAACGCAGATAACTTTGCTTCAGGTGCCACGCTGGCTAACGAGGTAAAACGATGAGTGCCACTGTTGAACCACTTGTGTCGAAATATTTAAAACGTGGGTTTGCCTTCTATCTTGGAAAAACGTTAAGGTTGTCTACGAATATCGAAGTGCATTTCGGTTGGCAGGGATTTTCCTGCTAACCGTGATCGCTGTGGCACTTGTTCTAAGTTCCTCCATTGGGGAAACTGGCACAGGAGGTCGAAAACCGGTTTTATCATCTTAATACCTCAAAATATGATGTGGTTTTCTAAATCTATTGATGATGTTCTTCAGGAGCTTACTGTAGATCGTACAAAGGGGCTTTCGGCAGACGAAGTCAGGACCAGACTACAGCATTTTGGTCCGAATAGCCTAAAGGCTAAAAAAAAGAAAAGCATCTTACACCTTTTTCTCATGCAGCTGCAGGACTGGCTGATCTACATACTGCTTGCAGCAGTTGTGGTTACCCTGGCAATGGGTGAATATGTTGATGCAGGTATCATAATGACAGTTATTCTGCTCAATGCGGTGCTTGGCGTTGTTCAGGAAGTAAAAGCTGGCAATGCGATCGAAGCATTGCAAAAGATTTCAGCCCCCAAGGCACTGGTGCGACGAGATGGTGTGGTCCAGGAAACAGATTCGGAAAACCTCGTCCCCGGAGATATCCTCATCTTAGATACAGGGCGTTTCATAGCGGCAGATATACGGCTGATCGAGTCTGCAAACCTGCAGGTTGAAGAATCATCCCTGACCGGGGAATCCGTGCCTTCCGTCAAAGATGCATCGCAGGTACATCCTGAAGAAACTTCGTTGGGCGACAGGTCAAACTCGGCCTATATGTCTACACTGGTCACCTATGGCCGTGGTGCTGGCGTAGTGGTTGAAACCGGTATGCATACTGAAGTTGGAAAGATCGCGACCATCTTAGACGATGAGCCGACATCGAAAACACCACTGGAACTTCGACTTGATGAACTGGGTAAAACCCTCGGCAAAATGGCCATTGGTATTTGTGTGCTGATATTTGTTGTAGCGTTGTTTCAGAAAAGAGACCTGGCTGACATGTTTCTCATCTCCGTGTCACTGGCTGTCGCCTCAATTCCCGAGGGACTGGCAGCGATCGTAGCTATTGTACTCTCTATAGGGGTGACAAATATGTCAAGACGAAATGCCATCATCCGGCGTTTGCCGGCCGTGGAAACCCTGGGATCAGTAAATATGGTATGCTCCGACAAAACCGGCACCCTTACACAAAATAAGATGACCGTTACCGGTTATTTCAGCCTTTCAGGAACAATGGAGGTGACTGAAGATAAAGATGCAGCAAGTGATGATGCGAAGTTGCTGGCTAAAGCCATGGTTTTGTGTTCTGATGCGACCTATGAAGATGGTAAAGGTACCGGTGATCCAACAGAAATTGCTTTGTTGCAGTTTGCAGATGAGTTGCATATTGATCGTAAACATCTTGATGACCAGACCAGGCGTGCAGGCGAGTTCGCCTTCGACTCTGACCGCAAATTAATGTCAACATTGAATGAAGAAGCGGGTGTATTAACTGTTTATACCAAGGGGGCGATTGACAATTTGCTGGACATTGCTACGCAGGTATTGGATAATGGTCAGGTTGTTCCCCTTACTGCGGCACATAAGAAAGTATATTTTGAGGCCGCAGAAGCAATGTCAGACAAAGCGCTGCGTACACTTGGGGCTGCCTACAAAACGGTATCCGCAGAAATTGATGCTGCGGAGATGGAAAACGACTTAATACTTATTGGGTTTGTTGGTATGATAGACCCGCCTAGAGAGGAGGCTAAAAGCGCAGTAGAAAAGGCAAAGATAGCAGGCATTACTTCCATTATGATAACCGGTGACCATAAGAACACCGCTTTTGCTATTGCACATGAACTCGGCATTGCCCAGCATATCGATCAGGCCATCACCAGTCAGGAGATGAATAAATTAACGGAAGATGAGTTTTCGGCTTCCGTTAAACAGTATACCGTATTCTCGCGCGTATCGCCGCAGGATAAGGTTAGGATTGTACGCGCGCTGAAAAGCCAGGGGAACATTGTATCTATGACAGGCGATGGTGTAAATGACGCACCTTCTCTTAATGCAGCGGACATTGGTGTGGCCATGGGGATAACCGGTACGGACGTGGCTAAAGGTGCTGCAGATATGATCTTGACCGATGATAACTTTGCGACAATAGTCGACGCCATCGAACAGGGGCGGAACATTTACAACAACATCAAAAAATCAGTGATCTTTTTGCTTACCTGTAACCTGGGCGAGGTCGTTACCATGTTTGCCACTTTGCTCGTTGGCTGGGAAGTTCCGCTTATTGCTACCCAGCTGTTATGGATCAACCTGATCACAGATTCATTACCAGCGGTTGCCCTGGGCATGGATCCCGGCGATCCCGAGGTAATGAATGAAAAGCCGCGCGATCCTAAAGAAAGTTTCTTTGCTGGCGGAGGCATTTTCCGCGCGGTGGGCGGAGGTTTGCTGATTGCTGCGCTGACAATATTTGCGTTCTGGTATGGCTACTATGAGCATGGTGCCAGCCCCTTTGATCATTCGGTGAAACCAGATGTAGTAGAATATGCTCGCACGATGGCTTTTATGGTGTTGGTTTCCTGTCAGCTGTTTTATTCTTTAGCGGCAAGAAACAGTAAAAAGTCTATTTTTCAGATTGGGATTTTCTCTAACAAGTATTTGGTAGGCGCAATTGTATTGGGCTTGCTGTTGCAGTTTTTAATTATCAGCATTAAGCCGGTTCAGGAAGCTTTTAAATTGCAGATGCTTCATATGAATGGCTGGATTGCCGCAATTCTTCTCGGGCTGGTGCCTTTGGTTGTTAACGAGTTGATTAAATTGGTTCTGAGACTTGGCAGTAATCGAAAGCTGGAATCGATGTGATGCTTATCAGAGTCATGGAACAGAGGTAAATCATCGTGAAGTGTACGGTCATGATGCTATAGACCGTAAAATCTGTAACGGATTACTAGTGGGCAATAAATAAGGGCATATCAAAGTTGATAATCAGCTCATCTGCCAGACTCCGTTTTAACATACGGGATATCTTGCTGCGCTGGTAAGCGCCGAGCACTACGAGGGTATTCGCTTCGTTCTTTTCAAAATACCGGCGTATCTCTGTGGCGGGAATCCCATTTGCACTGGTGTAGCTGAGGTTTGTAAACCTGCTGGCCATGAAATTTTGCATTAACCGGTCCTCACCCAACTCGGTGTGCATGGACTCATCTTCATTGACCGTAAACACGGTCACAGGAAATTCTTTAAAGTTTTCAAAAAGATAATAGAACATTTTGATGGCATGCACTGAGGCGGGACTGCCGTCATATAAGAAGACCAGTTTTCGAATGGGGCTGAATGTAAGGGGTATTACCAGTACAGGGCAGTGCACATGGGCGAGCAATTCTTTAACAAAGTCGCTAGGACTGTCTGCTCCTGAGCCCGCAAGCGTTTGATTTTCATTGATGAACAGCAGATCAGCAAAGTCAGCTGTACGCTGCAATTCATGCAGAGATTGGTTTTCATCCCTTATAATACTAAAGCCGACATCACTGGCCAAACAGGCCTGCTGGAATTTTGAAGCCGCAGCCGCACTCATCCGACGGTCCTGCTGATCCAGAACGTCAATGAGCTCATCGCTATGGTACTCCTTTTTAATCAAATTGGACAAATTATGACGCAGGCGGGAAGACACATCAAGGAACATTCCGGTCAGATGGGCACCAGAACTTTTAGAAAAGTGGACCACATAATCCAGGGTGCTATCAGACACATTATATCCATCGAACACGGCTAAGAAATGTTTCATAATAAGGCAGTATCTAAAGTAGACGATCATCAAATCTACCAATTGCAAGATCTATAAACCTGATGAAGATCAATTGAAATGCTGATCATAAACATTATCAAATCAAACTTCCAGACTTGCCGGCGTTCGACTTTCGGTATCATATCAACTGTTTTGAGCTGATCCTTGTTGCGGGTGAACTCAGCGCTGATGCATATCATTGAATTACGTGATCCTACTCACTTTAACCCTTTAAGTATTGGGTAGTTTTGGGTAACTGAGCATCAGAATTTTCTGGCTCAGCTTTGCTTCATGTATAGATTTGTATTGCTGTTTCTAGCCATTAACATTTGCTCATTGCGGGCTTTCTCCCAGGAAGTCAGTAAGCTGGACTCTGCAAAAGCAAAAATAACAATGAAAGGATTGTTCCAATTTAGGTATTCGTTTAGTGCGCACAAAGACATTGATTTAAACGGCCTGCAGCACACCGACGGGAAAGCTATCTACAATGACTTTAACGTTAAACGTGCAAGGATTCAGTTTGCCTCACAAATTTCCGACCGTACGGATGTCGTATTATTGCTTAACCTGGCGGACTTCAAATCAGACCCCAAGAACAAGGTGCTGGAGAACGCCTACATTACGTACCGCCTGAATCGCTTTCTGAACGCAAAGATGGGCCAATTCCGACCTGCGTTTGGACTGGAAGACATGTATCCCATCGATGTTATAAAATCTATGGATTTTTCCAACCAATATGCCGCCTTTGGGGCAAACGGCTGGCAGAGTTTTCAAATTGGGGCCAGTCTTTACGGCGCCACAGGCGGCGCACTACCGGTAAAATACGCGTTCTCCGTAACCAACGGCAACAACCGCAACCAGCTTATGGACAATGATAATGGGAAACACTTTTCGACAAGGGTAGAACTCGGGCTGGAGAAACGCCTAAAAATTAAACTTGGGTTGAATGGGGGATACGCGAAGGTTTCAGAGACGGGCGTTTACGCCGCAGGCATTGATCTGTCTTTCATTTTACCTTTAGCCGAAAATTGGTCACTTGAACTGGAGACAGAAGCCAAGCAGGGAAACAATCATACGATGTACTACAGCCTGGATTCGGCGAAACGTGACGGCGGGCTAAGCAACTATCAGATGCGGGGTCTTTACATTTTGCCAAATCTGCGCTTTGAAATCGACTATCACCGCCTAAGCTCATTGGAACTCTCATGCCGGTATGAACATTTTGATAAGGACTTCAGGCATACGGCAGGTGCAAGACAAACCTGGACGCCTATGATCAGCGCTGAATTCCTGAAGGCTTACAATGCGAGGATTCAGTTTGGCATAAACATAGACCGGTACAAACGAAACATCGCCGGAACCACCCAGTACAACAATTCCATATTCATACTTCAAGTACAATCCAGGCTATAACCACAAACTGCTATATTTTATATGAAGCTTAACTCACCGACTCCGGAAGCCGCATCTGCTGCTGCTGCGCAAAAAAAAGAAATCCAGCCCGTCCCTTTGCTGATCACGGTGGCCATTGGATTAATCACCTGGTTCCTTCCTCCACCAGAGGGCGTAAAGCCGGAGGCCTGGCATCTACTCGCAATCTTTCTGGCGACAATACTCGGAATCATCCTGAAAGCAGCCAGTATGGGTACGCTCTGCATGCTTGCCATTGCGCTCGTGGCGTTAACGGGTGTACTTGCACCAGGCGATCCGGCCAAATCGGTTACCCTTGCCCTTCGAAGTTTCGGAGACAAGGTCATATGGCTGATCGGAATAAGCTTCTTCATCGCCCGTGGCTTCATCAAAACCGGCCTGGGCAGCAGGATAGCATACATATTTATTAAGCTATTTGGTCGGAGTACACTGGGACTTGCCTACAGTCTTGGCGCTGCAGATCTTATCCTCGCTCCAGCAATACCCAGCAATACAGCCCGCGGGGGGGGAATCATCTACCCGATTATGAAATCCATGTCGATCAGCCTCGGATCCCTGCCTGACAAACCGGAAACCCACAGGAAAGTTGGCGCATACCTGACGTTAAACAGCTACTATATGAACCTTGTTGCTTCAGCGATGTTCCTTACGGGGACGGCAAGCAACCCGATGTGTCAGAAGTTCGCAGCAGACCTCGGCATTCACATCAGCTGGATGTCCTGGTTTTGGGCAGCTCTAGTTCCTGGATTGACCTCTATATTGATTATTCCCTTTTTGCTGTTCAAAATTTTTCCACCTGAACTTAAAAAAACCACCGAAGCCCCGGCAATGGCAGCTGCTAAACTGAAAGAAATGGGTAAGGTTACCCGTAACGAGTGGCTGATGGTGCTCGCCTTCGTAATCTTAGTGGTACTTTGGATGACGGGGCATATCCTTAAAATCGATGCCACGACCACAGCATTCATTGGCCTGTCTATTTTGCTGCTCACACAGGTCCTCACCTGGGAGGATATTAAAGCTGAAAAGGGTGCCTGGGATACCATTGTATGGTTTGCTACCTTGGTTATGATGGCAGGATCGCTGAATCAACTTGGATTTATCCCCTGGTTTGGAACGCTGATTCAAACCGAGCTTCTGGGGCTATCCTGGACAATGGCGTTTCCAATCATCATCCTGGTCTATTTCTTTAGTCATTATCTTTTTGCCAGCGCGACCGCTCATGTGGCAGCGATGTATTCGGCTTTGCTGGCTGTCGGAATCGCCATGGGTGTTCCTCCCCTGCTACTTGCTTTAACGCTGGGTTTCACTGGTTCTCTTTATGGAACACTTACCCATTATGCACATGGACCCGCTCCCGTATTTTTTGGGAGCGGCTATGTCGATGTGAAACAGTGGTGGGTTATGGGACTAATCACCGGCATCGTTCTACTAGGAATCTGGATGGGCGTAGGCGGTCTATGGTGGAACGTAACTGGCATTTACTAGAATAAACCAAAGTTATTATGTTAAATATTTTAAAGACGACTTTATCGCGAAAGAACCTAATGGCGCTAAGTGGACTATTTTTATGTTTTTTTCTGGTCATTCACCTGCTTGGGAATTTACAACTGCTGCTTCCAGCCCATACTGCAGCCGAGAGCTACAATAGCTATTCAGCATTGCTTTCGGGTAATATCTTCATCAAAATAATTTCATACATCTTATATGCGTCGCTTATTGCGCATGGAATTGATGCCCTGATCATTTCCGTGAGGAACAGGCAAGCTGCCGGCAATTATGCTTTGGACAACCGAAAAAAAGTAAGTAAATGGTATTCCAGGAATATGGGAATACTTGGTACCATCCTTTTGATCTTTCTGGTGATCCACTTCAAGGATTTTTGGTACGTGTATAAGTTCAGTGCGCTGCCTGTTGATCAGTCGGGCAACAAAGACCTCTATGCGATCGTCATCTATGCGTTTAGTTCCTGGTGGTATGTGGTACTCTATGTATTCGCTATGCTGGCACTCGGCTTTCACCTGCTGCACGGGTTTAAAAGTGCCGTCAGAACATTGGGTCTTTATCATCCCCGTTATGCCGGATATGTACAGATTTGCGGTACGGCGTACAGCTATCTGATCACCATAAGCTTTTCTATTATTCCCATTTACGTTCACCTTAGGCACTTTGGATTATGACATTAAACGCAAAGATCCCAGAAGGTCCACTGAAAGACAAGTGGAGCTATTATAAAGACCACGCAAAGCTGGTCAACCCGGCAAATCGGAAGAAGCTGAAGATCATTGTGGTGGGCACAGGCCTTGCGGGGGCATCTACGGCTGCGTCTATGGCGGAACTGGGCTACCAGGTACAATCCTTTTGTTTCCAGGATTCGGCCCGGAGAGCGCATTCGGTTGCCGCTCAGGGCGGGGTAAATGCGGCAAAGAACTACCAGAATGACGGCGATTCCGTGTACCGGATGTTCTATGATACGCTCAAAGGTGGAGACTTCAGGGCGAGGGAAGCAAACGTCTATCGTTTGGCCGAATGCTCCTTGAGTTTGATCGACCAGGCGGTAGCCCAAGGTGTACCTTTTGCCAGAGAATATGGCGGGTACCTCAGCAATCGTTCCTTCGGCGGGGTTCAGGTCAGCCGTACATTTTACGCCCGCGGGCAATCCGGGCAGCAACTCCTGCTGGGATCTTACCAGGCGCTGATGCGGCAGGTGGAACTCGAAAAAGTAAGCTTGTTTACTCGGCACGAGATGCTCGATCTCGTCGTGATTGACGGCAAAGCAAAGGGCATCATTGTCCGCAATCTGGACACTGGAAAAATTGAACGTTTTGCTGCAGATGCGGTGGTAATAGCAACCGGCGGCTTCGGAAAAATTTACTATCTATCTACCCTGGCCATGGGCTGCAATGGATCAGCGATCTGGCGTGCACACCGACGGGGTGCTTATATGGCTTGTCCGAGCTGGACGCAAATGCACCCAACCTGTTTACCACAGGCTGGTGATTACCAGTCCAAGCTCACGTTGATGTCTGAATCGCTGCGCAACGATGGCCGGATATGGGTGCCCAAACTGGAAAATGAAACCCGGGAACCCGGAGAAATTCCTGAACAAGACCGGGATTATTATTTGGAGCGGAGGTATCCTGCTTTTGGGAACCTGGCTCCTCGGGACATCTCCTCGCGGGCTGCTAAAGAAAGGATAGATGCCGGCTTCGGCGTAGGACCACAGAAAAACGCAGTATATCTGGATTTCTCGAAAGCACTCAAGGACCAAGGCCCCAATAAGATCAGTGAGAAATACGGAAACCTGTTTTCGATGTATAAAAAGATCACGGCCGACGACGCCTATGTGGTACCAATGAAAATTTCTCCCGCAGCACACTTTTCCATGGGCGGCTTGTGGGTCGATTATGAACTGATGACGACCATCCCGGGACTATTCGCGGGCGGGGAAGCAAACTTTGCAGATCACGGCGCCAACCGGCTTGGCGCCAACTCGTTGCTGCAAGCCTGCGTCGATGGCTATTACATTTTGCCGTACACCCTTGCAAATTACCTTTCCGGTGAGCTCAAATCAGAGCAGATAACCGTTGCACATCCTCAATTCGAACAGGCCGAGCAGGAGGTCAGAGCCCGGCTTCATCAGTTAACCGTTATTAACGGGACTAAAACAGCAGACTACTTTCATAAGGAACTTGGCAAACTGCTGTATGATAAATGTGGATTATCGCGCACGGCAAAAGGATTAGGAGAAGCGATCACTGGCATTAAGCACCTGGCTGAACAATTTTATAAAGAACTCAAAGTACCTGGTGAAGCTGCAGACATGAATGCAGAACTGGAAAAAGCAGGCCGGGTTGCCGATTATCTCGAAATCGCCAGCCTGATGTGTTACGACGCTTTAAACCGTGAAGAATCCTGCGGTGCACACTTCAGGGAAGAATATCAGACAGCGGACGGCGAGGCGCTTAGAAACGACAAGGAGTTCGCATACGTTTCTGCCTGGGAGTGGCCGGGGGTGGACAAAACACCAATTTTGCACCCTGAGCAGCTTACGTTTGAATTTATTGAATTATCGGTTAGAAATTACAGTTAGACCAATGAAAGTACACTTAAAAATATGGCGTCAGAAAGACGCGGAGAGTAAAGGCGCATTCGTTGACTATCACCTGGACGAAATTAGTGTTCAGATGTCTTTTCTGGAGATGATGGACACCTTGAATGAGCAACTTATCCTAAGTGATGATATGCCAGTTGAATTTGACCACGATTGCCGCGAGGGAATTTGCGGTACTTGTGCAATGACGATCAACGGGGAAGTAAACGGGCCGGTTAACGGGCTAACTGTCTGCCAGCTGCACATGCGGGAGTTTAAGGATGGATCTACAATTTATGTTGAACCTTTCCGGGCAAAGGCCTTTCCACTGAAACGTGACCTAAAAATTGACCGGTCGGCATTTGACCGGATTATCCAGTCTGGTGGCTTCATCTCCGTCAACACTGGCCAGCCCGCTGAGGCGAACTCCTTACTAATCACGCATGACATTGCAGAATCTGCCTTTGACGCCGCTGCCTGTATCGGCTGTGGTGCCTGCGTGGCCACCTGTAAGAATTCCAGTGCTGCCCTGTTTACTTCAGCTAAGATTTCCCACCTGGCCCAACTCCCACAAGGCAGAGCCGAGGCGGAAGAGCGTGTACTTAAAATGGTAACGCAGATGGATGCAGAAGGCTTTGGTCATTGCAGCAATACAGAAGCATGTGAAGCGAAATGCCCGCAGGGCATCTCCGTGCTGAATATCGCCAGAATGAACTGGGAATACAACAAGGCGTCCTTTACTAAACATTAAAAAGTGCCATCAGGAATTTCCTGTCAACCTCTAAGTCTCGATACAATTACTTCACTTACACAACATTCCTGTGCTTACACCACATGAGTTAATATGCTCCCTGAAGCGTTTTAAGTAATTCCTGAGGGTACCCAATGGTCACCGCGCTAATGGCATCCAATTGTCCGATTTGAGCTGCGCTCAATCGGACATCAAGTGCCTTTAAAGCAGTTTGAAGATGAACAAGCGTGCGCGCGCCAACGGTGGGAAAGGCGTTTCTGGTCAGTGCCCAGGCCAGCGCAACCTGACCGGGAGTAGACTCTGTTTCTTCAGCTATAACCTCCAGTTGATCCAATATCGCCGTAGTGCGGGCATCTTCCTGTGGTCCGTCCGGTGCGGACAGCGTCAGTCTGCCGGACGATCCCCTGCGGTATTTGCCGGTCAGCAACCCACCCGCCAATGGAGAATAGAGCATTGTACCCATACCGAAATGCCCTGCCATGGGCATCAGCTCCCGGTCTGCGGTACGTTGTACCAGGTTGTACTCGATCTGCAGGGCAGTAACCGGAATGGCACTGGCAATGGCTGCTGCCTTCCAGGCAGGAAAGTTGGCAAGGCCGGCATAAAGGACCTTTCCTGTTTTAACGAGATCTTCCAGTCCGCGCGCGATCTCTTCTACCGGGGTGAATCCATCATCATAATGGGGCATATAAAGATCAATGTAATCCGTTCTGAGCCGCTTTAAACTACCATCGACGGCCTGGCGCATCGCTTTACGGTGGTTCCCCAGGTTTGCAGGTGAGGGAACTGTTTCATTACTTCGCGTGTATTTGGTGCAAACAATGAAATTTTCCCGCTGTCCCTCAATAAAATCTCCAACATGCTCTTCAGCCTCACCGAGCTGGTATTGATCAGCGACATCTATAAAATTTCCGCCAGCATCCGCATAGGCCGAGAGTATCTTCGGTATATCTTCTGGTGCTGCGCCATAACCACGACGCCCGCCTAAACTGGCCGCACCCAGTATCAATTCACTGGCTGGTAAGCCGGTGTTCGTTCCAAATAATTTTGTTTTCATATCCCGAAGTTCGCCTGAGGGCGTTAGAAAATCAATTATGGCTGAATTCAGCCGTATCGGATAGGACGCTGAGATGACGTATATTTGTGAATGTATGAGCGAAAATTACCCGTGGCAACGGAATGCGGCCTGCACCTGTTTTTGGAAATACTTAACGGAAAGTGGAAGCTTAGCCTGATATGGTGCATTTACCTGGGAATCAAACGTCCGGGAGAACTACATCGTAAAATGCCAAAAGCTTCCCGTAGATTATTAGATACACAGTTGAAACAATTGGTAGATCAGGGTATCCTGACAAAGACGATCTTTGAGCAAAGGCCCTTAAAAGTGGAATATGAACTTAGCGCTCTTGGTGAATCCCTGATACCGGTAATCGAGGTTACGGCACGATGGGGCGAAGCGCACCGGGATGTACTTGAACCTCTATTTCAATAAGCCGGCAAAAACCTGGCTGCAGTATTAAAGTTAGTTCTCTTACGGATCAATGTACTTGATTCTCCTTTAATCTTTTCCTGATCCGGCTAAGCGATGGATTGGTGATGCCGAGGAAGGAAGATATGTGATAAGCTGGAATTCGCTCCACAATATTTGGATGTTCCTCCAGTAGCCTTAGGAACCTTTTCTCGTGAGAGAAGAACAAGAACTCCTCTGTTCGCGACTGTGCATAAGCAAAAAATGTCTCTGCCAGCAACCTGCCGAACTTGCCCCAATTTAGGTTTCTCTCGTACAACCCGTTGAGATCCTTATAGGAAATAAAAATAACCTCCGAATCTTCCATTGCCTCGATAAAATACCAGCAGGGATTTTGCGAGATGAAGCTTCTAAAGGAAACGACGAACTGGTTTTCTGAAAAGAAGAAAAGGTTTTTTTGTTCTTCCGTATCGGGATCACTGTAGTAAATGCGGAATATTCCTTTGACGACCAGGCCGAGGTCGTTGCAGACCATACTTTGCATATTGAAAAAGTCACCCTTGGCGATTTTGCGCGGTTTCCAGAACGCCTGACTCTCTGCAATATCATGATCTGTTAGCGCAGCGAAGTTTCGCAGATACGTAGATAATATTTCCTCTTTTTCACTCATGACAGAAGGTGTTATAGATCAATAAATGTATGCGTTTCGAATGTAACGTCAAACACCGCAAGGTACGGTGCAGGCATCCGGTAAAATTTAACTTAAGTTAAAAATTGACATAAATTTAAAGAAGAGCTTTGTGTTACCATGCCTATAAGAGAAAACCAATTCGCTCCTGACTTTCAGACCAGAGACATTGCAGGAAATCACCTTCGCATCAGTGCTTTGAAAGGAAAAAAGATCCTGCTCACTTTTTACCGGCATGTCGGCTGCCCGTTCACGAATCTTCGCTTCCTTGAACTCCAGAAATTAGACAGTTACTTTCGTGAAATGGGGTTGGAGGTGCTGGCAGTTTATGAAAGCAGCGGTGAAAATCTGCAGCGCTATAGCCGCAATGAGGCGTTCTACGCCCGGATGATCGCCAACCCGGAGTATGATCTTTATTCCTTGTACGATATTGAACAAAGTACCTCAAAGATACTTTATTCGATGTACAGGGGTGCCTTTGTGAAACGAGAAGAAGGGCTGAGAAGATTTAAGGAAACGTTTTGTGCGGAAGGCAGGACCGATACTTTGGGTGCAGATTTTCTAATCGATGAACAGGGCTGGATCCGGCGTGCCTATTACAACCAGTATTTGGGCGACCATTTACCGGCCTCAGATATTGTTCGCTTTTTAAAAAATGACGAAATTGGAATCAATAAGTTCACCTGCTAAACGAGCGGCTGGAAGACGATGTCCTCCGGGCATTTCAATACATTGGGCAAGAGCTGCCCATATATGCGGAAGGCATTTATTTATAAGCTTAGCGGACAACCGTACCTCAAAAGGGTGTTTAAAAAAGTCTGCTTTGAACAGGTAGTTTAATATTATTAAATTTGATGTATGCCGGTAACAAGAAGTCTGGAAACATTTTACGCACATAAATTTGAAACAAAGCCATCGCTGCCGCCGAATGGCGCTGGCGATTTTAACGTTTTCCGCTTAACAGACAGCCGGAATGTGCCAGCGCCGTACGTGCGTTACGACTTCTACAAGATCATGCTTATACGTGGCAAGCACCGCTGTCATTACGCGGATAAAAGTATCGCTTTAGAAGGCAGTACACTCCTGTTTTTCAATCCGGCGGTCCCTTACAGATTCGAGCGTCTGGATGATCAGTCTACCGGGTTCTTTTGTGTTTTCAGGGAGTCGTTCTACACAGAAGCCTTGAGAAATGGAATTCACGATCTGGCCGTGTTCGCGTCCGGGGCAAGACCTGTGTATCAGTTGAACGAAAGTCAGGACCGGGAAGTAGCTGACTTGTTTGAGAAAATGCTAACGGAGATTGACTCGGATTATCGCTTCAAGTATGATCTGCTGCGCAATCAGGTATCCGAGCTGATTCATGTCGCCATGAAAATGGAACCAGACGAACAACTGTATCACCATCCCGACACCAATGCGCGGATCACATCCATTTTTACGGATTTACTTGAACGTCAGTTTCCAATTGAATCTCCGGGGGAATCCATCAAGATGCGGTCTGCAGGTGATTTCGCAGAAAAGCTCGCCTTGCATGTCAATCACCTCAACCGGGCTGTGCGGCTTACAACGGGCAGAACAACCACGGCCCATATCGCCGAGCGGATGGCGGCCGAGGCCACGGCTTTATTGAAACACACCAACTGGAATGTTTCCGAGATCAGCTACAGCCTTGGGTTTGCACAGCCGTCACACTTCACCTCTTTTTTTAAAAAACAAACCAAAGTTACCCCTACTTCAATCCGGCTTGTTTGAATATCGATAGCATCCGTTTGATTCGCGTAAACAGCAGGGCTTCTGCCAGCTATACCTTTGTACCATCAAAATAAATGATATGGAAAACACAAGAGTATGGTTTATTACAGGCGCATCAAAAGGCCTGGGGCTAACATTAGCCAAACAATTATTGAACGCTGGCCACAAAGTGGCTGCGACCTCCCGCAATACGGAAAGCCTTATCAACGCAATGAATTATAAGGGAGATACATTTTTACCATTAGAAGTCGAACTGGGTCATGATGACGATGTTGCCGCCGCCATACGGCAAACCCATGAGAAATTTGGAAGGATAGACGTCGTCGTGAATAATGCGGGCTATGGAATCGGTGGCAGTATTGAGGAACTCACCGATAAGGAAACGCGTGACAGCTTCGAGATCAATGTATTTGGTATGCTCAATGTGATTCGTCATGTGCTGCCTATCCTGCGTCGGCAAGGTTCAGGTCACATCATCAATATCTCATCCATCGCTGGCATCGCTCCGGCTACCGGCTGGTCCGTTTACGGCGCAACCAAGCACGCGGTGATCGGTCTGACGGAAGTGCTTGCGGAGGATGTCAAAGCATTGGGCATTAAAGCGACCGTAATTGCTCCGGGGGCATTCCGTACGAATTTCCTGAAGGCTGATTCGCTGGTTCTGTCTGAAAAGAAAATTGATGCTTACGCTGAAATTCGTGCGTCGCATGAGCGGTATGGCCAAATGAGCGGTAATCAGGCAGGCGACCCGGAAAAGGCTGCAAAGGTAATGATGGACCTGGCGGAAATGGAAGAGCCGCCGGTGTATCTGCTCTTGGGGAGTGATGCGTTTTCGCGGGCATTCGCGAAACTGGATCTGCTCGCCGGAGAGTATAAGCAGTGGGAAGCGCTGACAAAGTCGACAGATTATTAGGCCACAAAGCAAGCTGTCTGGAGTATTCAAGCTTATCTGAAATATCAACAATCGATTTTATGCATATATCGAACAATAAAATTTTGATCACCGGCGGGGCAAGTGGCATTGGCCTGGGACTAACCGAGAAGTTCCTCAAAGAAAACAATACCGTGATCATCTGCGGCAGACGGCAGGACGTCCTCGATGATGTCGTCAGGCAATATCCAGGTGTAATTACACGCAAGTGTGATTTGGAAGTTGAAGCCGAAAGAATCGCCCTGTTTAAGTGGTTAACGGAAAACCACAACGATTTGAATGTCCTGGTGAATAATGCCGGCATTCAGAACTGGATGAAGGTTACGGACGAGGATTTTTTTGAGCGGGCAACGCATGAGGTAGGCATTAACATTCTTGCGCCGATCCATCTTACGAAGCTCTTTCTACAGCTTACATCGGTGAGAACGATTATAAACGTGACCTCGGGGCTGGCGTTTGTGCCATTGACTAAAGTGCCCGTATACAGCGCAACAAAGGCTTTCTTCCGCTCGTTCACGCTTTCGTTAAGACATCAGTTGAAAGATGCGGGGGTCGAGGTGATCGAGATCATTCCTCCAAAGTTGAACACGGACTTGGGTGGGAAGGGCTTGCATGACGATGCGCCGCAGGTAAGTGAATTCCTGGAGTCCGTATTTGAGCACTTGAGACGAGGTAGCATTGAAATCAGTTATGGGCTCAGCGCTGAACAGACGAAGATCAACAATGCCACAACACTTGAGCACTTCAACAAGTTGAATCCTGGCGTTTAACTTACCGGCCAGCTGATCAATTAAACGAACGTCTGAACGCCAATGGTGAGACGTTCGTTTTCTTTTTAAACAGCTTATTGAATGATTGCGGATAGTCGAAGCCCAGCTGGTACGCGATCTCGGCAACCGACAAGCTCGTGGTGCTCAGGTATTCCTTCGCTTGTTCTACCAACCTGTCATGTATATGCTGCTGTGCGCTTCGGCCAGTGAGTGACCGAAGCATGTCGCTGAGGTAGTGCGGCGAAATATGGAGCTGACCGGCAAGGTATTCTACCGTCGGCAGCCCTTTTTTTAAAGCCTCGGCCTCGCCGAAATAGTTATTCAGGATTGACTCCGTTTTGGTCAGCAGATCATGGTGCACGGCTTTCCTGGTGATGAACTGCCGCTCATAAAATCGCTTACTGTAATTCAATAGCAAATCGATCTGGGAGCACACAATTTCCTGTGTATGCGTATCTATGTGACGGATCTCTTCACTGATCTTTTTAAAAAGATCAGCGATATTCTCCTCTTCCTTTTCCGATAAGTGCAACGCTTCGTTAATTGCATAGGAGAAGAAATTGTAATTTCTAATAGAGGCCGCTAGCGGGTGGTCATGCAGGAAATCCACATGAACCAAAAGGGCATAACCTTTTCCGAAATCTGCCTGACGCGAACCGCTTTCAGGAACTTCCAGCGTTTGCACCTGCCTAGCAGCAACAAAGGTCATCAGCCCTTTGTCAAAGTCATAATATTGCTGCCCGTACTTGACCTTGCTGGTGATACCTCTTTTCAGCGATATGGAGTAGAAGTTCAGGGCATACTGTCCCCAGATCGGGTTATCGGCGAATTTCAGATCCTCCACACGGAACAGACTGATCAGCGGGTGCGTCGGCGCCGGCAGACCCCGCAAGCGGTGGAACTCTGTTATGGAATTGACCGTTATCATGATGCTACAAATTTAAGTAAACACAAATTCATTGAACGCTCAGCCACATTTCTTTCACTGACCAGAAAACTGCTGGCGGATCTCTTTTCTGAATTCTTCAGGCCCAATCTGCAGCCGGCGTGCGTAAATGTCATTCGCATCCTTACCCGCAACATATCGCAACTGGTCCTTACCATCCGTTGCAGCCTCAAAGACCACGGCCGCAATCTGCTCAGGTGTGGAGGCGGCTTCCATCATCCGGTCGATGTTGGAAAATAAACGATCTTCCAACTCCTTGTAGCCGGGATGAGAACTCCTGTCTAGCGAACGACCGGTAAAATCCGTTGCAATGCCGCCAGGTGAAACGGTTTTGATACTGATGTTGTGCAATCCCAGTTCGAAGGACATGCTTTCTGACCAACCTTCCACGCCAAACTTAGTGGCGTGATAAATGGAATGTAGGGGAAATGCCAGAAGTCCCCCCATGGATGTTGTACTGATGAACAGACCCTGACGCCGTTCGCGGAAGTAAGGAATAAAAGCGTGCGTCACGCGAAGGACACCCAGAAGATTGGTATTGATCTCATCTACGATTTGTTCATCACTTATCGCTTCCATTGGCCCCAGCAAACCATACCCGGCATTATTAAAGACGACATCAATGCCAGACAGTGCGATGGCCCTATTAACCGTAGTCTTTATTTGCTCCAGATCGGTAACATCAAGCGGCAGGACAGTTACGTTATCCATGCCAGAAAGTTCCCCTTCTTTATCAGGGTTACGCATGGTGGCAATCACGTTCCAGCCTTGCTGCTGAAAAAGTTTGGCGGTGGCTTTGCCCAGACCGGAAGAGGCGCCTGTTATAAAAATTGTTTTTTCCATAGTGTTCGATTTTCTTATGCAAAGTTGCCGCCCCGTTGACCAACAGGTGTTTCCAGACCGGACGTAAATGTATCCAAACCGCTGATGTTAAAGATCTGAACCCACTTTAACTTAAGTGAAAAAATTATCCTTCACCAGATCGGATTTTTGACTCAACAAAAGTCAAAATCATGAAAAGAACAGCGAAAGCCCATTGGCAGGGCGACCTGAAGTCAGGTCATGGCCATTTAACCACCCAAAGCGGTGTACTTAGTGAAACACAATATTCCTTTAACACCCGTTTTGCCGATGGAATCGGATCCAATCCAGAGGAACTACTCGCGGCAGCACATGCCAGTTGTTTCACCATGTCGATTGCCTACGCTTTGTCGCAACAAGGGCTGACACCGGGTGAACTGAATACAACAGCAACTGTAACCCTGGATATGGAAAAAGGGGGCATCAGCAAGATCGATCTCGAACTTTCCGCAACAGCGATCGATGGGGTTTCAGCGGAGGCATTCGAACAACAAGCATTCCTTGCAAAAGAAAACTGCGTGATCTCCAAAGCGCTTGCAGGCGTGGAGATTTCGCTGCAGGTGAATTACCATTAGCCGGTCCCGGTACTACATTTTAGCGGCGGCACGCGTTGCCGCCGCTTTTTTAATCAACTGCTCCCACTGTATACCCAGGGCTTATTGGGCTGGACCGCATTGCAGTCGGGCTTATTGCTGCTACCGGGAACTTTGTTCGTGGCAGTTGTTGTGGTCTTTGTTTCCCAATTGATGCAGCGCGGCATGCAGCCAAAATACCTGATCGTTTGCGGGATGGCTGTTTTCTTTTGCTATGGCTACTGGTCCTATCATTTACTGACACTACAAACCGGTAGTGCCAATCTTTATTCGGTGTTGTTCGTCCGCGGACTAGGTCTTGGACTACTTTACGTTCCGGTTACAGCGATATCTATCTCAACACTAGAGGGAAAGGAGATCGGACAAGGCGCGGCGCTTACCGGCATGCTACGTCAATTGGGCGGGGCTTTCGGGGTAGCCTTAATTACAACTTTCATTTCGCGCCAGTCACAGCAGCACCGGGTTGCCCTGATCAGTCACCTTTCTGCGACTGACCCTGTTGTTCAACAACGGGTAAGCCTCATGACTTCACGCTTCGAAGCGCAGGGTTTAGATGCAGCTGGAGCAAGACAGGCAACCTACAGCCTGCTTGAAGGGACTGTCCAGAAGCAATCTACCCTGCTTTCTTATATGGATGTCTTTCTTTGGATAGGCGTGCTCTTTCTGGTGTGCATACCCTTTGTCCTGATCTTTGTCAAAAAGTCCGGAGGTAAAATTTCACTAGCCAATGCCGGCGGACATTAATCTTTAGTTCAAAAGCTGGCTCATACATGCATTCCGATCACTTGTGGTTAAGTGACCGGAATGCTAAAGGCGAAACACCCAGCGCTTTTCGAAATGACCGAATGAAATAAGCGCAATCGCTATAACCCAATTGATGCGCAATCTCTTTGATACTTTTGTCGCTATAATACAACAAGCGCCTGGCTTCACTGAGTATTTCCTGTTGGATCCAGTAGCTTACGGTTGAGCCTGTTACGTTCTTAACTGCCTCATTTAAATAACCGGGTGACACATTAAGCTTTGCCGCATATGCAGAAGGGCGTTTCAGGTTATGAATATGGGTTGCAAGTAGATTTTTAAACTGCCAGGCAAGTTCCGCTGAGCGGGTATGTTTATTTGCAATCGTTGCCGAGAAATTGTATGTACTTGCCGCCATCGCCAGAAAAGAACTGACAAGGGCATGAATGATAGAAAGATAGAACTTATCTCCCTGCCGCATAGCAGATTCAAGTTGTAGCAATCGAAGCAGAGATTGATATTGAGTTAACTCGTATTCTGTTAGCTTACACGGCAATTGTAAATTCAGGCGGTTTTCGAAGACCAGTCTTAGGTCAGTTGTAATCAACGAAGTATCCACTGCAAGGAACCAGCCCTCAGCATCGGCGGCCTCTATCTGGTAATGGATTTGCGAGGGCAGCACATAATAAAGGTGGCCGGCGGGAAGTAAAATATCCTGAAAGTCTACCTTCAATTTTCCCGAACCGCTGGTTAGCAGAAAGAAAATATAATGATCATCCCGGTGGGCAAAGCTGACGCCCTCATGCTGCCGTTCATCACGAGCTTTGAAGACCTTGATCTGCAGACCTGTACTCGTCTTGCTTTGTAGCGTATCTACCGGGATGCTTTTCATAGCACTAAAATACCTAAATCTGCAAACTAAGTAGCTTGTCGGCATTCCCATGAGCAATCATTGCCACCTGCTCCTTAGGAAGCTCAATTGCTTTTAAAAAGTCAATGCCCATCTCATTGGTACTAAATGGGTAGTCAATGGAAAACATGATGTTGTCGATTCCAAAGGTATCTAAGGCAATCTTTAGCGGCGGTTGTGTAAAAAAACCGCTGGTGGTGATATGTACTTGCTGATCTAGCCATCATCATCGGCAGCATTTCCCCCATGTGCCCGATAATTAATTGGAGTTTGGGATACATGTCGAAAATACCTGAATACAGGAGGCGTAAAACATGTAGCGCGGTTTCCGAATGCCATCCCCAGCCATAACAGGCTAGCGCCTCGGACATTCCCGAATGATTGGGCAGCCCGCTATAGTAAATGTCTGCTATCTTTTTTGGCGGCAGGCCTGGGTGAAGATAGATGGGCACATTAAGCTTTTCTGCACGTTCAAATATAGGTGCAAATCTGGGGTGATCTAAAAATTGGTCCTGCGTGAGCCCCCGGATCATGGCGCCGCGAAAATGGTATTCCTTCACGGTGCGTTCCAATTCATCTGCGGCAGCAATGGGGGCCGTCATTGGCAAATGTGCAAAGGCCGTAAAGCGGCTTTCAAAACCAGCAATTCGGTCGGCAACCAGGTCGTTGTATCGTGTCGCAAAAGCGGGAGCTTGTTCAGCGTTCAACAAGTTAGCGCCCGCACCGTCGACAGACAAAACCTGGATTGTAATGCCGTTGACATTCATAGATTTCAACCGCTCCCCGGTTACATCGGCTAGTTTTGGCGCGATCTGCTGCATTGCTGCGGACTGTCCAAAACCGTTTAAAGCTTCTTCCGGTATTTTATTGACCATCTCCGGAAAGGAAATATGCTCTTCAAGTGTTACTATACGCATGTTAATTCAAAATGTTATCACCAGGCGACTTCACCCCCATCGCTAAGAAACTTCGCGGTTGTCCCCGCATGGAACTGTGTTGCCAGTTTTACAATGGGCATTGCGCCTTGTTCCACAGTTTTTGTTCCCGTAAATTGATTAAGGCTGGTTGCCGTATGTCCCGGTGTGACACTATTAACGCTAATGCTGCTATCGCGAAGTTCATGCGCCAGCATTACTGTAAAGGCATTTAGTGCGGTCTTAGAAGCACCGTAAGCATGATATTGATGTCTAACTACGTTCCCGTTAGGGAGCGCTAGACCAGTGAGCGCACCAACTTCACTGGAAACATTAATGATGGCCGCCTGGCTAGATTTTTTCAGTAGCGGCAGGAACTCCTGCGTAGTTTGTACAACACCAAAAAAGTTGGTATCAAAAATGCTCCGTAAGTTTTTAAGATCACAAGTCGCAAGATCCTGGGGTTCTTCCCCGGTAATACCTGCATTATTTATTAAAATATCTAAAGCTCCAGTTGTTGCTTCTAATTCCAGTCTCGCCTGATGCACAGCATTGATATTGGTCACATCGATGACGATAGACGCTACGTTAGCCAGACCCAAATCGTTTAATTTCTTAACTGCTTCAAGTCCGTGTTCTTTGTTCCTACTGCCTAAATAAACAAAATAGTTAAGTTGCGCCAGCTGCCTGGCGGTTTCAAAACCGATTCCCTTGTTTGCGCCGGTGATTAGTACTGTTTTCATGTGGATGTCTCTTAGTTATTGTATGTATTTGAGATCGTTACTGATCGACTATGCAAAGGAACACAGTCAGGGAAAAGGTTCCAATGGCTATTACTGGCATCTATAGGACAATTCATGGATAATCCTCCACTGACCCACCACATCAGCGCGGTGGAATATGTTGTTGTCATTAACTGCTTTATTTTACAGGCTATTTTTTGCTGTCCGGCTCAAAGTCAAGCGAAAGGGAGTTCATGCAAAAACGTTTATATGTAGGCGGGGGGCCGTCGTCAAAAATATGACCCAGGTGTGAATCACAGCGACCGCAGAGCACTTCGGTACGGTGCATGCCGTATGAGTCATCGTTTATATAGCGAACAGCTGTTGTCCGGCTTGGCTCGTAGAAGCTCGGCCAGCCACAGCTACTTGCAAATTTGGCATCCGACCTGAACAGCAAATTGCCGCAGACCGCACAATAGTAGATGCCCCGCGTCGTACTCTTCCAATATTTGCCGGTGAACGGCCGCTCTGTATCTTTCTCACGGGCAACCGCATACAGATCCGGTGAAAGTACTTTTTTCCACTCTAAATTGCTGACACTCAATTTGGTCGTATCGGTGTTGGAATACCATGGATTAGCTTCGTGGCCATAGGCGGACTTTTCATTCTGTGCAAAGCTTCTACAGCTGGTCAGGATCAGCAAACTGAAATAAATCAGGCTATTTTTCATGAGGATTATCGTTTTATAGAGGTTATGAAGTCATCACAAGTTGAAGATGCTTTATGGTTTAAGTTTTTCCTTAAAGATGCGTCTGAACTTTTCCAACTGAGGTTGAATCACATAACGACAGTAGCTCTGCTCCGGATTTTTTTTATAATATTCCTGATGATGTTTCTCGGCAGGGTAGAATACGGTGAAGCCAGTTACCTCGGTAACGATCGGATTGGGATAGATCCTTTGTTCGGTTAACCGGCGGATATAATACGATGCACTTTGTGCCTGTGTTTTGCTGTGGTAGAAAATCGCTGAGCGGTACTGCGTACCAACGTCGTTTCCCTGCCTGTTGAGCTGCGTAGGATCGTGGGATAAAAAGAAGGCTTCCAGAAGCTCGTCGTACGTGATAACTGAACCGTCGTAAACCACATTGAATGCCTCGGCATGGCCGGTCGTACCGGTGCAGACCTGTTCGTAGCTTGGTTCAGCGACATGGCCTCCGGTATACCCGGATGTCACCTTCAGCACGCCCTTCAGCTGGGAAAACTTCGCTTCGCCGCACCAGAAGCATCCGGAGGCGAAGGTTGCCGTGTCAATACGACTTCTTGCTTTGCCGTGAATGGCAGGCGGGGTCTTCTTTTCATGTGTAGCTGCGAAGACCGAAATACTGAAGGCCAGCAGCAGTATGGATAAAAGAAATTGTTTTTTCATCAGTTTATATTACTTTTTACCTGTACCAGCTATCATGAGCAACAGTCAATGCATATTGCATGCTTGTTCATAATGGCTTTACTTTATTTATAGTGTTATTTGTTCAAAACAGCTTTGCTGCTTCCTGGATGATTGCTTTCTGCAGCCTCCCGCGCGAACTGCATCAAGCCATTTCCATCAACGAAGCCGGTGTGATTGGCAATTATTTTACCTTCTCCATCAAGAATAAGGAGGGTGGGCAAGCCCTCGATCTGCCAGCTTTTCGCTAGATCTATCCCCTCCCCTTTCTCTACATCCACGCTGTAGTTGATAAAATGCCGGTTGAAGTAAGCGGCTGCTCTGGCATCCTTGAAGGTGGTTGCCCGGAGCTCCCCGCATGGCGCGCACCAGGTGGCATAGGCATCAACGAATACCATTTTATGACTCGTTCGGGCAGTCGCCAGAACTTGCTTATACGTCTTTACGGCAAACTTAATTTCCGAACCAGAAGCCCTCTGCTGCGCATTAACCTGAAAAGAGGAGATTGCGGTTAAAAGAATCGTACAAAATGCCAGCAGGTGGTAATTGAAAAATTGATTTTTCATATCTATGATGAGTTTACGCTTTGAACTGAAACTGATTCTTTGGCGGCGACAATGCCTGATTTATTTGATAATCTCTAAAAGAAACCCAGTCACCTCATCCGGCTTGGTAAGCATCGGACAATGCCCTGACTCAACAGCAAAAACATTCTTGATTCCTGCAGTGGCGACCATCTTCTTTTGCAAATCAATGGTAATTGCATGGTCCTGGTTGGTGTAGATGTAATATTTTGGCACCGAGGCAAAGGCCGGATTTTTCAAATGAATCTTATCTGCCTGGGCGGCGATAGGCTCAGGCCTGTTGTTCTCAATAAGCAACTGTTTGACCTGTTCATTTCCGTCCTGGGCGAAAACCTGCATGACCTTATCATTGGGAATTGCGACTGTAAAACCATCCGCAGAAGGAATCAAAGCGGGGCCGAACTGTGAATTGGGATCCATCGAAGTCAGGTCAAAAATAGACTGGCCATTCCCCGGAACGAAGCCTGCCAGATAGACCAGCTTTTCGATCTTGCCTGGAATAGTGTCTGCTACTGCGGTAATGATCGCACCACCAAGACTGTGACCAACCAGCACAACAGGTCCGTTTATGGAGGTAATTGCGGAGACTACTTTGTCCCGGTAGGTATTGATGCTGATTGTTTCGGGAGGCGTCTGATCCTTGCCATGTCCAGGCAGTTCAACAACCACTACTTTGTGTCCTGCGGCTTCTAGCTTCGTCTTTACAAACTGCCAGGTATACGGGGCCTGAA
Organism: Pedobacter sp.; assembly: GCA_045629455.1. GTDB lineage: Bacteria > Bacteroidota > Bacteroidia > Sphingobacteriales > Sphingobacteriaceae > Pedobacter. The sequence goes on along the minus strand of JAZQRI010000021.1, from coordinate 6,199 downwards.
AAGCACCATGCACCAGGACAAAGGTTTTGGGGGCGGGGGAATAATTGTTGTCGTCCTTATCGCAACCGGTAAACGCCAACAGGCAAACGACGGCCATTACACATGAGTAGAAGAATGGCCTTGCCAAGCTTTTTTTAATGAATGTTTTCATATCAAATAAATTATTTGATACAAATGTCGCTGGCATTCCTAAGGCATTTTTTCACTTAAGTTAATTGACGCTTCTACATCATCGTTATAGGCGGGAAGAAGATCAGCAGAACAACTTATATCCCACGCCTCGTAAACTCAGTATTTGCACCTTTGGATCGTCCTTGAGCAACTTTCTCAAATGCGCCATAAAAACATCCATACTCCGGGTGTTGTAATACGTGTCTTCGTTCCAGATCTTAAGCAATACCTCCTGGCGCGTTAGCACATCATTTTTTCGTTGGAGCAATAGCTCAAGCAAAGCCGCTTCCTTAAAGGACAATAGATATTTAGACAATGGCGTTGTGAGTTGCTGATGTGTAGCGTCGAAATGACAGCCAGCAAATTCGTACATCCGCTGCTCACCGTTCACTGAAAACTTCTGCACTCTTGCGAGTAGCGATTCGATCCGTACGATCAATTCATCCATGCTGAATGGCTTTTTGAGGTAATCGTCGCCTCCTGCTTTAAAGCCCCTTACCACATCTTCTGTCAATGATTTCGCGCTTACAAAGATGATCGGAATATGTGAATCAATCTTTCGTATTTCTTCCGTTAGGGAGTAACCATCTATGGAAGGGAGCATAATGTCCATAACGCATATGTCAGGCGAAAATGTCTGCAGCGCTTTCATAACCAGCTTCCCATCAGCCACAGTTTGGACAACAAAGCCGCTGCTCTCGAGTCCTTCACTGACGATCTGGGAGATGAACGGCTCATCTTCGATGTATAAAACTTTAGATTTCATGGCTTGCTGTCGGTAATTTAATTGTGAATGTGCTCCCCTCACCCGCCTCACTTTTTAAAACGATTGTACCCTTGTGACCATGAACGATCGTCCGGACATAATTCAGTCCCAGCCCGGAGCCCTTAACCGGGTGCGTGTTACCGGGTTGTGGAACCCTGAAAAAACGTTCAAAAATCTTATCCTGATAAATCTGCGGTATACCCGGGCCATTGTCTTCGAAACTGATGGTTACCCAATCCTCATCACATGCACACTTAATCAGCAATGTTAACGGGCTTGTTGCATATTTAATCGCGTTTTCTATGAGGTTAAAAAATACAGACGTGAGGTGTACGGCATCCCCTTCGATAAAACAAGGCTCAGGCGATACGACCAGTTTGCAAACAGCACCTGCATTTTGCAAGGGCAGTTCCATCGATTGGATAACGTCCGACAGTCCCGCCTGAACGTCATAGAAAACCGGGCTGAGGTGAATTTCACCCTCCTGGCTTAAACTTAGTACCTTCTCTACCATATGACTGAGTCTTTGTAGCTCCTGTTTTCCCATATTAAGGTAGCGTTGTAGTTTCTCCGGATCACGAACCAGGTTATATTTACTTATAGACTCAAGCGCCAGGGAGACTGTGGCAATCGGGGTCTTTATTTCATGGGTTATGTTGCTGGTAAAATCCACCCGGGCATCTGCATATAAGCGGCGGCTGATCATCAATCTGATGATAAAATAGAATGCGACCCAGGTCAACGCAAGCATTAAGATAGATGATATTAAAAAATAGCGCATCTTAAATAAAACCAGATTGGTTACGGAGTCCACAACAAGCTGGGCCCGGTGAAGATGCAAAAGATTATACGCATAGTTTTTACTTATAAAGTCTGCAGGCTTTATGCCGCCCGGCGAAGTACGGTCTTCCCCGACGTAGGAACGAATGGAGAATGAATAGCTTGAGTTAAGGCCCAGCTTCCTTAACTTCAAGGCGACCAATTGTTTAAAGTTAACCAGAGTGAGGCTATCAAGCCTATTCATCTCCTGAGTAGAATAACCCATCTGGTATTTTGGTGAGAGCCGGTGTACCGGTGGGTTCTGTAGAAACACCAAACGAAATTCGAGTGTGGTGGAGTCTGCTTGTGGGTCGATATCAAATGATTTATATAAGCCCCGATCCCTGGCATCTTCAAAGCCCTGCCACATTTCCACCCATTCAGCTGACAAGAAAAATTTTTCCAGGGCAGGATTACCCGTAAATCTTTTATCTAAAGTTGCATATATATTTTCCTTGGATGCAGCGACGGTTATCCGCTCTATATCATCGATCGTCCGCCGCTTTTCTTCTTTAAAAAGCTGACTAAGCCAGGCAGCCTGTAGCAGTATACTAATGACCACAGATAAGGCAACTAAAGGATAGATAGATCGGGAGGGCAAATGTTTCATTCCTCAAAAATCAGCTTTTTTCCTGGACGAAGATCTTACCTACATCGGATTTAACGCTATTTAACTAAGCTTAACCATCTTTTACACAGCCTCTGCCTAAGTTTGCATCCATACTTATCAAGTATAGAATTGGTTTTCAGCGCTTACCGGAAGCATATCGCGATGAACCGACATAAACATTAGACAATCAATAATCATCACTTCAACACATGGAAAAATCGAAAACTTCAGGCCTTAAGGCCGCAACCATCTTTTTATTTATCACCTTTTTACTAAGCTCGATTGTATGGCTGCTTACTATATATACACTGGGTAAAACCGGAAGTTTTGCCAATCGGATTTACGGCTATGGAATCATGTGGTGTCCAGCGCTTGCCACCTATATTACTTGCAAAATCCTGGGCAGAAACATCTCTGACCTCGCCTGGAGATGGGGTAAGCCCAAGTACATTCTATGGTCCTATCTCACGCCATTTTTGTATGTCTTGATCGGCTATACAATCGTGTGGATTTGCGGTGCTGGAGGCTTTTACAACACAACATTCCTGACTAAAATGGAACACGAATTAGGATGGGCCAACGTTCCGCCCGGTGTGTTTCTAGTGATCTTTGTGATTTTACAAGCTGTAATTTGCTTGATACCCAGCATTTCAACCGCGGTAGGTGAGGAAATTGGATGGCGGGGATTTTTAGTACCTGAGATCGCCGGGCATACAAGAAGCTATACCAAAACCTCTTTAATTATAGGGCTGATCTGGGCATTTTGGCATTATCCTTTGCTGATCTTCGGAAATTATAACTCCGGCGGGCCGAGTTGGTATTCTCTGGTTACATTTACGATAGGTGTCGTTAGTATGAGTTTTATAGCGACCTGGTTCCGCTTGAAATCGAACAGCTTATGGACAGGCGTAATGCTGCACGCCAGTCATAATCTATTCGTTCAGGGCGTTTTTGATCCAATTACGATTAATTATCCAGGCACCAAGTACTTTACCGGGGAGTTCGGTATCGTAGTTCCTGCCATGATTTTATTGTTCGCCATTTATTTTTGGACAAGGCGTAAAGAATTACCACCTTACCATGATGTCCACATATGAAAAAACATATATTTTACCATTAGTTCGTAAATAAAGATCAGATAACACGCGCTATATTCCATTAAAATAGAACATTTACACACTTAACAATAGCGCAGTTTAACGAAGTGGCTTTATTGCTGAAACTCCGCTGGATTGCCGCAACTCCGCTAGACATTTAATCAGAATACAATGGAAATAGAGCTATATCAAATTGATGCATTTACAAACAAGGTATTTGGTGGAAATCCCGCCTGTGTGGTGCCCCTGCAAAGTTGGCTGCCAGACAATTTACTTCTTCAGATTGCAAGGGAAAACGCAGTTGCAGAAACGGCATTCTTTGTTTATGAGTCAGACAAAATGCACTTACGCTGGTTTACACCAGAGATTGAAATGGATCTATGCGGACATGCCACCCTTGCAACGGCCCATTGTTTAAAAGACATTCTGCATTACGAGCGTGATGAAATCACCTTCCAAACCTTAAGTGGAGATCTGGTTGTCACGATCAATGCGGGTTTATATACCATGGACTTCCCATCAAGAATGCCGGTTAAGGCCAACTTACCCGAAAACATATTTGAATCCCTAAGCATCAAACCTCGTGAGGTCTTCAAATCACGGGATTATGTTTTGGTTTACAACACAGAAGCAGACGTTAAAAATATTAAAATCGACCGGATGCAATTTGACCAGCTTAACCTTGATCCGGGAGGTATTGTAGTGACCGCACCCGGAGAGAACTGTGACTTCGTATCCAGATTTTTCACTCCACAAGCCTCCATTTTAGAGGACCCCGTAACGGGTTCATCGCATTGCTCGTTAATCCCTTTTTGGGCAGCAAGGCTGAACAAAAACAAACTCAACGCCATCCAAGTGTCCGAACGGATGGGAACACTTTACTGTGAAAACAAAGGAGATCGTGTACACATCAGTGGAGAAGCCAGAACGTACTTGATGGGTAAGATCTGGCTTCCCTGACATCTGATCATATCATCAGGCAGCAGCCTGTCTTTACCATCTATTGTGCACGCTTACGCTCATCTTCGCTTGCAGTGCTCCGGCTTCGCGAAGCAGCTACATTCTTACCAAACCGGTAGGAAAAGCTTAACCCTACATTCCGGCTTTCGACATGATAAAAGAAACTGCTGTGCTGATCCAGGTAATCAATTCGGATGTAATTGCTGTTGGTGTTAAAAACATCATTTACAGCCAGCCGCAGCGTACCCAAACCGTGTAAAACATTGGTCTTGATGCCTGCATCTACCGTAGAGTTGTGATCCACCCGGTAAATACCCTGAATGCCCGGCCCCGTCAACGTTCCACTGATCTCCGCTTTTGCAGCTGTTTTTGCATCAATCGTGAACGATTGCCTTAATGTAGCATAGTAGGAAACCAAGTGGAAATCATAACTGCTCGTCAGGAAGGCAGACTTTTCCTGCTGCCGGTATCCTTCAGCAGTTACGTTCATATCCCACCACGCAGACGGGTGAAATGAGGAAGATAAACGAATTCCCGTATTGACGCTAGATCCCAGATTGGCGTGTGTCCCGGAGTAAATTTTTGTTTCATTATCCTGCACATTGATGTTGGAAAACAGATCATGTGTCGCACTGTAAAAGGCCGTAACATTGTGCTCTTGTTTGTAGGTGTAACTGAATTCGACATTTTGTACAAATGCGGGTTGTAAAGCCGGGTTACCAACATAAACATTGTAGGGAGAAGAGAATCGCTTGGCCGGATTTAAGCGGTTATATTCCGGGCGCTCAATTCGGTAAGCGTAATTTAGCTGCAGTTCATTATCATCATCCACCTTATACTGAATGAAAGCGGTTGGGAACAGCTTAAAATATTTACGCGCATTCACGGAATTTAGCGTCAGGGAATTGCCTTTGGTTTGGGTGTATTCTCCGCGCAGCCCCCCTTGTAAAGTCCATTTCCCAAAGGTGCTGCTAACGCTGGTATACGCGGCAGCGGTTCTTTCGGTATAAGTAAAATGGTTGGAATTCTCCGGAACCGCGGTTACTGAAGATCCATCCCGGTTGTAATAATCGAAATCGTTCCGGCTCTGCGTACTGCTGTATTTTATACCTGAGCTGAAATCCCAGTTCCCAAACAATTGGTAGGTATAGTCTGCTTTACCAGAATAGATATCGATATGCTGTGCACTGGGTGTATAGATGTGAAACCGACTGGGTGTTTGCTCCCCGTTAGGTAAGAAAGATTGATTGTCTGCAAAAGCACTGATCACACTTTGATAAGGCGAGTAATCGACATCGATATTCAGGCTTCGTTTGCCGGAGTCCAGCTTCAAATTGTAGTTAAGGTTATAGGCGTACTGATTACTTGAATTTGATGAATGATTGTCCGTCCTTAAAGTGGAGTCCAGGGCCATCTGCCTGTTGGTTACCTGTGTGAGCGTCTGCCCACTGGCATTACCGGTGCGATTACTTCCCGTCACCAGAAAACCTAAAACCTGATTGGGGGCAAGCTGATAGTCGGCACCCAAACGGTAATTATGGTTGTCGGATTGCGAAATGTTACGATTGGGACTGCTCCAAAAGGAATTTCCATAATCTATGGAAACATCGTTATCCTGAAAGGTATGACGGTGTGTGAAGCCATAGCTTCCATAAATATTCAGTTTATCCTTCCTGTAGTTAAAAGTTGTGCTCGCGTTATACCCGGTATATACGCCCTGCGTAAGTCCGCTGTTCAGCGTGGCATTAAACCCCTGCTGCTTTGCTTTCTTGGTGA
>JAZQRI010000020.1:0-6398 GCA_045629455.1 Pedobacter sp. | reverse complement strand
GGGTTTAAGAAGATCGGGGAGCAGGTGGTTGAACACCGTGCCCGTAAATATGGTGTAACGAAGTTCGGCATGAGCCGTTTCATCAATGGATTCCTGGATCTGTTGTCTATATTCTTTGTGGGCAAGTTTGGCAAGCGGCCGATGCACTTTTTCGGCTCCCTGGGGGTGCTGAGCTTTGTCCTGGGGGTAGTCATCGCCCTTTGGATGATCGCAGAAAAGCTGTACCACATTGCCGCGCATATTCAGATTAAAAGGGAAGTAACGGACCAGCCGCTGTTCTACATCGCCCTGGTGGCCATCATTGTGGGTTCACAGATGTTCCTGACGGGCTTCGTTGCAGAACTCGTCACACGGAATGCGCCGGAGCGCAACCAGTATCTTATTGAAAAAGAATTGCTGTAAACATGTTTTTTTCCATCATTATTCCTTTATATAACCGTCCGCAGGAGATAGACGAGTTGCTGTTCACCCTGACCAAGCAATCGTACACCCAATTTGAGGTGCTGGTTATTGAGGATGGCTCTGCTAAAGACGCCCGGGCGATTGTGGAAAAGTACGCGCATCAGCTGGACATACAATATTATTTTAAAGAAAACGAGGGGCAGGGTTTCACGCGGAACTACGGCTTTGCCAGGGCAAAGGGCGACTATTTTGTCGTGTTTGATTCCGACTGCCTGATTCCGGAAGATTACCTGGAGATCGTCAAGAATTACCTGCTGGAGCACAAGCTGGATGCGTATGGAGGGCCCGATGCGGCACACCAGAGCTTTACGCCTGTTCAAAAGGCCATCAGCTATGCGATGACGTCCCCATTTACGACTGGTGGAATCCGCGGGAATGCGAAGCACATCGGGCAGTTTCATCCCCGGAGCTTCAATATGGGCGTCTCCCGGGAAGTATGGGAAACTGTTGGTGGCTTTATTTTGACCCGCCTCGGTGAAGACATTGAGTACAGCATCCGCATCCACGAGCATGGCTTCAAGATCGGGCTGATCCCGGCAGCAAAGGTTTTCCACAAGCGCAGAACCAGCTTTGCACAGTTTTACAAACAGCTGCATTTCTTTGGGCGCGCAAGGATCAACATATACAAACATTTCCCTTCAGAGCTTAAGCTCGTGCATTTTTTTCCGGCCGTATTTACACTGGGCCTCTTCTGCACCTTGCTGCTCCATCTGATTTACCCGCCATTAGCGTATATTTGCGATGCAGGGATCCTGATCTTTTTCGGGCTGATATTTGTGCATTCCTGGATGGTAAACAGGTCTTTGAAAGTGGCATTGCTCAGTATTGAAGCCAGCTTCATACAGCTTTTTGCCTATGGTATGGGCTTTATACAGGACTTTTTCAAGCGGATAGTATTTAAACAATCATGATTAATTTTTTAAAAGAAAGCACATTCACGGTAAACGAAGTAATTGCGAGGGCATGGAAGGTGACCTATGAGAATTACTTTTCGTTGGCAACCCTGTGCTTTTTGATCTTCATTACCCTGACCACCTCCAGTTTAATGGCGTTCTTCCTGAAAGATGTGCACATTGCCGTGCGGATCGTTATGGTTCTGATTTTCATCATCCTGTATTGTACAATAAACCTATCCCTGTTCAAATACATTTTCCACCTGCTGGACAATGAAGAGGAGCACATCACCATTGTAAGTACCCTACCAACACGGCTGCAGATCATACGCTTTCTGGTGGCAACTTTTTACTTTGCCTTGTGCATTATCTTTGTCGGCTGCCTCCTGTACCCGGTCATGTTTGTGCTGGACCCTTTGCTGCGGTATGCCGTGCGCCTTGGGCTGGTGAACAACCTGGCTGAAGCGGGGCGGGTAGTGACCAATGTTGCCGTAGCGGTAGCGATTGTGGCGATCTTCATCACATTTATACGGATCTCTTTTTTCCAGTTTTTCATTATCGACAGGCAGTCTAAGCCGTTCGAATCCATCAAATTCAGTCTGGCGACGACCAAGGGGAACTTCACCAAGATCCTGCTGCTGTTGCTCGTGCTTGGATTTTTCCACCTGTTGTCTTTATTTTTAAACTATCTGCACTGGCCGGTCATCTCTATGATCGTGATCAGTTTAAGTTCCTTTTTAATTGTCCCGCTTTCCAGCGTGGCGCTGACCATTGTGTACCGCAAGATGATGAGCGAATACGATGGGGGAGACCAGGAACCGGATATTATACATAATATAGTTTAATTACCATTATGGGATTAAAAGCGGCATTAAGCAAGCCCTTTGCGGCCTTCATTGTGAAGGGCATTAACAAATGGAAACAAAATCCCGTGGCGGCGCAGCAGAAAACACTGCAGCACCTGGTTGCCTCCGCAAAGCGCACCGCCTTTGGAAAAGACCATGGGTTTGCGTCGGTCAACAGCTACGCTGATTTCAAGAAGCAGGTGCCGATACGCGATTATGAAGGACTACGACCATATCTGGACCGCGTCATTGCAGGGGAATCCGACGTGATGTGGAAGGGGAAACCAGAATACTTTGCGAAGACCTCGGGTACGACATCCGGCGCCAAATACATTCCGATTTCCAAAGAATCCATGCCTGAGCATGTTAAAGCCGCCCGGAATGCACTGTTAACCTATATCGCGGAAACTGGTAAGGCCAACTTCCTGAACGGCAAGATCATTTTCCTGCAGGGGAGTCCGGTGATGACCATTAAGAATGGCATCAAGGTGGGGCGCCTCTCCGGTATTGTGGCCAACCTGGTTCCGGCATACCTGCAGAAGAATAGGTTGCCATCATACAAAACCAACTGTATTGAAGACTGGGAGCAGAAGGTAGACGCCATTGTTGAGGAAACGATCAGCCAGGACATGACGCTGATTTCCGGCATTCCGCCCTGGGTACAGATGTATTTCGACCGGCTTAGCGAGAAGTCAGGAGGGAAGAAGATCAAGGATGTTTTCAAGAACCTGCAGCTGTTTGTTTACGGCGGGGTGAACTATGAACCCTACCGCGCGAGGATTGAGGCGAGTATTGGAAAGAAAATTGATTCGATAGAGACTTACCCGGCATCCGAAGGATTCATCGCCTATCAGGACAGTCAGCAGGACAAGAGTTTGCTCTTACTGGCGGATGCAGGCATGTTTTATGAGTTTATTCCGGCCGATGAATATTATAATGAAGATCCCACACGTTTTAGTCTGGAGGAAGTGGAGCTGGACAAAAACTATGCGTTGATCTTAAACACGAATGCGGGCCTTTGGGGTTACAGCATCGGAGATACCGTGAAGTTTGTGTCCAAGGCGCCCTATAAGATCCTGGTTACGGGCAGGATCAAGCATTTTATATCCGCTTTTGGCGAGCATGTGATCGGGGAAGAAGTGGAGCAGGCGTTGTGGAGCGTGTCCAATGCCGAAAATGTGAGCATTACGGAATTTACCGTTGCGCCGGAAGTGAGTCCGGCAGACGGATCACTGCCGTACCACGAGTGGTTTATAGAATTTGCGACGCCACCGAAGGACATGGAGGCCTTCCGTAAAAAGGTGGATGAAGCGTTGCAAAAGAAAAATATTTATTACTTTGACCTGATCACGGGGAAAATATTGCAGCCTTTGGTGATCCGGTCTTTACAGAAAGATGCATTTGTAAACTACATGCGTGAAGAAGGAAAGCTTGGCGGGCAAAACAAAGTGCCGCGGCTGGCGAACGACCGGAAGATTGCAGACAGTTTAAAACGCTTTACCATTTAATACAAGACATTGAAAAATATATCAATACTGGGCTCTACCGGCTCTGTTGGCACACAGACGTTGGAAGTAATCAGGGCAAACCCCAGCTTATATAAAGTTGTAGCCCTTACCGCCCAGTCTAATGCCGACCTGCTGATCCAACAGGCTTTACTGTTTAAGCCGGAATTGGTGGTCATTTGTGACGAAACGAAATACGAAGCTGTAAAAACAGGACTCTCCGGGCAGCCGGTAAAGGTCCTTGCAGGAGAAGATGCCCTGTGTGAAGCGGCAAGTTTAGCCTCTGCAGCGCTGGTGGTCACCGCCATTATGGGTTCTGTGGGGCTAAGACCCACCATAGCCGCGATAAAAGCGAAAAAGGATATCGGCCTGGCGAATAAAGAGACGCTGGTTGTGGCCGGGCAGCTGGTGACCAGCCTGGCCAGGGAGCATGGCGTGAACATCTTACCTGTGGATTCCGAACATTCGGCAATCTTCCAGTGCCTGGTCGGAGAGGAAAATAACCCGATTGAAAAGATTTACCTGACTGCCTCCGGCGGACCATTCCGCGGGAGAGATCAGGCATTTTTAGCCGGCGTGAAAAAAGAAGCAGCGCTGAAACATCCCAATTGGGTGATGGGGGCGAAGATTACGATTGACTCCGCTTCGCTGATGAATAAAGGGTTGGAAGTGATCGAGGCGAAATGGCTGTTTAACCTTGAAGCCGAACAGATCGATGTGATCGTACATCCGCAGTCGATCGTTCATTCCCTGGTGCAGTTTACCGATGGATCGATGAAAGCGCAGCTCGGACTGCCGGATATGAAGCTCCCGATCCACTATGCAATGGCTTATCCAAAACGCGTGGAAACAAGCTTTCCAAGATTTAATTTTATGGACTATCCCGAGTTTACGTTCCAGCAGGCGGACCGTGTGGCGTTCCGGAATCTGGAGCTTGCCTATCGCGCGATGCGCAAAGGAGGGAACATGCCGTGTATCATTAATGCTGCAAACGAGATCGTTGTACAGGCCTTTTTAGAAGATAAGATTGGATTCCTGGAAATGAGCGACGTTATTGAGCGTTGTATGGAAGATATTGCGTTTACAGAAAACCCGGACTTGAACAATTATTTAGAAACCGACCAGCATACCCGTATATTTGCAGGTCAACTCGTAACAAATTAATTAACACCTAATCTTAACTATAACAATAAAATAATATATGAACGGACTGATTATGGCTGCCCAGCTTCTACTGGGATTATCATTACTTGTAATCCTACATGAACTGGGACACTTTTTGGCTGCACGTGCATTCAACATTAAAGTGGAGAAGTTCTACCTGTTCTTTGATGCCTGGAACGTAAAATTGTTCAGCATCACCAGGGGAGACTGTGAGTATGGCATTGGCTGGTTGCCATTGGGGGGATATGTGAAGATTGCAGGGATGATCGACGAGTCGATGGATACCGAGCAGATGGCACTGCCACCAGAGCCCTGGGAATTCCGGTCTAAACCGGCCTGGCAGCGTTTAATCGTGATGCTTGCCGGTGTATTCGTGAATATTGTTGTCGGCATTTTCATCTTCTGGATGTTAACCATTAAATACGGCGAGAGCTATATCCCGAACAATTCTGTGCAGAACGGGATCTATCCCGGAGAGATTGGCCAGAGCATCGGGTTACAGAAAGGCGATAAGATCCTGGCGATCAACGGTAAAAAGGTGATCCGTTTTGATGAGATCACCTCTTCGAAAGTATTGCTGGGTAACACCACGCTGACCGTACTGCGTGGAAACAATACGCTGTATGTAAAAGTTCCGGATACCATTCTGAACAAGGTTTCTGATGTGGGTGTAGAAGCCTTTATCAGCCGTGCACCATTGCTAAGTTCAACCGTCGACAGCGTGATTCCGAACAAGCCAGCTTTTAAAGCGGGTATTCAAAAAGGGGATGTGATCACTGCGATCAATTCTGTTCCGGTAAAATACAACGTGGATGTTAAGGCGGAAGTGGAAAAGCTTAAAGGCAAGCCCATGACCTTCGACCTGCACCGCGGAACGGAGAATTTGGCCGTGACCTTACCTGCGGATACTGCTGGTTCTGTAGGGATTGCGTTTAACATCAATGAGATTAAAGAAGAAACCATAAAATACGGTGTGCTGGAAGCCCTACCGATTGGTGCAAACCAGGCTTGGAAAACATTTAGCGACAATGCAAAAGGCATTGGCAAGGTCCTGACTGGAAGCATCAAGGCGAACAAGGCATTTTCAGGTCCTGTGGAGATTGCACGTAAGGTTTACGGTGGTGAGTGGATCTGGGCGCGCTTTTGGGCATCTACAGCATTTATTTCGATCGCACTGGCCTTCATGAACCTGTTGCCTATTCCTGCTTTAGATGGTGGACACGTGGTGTTCCTGTTGATCGAGATGGTTAAAGGCAAGCCGCTTGGCGATAAGTTTATGGAGCGGGCACAGATGGTGGGCTTTGTAATTTTGCTATCTTTAATGGTCTTTGTAATTGGAAATGACATCTTTAAGGCCTTTTTCCAAAAATTTTAGCCATGGATTACTATGAATTATATGGTTTACCGGTAACATTCAATCCGGATCCCAAGGTTGTAAAGCAGAAGTTTTATGAGCTGAGCAAGAAGTACCATCCTGACTTCTACATCAACGAGGATGAGGAGAAGCAGGAGGAGGTATTGCAGCTGTC
>JAZQRI010000019.1:0-7953 GCA_045629455.1 Pedobacter sp. | reverse complement strand
AATCCTTAACTTAACTAAAGAAATGAGCAAGCAAACCCGGCGTAAATTCACGTCTGCATTTAAAGCCAAAGTGGCTTTGGAAGCCATTAAGAATCAGGAAACTTTAGCCGAATTAGGCAAGAAGTTCGATGTCAGTCCAATCGTTATTTCCAAATGGAAGTCGGGGCTTTTAGATAAGCTGCCAGGTATTTTTGATCGTCCAGGATCTGCCTCCGATGAGGGTGAAACAGTCGATACGGAGAAGCTTTACGCGCAGATCGGGCAGCTGAAAGTGGAGAATGACTTTTTAAAAAAAGTCTCAGCCAAAATGGGGAAATGAGGCAGCGTGCCGGATATATCCGTCCCGGCTTGCGGCATTTGTCTGTCCGCAGGCAATGCAATCTACTCTCGGTGAGTCGAAGTAGTTTGTACTACCGCCCCGTGGAAGAAAAGCCAGAAAATGTAAAGATGATGACCCTAATGGACAAGCACCTGATCCGGCATCCTGCAGAGGGGGTGGTCTCCATGGTTTACTATTTGAAAGAACGTGGATATCCCATTGGCACCAAGCGAATCCGGAGGTTATTTAAGCTCATGGGCAGGGAGACAATCTATCGAAGAAAAAACCTGACCAAAGGGGGTCTGCGTGAGTTCATTAAGCCCTATTTATCGCGTGGAATGCAGATTACTCACGCAAATCAGGTATGGTGTACAGATATCACCTACATTCCCATGGCAAGAGGCTTTATGTACCTGACTGCTGTAATCGATGTATATAGCCGGAAGATCGTAGGCTGGGGAATAAGTAATAGTCTTGAAGCAAAATGGTGCAAACAGGTACTGGAAGATGCGGTTAAAAGACACGGAAAGCCTGAGATTGTAAACTCCGACCAAGGTTCCCAATACACCAGTGCATTATGGACCCAATTCCTGGACAAACAGCAGATCTCCATATCCATGGATGGCAAAGGAAGAGCAACAGATAATATCTGGATTGAACGATTCTGGAAATCCGTCAAGTACAATTACATCTACTTAAACCCTTGCGATAATGGGACCGATCTGCTGGAAGGAGTTACCCAGTACATCAATTACTATAACACTAAAACGCACCATACCACAAAACAATCACCCAACAACCGGTACAAAGAATCGATTACCAAAAAAGCAGCATAAAACAGGAATATTAACACTCAAATATTAACTTAACTTACAAGACTTTTGGTCTCGAAAATGGGGAGTGTTATATGCTGATCTCGTGTAAGTTATCCGCAGGCGCTAAAGAATTAGCCGGGAAACGGTGAAGATTAGGATTCAAACCCTTATTTTTGGGCCAGAAATGGCGTACAAATTTGTTGACAATTACCGCGAAAAAGGGGCGAGAAAGAAGCTGGTGGAACATCTTAAATCAAGAGGTATAACCGATGTGAGGGTATTGAATGCAATTGGAAAGGTACCGCGTCACTTCTTCTTTGATGAGACCTTTTGGAATCAGGCGTATAAAGATATCGCTTTTCCAATCGGGGATGGGCAGACGATTTCTCAGCCCTATACTGTTGCCTACCAAACGGAGCTTCTTCACATCAAGAAGGGCGATAAGGTATTGGAAATTGGCACTGGTTCCGGGTATCAAACCTGTATTCTGATGGAACTGGGCGCACAGGTTTTTACGATAGAACGCCAGGAAAATATATACAACCATACTTTAAAAGTGCTGCCCGGCATGGGGTACAATGCCAACTTCTTTTTCGGCGACGGATCCATGGGCATTCAGCAACATGCTCCGTATGATAAGATTATTGTTACTGCAGGCGCTCCGTTTGTACCGGAGGTGTTGCTTAAACAGCTGAAGATTGGTGGAATACTAGTAATCCCTGTAGGTTCTGCGCAAACGCAGACCATGATGACCGTCATCCGGCTCAATGAAACTGAATACGAAAAAATCGAGTTGGATCAATTCCGGTTTGTGCCACTGGTGGGCGATCAGGCCTGGTAGCTAGATCTTCATTGCACGGTCCATCTCTCTTTTAGATTCCCGGTCTTTGATGCTGTCTCTTTTATCAAATTCCTTCTTTCCTTGTGCCAGGGCAATTTCAATCTTGGCAAAGCCTCTTTCGTTTGTGAAAATCCTCAGTGGCACGATTGTAAACCCTTTTTCTTCGCTTTTTGCCTTTAACTTCTTAAGTTCCTTCTTGTGAAGCAGTAGTACGCGGTCTCTTTTGATGTCGTGGTGGTGAAATGAACTGTGGCTATATTCGGAAATATGGAGATTTCTTACATATAATACGTCTCCGATGAACATACAGAATGCATCAGACATATTCGCTTTACCTTGTCTGATTGCTTTTATCTCTGTACCCAGTAAGGCGATGCCCGCGTTGAAAACCTCAATAACATGGTAGTCAAAATAGGCTCTTTTATTTTTTATTTGAACGTCGTTTTTCATTGGTGTTTATTACTTTAAAATGGCGGGGAGGATATTTCCTTTTCTTCGCCCTTGTATACAGTATGCTGGTGTCAGCAGCGATTACTTGTATTTCATCGATGATAATTGTACTTCAATAACGAGCCAACTGCATGATTGTTGACTCTGATGGTGCAAATATCCGAAACTAATGCTCATTTTGAACCTTTATCTCCATTTAACTACTATTTTACGATTAGAACCGGAATAGACACCTTATGCCGGACAGCGTCGACGGTTGTACCCAGAACGATATCCTTTAGGCCTTTGTGTCCGTGTGCACCCATTACAAGCAATTCCAGCTTGTTTTTTTCTGCGATCTCTGCGATAGATTTTGACTTCGAACCAAAGCCGATACATGGGATTGCCTGGTACCCAAGCCGCTGTAAGTTGTCGATATAGGTTTGCACGTTATCCGCATCCTTTCTGGTCTCGTGATCCATGGCAGAACTTCCGTGATACGCTGCAACTGCAGTTTCCACCACGTGAATGAGGTAATACGTAGCTTCTTTACCGCCTTGAATCAGCGCATGGCGAATTGTACTCCGGTCATTTTTCGAGAAGTCGATGGCAATCCCAATCCGCCCATATACGATGGTTTCCACCGGATCAATGGTCATAGCATTACCATGGGGTACATTGGAACGTTCCTTTAAGGTACTGCTGAACATTGGATAGACAAAGACGTAGATCAACAGTAAGCCAATAAGGATGGCCAAAGGAACGACCAGGGTATATAGGTACCAGCCATTTGCCGTCTGTGCCCATAAGGTTATTTCTTCTATAACAAGTTTTACATTGAGCACAACAATGATGATGGCACTGGTCCATGCAAGAATTTTCACCCAATTCTTCAGTGCAAATTCCTTCATTTCTGTCTTGTCAGAGGTGAAATGAATCAACGGAATCACCGCGAATCCGAGCTGTAGACTCAAAACTACCTGACTTAATATAAGAAGATTACCCAGCGCGGCTTCGCCGAAGTAAAGGATGGTAAAGAAAGCAGGTATAATGGCGAGGATTCGGGTGATAAACCTGCGTAGCCAGGGTTGTATCCGCAGGTTGAGGTGACCTTCCATGATTATCTGACCTGCAAGGGTTCCGGTTACGGTGGAACTCTGACCAGCGGCAATTAATGCAATTGCAAACAGGGTAGGTGCGACACCTCCGAAAATATTCTCCAGGAGTTTATGTGCGTCCTGGATTTCCGCCACCTCATGCAGACCGTTCTTATAGAAAGCTGCTGCCGCAAGTATAAGAATGGCAGCGTTCACAAAGAAGGCAAGGTTTAGTGCGACTGCAGTATCTATGAAGTTGAATTTTATGGCTTCTTTGATGCCGGCGGGATCCCGGTTAAATTTCCTGGTTTGTACGAGCGAGGAATGGAGATATAAGTTGTGCGGCATTACTGTGGCGCCAATAATTCCGATGGCGATGTATAATGCGTCTCCGGATAGTAGGGAAGGTTCGAATCCTTTGGCAACTTCCAGTAAATTCGGCTCAACGATAAACATCTCCAGAAGGAAGGAAAATCCGACGATAAATACCATGGAAACGATAAACGCCTCCATTTTCTGCATGCCTTTGTTCATCAGAAAGAGCAAAACCACAGTATCCAGGATGGTTATGCTAATTCCGTAGATTAAAGGAAGATTGAAAAGAAGTTGTAAACCAATGGCCATGCCAATGATCTCGGCAAGATCACAGGCGATAATTGCGGTTTGCGCCAGGGCAAAAAGTGGAATATTTACCCATTTGGGATAGTGGTTTTTTGAGGCTTGTGCAAGGTCTAATCCACGTACGATACCCAAACGTGCGCTTAGGGACTGCAGCAATAAGGCGATCAGATTTGACATGAGCAGCACCCATATCAATTGGTACCCAAATTTACTGCCACCTGCGAGGTCTGTAGCCCAATTCCCCGGATCCATATAGCCAACGCTAACCAGATAGGCTGGCCCAATAAAGCTCAGTATGCGCTTCCAGCCGGTACGTTTACTGGTGTCAACACTTCCGTGAACTTCACTTAACGAATCAGAATTCTTCATATATCAAAATATGCTTTGCAACGTCTCTATTACTATTTACTTCTTTATTTTTCAGCTTAAGTCCTACAGATCCTTCGATTCAATGATCTTTACGATTTGAATTTGCTTTCCCAATTGTTGGGCCAGGCTTTTCCATATGTTTCAGATAAGCTGAGGAATGCTCACTTACACCAACAATTATACCTGTGTGACCAATGGCTAGTTGACCGAGCTTAATTATCTTCAGAATAGGGATTCATAGGCGCGTCTAAATTAAAGCTTTAGACAAATCTAAATAATTGCGCCTAAAATTTAATCTATAATTTAGCTTAATTTTTAAAATTAAATTTGGCGGACATTGTTATCTGAGGTACCTTTGGGTTCATAGAAATGTTAATATGGCTGCTGAATTGGATAAAATTGACTTTAAAATACTTAGACTTTTACAAGAGAATGGAAGAATAACCAATTTGTTATTGTCACAGGAAATTGGGCTTTCGCCCGCACCTACATTAGAAAGGGTACGAAAGCTGGAAATGTCGGGATATATTAAAAGTTACCACGCGCTTGTAGACGAAGAAAAATTAGGTTTGGGTATAAAGACTTTCATCCAGGTTCAGCTTGATTTTCATAAAAATAATACCATACAGACTTTTCTGGACGAAGTAAATCAAATAAAGGAGATCACGGAATGTCATCACGTTACGGGACAGGCAGATTTCCTATTGAAGGTGTATGTGAACGACATTAAGGCTTATGAACGCTTAATAATGGAGAAGATCAGTAAGATCTCTGTGGTTAAAACTTTCCAAACGATGATGATCATGTCCACCACAAAAAAGGAACCCATCATTCCTTTAGAATATTAAAATTTAGGTAATCCGCCAGTCGATCGGCTCCATTCCGTTTTCCTGTAGGCTGGCGTTCGTTAAAGAGAAGTGTTTACATCCAAAAAAGCCGTTGTAGGCGGAAAGAGGGGAGGGATGTGCCGCCTTTAAAATTGTATGTCTGCTTCCGTCAATCAGGACAGACTTGTTCTGGGCATACCTGCCCCACAAGATGAAAACAAGGCCATTCTTTTTTTCAGACAAGGTTGTAATCACCTTATCCGTAAATTTTTCCCAGCCTTTGTTCTGATGAGAACCTGCTTGCTGGGCCCTTACAGTCAGCGTTGCATTCAGTAGTAAGACACCCCTGTCTGCCCACTGCATTAAGTTTCCATGGCTCGGTTTACTGAACTCCGGAATGTCGCTTTCAAGCTCTTTAAAGATGTTCCTTAATGAAGGTGGGACCTGCATGCCTTTTTGCACAGAGAATGCCAATCCGTGAGCCTGGCCCGGTCCATGATATGGATCCTGACCTAAAATAATAACTTTTACCTGATCGAAATGTGTGTGTTTGAAAGCACTGAAAATTTCCGAATCCCTAGGGTATATGGTATATCCCTGTTCTTTTTCCCTCAAGAGGAAAGCTTTAAGAGATTTCATGTAGTCCTTTTGGAACTCCTGTCCGAGAACAAGTTGCCATCCCGGTTCAAACGGGGCCTGTTGTGCTTGAGTTGATGTATCTGGCATAACTATTTGCTGGAAAGAATTGCTAAGAGGCCTCTCTCGAGTGTGTCGTTTGGAAATTCTACAATCCTCCCAAGTTCCTTTCCTTCTTTTTTGATAATGAAAGTAGGTACCCGATCTACATGGAGCTGATCAATTGATCCGTCTGTTGCCTGTTTTTGTTCGTTTACACAGATCAGGGTAATTTGGTTCCCGGCGACACCTGCTTCATCTAAAATTTTGTAAAAGTGTGGTACCTGAACCTTACTATCTATGCACCAGGTCCCCATGATAATGGCTACTTCGAGGTCCTTAACTTTAGATTTTATATCGTTGACTATTTCCTCGTCAGGCTTGTAATCGGCATATTGGCTGTCGTACATTGTCTTGAAGTCCGGAAAGTTGACAACGCTGTCTCTTGTACATTGATTAATCATAATTAAGGTATTTCTGGTAGGATCCTGCATTTTCTGGTTTAGGCCTTGCGCTGCACAGTTCATGCCACACAGCAATAACACAGCCGTTATTATTCTGTTCATTATGTTTTAGATCTTCCAGGTAAAATTTGCTGAAATTAGAATTTTAAATCTGATTTACGGTATATAAACCCGATATTTGCATCTAATATTACACTAAACTTATGCCAAATCTTGTTCGCCTTATAATCGGATTTTTGTTTTTAGGAGCCTCCATTACGCTGATGATCTTCGGATTTTGGGGTTGGGGTATTCTAGGGGTTTTCATCGCCATTCTGGTGCTTGTGACCTTTTTCTACAATGAAAATATGCTCTTAGCACAGTGGTTCTTAAGGAAAGATGATATGCCAAAAGCAGAAAGCTTTCTTAAAAGGATTACCAACTATGAAACTCAGCTGATCAGAGTGCAGCACGGGTACTACAATCTACTCGTTGGATTGATCGAGTCACGTAAGGCACCCATGCAGTCTGAGAAATATTTCAAGAAAGCGCTTGCGCTTGGAATGCAGATGGATCACAATATCGCGCTTGCTAAACTGAGCCTTGCAGGTATCGCCATGGGCAAAAGGAATAAGCGGGAAGCGCAGATGTATTTAACAGAAGCAAAAAAAGCTGATAAAAGTAAATTGCTGGCCGATCAGATTAAACAAATGAAGGACCAGCTTGGAATGCTTGACAGACAACAACAGGTTAGATACAGATAACCAGAGCAGCAGGAGCGTTCGCTATTTAATATAAAAAGCCTTTCAGAATTTCTGAAAGGCTTTTTATATTGATTTATACTTTTAAATTATCAAGCGAACCAGGTTATTCGTATCCGCCCTACGAACTACATGTTTCCTAATTCAATAATTTGTTTTAATCTCCAAGGTATATTTTAGCCACCGAAAAAGGGTTCACTTCATGTTTTTTGCAGATAAGGAAGAAAGAATAAATCATCACTGCTCGCTGTGCCGCTTCGTGGCTGCCGGCGAACAGGTAGTTTTTCCGTCCCAGTGCAACTGGTCTTATAGTATTCTCGACGAGATTATTCATTTACCAAGTCCATTGATTACCCGTAATGCCTCCGCTAATCGCAGTTCCTTGACCGTTGACTGAATACTTTAGAGACGGTAGCCTGTAGATGTTACGGTTCGGATGGACGGATACTCAAAAATAACAAATTTATTGACACAATTCTGGATATCCAATGTTGATATATTAGATTGAATATCAACAAGTTAGCTGGTATCAATTTTAATTAAAAAGTTATGAAAAAGTTCACATTAATTATTGGTTTGATATTATTAATACAATCTTTAATTGCACAAGATTTATTGAATTCCAATGATTCTGACCCCACCAAAATGGGATGGATGAAAGGGTTTCCACCTCCGAAAGACCGTACCGTTTCTGCAGCAGATGGTAGTTTCTTTAATTTTCCTGCATTACGTTACAGCGTTTGCCATATGAGAAAG
>JAZQRI010000018.1:0-59214 GCA_045629455.1 Pedobacter sp. | reverse complement strand
ATTGGACTGACATCGAACTTCTTGCCTAATTCGGCTAAAGTTTCCTGATTCTTAATGGCTTCCAAAGCCACTTTGGCTTTAAATGCAGACGTGAATTTACGCCGGGTTTGCTTGCTCATTTCTTTAGTTAAGTTAAGGATTTTCTAACTAAACAAATGGTCCTGATTTAGGGGAGTATTATAGCAGGAAATTCGCAGCCTGGAAGAATTCCTTTGTTTCCAGTTTACGCAGCTGTGAACAGCATTTTTTTCTACCTTTGAGAAGAAACCTACACCTATGAAACCGATCTTTACATTACTTGCTGCTTTAATACTTTCCCACGCCGCATATGCACAGATAGATGGAAGTTACAACAACTCCGTCGCCATCCGGGCATTTGGCGTTGTTCAGGTTCCGAAGATACTCAATCAATCGAATCAGAATAAGTACATAAGCACCTATCTGAATTCGGTTATGGTTAAGTTCAACGACAACCAAATCAGTTATCGGCTAAGTGGCAGCTACTTTAAGGAAGATATAACGATCAACGATGTAGATCAAACCAGGGGAAAGATTACCGACTACTCCTTCAAGGTGGGGTTTGAAAAGAATTTTAATTATTCCTATCTGCAACCCTACTTTTTAATGGATATTGGCTACAGGTCTAATGAATTCGACGGTACAGTAAACCAGAATACACTAGCAACCGTCGCAAGAAACGGAGCGACCGTATCGCCAGGCTTCGGAATTAAAATAAATGCATTGAAAGCGCTGACGTTCTATGCGGAAGGCAATGTAGAATTCTACTACTTTCAAAGTAAAGACGATACGAGCTTTTCCGGCTCCGAAGCAAGAACAACAAACAAGTACTACAAATCGCAGTTGCTGTTAAATCCAATCTCCGCAGGCATTCAGTTCCATTTTGGAAGCAACAACTAATAGGGGTCTACGTCTACCTGTACAAGTACACCTTTAAAGGATTTGTCGACATTGATCTGCAGAATAGTTTCTTTCAACAGCGTTTTTACTTTTTGAACGGCCGTATCTTTGTCGCTTTTAATAATAATTTGCTTCAGGTAATAGTTGCGAATTCTGGATATTAAAGGTTGTTCGGGTCCCAGCACACGTTTGCCGAGCTGCCCCCGCAACTCATTTGCAAGCTTTTGCGCGGCAAAGTTCAACACATCAGCATCCTTATGTTTAAGGTTAACAAAGATGAGCTTGGAGAAGGGTGGATAATTAAACTGTTTCCTTTCCATAATCTCATCTTCATACATCGCCTCATAGTCGTTTTCCACCACCTGATTTATGATCCGGTGATTGTCAGCATAAGCCTGAATATCAACTTTCCCTTGTTTATCCCGGCGCCCCGCCCGCCCTGCCACTTGTGCAAGCAACTGATAACTTCTTTCAAACGCGCGGAAATCCGGGTAATTGAGAAGCGTATCAGCATTAATTACACCAATCAAAGCCACGTTATCAAAGTCTAGCCCCTTCGCCACCATCTGCGTCCCGATCAGGATGTTCGTACGCCCCTCCTGGAAATCCGTAATGATCCTTTGTAAGCTATTCTTCGTCCTGGTACTGTCCACGTCAAGCCTGGAGATTTTAGCCTCGGGAAAGATCAGGGCTAATTCCTCTTCTATACGCTCTGTACCGAACCCTTTTTGTTCAATGTGCACTGATCCACATGCGGGGCAGATGTTCAAACTCGGCTGATTATAACCACAATAATGGCAGTGCAGCTTACCGCTGCTCTTGTGAAAGGTAAGACTTACATCACAATTCACACACTTAGGTGCAAAGCCGCAAGTTGCACAGATAAGGATCGTTGCATATCCCCGCCGGTTTTGAAATAGGATAACCTGCTCCTCATTCTCCAAAGCAGTTCCAATATCCTCTATCAGTACGCTGGAGAAGTACGAAACCATTTTCTTGCGCTTTACTTCGTCTGCGAGGCTGATCACCTGGTGCAATGGTAGTTCCACCCCGCTAAACCGGTCCTTTAGCGTCACCAGGGCATATTTTCCCGTCAGGGCATTATAATAGCTTTCAATGGCCGGCGTAGCGGATCCAAGTACCATTTTTGCATTATGCAGGTGCGCTAAATACACAGCAGAATCCCGGGCCTGATACCGGGGTGCCGGATCATGTTGTTTGTAGGACGACTCGTGTTCTTCATCCACTACAACGAACTTTAAAGCCTGAAAAGGCAGGAAAATTGCAGATCGTGCACCCAGAATTATTCTATACGTGCCGTTCAGCACTTTGTTCCAGATTTCAACTCGTTCAAAATCGTTAAACTTGGAATGATAAACGCCAATGGAATCACCAAAATACTGCTTTATCCGTTCCACAATTTGTGTAGTGAGTGCAATTTCCGGCAAAAGAAATAGTGCCTGTCCCCCATCAGCTATGGCCTCCTCAATGAGCTTAATGTAGAGCTGTGTCTTACCGGAAGCTGTTACGCCATGCAGCAAAACCACGTCCTTCTCCTGAAACTGCTCCCGGATCTGCATCAGGGCCGTACTTTGTGCACCGCTGAGTTCAAAATTGAGTACGTCATCATCTGCATCGTCTCTCAAACGGCTGACCGGCTTCTTACGAAGGATAAATATTTCCTTATCTATTAACGTTTTAATTGCAGCCTGCCCGCAGCCGCTTTGCTTCAGAAGCTCCTCTTTTGATACTTCTCCCTGCCTTTTAGACAGCGTGAGGTAGGTCAGCAGGGCATCAAGTTGCTTCGGGGCCCTTTCAAGAATCCCGAATAGCTCCTTCAAGTTACCTTGGTAAAAGGAACTGAGTGCGATGAACGACTTAAGCAGGGGTTTGTACTTTTCTACCACTTCCTCTGCCACATACACAATCTCTTTTGCAAGCAGTGATTTAACCAGTGGGAAAACGGTCTTTTGCCCCAGAATCTTCGAGATGTCACCAATGGAAAGTTTACCATGTTTTTGTAACGCATCTACCACGGTGTGCTCCTTCTCCGTGAGTTCACTTAGCTCAGAGACGTCGTCCCGCAGGATAATGATCGTCTCACTTGCAAGTTTCAATCCGGCAGGTAAAGCAGCTGCCATCAGGTCGCCTTCATTACACATGTAATAACGGGTCATCCAATTCCAGAATTTAAACTGGTTTTCATTTACCACCGGGTGCGTATCGATCACGTCGATAATGTACTTCGCTGAATACATTTCCGGCGCAACACGACTAATATGCTTAATTAGCGCCGTATAAATTTTGTTTTTACCGAATTGAACGATCACCCTTTTACCCAAATGAACCTGATCGTTTAGCTCAAAAGGAATACGATACATGTAATTTTTTGAAAGAGACAGCGGGAGAATAACCTCTACGAAAAGTGTCTCTCTTTCCACAAACTCTAACTCCCGGCTACTTTCCATTTTTATTCGTTAAGGTCGATATCAACACAGTGGCCCAGCCCAGGATGAACATCAAACCGCCGAGCGGAGTTATTGGACCGATATAATTTACAAAGGAAATGTGAAGTATTTCCCGGGTTGCCAAAAGATACAGAGAACCGGAAAAGAACACGATACCCAGAGTAAAAAACCAGTAAGCCAGATTTACATACCTGGATCTGAATCCGGGTACAACAGCAAGGAACAACAGTGCGAATACATGATAGAACTGGTATTCAACACCCTTGGCCCAGATTTCCAACGCACTTGAGTCTATCTGAGCCTTCAAACTATGGGCTCCAAAAGCACCAAGAACAACCGCGATTAGACCAAAAATGGAAGCTGTTAATACGATTCTTTTATTCATTGATAAAGGCGCTTTTAAAGGGCTAAAGTAAGAAACTTGCCGCAGTATCTCTGTATTCCAACTATTAAAATTAAATTTGCTTGCATACGCAAAATGAAAAAAATTTACATCACACTGTGTGTTCTGCTGGTCATCCTTGCCGGAATGAGCTACCTGTACTTTGCCGGCTTAAATACAAGTAGCAGCAAGTCAGATCTCAGTTTGAGAGTGGCAAGCCGAAATGCCGCTATGATATTCTCAATTCAGAACAACAAGAGTGTTATTGACCTCCTCAAAGGACAGGACCTGTTCAATAATCTCATCGGACAGGATAAAGTAAGATTATTGGATGCCCTCAAAGCAAATATATTATCCGGAAATGCGCTCAACGACCTGATAGATGACCAGAACATCTACATATCGGTATTTCCAGGCAATAGCAGAAACCTCGAACTCCTGTTTACCGTTCAGTTGAACAGCGAGGCAAACGAGAAAATTCTACTACAGTCATTTCAGGCTGGAAACATCAGTTTGAAGCCGCTGAACTCAATCTATCAAATTACCTTGTCCGACAGCACATCCGTTTACATGGGCATTGACAATAAAGTAGTCGTCCTGGCAACCTCTCCCCTGCTGCTCATGGAAACGCTAAACACCAGGTCTGATAAAGCGGAAAACGACTTCATCAATTTTATCAGTAAGAACGACAGACTCGCCCGGAATAGCCTGGCTAGCCTTTATATCAACTACAATAAAATTTCCGGGCTGCTTAAGGCCATTACTCCAAGGGGAGCTTCGTCCACGTTCACAGTCCTCAACAAACAAGATTCCTTTGCGCATCTGAGTTACAATTTCAGTAAAGAGCGGATATTTTTTAACGGTGAAACAACTGTAAACAACCAGAATAGCTACTATGCCTTGTTCACAGATCTGAAACCAGAGAAGATAATGCTGGATAAAGTATTACCTTCTAATACCGCGAGCTACGCCCTATACTGCCTGGGAGACTATGCCAAATGGCAGAAAGAATTGATCCGCTGGTTATCCAGGGGGAAGCAAGACAACAACATTCAAACGAAGATTAAAGAAATAAACGCCAAATATCACCTTAGCCTGGATGACACCTTCCCAAGGTATACGGGAAGTCAGTTTATCACCTTTCAGTTGAAGAACAAAGAAAAGCTTGCAGCCATCAGTCTTACCAATGGCGACAAGTTGAACCAGCTTCTTCTGGATCTAAGTGACACATACGCCGGGGATATAAAGTTGCTAAAAGAGTCAGGTATTTTCTATTACTACTTTGGCGAGCCACTTGCGAATTTCAAGCGGCCATATTATGTGATTATGAATAACGTGATGTTTCTATCCAACACGCCTTCCTCCCTGGTTGGCCTGCTGGCAAAATACGACCAGAATGATCTTCTGATTAGAGAAGAGTCTTACACCAGAATATTTGAACAATTGCCAAACACCGCCAACATCCTGTATTACATCAACAACGTACAGGCGCAGGGAATAGCCATAAATACACTCTACCCGAACTATTATCCCCATCTAAGGAATCCAAACGGACTAAAGAAATTTGATAGCTTTATTTATCAGTTAAGTGGTGACAAGAATAGTTTCCAGACCAATATGATGCTGAATACAAAAGCAGCGCCAGCTCAGAAAGACAAATTGGATACACTTGGAACGCTGCAGGATACTACAGCTTCTTTTTAGACTGCGTTAATACAAAATCCTTCAAATAGAAGGGCTCGAAGTAAGCTACGTCTTCAAAATTACCGTTATTAAATGCTTCCAAAGCGAGTGCGGACATGTTTGCCGCTGAATTAAAGTTGACTGCAGAGAATCTTGCGTTTTCAGATTTGATCACATCTGTACACTTTGCCGCACCGTCGCCGATGAAGGTAACCATGGCAGTGTCAAGTGCAGCTCCGAAAGATCCTTCATCGATGATCTTGGCAGACACTGGTTCAAGCATCGTCATTCCGCAATCAAACAGCGCCGTATATACTTCCAGCCGTCTGGCATCTATCATCGGACAAACCAGCCCTGCATATTCTGGAGAGGCTTTCAGAAAGCCATGCGCCATCATCTTTAATGTGTCTATTCCAATCAGCGGTTTATCTAAGGCGAAACAAAGTCCCTTCGCCGTAGAAACACCAATTCTCAGGCCGGTGTATGATCCGGGGCCCTTGCTAACCGCAACAGCATCCAGCGCTGCATATTGAAGGCCAGCCATACGCATCACCTCATCGATAAATAACGTTAATGAACCTGCATGTATATTTTGCGCGACCATTTCCTTGAGGGCAATCGTTTGGCCATTTCTGGAAATGGCAGCAGAACAGGATTGGGTTGCAGTTTCAATTTGTAAGATCGTACACATAGCAATTTTTTCAAGTGTTCATGGCACAGGATCGTATCCATGTTTGCCCCAGGGGTGGCATCGCCCAATCCGTTTTAAGGTCAGCCAGCCTCCCTTGAAAGGGCCGTGCTTTTTAATGGCCTCAATCCCATACTGGGAACAAGTGGGTGTAAAGCGGCAGCTGGCGCCCAAAATTGGCGACAAAAACCATTGATAAAGCTTTATAAGCATTAGAAACAACCACGCGAAGATGCTTTTAATTACCTTCATCTGTATTCAGCTTAGATCTGAGTTTCTTCAGCACACCCAACAACTTCTTTTCCAGGAAGCTAAAATCATACATTTGTTTCCCCACAAACTGTAGAGACAGCAACAATTTGTGTTCCGGTTTATTCAGGAAGGCATACAATTCTTCTTGCTTTTGGTGACGGTAAGCTTCCCGGGTCCGGCGCTTAATGAGGTTTCGGTCAACCGCCTTCTTGTACCTTCTCTTGGATACGTTGATCACCACCTGAACGGGAACTTGAGTATCATCCGGCACAAAAAGGTAGGAAACGCGATAGGGGTACAATAAAAAAGAAGAACCGTTCTTAAATAGCAGATCTAATGATCGTTTACTACATAACCGTTCTTCTTTAGTAAATGTTTTCATGCTTTGATTGCAAAATGGCAGACTATAACGATCTGCTAACACTTAGCGTGCTGCAATCAAATTATGCTTTGTGACGACGTTCGTCAGAAACAGATAATTTCTTTCTTCCTTTTGCACGACGAGAAGCTAATACTCTTCTACCGTTAGCTGTTGCCATTCTTTCGCGGAAGCCATGTTTATTTCTTCTCTTTCTTTGCGAAGGTTGGAATGTTCTTTTCATAACTGTATTATATCTTAACTGTATTTTTTAAATAAGAAGTGCAAATATAGCTTCCTTTTTATTTATATGCAAGTATTAAACATGATATATCTCGTCAAATGCCGAGAGCGACCTTCAACCTGCCGTAACCGGATTTACTTACCGGCAACCAAATATCTGATTTTAGCAGGACAACGTAACTATCTTTTTCTTTCAGCTCGATTTTAGTGACCTGATCAAGGTTTATAATGTAAGACCGATGGATGCGGATAAACTGATTGGGATCCAATAACTGCTCAAAATGGCTCATTGTCTTATTTTTAACAAACACCCCTTCAGCAGTACTCAATCGCACATGATCATCATCCGCCTCCAGGTAGCGGATATCTCCTGCGGGTATAATCTTTATGACACCATTATTTTTTACGACAACACGATCCCGCTGTGCGGCATTCGCCGAGGAGACCTTGTCCAACAGCACATCGCTTATCTTGTTTTCAGCTGTGACCATTCTCGATGGCAATCTTGCCAGGGCAGCATCAAACCTCGATTTTTCAATGGGCTTAAGAAGGTAATCTACGGCATTAACTTCAAACGCTTTTATGGCAAACTCATCAAAGGCGGTTGTAAAAATGACGGCAGGTCGCTCCTCCATTAACTCCAGCATCTCAAAGCCAGTAATCTTCGGCATCTGTATGTCCAGGAAAATCAGGTCTGGCTTCATCTGTCCAATTGCTTTCAAGCCCTCGAAGCCGTCATTACATTCTGCAACAATCTGAATATCCGGATAGTCATTCAAATAATACTTAATGATATCTCTTGCTAAAGGCTCATCGTCTATCAGAATCGTTGTAATCATGCTGGGGAATTCTAAGCGTTGTAATAAATTGGTTGTCCTCCGTGGATCTTGTCTGCAGCAGCGTATTGTCTGCAAAGAGCAAATATAATCTTCTCCTTATGGCATTCAAACCAAAGCCAGTACCTCCACGCTCCCGATTGCCCGGAACGTAAGGGTTTTTTACAGTCAATGTAAGCAGTCGCTGCTCAACGGTCACGGCAATGGAGATGGTTATCGCAGCTGCCGTGTTGTATAAGCCAAACTTAATCGCATTTTCTACAACAGGCTGCAGCAACGTGCCAGGAAGCTTCAGGTCAAGCGTCTCCTGATCAACCTGAATATCGAGATTTAAGCGGTGGCTAAAGCGCACCTTCTCAATGTCGAGATATAATTGAATATATTCCATCTCCTCGGCTACGCTTACCCAGATCTCATCGTCACGTTTTAGCGTGCCACGCAGGAAAGAGGCCAACCTGGTGATCATAGGCCCTGCCTCCTTGGGGTTCACGATCGTCAGTGCATACACCGAGTTTAAGCTGTTAAACAAAAAGTGCGGCTGCAACTGATGTCTGAGCTTGTTCAGCTCGGCCTCCTTGGCCAGATTTTGCGTGGTAAGCAAACGTTCCTGCATTGCAGACTGCTCTTCTAGTTTGTACCACAGCAGGTTTGCCAGCCCACACCATGCGAGAAACATGAATACGAACAGAAAACGAAATGGTAAGGAAAGTTTAAGAAAGCTGATGTAAGTTGGATCAAGTATCAGGTTCTGTAAAGCAACTTTCGTTAGAATGACTATTATTGCGGACAGAATGAAAGCAATCACGAGCACATACAACGTCAGTTCATTTTTTGGCTGATAATACCCGAGCAAGTTGCTAAAGGTCATGCAACCCAGGGCAAGGAGAACATTGCTGCAAATGCTGTCCATAACGGAGATTGACGTGTTGAAATTTAAAGTTAAGTGGTAGAACAATGCAATGAACACCGTCCAGCCGCACAAAATTGTGACTGCAAGTTTCTGCGACTTTTTCGTCGAAAGTGGTCGGGTGGCCATAATCATCTAGAAATTTCTGATGTCAACGCCCCCAAACAAGGCAATGCCTTTCAGGACAACTAGTTTCTGTTCACCTCCATGATATGGAATTATAGAGGTTTTGTCTTCTACCCCGCCGAAGACGGCTACGATCTCAGATTTCACGTTCCAACTCGGGGGTATAATGATCTTAACACCGCCACAGATCGCCGTAATTTCGAGCATGATCGTACCCTGAAAATCTGCCTGACTTAGGTTCAGCGTGCAGCCGCCGAATATCGCAACAACCTCCCCCCCGCTTAAATTTTTTGTGAAAATATTCTGGTGTGCACCGCCAAAAACATTCACGGAATCTATGACATTATCGGAATAACGATTGGATGCCTTTATAAATTCTGGTTCCGGTTCACTAGGTCGAGTGACTACAGCTGGTTCTGTTTCAGCAGCCCGATTCCAGCGCTTTTTTTTTTCTGATGATTTCTTCGGCGTCAGGATCAGATACAGGCCGAGAACTGCCAGGACGATCGCAAAATAATATTTCGTCCAGTCCGGACTACTGAGCGATTCCAGGGTAAAGTAAGTTCCGAGAAGTACTAGCGCAAGCCAGCCTCCACCTCGGAAATTGCGTTTAACCCCGAGGTACAATCCAAGGCCAATCAGAAAAACATGCCAGCTGAATAGCCAGCCGGGAATATAAACACCTAAGTTCCTTAGAAAGAATATGACCCCGATGATCAATAAAATCAATCCGCTCCATACCCGGCTAGCCTGATTGCATCTGGTTTTTACATTTGTGTTTTCCATTGCTTTAATTTTTATCTAAAGTACAGCGCTAGAAGAAACACAAAAATAACTTATTCACGGATGCAGGTAAAACTCCGGTGAATGCCGCTTTAAACCCGGTGAATGATGCTGCGGGTTATTTCGACTTTAACAAATCTCTAATCTCAGACAACAATACAACTTCATTGCTTGGCGGTGGAACAGGTTGCGGCGCTGCCTCCTGCTTTCTCTTCATGGCGTTTATCGCCTTCACCATCAGAAAAATGATGAATGCCAGTATAACGAAGTTGATTACCTCGGTGGCAAAATTTCCCCATGCAAAAACCGGCCCTGCTTTCCGGGCTTCCTCTAACGACAAATTGGGATTGCTTGCCAGCAAGTCCCGGACCCTCGAGGTAAGTGGGAAATAAAAATTGGAAAAGCCTTTGTTTCCGATCAGTAAACTTACCGGGGGCATGATAAGATCGTTAACAGTGGAAGTAACTATCTTCCCGAAAGCGCCGCCGATAATCACACCGACAGCCAGGTCGATCACATTCCCTTTGACCGCAAACTCTTTAAATTCCTTAATGAAACTCATATACTTAAATTTAAGATGCTTTTAGTATATGAATTTATGAAAAATATACAAACAATTAAGAATCTATGTTCGAAAAAAAAGGCCATTTGACAATATTACAGATAGGCATTAGTTTATATCTAAAGCAAATGCCTATTTTTGACCAGTAATAAATATCTTTTGCGAAACATGCTTAAACAACATTTACAACAGAAA
The DNA here is from genome assembly GCA_045629455.1 of Pedobacter sp. Taxonomy (GTDB): domain Bacteria; phylum Bacteroidota; class Bacteroidia; order Sphingobacteriales; family Sphingobacteriaceae; genus Pedobacter. The sequence continues at coordinate 48,813 of JAZQRI010000018.1, read as the reverse complement.
TTACTTCAAAAACTATCTCCTCAGCAAATTCAATTTATCAAATTGCTGCAGGTACCTACTGTTGCTTTAGATACGCGTATAAAAGAAGAACTGGAAGAAAATCCAGCCCTTGAAGATCCAAGCTTGATGGTTGCTGAAGAACCAAAAAGTGAGTATGATGACTTGAATGATACGACAGATGACTTTGATGCCAGCATAAAAGAAGAAAACATAGATGAATTCAATGTTGACGACTATTTGCAGGACGACAATACAAATGATTACAGCACTTCATATAGTAATGGCGATGACGATGAGGATAAAAAAGAAACCCCTATCGCAATTGAGAGCACCTTCTTTGAAAGTCTTCAGGAACAACTGGACCTCGTACCCCTATCAAATACGGATTTTATTATCGGAAAACAGATCATAGGAAGCCTCGATGATGATGGCTATCTAAGAAGACCCATTACGTCTATGATAGATGATCTTGCTTTTTCTCAAAATGTGATGGTTGAGGAAGAAGATGTTTTGGAGATGCTAAAGGTCATTCAAAGCTTTGATCCTCCGGGCATTGCAGCCCGGGATCTACAGGAGTGCCTGACCCTGCAGTTGAGACGAAAGGATGCATCCAATCCAATTATTCAGAAAGCCATCATTATCGTCGAGAACTACCTTGACGAATTCACCAGAAAGCACTACGATAAACTGGAAAAATCACTCGGTCTCAACAGTGAAGACCTGAAAGAAATCATCAATGAAATTCTACGTTTGAATCCAAAGCCCGGTGACTCCAATCAGGTTACAACCAAACAGCTGCAGGTTATACCAGATTTTCATGTTTCCAACAATGACGGGGTGCTGATTCTCACCTTAAATTCGAAGAATGCACCGGAACTTCGGGTCAGCAGATCCTATATCGACATGTTCGATCATTACGATAAGTCCGCCCAAAAAGACAAAAAGCTTAAAGAAGCCGTCCAGTTCGTTAAACAGAAATTAGATTCCGCAAAGTGGTTTATTGATGCGATCAAGCAAAGACAACAGACTTTGTTGAAAACCATGAATGCAATCATGCAATATCAGTACGAATATCTGCTTACAGGTGATGAACGCAAGATGCGCCCGATGATCCTGAAAGACATTGCGGATAAGATCGATATGGATATTTCCACGGTTTCAAGGGTCGCGAATTCTAAATATGTGCAGACAGAATTTGGCACATTTTTGCTCAAGTCATTCTTCTCCGAAGCCATACAAACAGAGAGCGGCGAAGAAGTGTCAAACAAAGAGGTCAAAAAGATCCTGGAAGATTGTATCGGAAACGAGGACAAGCGCAAACCTTTGGCAGATGAAAAACTAACAGATATCCTTAAAGAAAGAGGTTACAACATCGCCAGAAGAACTGTGGCAAAATATAGAGAACAAATGAATATTCCAGTTGCGAGATTGCGTAAAGAACTTTAGTTCTTTACCGCATTCGCTGGTTGCTCAAAACGTCATACTATTTTATTCGGCTTACGCCTAAGGCCCCGGCGGGCAGCTCTACGCTACTGTAGATAAGCACTCCCAATCGCCTACCCTACTTACCCGGAGCTATGAAAGTAAATTTTGACGCACTAAGAATTCAAGCTGCTTGTTGGCTACAAGCAATGCTTCGGTTAACTCTTTATTTTCCTTCCTAAGCGCGTATATTTCGTAGGCCTTCTCGATGTTGATCCGTAGATCTTCATCCATCCAGGGCTTCTGAATGTATTTATACACCTGACCCTTATTTATTGCATCAATAACAGCATTGATGTCTGCATATCCCGTGAGTAGTATCCGAATCGGATCGGGGAAGTCCGGAATGATAGACTCTAAAAATTCAATTCCGGTCATGACCGGCATACGCTGATCCGTTATGATCACATGTATAAGTTCAGTCTCCAACACCTTCCTTCCCTCCACTGCAGATTCTGCCGTAAATATGTTGAATTTCCTTCTAAAGCCGGCTTTAAAGGAGTTTAGATTATGAACTTCATCATCCACGTAAAGCACATTTATTGAGGTATCGGAATTCATCAGTGTTGTTGTATTTTTTGTTAAATATATTGCTTTAATAAATTTTAAAAAACTAATTTCGGAAAATTATTTTAAAAGAATAATGGAGCAATTTTAAGCAAAAGCTTACAGAATATAGCAAAATGGATAATATTAATTCTTTTATTGACGCTACAGACCGTTCTGCAATTTACCGGCCAGTTTATTTCAGACCATCAAACCCAGAAGATGATGCTTCATTAAACGCCTTAATAGAAGGCACTTCCGGGCTTGAAGTCTACGACCACATCTATGGTCAGCTCACAGAATTGATCAAACTTAATAATCCAACCAAAAAGCTTACTGCTGAAGAATATACGTCTTTGATTGCCCTTCATGTAAAGGGAGAAATCAGGAACTACGGCGTGTGGGTTTATTTCCCCTGGTCAAACAAGCTTGTACACATGCTTGATGAGCAGGAATTTGCACAGGTAAGAACCAACCGGAACATCCACAAGATTACGCCGGCCCAAATTGAAACCCTGAGAACGAAAAAGATTGGTGTCATCGGGCTTTCTGTTGGTCAGAGCGTCGCTTTGACCCTGGCAATGGAACGTACCTGCGGGGAACTCCGCCTCGCCGACTTCGATGAGATCGAACTGAGCAATATGAACAGAATAAAGGTGACGGTCTACGATCTTGGTGTGAACAAGGCCATTGTTGCGGCCCGGCAGATCGCAGAGCTTGACCCCTTTATCAACGTGGTGTGCTATACGGAAGGCATCACCAATGAAAATATTGACGATTTCTTCACACTTGGTGGTAAACTGGATATTCTCGTAGAAGAATGCGACGGGATCGATATTAAAGTACTTAGCCGCATAAAAGCAAAATCCCTGGGCATACCAGTGGTAATGGATACCAACGACAAAGGAATGCTGGATGTAGAACGCTTTGATCTTGAACCGGAAAGACATATCTTCCATGGCAGCGTTAATGAGCTGGAAGAACTTAGCCCGGAAGCATTGAAATCAAAATTAAATTCCTTAACGATTCCAGAGAAAGTAAGTTATCTTGCCCGCATCATCGGATATGAAAACCTCTCTGAAGGAATGAAAATCTCTCTTGGAGAAATGAATAAATCCATTGTCGGATGGCCACAGCTTGCTTCCGCAGTGACCCTCGGTGGCGCAATGGTCACGGACATCAGCAGAAAGATTCTGCTGGACGAATTCACCTCATCTGGAAGATTTTTCGTTGACTTCGATGAACTGTTTACAGAAGAATTCAACAAAATCAGTTATATAGACGGAGACAATGATACACATTAGAACATTTAGAGCTCCAGATGACCCTGAGGCTTGTGCAAAATTCATCACAGGTCATAAACGACTACTTGAAATCTACGGTATCTCTCAAATTACCTCCAATCGCCAGGACTGGGTAGAAGATTACAATACCATCGTTATTCTTGTTGAAGACAAGGAAACCAAGATGGTATATGGAGGTGCACGAGTCCAGATGGTTTCTTCGCAGTATAAGCTTCCAATTGAAACCGCAATTGGAAAATATGATCCCAAGATCTTCGAAATGATCGAGGCGGACCAGGCCAGAGGTGGAACGTGTGAAATTTGCGGATTATGGAACTCTAGAGAGGTCGCAGGAATGGGCATCGGCAGTTACATCCTCTCCAGGGTAGGCGTCGCGATCTCCGCCCAGCTCCCGGTAGCCAGTCTATTTGTATTGTGCGCACCCATTACCGTTAAAATGGGTATAAGACTGGGATGCAGCGTGGAGACCGCCCTTGGAAACAACGGCTTGTTCTACTACCCAAAGGAAGACCTCGTAGCAACTGTAATGCGCCTTAAGGACATTAACGACCTTAGTCTTGCCACCGAAACAGAACGGACAAAAATGCTCTCCCTTAGAGAAACGCCTCACCAGTTTAATGACGAAATCGGACCAAAAGGAACTTATAAGGTAGAATACAACATCAAAATTCCAAACTTGTAACGCTCAAATGAAAACCAAAAAAGTATTCCTTTTACTTTTCTTATTGCTGCACATTACCGCGCTCACATTTGGATACTCAACTGGCGACATTACATTCAGCGATGCTACAAAGCTCTCAAAACTTGAAAAAGGTGCCTCAATCTACATCGACCCCACCGGCAAAATGCCGTTTAAGCAGGTTCTTTCCCAGAAATTTACCGAAACAGACAGCAGCGTCCCAAATTTAGGCATCACTTCAGCCGCCATATGGGTGAAGCTCGACATTCTGAACAAATCTGGTATTCAGGAATTATTCCTGATGGTTCAGCAGCCATCAATAGATCGGATTAGCCTCTACAACCCCATTGCGAAAGGTACATGGACGGTTACAAATCTCGGTGAATATAAAAAGTACTCCAGCCGGATCATTGACAATCCAAATTTCATTTTCCCGCTGAACATTGAAGTCAATGCAGTAAAGACCATTTACCTGCGGGTAGAGTCTAAAGATCAGATTCAGCTTCCCATTTTAATGGGTTCAGGCCCCTCCATTCTAAACCAGAACCTGATTCAGAATCTCTTTTTCGGCATGTACATGGGTATCATCATCATTATGATGCTCTACAACCTGTTTGTCGCATTTACCGTACGGGATTCCAGTTACTACTACTACATCGTTTACATCTTATTTGTAGGTCTCACACAATTTACCTTCCAGGGTTTGTCATACAAATTCCTCTGGCCAAACAGCCCGTGGATGGCAAACTACAGTTCTATACTGGTGCCCTTCTTTTCCGGACTTTCAACCATAATCTTCCTGCAGAAATTCCTGCAAACTAAAATTTACACGCCAAAGCTCAATTATGGCATAAATGTGCTGTTCATACTCTATTGCATTGCATGTGTAGTCGGTATGCTCGGGTACTATGCCCCATCCATAGAATTGCTGCAGGTGACGGCACTTTCAGGCTCACTGTATGTCCTGTACGTCGCAAATGTGATCCGGAAGAAAGGCTACCGCCCGGCCGTATTCTTCCTGATCGGATACTCCATCTTTTTATCCTGCATCATTATTTTCGTGCTGCGCAACTTCAACATACTTCCGTTCAACAACTTCACGTCTTACATCCTTGAAATCGGCTCTGTACTGCAGATAACCTTGCTTTCCTTCGCATTGGCAGACAAGATCAACTTCTTCAGACTTGAAAATGAACAGAGTCAACGTCAGGCCTTGGAGATATCTAAAGAAAACGAAAGACTGATCAAGGAGCAAAACATTGTCCTGGAAATTGAGGTCAACAAACGGACAGAAGAACTCCAAAATTCAAACGCTACATTAAGTCATACGCTGACAGAACTGAAGGAGGCGCAGTCCCAATTGGTGGATGCAGAGAAAATGGCCGGACTTGGTCAGTTGACGGCCGGGATTGCCCACGAGATCAACAATCCAATCAACTTCGTTACCTCAAATATCAAACCCCTTGAACTGGACATCAATGATCTCTATGATGTAATTCAGAAATATGAGAACCTTGACCCGGCGAAAGATATTCAGCAGCAGATTGCGGACGTAGAGAAATTCAAAAGACAAATTGATATCGATTTCATTAAAACGGAGATCAATTCGCTGCTTTCTGGAATTGGTGAGGGCGCAAAACGGACTGCCGAGATCATCAGGAGTCTCAAGAACTTCAGCCGTCTAGATGAAAGTGACACCAAACCGGTCGATCTAAATGAAGGTATCGAGTCTACACTCGTGCTTCTTCGGAGTACCATCCCGGGTAACATGAAGGTAGTGAAGGAGCTCAAAGAACTTCCTTTGGTGGAGTGTTTACCTGGAAAGATCAACCAGGTGTTCATGAATCTCATTACCAATGCGATACAGGCCGTCAAGGTGAAACAGCCACACCAGCAGGAAGAGTTTCTCTACATCTCCACCTGGTCAGAAGATGATTTGGTAAAAATCAGCATTAAAGATACAGGTCCGGGCATGACGGACGAGATCAAACAAAAGATATTTGAACCCTTTTTTACCACTAAGGAACCAGGCGAGGGAACAGGCCTTGGATTATCTATTGTTTTCACGATTGTTGAAAAACATAAAGGGCATATCGATATTGTCACAAAAGTAAACCACGGTACAGAATTTATTATTACCTTGCCCGTAAAAAAGATCTAATATATGCCGCCGCTGCCTGTAAAAATACTCTACATCGACGACGAAGAGAACAATCTCTTTGCTTTTAAAGCAACTTTCCGGAGGCAGTATGAGATCTACACCGCAATTTCTGCGGCAGAAGGAATGAAAATTCTGGAAAATGTAGAAATGAATGTTGTCATTGCCGATCAGAAGATGCCCGGGATGACCGGCGTTCAGTTCTTTAAGCACATCAAAGATAAATTTCCCGACCCCGTCCGCATTCTTCTAACCGGATATACGGATATCGAGGCCCTCGCTGATGCCATTAATCATGGAGATATCTACCGGTACATTACCAAACCATGGAGTGACCTGGAACTACACAACACCATAAAAAACGCTTACGATTCATATAAGACCAAAATTGACCTTAGACACAAGGTTGCCGAGCTGGAGAAAACCAATGATGAGCTGAATCGCTTTATTTACAGCATTTCTCATGAACTCAGGGCACCTCTGGTATCTGTCATTGGTATCGTTAATCTGGTTAAAATGGAGGAGTTGTACGAGTCAAGCGGTGAGTATTGGAGCCTCATTGAAACCTGTTCCAATAAACTCGACTACTATATCCAAAAAACACTTCAATACTATAAGAACAACAAAACAGCCGCAGAAAACACGTCGGTCGACTTTTCCAAGTTAATTGCAGAACTGATCAGCCTTTATTCCTATACAGATAAGGAAACTAAATTTAATATCGATATCGACCAAAGCCAGGAATTTATTGGAGATGCTTTCCGTATAGAGGTTATCCTGGGTAATCTGATAAACAACGCAATTAAATATCAAAAGGCCACAGAGGTAAACAAGAAAGTAAGTATTGAGGTTAAGGTAAACCCAATGAACGCCGAAATTTCTATCAGTGACAATGGAATGGGGATTCTTAACGAACACCTGGAAAAGATCTTTACTCAATTTTTTAAGAGTAAAAATCACCACGGAAGTGGCCTTGGCTTGTTTATTGTAAAGGAAGCACTAAACAAAATCAACGGTAGAATATCTGTAAGTTCAGACCTCCATGTAGGTACAACTTTTAAAATCTCAATCCCGAATGCTAGAGCACACTCCGAGTAAAAATAAGGTAATGCTTATTGATGATAATGCGATTGATCTAAAAATCAATTCCAAGATCATTTCCATTACCGGTCATTTTGAACAGGTAATTACCTGTTTGTCTGCTGAGTCTGCCTTAGCACATCTGCACGGCTGTCTCGATGCGTCATTTCCGTTCCCAGAACTTATTCTTCTCGATATTCAGATGCCGGAAATGAGCGGCTTTGAATTTTTAGAACAGTACAAACGCTTTCCTGACGTATATAAGTCGCAATGTACAATAGCCATGTTATCTTCAACGCTCGATTTTGGTGACATCAAACGGGCAGAGGCAAATGTATACGTAGCCAAGCTGTTGAAAAAACCTTTGAATCCAGCAGATCTACAAGCACTCATAGCGAAGCTGTAGCCGCACCATTAACTTCTTTCCTTTATTTCTTCCGTACTGCGATTTCTACCCTCCGGTTTTTCTGCCGGCCTGCTTTCGTATCATTCGACGCAATTGGTTCTGCCTCGCCCACCGGATTTAGCGAGATTTGACCGGCCGGAATCTTTGTATTTTGGAGTATCCAGTTGCGAACGGCCTCTGCGCGGCGTTCCGCAAGTTTTCTGTTGGTTGCTGCATCTCCTGAGGCATCGGCATATCCATAGATACGAATCTCACCATTTGGAAACCGCTTCTCCGCAGAGCGCATGATCTTCCCAATTTTCTCCACTGCTGCTGGCTTAATTGTCGTGTCACCCACATCGAAAACAATGGTTTCATCTAGGCTATAGACGGCGAGCTGGTCATTTCCCCTCACCGAAAGGTTGGTATCCTTGAGTTCATCGAATGACTCATCCGGAAGGTTCGGCTCAACTCCTGTCCAGTGGTTATTGATGGTACTTTCAATTGTTGACGAATCACTCGCGGCTTCTGCTGTCACTTCTGTATTCCGCTTGCTGAACACATAAAATCCAATGAGAACGAGGATAAGAATAACGATCAACCATATGATCCAGTTGTTTCGTTTGGGTGAATTGGTTTCGTTGGCCATGGGTTAAAGATTTGGTAGTTAAAAAACAACGGCAGTTCGGTATTGTTTTCAGACGGCCTCAACTTTACGCGGCTCGGCCCTGTTCGCCGCAGTTAAACAGGCGCTGTTCTCCTGCGCGGCAAACTGCACTTTTCAGCTGCGGAAAGCAGCCGTAATTCAGCCGCAATTTACCCGCACCTTATCCACAGGATACAGGGATTTTATCCGGGTAAGGTGCGGGTAAGGTGCGGGTAAGGTCCCTACAAAGTGGGTGTAAGTTTAGAGTGATTTCGATGCAAGTTGTGGCCTTCTTTATGCCTTGCATATACACGGAAATTAAGCATCAAATAAGGGGAAAATGCTTCGTTAAGCATGGGCACCAGAACCTTGCGCTTCTGCTGTAAATTCGTCAGGAGATCCGGGAAACGAAGCGTTGGTTAAATTTCGAAAGAAAGGGTATCGAATGCCAGCTGCACACCTTCGGGAAGTTGATGCTGTACCACTTCATGCAAGCCCAGATTGTGGCTGATGTGGGTAAGGTAGGTTACATCGGCTTTTATCTTCGCCGCAAAGTCAAGTGCCTCCTGCAGGTTAAAGTGTGAAATATGATTCTCCCGCTGCAACGCGTTTATAACCAGCACCTTTGTGCCTTTAATCTTCTCCACAGAGGCCTCAGATATTGTCTTTGCATCCGTGATGTACGTAAAGTCGCCGATACGATAGCCAAGAATTGGCAGTTTGTAGTGCATCACTTCTATTGGTGTTATTGGAGTCTTACCAATGGAAAAAGGTGCCCCGTTGATCCGGTGAAGAACAATTCGGGGCAATCCGAAGTACGGCAGGTCTGAAAAGATGTATGAAAATTCCTTCTTTAAAGCGGCCTCTACCCGTTGATCAGCATAGACTGCAATATCCTTGTTCAGCAGATAATTAAATGGCCTGATGTCGTCTAAGCCAGCCACATGATCTTTATGTTCATGGGTAAAGATGATGGCATCCAGATCCTTTACGCCAGCCCGAAGCATTTGATATCTAAAGTCAGGTCCGGAATCAATGACGAATGTCTTGTCTTCGGTCTCCACCATCACTGAGGTCCGCAACCTCTTGTTCCTAGGGTCCTCAGATGTACAAACTTCACAAGTGCAAGTAATGACAGGGATTCCCTGCGATGTTCCGGTGCCTAAGAATGTGATTTTCAAATTGGGCTGCTGGTTTAGGTTTATCTTAAATCTACGATCTCTACCCCCGGGAACTTCTTGGCGTCAAACACGAAAGTGGATTCCGGAATATTGGCAGTAGGTGAGAATGTGTTAATTGCGTAGGTATAGTTACTTCCGTTCTTGTCAAATATCAGGACGCTGGAGATCTGTTTCGCAGCCTTATCTATGCTAAGACGGATCTTGTAGTATGACTTTTTCGTATCCACCGGCGACAGGTCGATCATCTGGTATACCTTAGCTCCTGCTTTGCGTTCGCCGGTGTACAGGTATTTAAAGCCCTTTTCATACATGGTAAATACCTGTGCCGGGTTTAGCGCATCATCTGTCGTGCCGGCTTTACTTACCTGTACTTCCTGATCGCCTTTCAGGTAAGTCCATTGTGTTTTGCCATCACTGATGATATCTTTGTCGGACATAGACACCTTGTATTTGTTAGCCGCTGCATTCACATACAAAGTCCCCTTCTGGCTCTCGTTTATATTTGCAGCCTTGTTCTGTATGGTAAAGGTAAAGTCTGTTTTAATTGTTTTATAGGAGCGATACTTTTTGCTGACCTGGGCAAGGATTGATTTGGCCTGTGGATCGGTTTGCGCGGAGGCCATGGAGCAGAGGCCGGTTAGTATAAGTATGCAGGATATTATTCTTCTCATTAATTAGCTATTTTGATCCAGGTTATTCAAGAACTGTTCCAAAGCGTAGTCATCTGGCAGTAAAACTTCCCGGGCTTTGCTGCCTTCGAACGGTCCAACTACCCCTGCCGCTTCCAACTGGTCAATGATTCTTCCAGCCCGGTTGTAGCCCAGTTTAAGCTTGCGCTGGATGAGTGACGTAGATCCCTGCTGGTGCATGACAATCAGCCTTGCCGCATCTTCAAACATGGAATCCCGTTCCGAAGCACTGAATTCGAGTTTGGCATTATCCGCAGCTTCATCTACATATTCGGGAAGCTGGTATGCTTCCGGATAGCCACGCTGGTTGCCAATAAATTCAGAGATCCGGTCTACCTCCGGCGTGTCTACGAAGGCACACTGCAACCGGATAAGGTCGTTTCCGGTGGAAAGGAGCATATCCCCACGGCCAATCAGCTGATCGGCACCGCCGCTGTCCAGAATGGTTCTCGAGTCGATTTTGGACAATACCCGGAAGGCAAGCCTGGCCGGGAAGTTGGCCTTGATCGTACCGGTAATGATGTTCACGGATGGACGCTGGGTGGCGAGCACCAGGTGTATGCCTACGGCACGTGCCAGCTGGGCGAGCCTTGCAATCGGTGTTTCCACTTCCTTACCGGCGGTCATCATTAAATCTGCAAATTCATCAACGATAAGCACGATGTATGGCAGGAAACGGTGGGAATTATTCGGGTTCAACCTGCGCTTGATGAACTTCTCGTTGTACTCCTTAAGATTTCGCACTTGTGCATCTTTGAGCAGATCGTAACGCTGATCCATCTCTATACACAGGGAATTTAAAGTTGTAATTACCTTTTTGGTATCTGTAATGATTGCATCAGCCTCCCCAGGAAGTTTGGCTAAGAAGTGGCGTTCAATTTTATTGAACAGGGTTAGCTCCACCTTTTTAGGATCCACCAGTACAAACTTCAACTGGGAAGGATGCTTTTTATAAAGCAGGGAAACCAGAATGGCATTGATACCGACAGACTTACCCTGACCTGTCGCACCGGCAACCAGTAAGTGAGGCATTTTAGAGAGGTCGGCAATATAGACCTCGTTGGAAATGGTTTTGCCCAAGGCAATTGGAAGATCCATCTGGGTCTGCTGGAACTTCTCTGTAGCCAGAATACTACGCATAGAGACCATTTCAGGATGTAAGTTCGGCACCTCAATACCAATGGTCCCCTTTCCGGGCATTGGGGCAATGATACGGATTCCAAGGGCAGCAAGACTCAAAGCGATATCATCCTCCAGGTTTTTAATCTTGGAAATGCGGACCCCCGGTGCCGGGATAATCTCGTAAAGCGTAACGGTTGGCCCGATCGTGGCCTTGATCTTATCTATTTCTATGTTGTAGTGATTCAGCGTCTCTACAATTTTATTCTTGTTTGCTTCAAGCTCATTTGCATCAACAGAAATCTTATGCCCGCCATGGTTCTCCAGGAGGTCGAGGTGCGGATATTTGTAGCTGGCCAGATCCAATGTCGGGTCATAGGTACCGAATTGTTCCACCAGTTCTTCAGATTTCTTTTCATCCTCCGTTTTCTCGATGGTTAATTCAGGAACAGGCTTAAAAGTCTCTACAGCTACAGCGGTGTCAAACCGCTCATTTGCCCTAAGTGCCGGGGAAGGTTCAACTGTTGGAGAGAGCACAATTGGCACGTTCGTCAGGTTTGCTGCCAGAGGTGCCGTCGGGAGAACCGCAACATCCAACTCCTGCTCCGAGGCTCTGGAAGGCGTAAGGACGAGGTTTTGTTCTCGTTTTTTCTGCGTATTCTTTCTTTCAGATAAGTTAAACTCCACAGGTTGCGATGGTATTTCATTTTCAACCGTAACACGTGGGGGTATATCATTAACAGGCACTTCCTTTGGCTGGCGTGTCGGTATTTTAAAATCGATGTTGTAGGCTACGATCAGGATGGTAAGCGCCAGAAAGGCAAGCAGGCCGCCAACGCCAGCATATCCAATCTGTGCAACAAGGATCAGGTTCGTCCAGTAACCGAACTCCCCTTCCAGAAAATGCGGTGCATCTGAAAAGAAAGAGTGTGAGAAACCGAAGGTTAAAGAAAGGAACAATAGAAAGAACAAGCTGTAGCCAAAAGTTTTCTCGAGAGAGAAGATGGTGACCTTAAACAGCAGGCGGTATCCGATGACGAAGAAAACGAATATGAATAAGAAGGAAGCCACGCCAAACCACTCATAGATGAACTGATGGGCCAGCAGCGCACCGAATTTACCCAGCCAGTTCTGTACGACCGGCGCAATATGAAGGTCTTTAAGTTCGTCGTATGTTTTGAAGAGGTTTCCCCATCCCCCATTGGCATCGATCACATAGCTGTGGTCGTCTTCCCAGGTGAACAGATAGGATGTAAATGCGATAAGAAAATACAGCGAAAGGATTAGAAAGAATAAACCGGCGATCTTAATAAATCTTCCATCGGCGAAATTGAACGAGGGCAGCTGTTCAAACCGTGCTCTTGGACCCTTGGCGGATGGTCTGGAAAATTGCTTTTCCCCGGATTCGTTTTTGAATGAATTAGACTTAAATTGGTTTGCCTTTAACGCCATTGTAGGTTACAAGTATTAATAATCAACAAATATAAAATATATACTTGTATGTGTTGAGTTATTATGGCCTCAATATATTTAAACGTCCCATATCCGCAGGCGAATTCGTTTGATGTAATGGCGGACGTCCAGTACCAACGCGGCCAGCACATAAAAAATTATAGGGAACCCTACGGCCAGGAACGACGAGTAGATGAAAAACAGACGGATCTTGCTGGTGGAAATGTTAAATTTATCTGCAATGTAAGTACAAACGCCAAAACTCCGCTTCTCGAAATACGTGATGATCTTCTGGTACATTTTACTTTCTTAAAATTTTAATTCCAATACCACAATTTAAACATTTTTTCTGAGTGCAATAGCTTTTATTTAGTTGGAGCAGTGCCTGTGAATCGTAAGCATTTTCAATTTTAATGCCGGATTCCCTGTATCGCTGAATAATGTTGTTTTTTTCTGGATGTAACTGTGCTAAGAAACTGAATGCCTGATCCATAAAGGCGGTCTGACCCATGTGTTTTCCGTAGGAAAATAGCAGCAGGCATACCGTGTTGATGATAATGTTTTCTACGGAAAGTTTTCCGAGCTGGGTTTGTACCGCAGTGGTTCTGGAAGTAAAATGATAGTGATTTCTCCAGTACGAGTGTACGGGAAGATGTTCAAAGCAGGCCCTTACCGTTTCGAGGTCTTTCGCGTTGAGTAATCTGGAGAATAGGTGTTGCGACTTAATCATCAGGCCTGCGAACTGTGCCAGCCGCAGGGTTGGAAAACTTGCCGGACGCATCCGCAGAAACTTCCATATGGAGACATCTATGGGATGGAGACTGAATTTCTTTCTGAGGAATTCATATTCCGCTTTCATTTGTGCGGGATAACTGTCCTGAAAAGGGCCAGTCAGAAAGCCGGCTTGTCCGAAAATCAGTGCCTCCAGCTGAAGCGGGTTATCTTTATACCGGTCGAGGAGCTGGTGGTCAAGCGCGTTGGCCAGCATTTCAAAAGGGGTGCTGTTTACCTTAAATCCGAAGCTTCTGGCCAGCAAAAAATACATGGTCGCATTCCAGCTGCCTTTATTTTGCTCCAGGATGGACAGCACATCAAGGTACTTTTGTTCGAAGCGCTCGACAAGGACACCGGATAAAGAGCTGATGATTATCATGGGTTCAACTGCTGCAATCTGGTTTTCACAGGGAAAAGACGCCTTCGACGACAGAAGTACATGGTACCGGTCGAACACCAGCGGAGATGAAATATGCTTCAGAACCAAGGTAGGAATCTCCGTTCCGTCTGCTCTGTATACCGAAGTATCCTGTTCGTAAACCACATGGAGCACGACATTGTCGTACGTGCGGTTGCCGCTGTGTCCGTGAAGAAGCCAGTCGGACGACTTGACATGAATCTCAATGTTTCCCACCCAGCTTGTTGAACCAATTTTAAGTTTGGCGTTGAAGAAGTCCGGGCCGGCATTTTTGTTCTGGAGCCCGGGCTGGATGATGACCAGGGGCTCGCCAGAACTACAATGGAGCTGATTTGTGGTAAATAGCCGAAATTGCCAGATAAAGCTGAGTAAGTCTTCCTTTAATACCATGATTAAAGTTAGCGCAGCGAAAAGGATTGATGTTAAATTATATGATCTCTTTCCTGATAAGCCATTGTTCCATCTGCTGCTGCAGGATTAACGCCTCTTCCCGCGCTCTTTCGGCGAAGTCAGTTCCTTTTGAAGCATAAATAATTCCCCTTGAAGAATTGATCAGTAAACCGCAATCTGCATTTAAACCAAAGGTACAGACCTCATCAAGGCTTCCACCCTGTGCACCTACACCAGGGACAAGAAGAAAGCTGTCTGGCACCAGGCTCCTGATGTTCTGAAACTCCGCACCACGTGTCGCACCAACCACATACATCAGCTGATCACTGTTGTGCCAGCCTGCAGAAGTTTTCAGTACACTTTCATAAAGTCTTTCAGATCCGACATCCTTCAGCTGGAAGTCCTTGTGCCCCGCGTTCGATGTCAGGGCCAGAAGTATCACCCATTTATCTTTATGCTGCAGAAAGGGGCTTACAGAATCCTCACCCATATAAGGCGCTACCGTAATGGAATCGAAGCTCATTCCAGAGCTTTCTTTGTTGAAGAATGCTTCGGCATACATATTGGACGTATTGCCGATATCCCCTCTTTTGGCATCAGCAATGCTAAAAATATCCTCCGGAAAATATTTCCAGGTTTCCACCAGTGTGTTCCAGCCAGAAACGCCAAGGCACTCATAGAACGCGGTATTCGGCTTATAGGCAACACAAAGGTCCTTAGTGGCATCAATAATCTGCCTATTAAATTCCAGTATCGGATCTTCGTATTTAAGAAGGTGTTGCGGAATTTGCTCCATGACCGGATCGAGGCCCACACACAGGAAAGATTTCTTCGCCTTGATTTGTTCGACTAACTGCGCTTTATTCATTCAAATTGCTTTTGGGACAAATATGATAAATTTTCGAGAGGTAAGCAGTGCAATGTTTTAAACAGGCATGTAATTTGTTTATAACAATTTGTTGTTTTTCTTGGAGATTAAATAACTATTACATACAATTGCATCATAATTCTCTATATGTTCATCTGAACAATCGGAAAATCTCAAGAAAACTAAGTTTTATTTCGTATTCTAAATTGCATTAACTTGCTTTTATTCAATTGGAAAATCCCTTTAAAAATTTCTCTACAACCATATAATGTTTAATAAAACAGAATTAAATGAAAAGCTGACGGCTGAACTGCGTGAGCTTGCCAAAGCCAATGGTATCTTAAATGTTGACGCACTAAGAAAAGCAGAATTAGTCGAAATCATATCACAGATAAAAGCGCAGGAGGCAGAAGGTGCCGCAGTTCCTGTAGCCGATATCGCTGAAGCTAAAGCACCTAAAGCCAGAATCAGCAAAGCCAGCTCAACAGAAAAACCTGTAAGAAAACGTACACGTATCGCTGTAAAGGACGAGGCTGAAACAAATACGACATCAACTTTTAACCGGGCGGCAATGTTCGACAATGAGTCGCCTGCCCCTGTTGAAGCAAGACAGGAACAACAGCCTGAAAGGCCAAAGACAGAAGAACAACCAAAAAAACCGGAGCATGCAGCGGAAAAGGCAGAGCCGCATAAAAAGGTAGAAAGTCCTGCAGTTCAACCCTCCTCTGCACCTGCAAACACTCCAGATCAGAAAAAACAGCGGCCAGCAAGAGAAGACAACCGGTCTAAAAACGGAAATACCAGCAACAGCAAACAAGCTGAAAACAGCTACTCGAACTTAGATTTCGACAACACGATTACCAATGAGGGCGTGCTGGAAATCATGCCGGATGGTTATGGCTTCTTGCGTTCCGCAGATTACAACTACCTTTCTTCCCCTGATGATATATACGTATCTCAATCACAGATTAAACTTTTTGGCCTGAAGACCGGTGACACGGTAAAAGGAAGTATCCGACCACCAAAAGAGGGTGAGAAATACTTTCCACTAGTCCGTGTTGAATCGATAAACGGCCGTTTACCGGCAGATGTAAGAGATCGGATTCCTTTCGATTACCTGACACCACTTTTTCCTACAGAACGCCTGAATCTGTTTACAGAGACCAACAATTACTCAACCCGTATCATTGACCTTTTTACCCCTATCGGTAAAGGACAACGTGGATTGATCGTTGCACAACCGAAAACAGGTAAAACCAACCTTCTTAAAGAAGTTGCAAACGCCATTGCGAAAAACCACCCGGAAGTTTACCTGATCATTCTCCTGATTGACGAACGTCCGGAAGAGGTGACCGACATGGCTAGAAGCGTTCGGGCAGAGGTTATTGCGTCGACTTTTGATGAACCAGCGGAACGCCATGTGAAGATTGCAAACATTGTACTTGAAAAAGCAAAGCGACTCGTGGAATGCGGTCATGATGTGGTTATACTGCTGGATTCCATTACCCGTTTAGCAAGAGCATACAATACAACGGCGCCTGCATCAGGAAAGATTTTATCTGGTGGTGTTGATGCCAATGCATTACACAAGCCGAAACGATTCTTCGGTGCTGCACGGAACATAGAAAAAGGTGGTTCATTAACCATTCTGGCTACGGCATTGACCGATACAGGTTCTAAAATGGACGAGGTGATCTTTGAAGAATTTAAAGGTACCGGAAACATGGAACTTCAACTGGATCGTAAATTATCCAACAAGCGTATCTTCCCAGCCATTGATATTACGGCTTCGAGTACCAGAAGAGATGATTTACTACATGACAGAGATACTTTGCAGCGTGTTTGGATCTTGCGTAACCACCTTGCAGACATGAATGCTCAGGAGGCGATGGAATTTGTCCAGTCTCAGATCAGAAACACCAAGAGCAACGAAGAATTCCTGATCTCTATGAACAGCTAAATCCATGAAGAGACTGATCCCGAATGCATTAACTTGTGCCAATCTCCTTTCCGGGTGCATTGGGATCGTTTTTGCATTTAAAGGGAGTTTGGACATCGCAGCTTACAGCGTTCTGATATCAGGCATATTCGACTTCTTTGACGGGTTTACGGCCCGCATACTGAATGTGAAAACGATGATTGGAAAAGAGCTGGACTCGCTTGCCGATATGGTAAGCTTTGGCTTTTTGCCGGGTGTAGTGATGTATAAACTTCTAGAACAAAGCGACTATTCCTCTCCCTATCTGCCGTTTATCGGGTTTTTGATGACGATATTTTCCGCCTTGCGGCTGGCAAAATTCAACCTCGACACCAGGCAGACGGAAGATTTTATTGGGCTGAATACCCCGATGAACACGTTGTTTATCGTATCTCTCCCATTTATACAGAAAGACTATCCGGCAATAATCAACTCTACAATTCTGCTGATTGCAATAACGGTGTTGATGTGCTGGCTGTTGGTGTGTGAGATTAAGATTTTCTCGCTAAAATTTGGTTCTATAAAATGGATCCACAATAAAACTAAATTCGTTTTCCTTATTATATCAGCAGTGTTAATTGCTTTTCTTAAATTTGCCGCCATACCGTTTGTTTTGGTATTGTACATTGCCTCTTCCATTATACATTTTAGAAGCAATCACGTTTAAGACGAAAAATAATTAGCCACCATAAAAACATATAGATGAGATTTATTGCAGAAATAGACGTAATGCCAAAAAAAGAAATCCTTGACCCTCAAGGTAAGGCGGTGACCGGAAGTATGAAAAATATCGGTTTACCTGAAGTTACGAACGTACGGGTTGGGAAACACATTACGCTTGAACTGGTTGCAGATAGCAGAGAACAGGCTGAAGAGAAAGTGGACGCCGCATGCAAGAAACTGCTCGCGAACCTGATTATGGAAAGTTATGAATTCGAAATAGCAGCTATTTAAAGCTGCTTTTCCAATTCTATTTTTGTAGCGTCAAGCTGCTTGTTTAGGATCAACAAAAAAAGGTTAAGTTCTGCTACAGCTTGTGGCAGTTCTTCAAGATTTTTAAGTTCACGTGCATTTTGCTCGATCATTTGCATGTGATTTTTAACATCATCTCTCCCCACGTAGGCAAAAGTAGGTTTTATCTTGTGGGCGCTGCTCGATACTTTTTGCCAATTTTCTTCTTCCAGGGCCTGCTCCAACTCAGCGACATACAATGGCGTCTGTTGCTTGAACATATCGAGCATTTCAATCATGAACTCAACACTATCGCCCGACATTTCTCTTAAATAAGACAAATCCAGTGGCATGCCATTTTTTTCCTCATTGATCATTTTACAAAATTAGAATTTATATCTTTTTACCGCCGATTTATCGGTTAAACTTTCAAACAATTCTTTGATGCTTCGGTTCAATACCGGGTGAATGAACTCCGGCGCAATTTCACAGAGTGGCTCCAGTACAAATTTCCTGTTCTGCATCTCCGGATGTGGAATGCTGAGCCGATCCTCGATACGGATAACATCTGCATTGTAAAAGATGATGTCGATATCGATTATTCTTGATCCCCATCGCTCCAGGCGGACCCTTCCGAGTTGCTCCTCGATCGAAAGCGCTTTTTCCAGTACCTGTATTGCAGAAAGTCCTGTGCTGATTTCCAAAGCCAGGTTTAAAAAGCCTGGCTGGTTGGTATTGCCCCAGGGCTCTGTTTCATAAACCGAGGATTGCGCGTCAATAGAGCCAATCTGTTCCGAAATGTGTTGTATCGCCTGCCGGAGTACCGCTTTGCGATCCCCTAAATTACTTCCAAGTAACAAATAGGCCGTGTTACGATCCAATTCCATATCCATGCGGCGCGCTAAAATTCATATATTTACAAATTAAAGGTTAAACACACAGATGAGAGAATTTTTTAAGTATGTTTTTGCCACTGTTGTAGGCTTCGTGATATCTATTGTATTCTTATTTATCTTCTGCCTGATCATCATCGCGGGAATTGTATCCTCCCTGGGCGACGATAAAAAAGTGGAAATTACCAACAATTCCGTGTTGTACTTAAACCTGGATCAGGCGATCCTGGAACGCACGCCAAGTAAACGTTTCGGTAACCTGCCCATCATAGGCTCTATTGCAGAAAAGGCGATTGGCTTCAACGATATCATTAAGGGGCTAAAAAAAGCTAAAACGGATGACCGCATAAAAGTCGTGTACATCAATGTTTCCGCTCCGGTTGCAGGAAAGGCTACATTAAAAGAAATACGGGATGCCTTGATCGACTTTAAAAGGAGTAATAAGCAAATAATCGCCTACAGTGAAGAATACAACCAGAATGCCTATTACTTGTCATCCGTGGCAAATAAAGTATACTTAAACCCAGAGGGTTCCCTGGAGTTCAAAGGTTTTGAATCTCAGTTGATGTTTTTCAAAGGTGCACTGGAAAAGCTTGGTGTTGAAGCACAGATCATCCGGGTCGGTAACTATAAGAGTGCTGTGGAGCCCTTTATCAATGAAAAGATGAGCGATTACAACCGTCAGCAGGTTACTGCCTACGTCGGTGGCTTATACAACGTGTTCCTCGAAGACATAGCTGCCTCCAGAAAGATTTCCAGAGACAGCTTGTTTGCCTACGCGGACAGCTACAGAATACAGCGCGCGGAAGATGCTTTAAAATATAAAATGGTTGATGGGTTACGGTACAAGGACGAACTTATCAATGAACTGAAATCCCTTACCGGAAAGCCGAAAGCAAAGAACTTGAATACGATAACCATCAATGATTATGCGGAAGACGTTTCTACGGAGAATGCTGGTGCGGACGACAAGATAGCCGTCATTTATGCCAACGGGGATATCGTTGGCGGTGAAGGCTCAGATGAATCTATCGGTTCGGAGAAGATTTCCCGCGAGATCAGGAAAGCAAGACAGGACAGCAGCGTTAAGGCCATCGTCTTACGTGTAAATTCGGGCGGAGGAAGTGCACTTGCATCCGACGTGATGTGGAGAGAAATCGTGTTAAGTAAGAAAGTGAAGCCTGTTATCGCCTCATTCGGGGACGTTGCCGCCTCCGGGGGCTACTATATTGCATGTGCTGCCGATTCCATATTTGTGCAGCCAAACACAATTACGGGCTCCATAGGCGTATTTGGTATTATTCCCAATTTCCAGAACTTACTGAGCAACAAGCTGGGCATTACGTTCGATGCGGTGAAAACGGGTAAATATGCAGATATCATGAGTACCACCCGTCCATTGACGCCCGCCGAACGTTTGATCATTCAGCGAGATGTGAGCCATGTCTATGACACTTTCATCTCCAGAGTGGCTGACGGGCGTAAAAGAAGCAGCGAGTATGTGAACTCAATTGCCGGAGGCCACGTGTGGGTGGGCACGGACGCGGTGAGAATCGGTCTTGCAGACCGTTTGGGCAACTTCCAGGATGCCATAGCAGCAGCAGGAAAAAAGGCAAAACTTAAGAAATACCGGGTTGTGGAGTATCCCGCGAAAGCGGACCCGCTTAATAACTTCCTGTCTGACAGCAAAAATAATGTACGTACATACTTCGCCAAACAGGAACTCGGTGACAATTATCTGATCTATGAACAGATGAAAAAAGCCATCAAGAACTCCGGAATGCAGGCGAGGCTTCCCTACGAGATACAGGTACAATAAACTACAACCTTCTCCAGCCGGGATAAATGGTCAGGTAGGTATTGCTGACACTTTTATTGGGGAAGTGAACGTATACTGCGGTGCTGACCTGCCTTCCTGACCTATTTCTAATGTCAAAAGCGATTCCTTTGGAAATGTCATCGTATACTTCGAGCGTATCATGTTCAGAATCGTTGACGTACCGGGCCACTGCTTTCAGCGATGGGAATTGCTTTTTGATGCTATCCAGGGGCATTCCCGTTTTTAGGCCGTTTTCCGTTTCGTATACTGGCGCTGTAACCAATATCTCTTTGGCAGATTTACCCATCATGGTGCTGTCTTTATAGGATGAAAAAACAGCGATTTGATCTTTGGATCCGCTTCCGGTTCCTTCTGACAACCAGATACTCCAGGCCTTTCCCATGGCAGCATCTCCTGCATCTGCCTTGCCCATGATGTGAAAAACACTATCCATGTCCTGGTTCAGGTATAATTTACCAATAGACTTTCCTGGGATTATGAGGTTACGGGAATCTACTGTTGCTATTTCTTGCTGAGGCTCAGCTTTGGACTGCGTTTCTTTATCCGCTGGTGTACAGGCTGCAATGCTGGCAGCGAGGAAAGTTGAAAGAAATATCTTTTTCATGCCTGCATGGTAGAGAAAACTATGCCAGTATATGGTTTATAAATCCTGATTCCTTTTCTTTAATTTAGCAGACTATGGAAAATAAAACCATTGCCAGGAGCCTCCGCCTGCTTTCCCAGTTGATGGAGCTGCATAATGAGAACTCCTTTAAAATTAAATCTATCGCCAACGCCGCTTTAAAGGTTGATAAACTGCCTTTCCCTGTAGCAGGTAAAACACTCGGAGAGCTGGAGAAAATTGACGGGCTTGGCAAGAGTATATCCGCTAAAGTTCATGAATTGATGGAGACGGGTGTCTTGTCTGACCTGGAGAATATCAAGGCGAACACACCAGAGGGGATTGTAGAGATGCTTGGCATCAAGGGCATCGGCCCCCGGAAAATCGCCGTGATCTGGAAAGACCTGGAGATCGAGAACATTGGTGAGCTCTATTATGCTTGCAATGAAAACAGGCTGATTGAGGCGAAGGGCTTTGGATTGAAGACTCAGGACGAAATAAAAAAGATCATTGAATTCAAGATGGCTGGGTATGGCAAGTTTCTTTATGCCCAGGCAGAGCATCTGGTTGAAACTTTGTCTGCCGACCTGCTGGTGTGGTTAAGCAACATCGAAGATACCGCTTTCCTGAAGGTCGCAGGAGGTTACCGGCGACGATGTGAGATCATTGATAACATTGACCTGGTTGTTGGGTCCGCCAATCCGGAGGTTGTTGTGCAGGAAATCAATAGCTACAGTCCGCTGAAATTCGAACTTCATACAGACAATGTATTTATAGCTGAAAGCGAACTGGGTCTGAAAATTCACTTACACGTCTTTGTAAAGGAAGACTTTTTCCTCAATCTGTTTAAGCTTACCGGCAATGAGACCCATGTGGAAGCGGTATTGAAGCTTGCGGGTACCGGTTCCTTTTCGGATGAACATGATATTTATAAACGTGCCGGACTGGCTTACGTGGCACCTGAGCTTCGGGAAGGTTATGATGAAATTGAGCTGGCAAAGACCAACAAGTTACCCGAGCTGGTGGAGTACCAGGATCTAAAAGGCAGCCTACACAACCACTCTACCTGGAGCGACGGGGTTCATACCCTTGAGCAAATGGCTTTGTACTGCAGGGAAGAACTGAACATGGCCTATTTTGGCATTTGCGATCACTCGAAATCTGCATTCTATGCAAAGGGCCTGTACGAGGAGAGGGTAGCTGCGCAGCATCGGGAAATCGATATGCTCAATGAGAAACTTGCACCCTTCAGGATATTTAAGGGCATTGAGAGTGATATTCTGAACGACGGGTCCTTAGACTACAGTGATGAGGTGCTAAGGACCTTTGATTTTGTAGTCGCATCTGTGCACAGCAATTTAAGAATGACGGAGGAAAAAGCTACTGCAAGGTTAATTAAGGCGATCGAGAACCCATTTACGACAATACTTGGGCATCCCACCGGGAGATTGCTCCTCAGCCGGAAGGGTTATCCGGTGAATTTTGAAAAAGTCATCGATGCCTGTGCCGCCAACAAGGTTGTTATTGAGATCAACGCAAATCCGCTGCGCCTGGACCTGGATTGGAGATGGCATCGATATGCGCTGGAAAAAGGGGTACTGTTGTCGATCAATCCTGATGCACACCGGATGGAAGGCTTTAAAGACATGCATTACGGTGTTTTTGCGGGAAGAAAGGGCGGCCTTACTGCAGCGCGATGTTTAAATGCATTTTCACTCGAGGAAATCTCCGACTATTTCAACTCCGTTATGCCAGTTCAGTCCGTTTGATGCAAACGGTGGTTTCAATTCCCTTGTTTATCTCTATGCGGTGCAATCGTTGGTTACTGCTGCATCAATGTAAAGGGGGTAAATGACTGCCCGCTTAGTTGCAGTAAAGAACATAAGCTGATCTATATAAATGCCTTTATAACTATATTTGACCATTAACAATTCAGAATGCTTGCAGAAAAACTTCAAAGTGCACATCTAAATGAACCGAAACCGAAGATACTTGTTATAGGTGACCTGATGCTTGACCACTATATTTTTGGTTCGGCAACACGACTTTCCCCGGAAGCGCCTGTCCCCGTGGTAAACGTTGAAAGAGAAGATAGAATAATCGGTGGAGCCGCAAATGTGGCTAGCAATCTGATTGACCTAGGTGCTCATGTTTTTCTTGCTGGGCTAACCGGAGACGATATTGCTGCTGAAGAAATTGCTGCCATCTTAAAGACGAAGGAAATAGACACCGGCCTTATTCTTAGGGATGCCGAGCGGTCCACCACCGTGAAAACAAGAATTATAGCATCAAATCACCAGATTGTTAGAATAGACAGAGAAGACATTGCTGATATTTCAGAAGCACTGGAACAGGAGTTTTTTGAAGCGCTTGTTCCTTGTATGGAAAAGAGCGACCTGGTTATTCTATCCGACTACAACAAAGGATTGCTCACACCAACCCTGTCGCAGCGGATTATCGAACATTGCGCTACATCCTGCAAACGGATATTTGTTGATCCCAAAGGTCTTGATTACGAGAAGTACAACGGTGCTTTCATCATCAAGCCAAATCGTAAAGAGCTTGCGGACGCTGCAAAGATGGACAAGATTCAAACGCAGGACGATCTGGTGCGGGCAGCCCGGATTGTCTTACACCTGACGCACGCCAGTTATCTGATCGTTACCCTTTCTGAAGCCGGAATAGCGATCATCACCCAGGAGGAATGTAAAATACTTCCCGTAGTGGCCACAAAAGTATATGATGTCACAGGCGCTGGTGATACTGTCATGGCTACATTGGCCTATGGCATGGCGCTTGGCTTTTCTATTGAAGAGGCATGTACACTGTCCAATTATGCCGCTTCGATCGTGATTAAGCACATTGGTAGTGCTACGACAAACGTAGCAGATATTGTAAGGGCAATGAACGAGCAACATTGAGACGGCAACACAGGTTGCCCCCTACGTTCCTGAACAAAAGCCTCGCAGATGAATGGGTCAGTAATAACAGTAATAATCTTTTAAAATAGAATCATTTAATAATTTCCGGAAATTGTACTGCTTATGGTATTAGAAGAATTAATTCAACATAGAAACACCATTGACACGCTGATTAAAGGGCTCGTATCAAATATTGAAATGGGCTGTAAAATGGTCACTGACGTACTTACTGCCGGTGGAAAAGTATTGATCGCCGGTAATGGCGGCAGCGCCGCAGACGCACAGCATATCGCTGCCGAACTGACGGGCAGGTACGTTAAGGAACGGGTAGCTCTGCCTGCGATTGCACTGACTGTAGATACTTCTGCCATCACGGCAATAAGCAACGACTACGGCTTTAACAAGGTTTTTTCCAGGCAGCTTGCTGCACTTGCACGGCCTGGTGACCTCTTTATAGCCATTTCGACCAGTGGAAACAGTGAAAATGTTATTGATGCTTTACGCACCGCTAAAGAGTTAAATTGTAAAACGATTGGTTTATCAGGAAGAGACGGTGGACAAATGAACAATTTATGTGATCTGAACATCGTTGTAGATAATGACACTACAGCAAGAATTCAGGAAATGCATATTCTCATCGGTCACATCTTCTGCAAAGCCGTAGACGAGATCTTTTAACCACATAAAATGAACGCAAATACTACGTTGGCACACAAGATCTTCGCCTTACCTGAACTGGTTACCCAGGTTCAAAAGTGGAGGGCTGAAGGCAGGACGGTTGTCTTTACCAATGGTTGTTTTGATCTGCTTCATGCAGGCCATATCGCCTATCTGAGTGAAGCAGCAAACCTGGGGGATGTGCTGATTGTCGGACTGAACAGTGATCAATCCGTTCAAAGAATCAAAGGTCCGGAACGGCCCGTTAATGACGAAAACACAAGGTCGACGGTCCTCGCAGGGATGTTCTTCATTGATGCTATTGTATTCTTTAGTGACGACACTCCTTTGGAGCTCATCAAAGCGCTTATGCCGGATGTACTGGTTAAAGGCGGCGACTATGAGATCGAGCAGATTGTAGGTGCAAGGGAGGTACTAGGCAATGGAGGGCGCGTTAAAGTGCTATCTTTTCTACCGGGATACTCATCCACGTCCATCATCGAGAAAATAAGAAAAGTTTAAACATTGAAAGCGCCTAAGAAGATACTAGTTATTCGTTTCAGCTCCATGGGCGATATTATCTATACTACGCCAGTGATCCGCTGTCTTAAAGAACAACTTCCAGGTACTGAAATCCAATTTTTAACCAAGGAGCAGTTCAAATACATTTACCAGCAAAACCCTTACCTTACGAAACTTCACTTCCTGAAGCCAACATTAAAGGAGACGATATCGGATATTAAGGCCGAAGGCTTCGATCTCATCATCGACTTACACAACAACCTTAGGACTACCCTCATCAAAATAGCCACTCAGATTCCGTCTTCAACGTACAGAAAGGACGCAATACGGAAATGGCTCGCGCTGAAATTTAAATGGCACACGCTTTTCGCTAAAGATCACCTTGTGGATCGCTATATGGAAAGCATAAAATTTCTTGGTGTAGTAAATGACGATAAACCAATAGACTATTACATATCCGGAAACTACAAATTATCCGATGTACTGCCTGAAACACATCTCAACGGCTATATCGGGTTTGTCATTGGCGCCACACATAATACGAAGAGAATGCCGAATGAGAAAATCATTGAAATTTGCAAAGGCATTGCAGGTCCGATAGTGTTGCTCGGCGGAACCGATGTTAAAAATAATGCTGAGGAGATTGCCCGTGCGGTCGGTAGCCGCGTCTACTCTATCTGTGGGGTCACAAATCTGGATCAGTCTGTATTTGTTGCATCAAAGGCAAGGAAAGTCATAGGTTTCGACACCGGATTAACGCATATTGCGGAAGCCTTCGATCTGCCGATTGCATCTGTCTGGGGCAGTACCACACCAGATCTGCTGGGTGTGTTTCCATATAAGGTCAGGGATTCCATTGTGGTCGGCATCGACCTCCCCTGCCGTCCGTGTTCCAAGTTCGGACAGGAAAGATGTCCACTCGGACATTTCAAATGTATGAAAAACATTCCCAATCAGACAATTGTTGACTTTGCTAACGACTAATCCATATGCCTAAACAACTATTGCTTGTGAGACACGGAAAAGCCACGCATGGTTTCTCCGAAAAGTCCGACTTTGACCGGAAACTTACAGATTCGGGTCGTCAGGATACCACTAAGATGGCATTGAAGGTCAGGGATAACGAATTCTTTCCTGAGCTAATAATTAGCAGCCCGGCAGCAAGGGCTCTAGAAACGGCTATCCAGTTTGCCAATGTGTGGAAATCGCCGGCTGAGGCCATCAGGAGGGACATATCAATCTATGAAGCCGATACAAAGAACCTATTCGATGTAATCATGAACATAGATGATAATTATGAAAAAGTTGCATTATTTGGCCACAATCCAGGGATTACAGATCTTGCCGGCTATTTAACTGGCACAAACAGTCCGGATATGGCTACTGCTGCAGTCGTATGGATTGAGTTCCCCGTAGAAGAGTGGAAATATATCAGCCAGGATACTGGGACGATACTGCTATTTGATTACCCACAAAGTTGAGGACAGGTCTAAAATACACCTGTCCCATTACAAACAGAGATTGGTATCCGTTATTTGTTTAACTAACCAATATTCTTCATATAGCCATTATTCAAAATTAAAACTTCAAATGCTTTACAGTCAAGCCATTGTTAATTAACTGCTTCAACGAATCTATCCCAATCTTCAAATGCGTTTCAACGTAAGTATCGGTTACATTGCTATCGCTTTCAGCAGTCTTTACCCCCTCCGGAATCATCGGCTGATCAGATACCAATAGCAAGGCTCCCGTAGGGATCTTATTTGCAAAGCCAGTCGTGAATATCGTCGCCGTCTCCATATCAACTGCCATTGCACGCAGTGTCTTAAGATATTTCTTAAACTCCTTGTCGTGTTCCCAAACCCTACGGTTAGTGGTGTAACACGTTCCGGTCCAATAGTCACGAGAGTGGTCCCTAATGGTTGTGGATATAGCCTTTTGCAAAGCAAATGAAGGTAGTGCAGGAACTTCCGGTGGCAAGTAGTCATTTGAGGTACCTTCTCCACGTATTGCTGCGATAGGCAGGATCAAATCACCAAGTTGATTTTTCTTTTTCAACCCACCGCACTTCCCTAAGAACAAAACAGCTTTCGGCGCAATTGCCGTTAGCAGATCCATCAAGGTCGCTGCCATCGGACTTCCCATACCAAAGTTGATGATCGTTATTCCATTGGCGGTTACGCTTTGCATTGGCTTTTCAAGTCCCATGATAGGGGCATTATCATTCCATTCAGAAAACATTTGTAAGTACGTGCTAAAGTTGGTAAGCAGGATGTACTTACTGAAATCCTCAAGTGGTCGTCCCGTATACCTCGGAAGCCAGTTGCTTACAATCTCTTCCTTCGACTTCATTCCCGATTTCACGGGAGACTCTACTTCTTTAGGCTTTTTAATTTTCACCTTCTCTTCACTGTTCTTGTTTACCTCTATTTCTTCATTCATATATTTCTCCTTTTAAAAAATTAAACTTAAGCCATTCATGATTCCTGCTGCTATCCGTTCAAGCATTGTTGCTAATCCGTACAAGATTGGTAGTAAATCAGTGGCAAAAGTCAATGTAAAAAAAATCCCCGGTCAATTAACCGGGGATTTACTTTAAGCTGCTTTTAACTTCTTAAAATCAGCCTTTTCGAATTTCTGCACCGCATAATCAAGCGATATATTGAGCTCCTTCACCGTCTGATCGGATGGGATGTCAAACATCGCATCGAGCATAATTGCCTCACAAATCGATCGAAGCCCTCTGGCCCCAAGTTTATATTCCATCGCTTTGTCCACGATGAAATCCAAAACATCATCTTCGAAAATTAGTTTTACACCTTCGTATTCAAATAACTTAACATACTGACGCAACAGCGAATTCTTCGGCTCCGTCAGGATATTACGAAGTGCCTGTTTATCCAGCGGATTTAAGTGGGTTAACACTGGTACACGACCAATCAACTCAGGAATCAAACCAAAAGATTTCAAATCCTGGGGGGTTATATACTTGTAGAGATTCTCCAGATCAAGTTCTGAGTCATCTTTCTTCACTTTATAACCCACCGCCTGGGTCCTCAAACGGTTGGCAATCTTGCGTTCAATACCGTCAAAGGCACCACCACATATAAACAGTATATTATTCGTATTCACCGGGATCATTTTTTGATCCGGGTGTTTACGTCCGCCCTGTGGTGGAACATTGACAACTGTACCTTCAAGTATTTTCAACAACGCCTGTTGGACACCTTCACCAGAGACATCTCTGGTGATAGATGGGTTATCACTTTTACGTGCAACTTTATCTACCTCATCAATGTATACAATCCCCCGTTCTGCAGAAGCCACATCATAATCAGCAGCCTGCAACAACCTGGTGAGTATACTTTCCACATCTTCCCCCACATAACCTGCTTCTGTCAACACCGTAGCATCACAAATGCAGAAAGGCACATGTAAGATCTTAGCAATTGTTTTCGCCAGTAAGGTTTTTCCGGTACCAGTTTCACCAACAAGCATGATGTTCGATTTCTCAATCTCCACCTCATCATCCTTGTTAATTTTTTGACTCAAACGCTTATAGTGGTTATAAACCGCAACAGAAAGCACCTTTTTAGCATCATCCTGACCGATTACGTACTGATCAATGTGTTGTTTAATTTCCAAAGGCTTTAACAATTTCAATGAAGCCTCAACGTTCTTAGTTTTCGAATTTCCAAATTCCTGCAATACCAGCTGATTCGCCTGCACAACACATTTGTCGCAAATGTATGCATCCAGCCCTTCAATAAGCATAAGTGTATCCTGCTTACTTGAGCCACAAAAAGAGCAACGAGATTCTTTAATTTGTTTAGCCATTATATATTATTTACTGTTTGCGCTTAATACCTCATCAATCATTCCAAAACTTTTCGCCTCATCAGCTTTCATCCAGTAATCACGATCAGAAGCTTTTTCTACCCATTCGTATGTCTGACCAGAATGATTAGAGATAATGTCATAAAGTTCTTTTTTCAACTTCAACATCTCCCTCAAGTTAATCTCCATATCAGAAGCCACCCCTTGTGCACCACCCGATGGCTGGTGTATCATCACTCTGGAATGCGGCAGCGCTGCACGCTTACCTTTTGCACCTGCAACGAGCAACACGGCACCCATAGAGGCAGCCATACCGGTACAAATCGTAGCCACATCCGGCGAGATGTACTGCATAGTGTCATAGATACCAAGTCCTGCATAAACAGATCCTCCAGGTGAATTGATGTAAATCTGGATATCTCTATTGTTATCTGTCGATTGTAAAAACAAGAGCTGTGCCTGAATGATGTTGGCGTTTACATCATGGATCGCATCTCCCAAAAAGATAATCCGGTCCATCATCAAACGGGAAAAAACATCCATTTGCGCAACATTTAACTGACGCTCTTCAATAATGTAAGGTGTCATGCTTTTCGGCGAATTATTGGTTTGCCCGATATAGCGATCTACATTTAACCCGTTGATACGATGATGCTTAACAGCATATTTTCTAAATTCGTCTTTATCTATATTCATCTGTATATTATTTCTTTTTTATAAACCAATAGTAATGATACTAAATTGATAATTTATTGTGATAATGTAAAATTTGAAGGTACCTATATGAATAAGGCGGCCTTCAGAAGGCCGCCTTATTGTTAAAATCAGTAAAAGTTGTCGTAGAAAACGATTACACCATTTCTATAAACTTGTTATAAGGTACTTCTTCTTGATTCAGTGTTGCTACAGACTTAATGTGGTTAAACACTTTCAGCGCTTTCACCTCTTCGAAAATCCGGTTTGCGTTATCCTTTTCTTTCAAAAAGGTTGCAGTATATTGTCCCAACTGATCTTCAGGCATTGGGCTTGGGCTGTACATTCTGAACTGCGCATCCAGACGTTCTTTTGCAGTCGCAAATACGTCTTCATATTTAATCTCGATGCTGTTATCCTTAATGATTTTATTCTCTATCAAAGTCCATTTAAGGTTCTTCGCAAAGTCATCATACCCTTCAGCCAACTCCTCGTCTGTTAGTTTTTCATTTGTAGCTTTAAGCCACTTACGTAAAAACTCATCAGGTAGCTCGATGTTTACACTTTCGATTAGTTTGGTATAGATGTCATTCTGCAGTTTGCGGTCCGCATCTTGTTTAAACATACCTTCTATCTCTTCAGTGATTTTAGCTGTAAATCCAGCCTCATCCGTCACTACCCCTTCACCAAATATTTTATCAAAGAACTCCTGATTCAAATCAGCTTCTTCCAAACGGTTTACGTTCTTAATGGTTACTTTAAAGGCTGACTGAAGATCTTTTGCTTCTTCATCTGTGATGTTCAACAGCTTGGAGATAATCGTTTCGTTGTTACCAAACGCTTTCTGCAAATCCAACTGTAACTCATCATCCTTTTTAAGGCCGATCAAAGATTGTTTAATGGCATCATCAACAACCTGATCTAAACGGATAGAACCTGTTTGCTGAATACCACCTTCAAAAATTGAACCATCCGGAGAAAGTTGGATTAATTCTGCATAAAGCACATCATCCTCTGCCGAAACTTCCGGGTTTGTCATTTTGCCATAACTCTTACGAATATTTTTGATACGGGATGCCAAAGTTTCTTCGTCGGCCTTCACAACATATTCTGTAAAAGTATTTTCAGAACCGATATTTAACTCAATTGCCGGAGCTAAACCCAATTCATACTCGAATTCAAACTCATCCGTGTTATCCCACTTGAATTCTTTCGAATCATCCATTACCGGTAAAGGCTGGCCAAGTATGTCAACTTTGTTTTCTGTTAAATAAGCATTCAGTGTCTCACTTAGCAGAGTATTTATTTGTTCAACCAAAATGCTTCTGCCATACATTTTCTTGATATGTGCTGCAGGAACCATTCCTTTACGGAATCCTGGAAGGTTGGCTTTTTTTGCTTGTTCTTTTATTGATTTATCAACCTTTTCAGTATAGTCCTCAGGTGCAATCTGTATTTTAACAATTGCATTTAAGTCATTTATTTTTTCCTGTGTAATGTTCATTTTTTCTGAATCAATATTTACAATTTCTTAAATAAAAAAATTCCCCCGAAATACAACGGAGGAATTTTTTAGTGCGGATGAAGGGACTCGAACCCCCACGCCGTGAAGCGCCAGATCCTAAGTCTGGTGCGGCTACCAATTACGCCACATCCGCAGTTATTTAGGAGTTATTTAGGACTGCAAAGATATAGATAGTTTTCATTTGTCAAAAGGTATTCGTTATTATTTTTGCATTTATTCTGTAACTGGTTTATTCTTAGCTGAATAAATTTACGTTAATTTTCTACCCTCGATCCGGCAGCCTCCCCGCCCATTCAATAAAACATTTTCTGAAAGTGGAAAAAGTACTCAACGGCCTTGACCAAGCGGCTGCCATACCACGAAAACATCTCCCCATCCACCAGGAAAATCTTTACGTCCGGAAGAAATGAACGAAATTCTTCTACATGTTTATCCCGGAACGGGTATGGTTCTGACGACAGGAAAAGCACATTAGGCGCAAGCGCTGCAATATCGCTGAGCTCCAATACCGGATACCGGTTACCTTTCACAACATTGATAAACCCATTGCGCTCCATGACGTCATTGATAAATGTATCTTGTCCAGCTACCATAAACGGATCTTTCCATATCAAATAGCAAGCGCGTACTGCAAGGCTATTTTGAAGTGCCAGAATCTGGAGGTCCCGGAAGCCGGCGGCAATAAGATGATTGAGGTAATCTGCTTCAGGCGTCCGGTCTATGAGCTGCCCGATGTCTGAGATCGTTCTAGAGGCATCATCTAACGTGTAAATGTCACTCATCCAGACCGGGAAATGTTCCATAAGCATTTCGATGTCCTCCCGGCTGTTCTCTTCCTTGTTCCCGATGATCAGGTCGGGAGCTAACGATGCGATCGCATCGAGCTTGATTTTTTTGGTGCCTCCGATTTTTTGCTTTTCAACCACCAGTTCTGCCGGATGGATGCAGAATTTGGTTACCCCAACAACTTCGGAACGAAGCCCCAGATCAAATAAAAGCTCAGTTTGCGAGGGAACAAGTGAAACGATCCTCTTGGGTGGATAGTCAATAACGATGTTTCTGCCCAGTTGGTCAGTGAAGTGCTTCTTCATTTCACAAAGATAAGGGTCATGAAGACAAATCTGTAATCTGCCTTATGACCCTCATTTACTTAGATATGCTTAAGCGAAACTTTATATCCTCGTACCCGCTGGCACCACAGCGCCTTTTTTAACAACGATGATACCGTCTTTCACAGCGTAGAAACCATAGTCGCCATCGGGTAAGTGTAACCCTCCGGTAATGGTCACATCATTGCCAATTCTGCAGTTCTTATCCACAATTGCATTCGTGATGAAACAGTTGTCGCCGATACCGATCAGCGGATGTCCTGCAAGGTTCTCCTCCTCGATTTCCTCCAGCGTCTGATAGCGATCGCTTCCCATAATATATGCATTCTCGATCTTCGACCCCTTTCCAATTCTGGATCGAATGCCAATTACGGCATGTCTGATGTCGTCTGCCTGAAGAATGCATCCCTCTGCAATAACAGCCTTATCCAACGTCGTTCCCAGTATCTTTGATGGCGGCAGCATCCTTGGTCTGGTAAATATACTCTGATGGCTGTCAAACAGGTTAAATTTCGGAATGTCATCTGTGAGCCCCAAGTTTGCTTCAAAGAAAGAAGAGATATTACCGATGTCGGTCCAGTACCCCTCATATTGGAAACTCAAAACTTTATACGTATTCAGTACCATTGGAATGATTTCCTTTCCAAAGTCTTTCTCATGCGGGTGTTCTTCAAATATCTTGATCAGCAGATCCTTGTTAAAAACGTATATCCCCATAGATGCCAGGTAGTTGCGTCCTTCCGCCTGCATTTCAGGACCCGTATCAGAGGCCCAGTCCAATATAAGCTGGGCATTCGGCTTCTCGGTAAATGAAGTAATTATATTCTCTTCATTGGCTTTTAAAATCCCGAAATCTGTTCCATCCTTCGCGGTTACCGGAATTGTGGCGAGTGTCACTTCTGCCCCGCTGTCGATGTGCGCATTCATCATCTCATTGAAGTCCATCTGGTACAACTGATCACCAGACAAGATCAGCACGTAATCAAATTCGTGGTTCAGCAGGTGGTGCATCGTCTGCCGCACCGCATCGGCCGTCCCCTGGAACCAGGTTGGGTTATCCGGCGTTTGTTCCGCAGCAAGAATATCCACAAACGCGTCACTAAAATGACTAAAGTGGTATGTATTCTTGATGTGCTTGTTTAAAGAAGCAGAGTTAAACTGCGTCAAAACGAACATCCGGTGTATACCAGAGTTCAAACAGTTTGAAATTGGGATATCAACCAGGCGGTACTTTCCCCCTATTGGGACAGCCGGCTTTGATCTGGTTTGTGTTAATGGTGACAACCTGGAGCCCTGGCCACCGCCAAGAATAACTCCCAATACTTTTTCGGTCATATAGCTAGTTTTTATATTTGGTACAAGTCAATATATTCCTGCGCCGCTCTGTCCCAGGAATGGTCTAAATTCATAATATACTTTCTAATCTCTTTCATTTCCTTAGGATTGTTATATAGATTAAATGCCCGGTATATGGCATGTCCGACATCCCATACACTGGATTGGTCATGGCAAATGCCAAAACCGCCGTCACCTATATCTGTGACGGTGTCACGTAAACCGCCTATTCTTCTCACGACTGGTATTGTCCCATACCGGAGTGCGTACATCTGGTTCAACCCGCAGGGCTCTACTCTGGAAGGCATCAAAAGAAAGTCTGCCCCCGCATAGATCTGGTGTGATAACTGTTCATTATAGCCGATGTATGTATTATAGTTGTTGACGAACCTACCTTTCAGATCCTCCAGTCTTCTTTCTACCTCCGGTTCCCCCGATCCCAATATCAGAATATTTATCTCTCCATTGTATTGTTCCAGTGCATTGTAAAAGACTTCAGGAAGCAGATCGGCTCCTTTTTCGCCAACCAGCCTTCCTATAAATGTAAACAACGGCTTCGCCGGATTCAGGTTGAAAACAGCACATATTGCTTGTTTGTTTGCCCGCTTCCCACTTTCAAAGTTCTTTAGGTTAAAATTTTTACTCAGCATAGGATCCGTAGCCGGATTCCATACTTCTGTATCAATACCATTTAATATCCCACGTGATTTGTGTCTTTCGGCCGCAAGCAGTGTTTCAAGTCCGTTTGCTTTATAGCTGATTTCGTCCAGGTAGCTCGGTGATACTGTTGTTATTCTCCAGGAACATTTTATTGCCGACGCCAAAGGATTAATTGCACCTTCCCACTCGAGTTTACCTGAATTCCAGGCATCATAAGGCGGAAGGTAGTGCACCTTGTCCCAGCCAAACTGACCCTGATACTGCGCATTGTGTATGGTCAAAACAGTCGGTATGTCGCGGAGCTTTCGAAAACGGTAACTATTCCCCACCATAAAAGGCACGAGGCCGGTATGATGGTCGTGACAGTGAATAATATCAGGTTTATGTTCCCATTGCTCAATCCAGTCCAATGCTGCCGTTTGAAATGCAACGAAGCGCTCTGTATCATCATTGTAACCATACACGTTCGGGCGGTCGAGCAGCCCGGGAATGTGGACCAGGAAAAGGTCAAACTGCAGCTTATTGGTCTTTTCCCGGAAAATCCGGACACTGAAATTTCTGGTACCCAGTCTGCCCCAACCATCATACACCACTTCAAACTCGTTTTCCTGCACAAACCGAACCTCGTAGGCCGGCATTACTACTTTTGCAATATGACCAAGTTTGTTTTGATACTTGGGCAGCGCACCAACAACATCGGCAAGTCCTCCAACCTTTGCGACCGGGTAACATTCTGCACTCAGATGAATTATCTCCATGTTTAACTTTTATTTATTTTGAAGAACCAGTTTAATTACAACATCCGGAAAGCAACGGAAGTTTGACAAGATCCCCGATTGTGACAGCAGTTGTAACGGCTCAAATTCGAACATGGCCTGCTTAAAAAAAACCATCTGCAGGAAAGCAGAACTGTATTTCAGGGCATTATGATCTTTTCTGCGGCCGAATATCGCTCAGTTAAGATATTATATTTTATTCTATATTTTTCTATTTAATCGTTAAGAAAAATGACGTGTCAACGCACATTTTTTTCAAGTTTGTTTCCAGGGGAAACATTTGTTAACTCATCTGATTAAATGGCTTGGATTGAACACGGTTTGTATGCAACTTCAGATCTCAATCACCTAAACACCAACCAGATGACGATCAGATCAATTGTATGCACCGCTGCATTAATCACCATGTCCTTTTTATTCGCCGCCTGCGGCAAAAAAGAAACCCCAGCTCCAGCACCAAAAAAGGAGGAGCCGGAGGTTATCGTCGTCGCACCTCCCCCGGCTGTCATTAAGATCCTGCTGCCCGTTAAATTGGAGTCCGATCAGGAGACCATCAGTTTGACCTATCTCAAAGATACCGACCTGCTGAGCGGAATCGAAACCACAGCCGGCATCAAGGAAATGTATACGTATACCGACAAAAATGAACTAAAACAGTATGACAGATACAAAAAACTGAACAAAGAATACACCGTCTATTACTTACGTGACCAAAATGGAAGTGTCATCCAGGGAAATCAAAATAATGTCGACGGAGATGGGAAAGTTCTCACACCAAAGGGTTCTTACAAGATTTCTTACAATAGCGACGCCCACATCAGTGCAATTAGCTGGTTAGACAACAGCCGGCAATCCCTCGGCACCTCCGAAAGATCCTTCTCTGCAGACGGCAATGTCGTAAAACTTACCGGCTCCGGCACATCCGGGCAGCATCTGACCTTTACATATGACGACAAGAAGGGAATTTTTCAAAATGTAAAATTAAAGGAAGTACTATCTATTGAAAGCCTTCCGTACCTGCTCTTCGCCGCCCGCGGAAATCTGATCAGTGAATCGGACGAAAATGCCGATGGAAACAATATTGTTTACACCTATACCTATGGAAGCGACCACTATCCCACGTCTATGACCATCACGGACAGCAAAAACAAAAAGAAAGTCTATAAGATTACCTACCGCTAGGTCAAACAATACCCAAAAGCATGTTTAAGACAAGAAATCCAGGCTGAATCCCGCAGTGGCATTCGCCCCTATGGCCCTAGTGCAGGGAGCTCGAAAAATGTCCTCTACAAAAAAAGACCAGTCCGGCGACTGGTCTTTTTTATAGTTGAATATTCGGGAACCTACAAATCCGTAATCGGCCTATATTTAGGTACGAGCGACTTCATTACAAGCCATGCAACCAGGTAAGCAAGCGCACAGATTGCAAACATAATAGTATAGCCCGTTTCTGTATGCCCCAGTTGTTTGTAGTGGTCAAATAGCGCACCGCCGAGCTTGGAGATAGCCACACCCCCCAATCCTCCTGCCATGCCGCCAATTCCAATTACGGATCCAACAGATTTCTTTGGGAACATATCCGAAACAGTTGTAAAAATATTTGCCGACCAGGCCTGATGCGCGGAAGCGCCAATGCCAATTAAAAGAACCGGAATCCAGAAGCTGATGTGTCCCAAAGGTTGAGCCGCTAACACCAATACCGGGAACATGGCAATAATAAGCATGGCCTTCATACGCCCATCATAAGGTGTATAACCTTTTTTAATAAAGTACATTGGAAACCAGCCTCCGCCAACACTGCCGATCATGGTCATGCTGTAGATGACCGTTAGCGGGACAGTGATCGCAGTACCGGTCATATTGTACTGAACATTCAGGTACGAAGGCAGCCAGAAAAGGAAAAACCACCATACGCCATCAGTTATAAATTTACCGAGGGCAAAAGACCAGGTCTGCTTGTAGCCGAGCAACCTGAACCAGGGCACTTTCTCTGCATGTTCATCCTCATCCAGCTTACTTTCTTCAGAATTCTGAACGTCACTGTTGATGTAAGTCAGCTCTGCTGAAGAGAGCCTTTTCTGGTTCTCCGGTTTTTCGTAGAGTACAAACCAGAAGAAAAGCCAGATTAGTCCTATTGCTCCAATAATAATAAAAGTAGCCTCCCATCCCCAGGTCAGCGCAATCCAGGGCACCGTAAGTGGTGCCAGGACGGCACCAACATTCGCACCTGAATTGAATATCCCGGTTGCGAAGGACCGTTCCTTCTTCGGAAAGTATTCTGCGGTGGCTTTTATGGCTGCCGGAAAGTTACCCGACTCACCAAAGCCGAGGATAGCGCGGGACACGATGAAGCCCAAAACGGAAACGGGTATCAGCCCGAAGCCAGCCCAGGCCAGCATCGGTGCCAATCCTTCCCCAATGGGAATGGCGAAGGCATGAATGGCCGAACCAAACGACCATACCACAAGGGCAATGGCATAGCCCCATTTCGTTCCCAAACGATCTATGATCCGGCCCGCAAACAGCATAGAGAAGGCATAGATTAATTGAAAAGCGGCCGTTATGTTTGCGTAATCTGTGTTGGTCCAGTTGAACTCCTTCTCCAACATTGGCGCCATCAGACTCAATACCTGCCGATCCAGATAGTTTATCGTCGTCGCAAAAAATAGCAATGCACATATCGTCCACCGGAAATTGCCTCCTGTGTTTTCTCTCATTATATTTGGTTTTTTGTAAGTAACAGCCGGAAAGTACCGCTGCTATAATCTGTTTGCCTGTACCAGTTCAATCGCTTTTCTGGTCAGCGCATCCAGTTCTGGATAATTCTTGGTCTTCAAAATTTCTTTACTCACGAGCTTACTTCCCATACCAACGGCGCAAACACCGGATTTAAACCATTCCCTGATATTGTCAGCTTCAATCTCTACCCCACCTGTGGGAATAAACAGCTGACCAGGAAACAAATCCTTTATAGAAGACAAATATGAGGGACCAAGCAGATTTGCAGGAAATAGCTTGATTAGGCCCGCGTTATTCTGATGCGCAAGATTGATCTCCGTAGGTGTGAAACAGCCAGGGATCCAGAGCAAGCCCGCATCATGGGCAATGCGCCCCACTTCCGGATCTACCACAGGGCAGACAATAAAATGTGCACCAGCTCCAATAAAGGCTCTTGCTTCTTCCTCATTTTTGATGGTTCCGATACCCAGATGCAAATCATGCATCTCTGACTCAAGCGCATGGATAATGTATCGGAAGTTCTCTAACGCCTGTTTTCCACGGTTGGTGTACTCCAACACGCGTATTCCCGCTTTATACAACGTCCGGATCGTCTCAAGACTTACTTCCGCATCTTCATAGAAAAATAGGGGCAATATTCCCTGAGTGGTAATTGCATTTAGTGCGGCTTCTTTAGTTTTCATCAGTATATGGTTTGATTTTCAGTTTAAATGTGTCTTTATCTCGTCAACGCCAATATTTGTAGCATCGCTTTCTATGAACAGCTTGCTGTAAGCTGCCGCGGTTGCAAACTCGAGAATTTCCGGCGCTTCTTTCTTCAGATAAAACCCATAGATTAAACCCGCCATAAAGCAGTCACCGCTACCTACCTTGTCCACGATCTTTTCAGCGGTGTACTCCGTCGAAACGTGCATTTCGCCCTCTGTATACAATGTTGTGTAGTAGCGTATGCCTTTGTTTTCATCGAAACGGAAAGTATTCGCAACGACCCTGCAGTTTGGAAATTGCTTAAGTAATTCCAGCGACGTCTTCTCCCCCTGCTTCAAAAATCCCGGCTTTTCGCGTTCGCGGATTAGTTCCTCATCGATTGCTATGCCAAGCATTTTTTCTGCAGCCCATATATTACCCATAATTACCGTGCAATATTTTGCCAGCGCAGGCATTACAGATACTGGATCTTTTCCATATTTCCACAGCTTCTCCCTGTAATTTAGATCCAGCGAGATCGTTATATTTCTCTCCGCAGCAGCCTTCAACGCCTCCTCACAAACATCGGCCACATCTTGTGTCAATGCCGGACAAATTGCACTGAAGTGGAACCAGCTAACATCTTTGAAAATTTCCTCCCAATTTACAACACCTGGCTTTAAGGTAGAGAAAGAAGAATGTGCACGGTCGTAAATGACACCGGCATTTTTGAGATCCTTCCCTTTATGCAAGTAGTACAGGCCAACACGGTCTCCAAGCAATTGAAAAGCCGATGTGTCAACTCCACGGGCCTCTACATAGTCCATCAGCTGCCTGGTAATCAGATTGTCAGGCAAGGCGGTCAGGTACGCCGATGGAACCTTCCACAAAGCGAGCGCGGTGGCTACATTGAGTTCTGCACCGCCAACATAAAATGGCAGACTGTTGTTGTTCAGCCAGCTGCCTTCTGCATCCGGGCATATCCTTAATAATAGCTCTCCGAAGCTTAAAATTTTTTTCATACTAAAATTTGAAATATGTTTTTGCGTTATTGTAACAAATGTCCTGAATCACTTTGCCGGTCCACTCTAAATCTTCCGGCAGCTCCCCATTCTCGATGTCTTCACCAAAAAGGTTGCACAACAAGCGTCTGAAATATTCATGACGGGGGAAGGAAAGGAAACTCCGGGAGTCGGTCAGCATCCCCACAAACCTGCTGAGCAGGCCAATATTTGACAATGCATTAATTTGCTTTTTCATGCCGTCTTTCTGATCCAGGAACCACCATGCCGACCCGAATTGCATTTTTCCGGCAACCGTACCGTCATTGAAGTTTCCAATCATACCGGCCATCAGTTCATTATCTGCCGGATTAAGGTTATAAAGAATGGTTTTAGCCAACTGATTGCTGCTATCCAGGCGGTTTAAGAAACGGCTTAAGGCCTTGCCCTGCGCGAAGTCCCCAATGGAGTCCAGTCCCGTGTCCGGGCCAAGTTCGTTCAAAAGCCTCGAGTTGTTATTTCTTAACGCGCCAAGGTGATATTGCTGTACCCAGCCTTTCTCGTGATCCCAAATTGCAAAGTGATAGAGCATCGCAGATTTAAACTTCAACACTTCGGTTGCGCTTATACTTTCACCCGCTTTGATCTTCCCGAAAATTGTCCCAATTTCCTCCTCGGCATAAGGCTCCGCATAGATGTGCTCCAATCCATGGTCAGACACAACACATCCCTGTTCCGCAAAAAAATCATGTCTGGCTTTTAGCGCCGATAAGTACCCTTCAAAATTCGTTATCTGAACACCACAAAGCTTTTCAAGCTTCGTGATATAATTGAGCAAACCCGAAAGATCATCCGCATCCATGGCCTTATCCGGGCGGAATGCGGGAAGTATATTCACCTCAAATCCATCCTCCTTGATTTGCCGGTGGTATTCCAGGCTGTCTAGCGGATCATCGGTCGTCGCGATTGTAGTTACATTCATCTTTCGAATCAACCCTCTGACGGAATATTCTGGTGTCTGCAACTTTGCAGTACATTCATCATATATCTTTCGCGCCGTAGTCGGCGATAAGATTTCATGGATATCGAAATAACGCTGCAACTCCAGATGGGTCCAGTGGTACAAAGGGTTCCGCAGTGTATAGGGAACCGTTTCTGCCCACTTTTCAAACTTCTCCCAGTCGCTCCTGTTACCAGTGATGTAATCTTCAGAAACGCCGTTAGCGCGCATGGCACGCCACTTATAATGGTCTCCATACAACCAAGCCTGAGTTAAATTCTCAAAGTTCCTGTCGTTCGCAATCTGATCGGCAGGCAGGTGACAGTGGTAGTCGATAACAGGCATTTTCCTGGCGTACTCGTGATATAATGTTTCCGCCGTCTTATTCGTCAATAAGAAATTTTCGTCTATAAATTTTTTCACTTTTATTATTCTAGTTAATTAAACGCCTCCATATACAGAGAAGCCGCCATCAACACAAATCATTGTACCGGTCACAAACCTCGATGCATCACTAAGCAGCCACACCAAAGCACCTTTAAGCTCATTGGGATCCCCAAATCGCTTGAATGGGGTATGCTGAATGACGAGATTGCCACGCTCGGTGTAACCTCCTTCTGGTACGGTAAGCAGATTACGGTTTTGTTCGGTCAGGAAAAACCCTGGTGCAATTGCATTCATCCTTATGGAATCTCCATAACGGTTCGCAAGTTCCACTGCAAACCACTGATTGTAGTAATCTACGCCAGCTTTGCCGAGGTTATAGCCCAGAACACGGCTAATTGCACGTTTTGAATTCATAGAGGAGATGTTCACTATACTCCCCTTGCCAGTCTCGGCTATGCTTTCTCCGAAGATTTGGGTAGGTATGATGGTTCCCCATAAGTTGAGATCCATCACCTTCTTCATTCCCGAAAGGCTCATCTTAAAAAGATCTTCATTCGGCATCAGGACGCCTTCAGGCTGATTCCCCCCGGCAGCGTTTACCAAACCATCGATCTTTCCGAATTTCTCCAGTACCTGTGCCCGGCAATCGAGCAATTGCTCCTCATTCAGCACATCGGCAACTAGTGCGATGGCCTGACCGCCAGCCTGGTTTATAATGTCTGCACGCTCCTGAGCGACCGCAGCGTTCCTGCCCAATATGCCTACTGCCGCACCTGCTTCAACAACTGCATTGACGAAGGAATTCCCAAGAATTCCGGTTCCGCCGGTAACAACGATTACCTTACCGGCTAAAGAAAAAATATCTTCCATGTAATGTATATAGTTTTTGATGGTACCTTATCTGATCTCTGTTACCGGAATGGTGTCCATATCCGCATAGTCAATATTTTCACCCGCCATCCCCCAGATAAAGCTATAGTTGCGTGTGCCTCCCCCGGCATGAATACTCCATGGCGGGGACAGTACAGCCTGATGGTTGGCCACCACAATGTGGCGGGTTTCCTGCGGCTCACCCATATAATGGAACACACGCTGATCTTCCGCGACATCAAAATAGAAGTAAACTTCCATCCTGCGGTCATGGGTATGGGGCGGAATGGTGTTCCAGATGCTTCCAGTAGATAAGATCGTCAAGCCCATGACCAGCTGGCAGCTTTGAATACCATCTTTGTGGATGTAACGTACAATCCTGCGCTCATTCGAAGTTTCCGGACTACCCATCTGTGCTGAAAAGGCATCTTCATGCGCCAGGAATGAAACCGGTAAAGACTGGTGTGCCGGTGCCGACAAGCAATAGAATAAGGCGGGGTTATTTTCCTCCAGGCTGCTGAACGTCACATCCTTCACTCCTTTACCCAGGTATAAAGCATCCAGCCTGTTCAGCTCGTAAGTATTACCGTCTGCTTCAATCCGGCCGGATCCCCCTACATTGATAATGCCCATTTCCCGTCGTTCCAGGAAATAGTCAGCACGTAGAATCTCGTAGTTGCCCAGGGCAACTGGTGTGGTTAGCGGATGAACCAACCCGGTGATCATCCGATCGTAGTGGGCATAAGCAAAATGAGCTTTGCCTTCTTCTTTCAGGTCCGCTAAGAGGAACCTTTCCCTGATTTTTGCAGTAGTATAAGAGACAAAGTCGTCAGAATGTACAGCTTGAATCGTTTTCATAAGTTATATTTAGTTGTTGGCAAGAAAAGCGAATTTTCTTTCCCGGATGTACGTACACCTACGGATTCCCAAATTATGCATTTTTTTAAGATTATCCTGCCTGACCAGACAATAATGGGATTAAATAACAAATCTGTTGCGATCAGCACAGCTTAGTTGGTTACGGATATAGCCGTTTTTTTAATTCTTTTTATGCACTGCCTGGCCGGCAATCCACCTGATCAGGTCGGCTCCTGCTTTGAAGTTATCATATTCCGCAGGAAGTCTTCTCCCATCTACATATTCATTGTACAACCATGGGTCGCCCACCGCCAAAACTACACCGCGTCCATACCTGCAAGTGGCAACAACCACATTTCCATCCCTGTCCTTCAAGGCAGGGGTTGCTCCGGTAGATACATCAATGCTGCTGAACTCCTTGATAAAAATAGGACCGGTCTGCTTAAAAATAGTATTGCCGGGCTCAACGTCTATCCTGCCCATCTCGAACCTGTCATTCAGCACTTTGCCTTTACTGTTTTCATAGAATGGAATACCAAGGGCAGCGGCAAGCTTGTTGAAATGCTCATGTTCTACATTCGCGGTATCATTACCCATCAACACCAATACTCCGCCGGATTTAACCCAATTCCTGATCTCCTCCACGTCACCGGCATCAATATAATTGGGCTGGCTATTTTCCTTCTTACTATCGGGGTCGACGATCATGTAAACGGCAGCATCTTTAAGATTTGACGCATTGGGCTTGTTGTATAAGGTCCTGAGCTGGAATCCAGCCGCTTCAAACTGGCCACCCCAGAAAGAGAAACCACCGTCGGCGCGCTCCGCCCATTTGTAATGCCATCGCACAAGACTGTCGCTCTGGTCCTTTTTGACTTCTTTGTTAAACCACGAATCCAGCAAAACAACGTTTCCTTTTCCCGGCTTCGGCAATGCAGCAAGTTCCATCTCATTTGCGGCCAATAACAACGCACCAATATCCTCCGGATTATTGAGCCGACGTTCCTTTCCTTTGACCACAATCTGCCCATTATTTCCTTCATCGATGAAGGAACGCATAATACCCGAATACTCGTGTTTCGCAACAGCAAGTTTTTGGCTGGGTAAATAACCAAGGCGCAACGCTTTACCGATCGTATAAACGTGCATACTGGCAGTGGCAACGTCGGTGCCCACCGACAGACCTGTTGCAGGATCCTGCTGTTTTTCAATGTGCGCTACAAAGTGGTGCAGGATTGGGATGAGCTTCTTCCTGCCTGCATGGCTTTCAGGAAAAAACATGAGCGCATCAACAAGCGCCATACCATATTCCGGAGATGGATCTGATTTTCCGCGGAAATAAACTGTTCAGTAATGTGATCAAATACCTTCCGGTCGTGTATCTGTGCACCATAGGCTGCCGCAAAGGGGGCAGCTGAGTAGAGTTTTTTGTTTTTATCAGCTTGTTGAAGCTGCAGTTGATTCCATAAAGCAGTGGCTGCATCAAAGTATTTCGGCTGTCCGGTTACCTTATATAAGGTTAACAACGGAAAACCAAGATTGCCGTCTTTGTCCAAAGGAGCGTCAAGGTGGCGGCGCATGACTTTGAAGTAAACACCATCGGCAGTTCGGTTCCACATGGCGTCGAGCCCCTGTAAAAAGATGGCTGGCACTTTGTCCCACGTTCCAGTTGTTGCCGTTTTTGCAACCTTAACAGATAAAGCAGACCCTTGTGCAAGCAATGGTCCCTGATATAACACAGTTGTTA
This sequence comes from Pedobacter sp., assembly GCA_045629455.1. Taxonomy (GTDB): domain Bacteria; phylum Bacteroidota; class Bacteroidia; order Sphingobacteriales; family Sphingobacteriaceae; genus Pedobacter. The sequence continues at coordinate 4,055 of JAZQRI010000018.1, read as the reverse complement.
TAAGCAAGAGAAATGCTAGCCGTAAAATACACTTATCCATCAAAAGCCTTTAATTATCCAAGGTAGCATTTTTCGTCCCTTTCCACTTAGCGCTTTTTAAAATTGATTTCATGTAAATTCACCTCCGTGCCGAAAAATGCGGTCCGGAATGTTTTTACATCCGGGAAAGCCAGCTGTTTAACCAGCCTGGACTCATAGCTAACCTTGAATTCAGGAACTTCAAAAGGCCAGTCGGCTACAATTAGCTCGTTATGCACACCGGAATAAAGTGAATACGGTTTCCCGTCTGGCCCATTGCTGATCTCAATTTTACGCTGCTCTGGCTGTATCATACCCTGGCAGATTAATAGTGAGAGTGCATCACAGAACTCGAGCAGTTCGTAAGATGCATTTACTTCCTCCTTTGTGGTCTTAGCCTCCCGAAGCCAGCGGCTTTCATTCTTCTTGATCTCGGCACAAAAGACCTTCCCTTCCGGATCTTCTCCATGCACAAAGCTGATGTGCTTTGCGATGAGCAGTGCCACATACCGCCCCTTTGTGATGGCCATGTCCAGAAGCTTCTCCGCATCGCTGCGTCGAAAAGCAGTCATCTTATAGTTGACAGGGCCACCGTTTTCATTCAGCAGGTCCTCATTCTCAAATTCGTTGTACACGTCATCATGTTCCGCGGTTGCGATCAGTGTTTCCATCCAACGCAGCGGCTGATTCTCCTTTTTCCAGCGTGCACAGATCTGAGCCGCCAGAAGCCCATGTGCGCGCTGTGTAATGATTTGCCATCCGGCTTCTGTATAATTTACGATCATAAATAAATAAACCCGTTAAAAACAAAGAGATCCCAACATGTGGGATCTCCGTTTTATTTAAGCTGAGCGATAGTTAGTAAGTACTCCATTGTGCGCCACCTTTAGGAGTCGCAGCCTTTATTTCTGCAGTACGTTCTTTTGCCAGTGCTTTGTCTGCCGCTTTAACTGTCGCGTCCGTACGCTCTGTTCCTTGCGGCTCCAGTTTGGTAAGGCCTTCTGTTTCAACGACTGTTTCCAGAGGTTTCTCCACATACTGCCACTCTTCTCCAAGCTGGCTGCTTACACCTTCGTTCCATGGACCTCTGACGGATTCGCCGGCGGACATATTGAAATAGGTATTGCTGTAACGCGGGTCGCTTTGCAGTACACCCGGAGGGAAGTTTGGCTGAATGGTATTCAATGCAGCCTCAAACATCTGGTAATGCGCAACCTCTCTCGTCATCAAAAAGCGCAAGGTTTCTCTGACATAAGGATCATCCGTATATTTCATCAAATATTCATAGGTGATCTTAGCCCTGGATTCTGCAGCCATATTCGAACGCATATCAACCGTTGGATCACCGTTCGCATTAACGTAAGCGGAAGTCCACGGAATACCATTTGAATCGGTCAATGTCGGTCCGCCCCCGCTAACAGCATAAAAGTGCGGGTTTACCATAGCTTCATGAATATATCCTTCTTTTTCGGCTTTACCACCAAGAAGCGTAGAGATCTCGTCCTGCTCTGATGCATCTTTTAACTCACCATTGATTCCTTTAAGAAGCATTTGGATTGTTGCACCAACAATTTCAAGGTGGCTGAACTCTTCAGTAGCGATATCCATCAGCATATCATACTTATCGGGAAACGGCTGCTTACAAGTAAAAGCTTGAGTGAAATATTGCATTGCTGCTTTAAGCTCACCGTTTTGTCCCCCGAACTGTTCCAGTAGTATTCGGGCAAATCTTGGGTCCGGTGCGGATACCCGTGCGTTAAATTGTAGTTCCTTTGCGTGATAAAACATATTCTTGGTTTAGGTTGATTGTTGATTTTAGCTGGCTTGGTCGTGTCCTTCGGTTTTTACAACTTTATTGTATAATCCGAGTAGCAAAAATGGAGCGGCCCATTGACCCACAAATAACGCGGTGTGTTTCTGCCCCATTAATTTTAAAGTTAATGAAACGCCCATAGAGCCAAGTGCTGCCCATAAGAACAGATCTGACGGTAACTTTGCCGTTTGCTCTTCGATTGCTCTCGCAACCGGGCCTTCTTTGTGTTGTGGATTGTCTTGTAGTGCCATGTTTTTTCCTCCGATAGTTTAAAGTGAAATAAGCGTTTGTTGATTTCCAAAATCTTCCCCTATACTACAGCCTCCAATATCTTTTGTTTGTTTTTATGAAATAAACAGTATATATAACGAGCTTGGGTCAAGTGCTGAAATAATGTCATTGCTGAACTATAGCCGTAAACGTATTAATACGCACGTATAAACCTAAACCGACCGGCGAAGCTGTTCCAGATGAACCCTGCCGGCCTCGGTTATTGTCGCAGAATGCTGTGCAGCCGATCTGTTAATCGTAATAAAACCCTCATTTTCAAGCCGCTCATATTCCTCTTCCATTCCACCCAATATGGATGAGCTCTCCTGGTGTTCGATTTCTGCCAGTAACTTTTCGTTCTCTGTTCTTTCCATGATGTATATGATTTAGTTCTTACCTTAATAACATCCGGCAGCTCATTTGGTTCAACAAACGGTCTTTAAATTAAATTAGTTGTTCAATTTCCGGTTGCAGTACCCTCCGGGGAACGATACATTTGTGCTATTAAACAATGACAATGACTGCACAAGAGCTGAACGACGACGCGAAGTACCAGGCGATTCTGGATAAAGATCGGGCATATAACGGCCTGTTCTACACTGCTGTGAAGACCACCGGCATATTTTGCAAGCCGACCTGCACAGCACGTAAACCAAAGAGGGAAAACGTCGAGTTCTTTAACACCACAAAGGATGCCATGCTCCATGGTTACCGACCATGCAAAATATGCAGTCCACTTGTGGACGCCGGAGAAACCCCAGCCTACATTTCTATCGTTCTACAGGAACTCAGTGCCAACCCTGCGCTGAAGTTCAAAGACTACGAACTTGTTAAGCGGGGAATAGAACCCAGTAAAATCCGCAGATGGTTTTTAAAACATCACGGAATCACCTTCCAGGCGTATCAACGCATATTCAGAATTAACTCGGCCTTTAAGAAGATTCAGGCAGGTGACAGCGTTACTGCAGTGGCCTTTGATTCGGGTTATGAGTCTCTGAGTGGCTTCGGCGATTCTTTCAAGTCTGTTTTTGGTGTCTCACCGTCAAAGAGTAAGATGCAGCAGACTATTGATATGACCCGATTGGAAACCCCGCTGGGTCCTATGCTGGCCTGCGCCTCGCAGAAAGGCATTTGCCTTCTGGAGTTTACAGACCGCAAAATGCTCGAGACCGAACTTAAAACCCTGGCAAGAGTACTGAACGCAACCATCGTACAGGGCGACAATCCGCATTTTAAACAACTGGCTATAGAACTTGCAGAGTATTTCAGCGGAAAGCGGAAATCCTTCGATGTGCCCCTGTTTACCCCAGGGACCGAGTTCCAGAACCGCGTATGGGCAGAGCTCAAGAACATCCCCTATGGCTCCATGCGCTCCTACAAACAACAGGCAATTGCCCTTGGCAATCTTCTGGCGATTCGCGCCGTGGCTATGGCTAATGGCATGAACCGCATCTCTATCATCATTCCATGCCACCGGGTTATCGGTTCCAACGGGGAGATGACTGGCTACGGTGGCGGCATATGGCGCAAGCAAAAGCTATTGACGTTGGAGGCGGAATGTTCCGGCAGGAAAACGGGCGAGTTGTTCTGACGCATTGTTAAATAACTTTGCTTCCTCGTTTACCCACAAGGACGCGGCCATTGAGCCAGCGTCTCTAGGGATTTACCAGGGGGTTGATCCGACCGGAACCGAGGCAACCCCCTAGCAACGCCCTAGAAAAGCCCTACAGAGGCCCTGGAGATGCAGGCTCTGTCTCGTCCTGAAATAGCTTTACACTATTTACTTGATAATCCTGGATTTACTATACACCTTGTGCATATAATCCTGCAATAACTATACACCTTTATAATCCTTCAATTACCTTACCGGAGGTGTTTTTGGTAAATTAGTTATTCTCCTTGTTTTCACTTGTTTTTATCCCATATGTTACAACTAGTTTAAGCCTTCGGCAGC
>JAZQRI010000017.1:0-45473 GCA_045629455.1 Pedobacter sp. | reverse complement strand
ACTAATTTACCAAAAACACCTCCGGTAAGGTAATCGAAGGATTATAAAGGTGTATAGTTATTGCAGGATTATATGCACCAGGTGTATAGTAAATCCAGGATTATCAAGTAAATAGTGTAAAGCTATTTCAGGACGAGACATTTCGGAAAAGCGATAGTGTTTGATAGGCCTCTCCAGGGCCTTGCTAGGGGGTTGCTAGGGGGTTGGTTCGGTTACAGCCTTGGAGATACCCTAGCAAGGCCCTGTAAATGGGGAGTCAAGGTCCTTCCTGTTGGACTGACTGATCATATTTTTACATACTGTATTTCCTTGTTACTATTCACCCGAGTATGGTTCAGCTTTTGCTAGCGTTTGAGATATTAAGTGCATTATTAAATTAAAAAGTCATAGTTTTACTTAAACTTTTAGAACGTTCATATTATGAAAAAGATAATCTTATCGGCATTATTCATGTGTTTTGGTGCAACAGCATTTAGTCAGATCTTACCAAGTTTTCAGTTTGGTATTAAAGGCGGGGCGAACTTGTCCAAGTTCAGCACCAGTAATGTATTAAGCAGCGAGAATACTGCGGGTTACTATGCTGGTTTCTACGCACGTATAGGCGCAGCCGGCATTAACCTGCAACCGGAACTTTACCTGGCAGGGAAAAATTCCACATTGAAGGATAATGCTGGTCTGGAAAACGAGGTGCGTTTTACGAGTCTGGACGTTCCAATCCTGATTGGAACTAAAATCGGTGCTGCTGGCGTAGGCTTTCGTTTGAATACCGGACCGGTGGTTTCGTTCATCCTGGATAAAGAGCAGAAACTCGGTGACGCAGCAAGCAGTGCCTTCAAAGGAAACTTCAAAGACCAGGCATTTGCATGGCAGTTCGGTGCAGGTCTTGATGTTGGTCGCTTAGGGGTCGACTTGAGATATGAGCAAGGCTTAACCAAAATCGGTAAAGATGGCTATGATGCCAACAGATTGAGTTTATTTACCCTTGGGCTGGCATATAGAATATTTTAAGAAACATATAGACCGGGCTAACAGGTCATTGTCTATACGAGAAATTTACTGGTTTATAAAAGAAAAAGGACAAGCGACCCGCTTGTCCTTTTTCTTTGTACGTATGTGTGTAGAACGGTATTCCGACTGAATCGCAAACCCTAGGGCTTTTCTTCTATTTCCTTAAGTTCGTAGGTGAATGCGCCTGTGATCGGGCGGATGGCCGTTCCCTGTGCATCGCTTAGCACCTTGACAAAGCAGGCCCCGAAATAAAATATAAAGGAAGAATAGAACACGAAAAGCATAATCAGGACGATTGAGCCAGAAGTTCCATAAATGCTGCCGATATGACTCAACGGAAGCATAATTCTCAGTATATACTTTCCAATAGAAAACAGTATGCTGGTGAGCAGTCCGCCGATAAATGCCGACTTCCAGCTGGGTCTGCCGTTCGTCAGAAAGCGAAATAGTACACTAAACCAAACCATTACAATGCTGATGTAGAGGACCTCGTTCAAAACGATCAGTAAAATCCGCCCAACATTCGGTGAGGAATGCAGGTAGGAGGCCACATATGCCTGAATGCTGTCGGTTAGAATGCCGACTAAAAACAATATGCCCGCAAGGATGATGATGACCATAGACCTTGCCCGGAGCTTCAAGTTGAACATAAAGCCCGAATGCGGTTTTATTCCGATAGACCAGATCTGATCCATGGAACTTTTAATGACGCTGAACAGGGTTGTCGCCACAAACAGGAAGAAGACAAAGCTGATCAGGGTTGCGATCCAGTTCTGATCAACACTTCTGATGTTCCTGAGCGTTTGTCTGATCTGTGTGATACTGCTTTCATCTAAGATATCAGACAAACGTTCAAATAAGCGCGTAACAAATGTCCGCCTGTCCATAAAGTATCCAAATAGCCGAATAAGGATGATCAGGATAGGTGGCAGGGCAAAATTTGTGAAAAATGCCGTTGCACCAGCGAGGCGCAGGGGGTCATTCTTTTGGAAAAGCTTAAACGCAGTCCTCAACTGGAGCACGAACTTTAGTATTATTGGAAAAATGGTTTGCAGCATTACCGTTGGAGCAATTGTAAGCCGAAAGTAAAGAAATTTTATCAGAAAAGGAGTGTTACCCCCTTGGTGCCACTTTATAAAAGGACAAGCTGGTTCAATTCTTTTGCATTGTAAACGGCGTTGGTATTGATGTCATTGTTGAAAAACACGAATGCCTCGCGTACATTTGTGTCCCCGCGAATGCTTTGTGCAAACGACTGCAGCTGGGCCTCGGCATACCGGGAGGAGTAGAGCTGTTCACTACCGTGAAAGCGGTAGTACAACAAAGCGGTGTTTTTCACAATAGTCTGTGGCAATTCCGGATGGCTCATTCCGCAGAAGCTGATGTTGTGCGCAGCTAAAGTTTCAAACACCTGTTCATTCCACCAGCTTTCATGCCGGAACTCGAGGACATTGGGTAAATCGAAGTCTAAACAGCTGATTATTCTTTGAAGCTTATCTTCTCCAAAGTGATAGGCGGAGGGGAGTTGGAAGAGAATACAACCGCATTTCTCCTGGAGACCTTCCTTTACGGTACTGTAAAAGCTAGTGATCATGGCCTCCACATCGTTAAACTTTTTGAAGTGTGTGATGGCTCTTGGTGCTTTCACCGCAAACCTGAAGTCAGGCGGACAGCCGTTGTACCAGTTTTGAAGGTTATGCAGGCGCGGAAAACGGTAAAATGTGACGTTCAGTTCCAGGGTATTAAAATGCTGACAGTAGAAATCAAACCACTTGGTTTGTGGCAGCTTTTCCGGGTAAAAAGTGCCTTTCCAATGCTTGTAGTGAAATCCAGAACATCCAATATGCCAGTTTTCCATTTTTTTTCAGGAAGAACACGGCAACCCTTATTTCTGTTTGGAAGGTTTGGCAGATATATTCGTCTGCTTTTCTGCAAAGTAGCTAGCTTTGTGCAATTGAAGCTATGATAAGCCTGTCGCTTGCAACAAGACAGCCGGTAGGTCTAGGGACGTAAACAGATATACTTAAAATGAAGAAAGAAATCGAGATTATTGAATACAAACCGGAGTACAGGAGTTATTTCGAGCAACTCAACAAGGCCTGGCTGGAAAAGCATTTTACGGTAGAGCCCGTTGATAAGTACGTGCTTGAAAACCCGGAAGAAGCGATACTCGCCCACGGTGGCCATATCCTTCTTGCCCGTTTCCAGAATCAGATTATTGGTACCGTTGCCTTAAAGTTAATGGAGCCCGGGGTGTATGAAATGACAAAGATGGCTGTAGATGAAACTTTTCAGGGTCTCGGTGCAGGAAAAAGATTGTGTGCTGCTGCCATAGACAAGGCAAGAGCGATCCAGGCTAAGAGACTTATTCTGTATTCCACCCGGACGCTGGAGACGGCAATTTCCATTTACCATAAAATCGGATTTGTAGAAATACCGCTGGAACCGGGTATTTATGAGCGCGCGAACATAAAGATGGAGTATCCATTGTAGAACAAAAGAAAGGGGTGCCAACAGATCATGTTAGCACCCCTTCTTTGCAGGAGTATAGCAGGCTTATAAGTTTCCCCGCAGTTCCTGCTCTCTTTCCAGAGATTCAAACAATGCTTTGAAGTTACCGGCACCAAAGGATTGGGCACCTTTACGTTGGATGATCTCGAAGAACACCGTTGGGCGGTCTTCTACAGGCTTGGTGAAAATTTGTAGCAGATAGCCTTCTTCATCGCGATCAACCAATATTCCCAACGCCTTTAGCTGCTCGATCTCTTCGTCGATATGGCCTACACGCACAGGCATCAGGTCGTAGTAGGTAAGAGGCGGCGGACTCAGGAATTCTACACCACGGGATTTCAGCTCTTTTACCGTTTGCAAGATATCATTGGTGGCGATGGCAATATGCTGCACGCCCTCCCCCTCATAGAACTCCAGATACTCTTCAATCTGTGATTTCTTTTTACCCTCAGCAGGTTCGTTAATTGGAAATTTCGAAAAGCCATTGCCGTTGCTCATCACTTTACTCATCAGGGCGGAATATTCCGTGTTAATCTGTTTGTCGTCGAACGTGAGGATATTTACAAACCCCATAACGTCTTCGTACCATTTTACCGTCTCGTCCATCCGGTGCCAGCCAACGTTGCCTACACAATGGTCGATGTACAGCAGACCGGTTTCCGCCGGATTGTAGTCGCTTTTCCATTCCTGGTAACCCGGCAGAAAAGTACCGGTATAGTTTTTTCGCTCGATAAACATATGCACGGTTTCCCCATAGGTGTATATGCCGGACATCTTCACTTCCCCATATTCATCGCTGCGGGTAGCCGGATCCATATAGGGTTTTGCACCGCGGCTGGTCGTTTCTTCAAAGGCGCTATAGGCATCGTCAACCCATAAAGCCAGTACTTTCACGCCATCGCCGTGTTTCTTCACATGTTCCGAAATCAAACTATTAGAACGCAGGCCACTGGTGAGTACCAGACGGATCTTGCCCTGCTGCAATACATAAGAGGCAAAATCACGTACGCCGGTTTCTGGCCCTGCATAGGCTAGAGATTGAAACCCAAAAGCGCTTTTGTAAAAATGTGCGGCCTGCTTGGCATTGCCGACGTACAATTCAATGTAATCTGTTCCGTTTATGGGCAGGAAGTCCTGTGCGTGGGAAATCTTCTCTGCGAATGTTTCTGTTGACATCATATCGGGATAAAAGGGTGTAAAGTGTTATTCTATGTTGATCTGCCAGCTTTTGTGGTAATCTTTATCCTCAATGGCCAGTGCATCTTCTGTAAGCATTAAGGGCCGGAAGGGATCGATCATGACGGCGAGTTCTTCTGTACGCTCTTTACCGATGGATTTCTCCACCGTGCCCGGATGCGGGCCGTGGGGAATACCGCCGGGATGTAAAGTGATTTGGCCTTTCACCACGCTCTTGCGGCTCATGAAATCGCCGTCCACATAATACAGGACCTCATCGCTGTCGACATTGCTGTGGTTATAAGGTGCAGGAATAGACAGGGGGTGGTAGTCGAATTTACGGGGCACAAAGGAGCAGATCACGAAATTGTGCCCTTCAAAGGTCTGGTGAACCGGCGGAGGTTGATGCAAGCGCCCAGTAATCGGCTCGAAATCATGGATGGAAAATGCCCATGGATAATGAAAACCATCCCAGCCGATGAAGTCGAAGGGGTGGCTTCCATAAGTGTATGGGTACATCAGGCCTTGTTTTTTGATTAGTACTTTGAAATCGCCGAAGGCATCATTGGTTACCAGGTCCTTAGGCCTGCGGATATCGCGTTCACAATAAGGAGAATGTTCCATGAGTTGCCCGTATTCATTCCGGTACCGTTTTGGTGAACGAATGGGGCTGAAGCTTTCTACAATAAACAACCGGTTGGTTTCAGTATCGAAGTCAAGCTGGTGGATGGTGCCCCGGGGAATGATCAGGTAGTCGCCATACTTGAACTTGATCTGACCAAACCCCGTCTTTAGTGTTCCGCTTCCTTCATGAATGAAGAGCACCTCATCTGCCTGGCTATTTTTATAATAGTGGTCGAGCATGGATTTGCGTGGTGCTGCCAGTGATATGTGCAGATCACTGTTGACGAGCACCGGCTTTCTGCTCTGCAGGTAGTCATCTTCCGGTTTGATGTTAAATCCGATCAAGCTGGTGTGCTTCAGGTGTTTTTCTCTCGCTATTTTTGGTTCTACCGAGTAAGGTTCCCCCAAAGACTTCACAATTGTTGGCGGATGGCAATGATAAACAAGGGAGTAAAGACTGGAGAAACCTTCTGTAGACACCAATTCCTCCGCATACAACTCACCATTCGCTTTACGGAATGCGGTGTGCCGTTTGGGAGGAATTGACCCTAATGTGTGGTAAACAGGCATAAGAAGTAGTTATTTGGTTAGAATAAGTATAACGATAGTGGTGAGATATCGTTTTTAGTTTGCAAGATAGGGGTTCTTGCTAGATGGAATATTGTGCAAAAATGATCTTCGAAAGCATCGCATACCTAAACGCTGCCAGTGCCTGGCGGGAAATATCGGATGTATAGGTTGATAGATTATCCATTGTTTGCATTGCTAAATTACTGATACTTATTCGATATCGCCTAAATATTATCAATTTTTATTTCTCCGGTATTTTAAGATATATTAAATATGAAAACTTAAGAACGTCTGGTTAGCTTTATAGTATACTAACCTTAAATTAAATCAGTCATTATGAAGCTAGTTTCCTACAAGACAGAAGACAGAGAGCATTTAGGTGTTTTCGTAAACGGGCATATCTACAACCTGAACTCCTGCGACAAACTGTTGCCGGATGCAATGACTCCTTTCCTGGAGGGTGGGGACGTATTAATGGAGCGCGCGAAGAAGATCGATGCGCAAATTAAATCCGGAGCAATTGAGCCGAAAGAGGAAGTGTTCTTCGAGTTGATCGCACCGGTGCCGCATCCCACGTCCTGCAGGGATGCGTATGCTTTTCGGCAGCATGTGGCCGCGGCTAGAAGAAACCGGAAGTTGGACATGATCGCTGAGTTCGATCAGTATCCCGTGTTTTACTTTACAAACCACAATGCCATACAAGGTCCCGGAGAGATTACGTGTATGCCTGATCATTTTGAAAAGCTTGATTTTGAGCTGGAAGTTGCTGCAGTAATCGGAAGTAAAGGACGGAACATTAAAGCAGCAGATGCAGACAGCTACATCGCAGGTTTCATGATCATGAATGATATGAGTGCACGAACCCTCCAGATGGAGGAGATGCTCCTGAACCTGGGGCCTGCAAAAGGAAAAGATTTTTCAACTGTAATCGGACCCTGGTTGGTTACACCCGATGAACTGGAACAATATAAAACTTCCCCGAAGCCCGGCCACGTTGGTGCTGCTTATAACCTCGAAATGTCTTGTATCGTAAATGGTGTAGAAGTGTCGCATGGAAATGCAGCGGATATGGACTGGACCTTTGCCGAGATCATTGAACGTTGCGCTTATGGTGTTGATATTTTGCCGGGTGATGTGATCGGGTCGGGAACGGTAGGCAGCGGATGCTTTCTGGAGCTCAATGGCACCGGATTGTTAAATGATCCCGATTATACGTCCCAATGGCTCAAGGATGGCGATATCGTGGAAATGAAGATCACTGGCCTGGGCATCCTGAACAACACCATCAGCAAGGCAGATACAGATTTTTCTATCCTGGCACTGAAAAAATAATGGTCAGCATACATACCGAAGATCTAAGCGCGGCACAGTTGCAGAATTATTTGCATTATGCCGTTGCACCGCGTCCCATCTGCTTCGCATCTACCATTGATCTGGCCGGAAACATCAACCTGAGCCCCTTTAGCTTCTTCAATATGTTTGGCACCAATCCGCCGGTCTGCGCTTTCTCCCCGGCAAGGCGGGTGCGGGACAATACTACGAAGCACACCCTGGAGAACCTTATGGAAATACAGGAATGCGTGATCAATGTGGTGAATTATGCCATGGTTCAACAAACGAGCCTGGCGAGCACAGAATATGCTAGAGGCATTAATGAGTTTGACAAAGCAGGCTTTACCATGCTGCCTTCGCAGTTGGTGCGACCACCCCGCGTGGCAGAAGCGCCTGTACAGATGGAATGTCTCATCACACAGGTGATCCCCCTGGGAACACAGGCCGGTGCAGGAAATCTGGTTCTTGCCGAGGTGAAGATCATACACATCAAAGACGAAATTCTGGATGCGGATGGTAAAATAGACCAGGAGAAGATCGATCTGGTGGCGCGGCTTGGTGGCGACTGGTACTGCAGGGTGACGCCGGAAAGCTTGTTTAAAGTTCCCAAACCTTTAACGACGATGGGCATCGGAGTAGATGCATTGCCTTACCAGGTACGGCACTCTACCGAGCTTACGGGTAATGAACTTGGAATGCTGGGTAATGCTGCGGGAATGCCGACGGCCGAAGAGATTGACAACATGCGTAATGATCCTGCAGTAAAAGAGGTTCTGGACGCCACCATTGGGGATGCAAATACCAGAACGCGGGAGCTGCATGATCTGGCAAAACAATTTTTAAGGCGGGGGAATGTTCCTGATGCCTTGAAAATTGTTTTGCTGGATTAACTTTAGCGATGCACCAATTAAGGCGTTGTCACAGCAACCGGCAGCACCTTACCGTTGAAGAACTTCTGGCCGGTACGGGCAAAGTCGGCAACATACTTACCCATTTCAAACGCCATCACTGGTGATTCATATCCCGGGAAAGCGGCTTCGAGCATTTCTGTCTGGGCGGAGCCCAATGCAAGGCAGTTGATTTTAATGCCAGTGTCGGCCAGCTCAAAGGCCAGGCATTCTGTAAGGGTGTGCAAGGCAGACTTACTGGAGGAATAGGCTGACAGTCCGGGGAACTTAACGCTTCCCTGATAGCCGCCCATGCTTCCGATGTTTACAATGTGGCTGCCTGCATTCATCAGCGGATAGACCTGCTGGATCATATTGAAATGCCCAAGTACATTGCTTTCAAACATCTCCGCCAGATCTGACGCACTCGTTTCCAGGAACGGCTTATTGATCAACGCACCGGCATTGTTTATCAGGATCTCTACGCTGCCGAGGCGTTGCTTTAAGAATGGTACAAGAGCGGCATAATCGTCCTTAACAATATCGAATTCCACCGGCAGCAGGTTGCAGTTGGGATTAATTCCTTTGGCAATTTCAAGTAGCTTACGGAGTTTGTCCGCAGAGCGGGCGAGGGCCACGATTGTATTCTTCGAGTCTAATGTAAGTTCCAGGGCTGTTTCAAATCCGATTCCACTGCTGGCGCCTGTGATGATAATGTTCATGTATTGCTTTTATAATTTAGATGTCGTCTTCTATGATTAACTGTGTGACCGGATTTGCGATGACATGTAAGCCATCAGCAATCAGTTTTGCCTGTCCGGGGGTCCGCGCGGCTTTCTCCTGAAGCCAGTCTCTTAGGTTCTGTTCGAGTTCCGGATATATCTTCTTATGGTAGAGGATCTCCAGTACTTCCATGGCACAGAGCCAGTCGTTCTGATGTTCTGCCTTCAGCATGTGCACAAAGGTCACAAGCGCTTCGTACCCTTCGTCGTCCTCCCTTATCTTTCGAACGGCTCCATAAATATTGTGAAGCTTCTGGGTTTGCAAGTCGTACGCTACTTTAAACGTTTGCTTAACGCTTACGTGTGTAAGCTCTTCATAGGCGTCCTTATCTGCGGCACCATTGAAGACGGACACAATCTTCTCACCCACGGCCATATCGTAAACCCCCCATTCCGGCTGAAAGAGGATGTTGCCACTTTTCTCGCGCACGGTACAATCGCCAAATGTAATTAATATGGTTTTACCCAGGTGGTTTAGCGTTGTCAGGACGGTGCCCTGAACGGTAATCCCGCTTTCAAAACGTAGGGAAACGTATGCGCCCTGCTGGATACCTTCTGCCTGCAATTCTGCATCACTCAGGTCTTCAAGTCCTTTTGTATGCCCTTCCAGGCGTCCTACAGGGGAGGAAAAACCATCCTTATGGTAGTGCTTGTTGTGTCCTTCCAATTGTTTGTTGTCTACGGAAAGGGCCGAAGGGCCGGACGTCTTGATAAACGTAAGCTGACCCTGATCATCCACGCCAAAGTCTGTAAATACACCGGTAACCTGTAAGCCGGAGCTGTAAACGGCTGTTGCAGGGTTCTTAGAGGCTACTGCTTTTTTTATGCTTTCCGCACCGCCACGGCGGAATGCCATGGTATCGGCAAACTGTTCCAATACATGAGAAAGATTCAGGAAGCTCTCCGTGACAAAGAGTTGCGGTTGCGTTTTGGTGATGTCGTATGGATAGTTTATCGTGTCAATGGTATATGGAAGCTTCTTTACCTCCGAAGACATGCAGCTGGCACTTTCCCCGATCGAAGAAAGCAGCCCGGCGCCATAGATCTTTGGATTCTCCAACGTTCCGATCAGCCCGTACTCCACCGTCCACCAATGCAGGCGGCTTAGCAGCGCCATCTCAGAAGGTTCACCCATGTTCTCCGCAATGGTCTGAAGATTTTGCTCTGCTCTTGCAATCTCCGATCCATCCGTGTGTACCGCCTCTTTGAGGATGGACAAGTGCCGGATGGCTTCATAAAGCTCAAAGTCTTTGGCGGAGAACATCGCCTTGGATCCGATAGATCCGATATAACTCAGATAATTGTTGTAGGCCGCATCTGCGATGATCGGCGCATGCCCCGCAGACTCGTGAATTATGTCAGGTGCAGGGGTATATTCAATGTGATTGATCTGGCGGATATCGGCTGCGATCACCAGCACTCGATACGCCTGATACTCCATAAATGCTGCCGGAGGGATGAAACCGTCGACCGTTACTGCTCCCCAGCCCAGTCTTCCGAGGTTGTCGTTCATGGTTTGCAGATCTGGAATGTACTCGATACTCAGACCTGCACGTTGCAGCCCCTTGATGTATGGATAGTAGGCAACATCCTTTAGATAACTGTAATTCTGACGCATGACGTAGCGCCAGACAGCCTGGTCGATGGGCGTGTACTTTTCGTAGTGTTGCTCAACGATGAACTGCCGCAGATGTTTCGGCAAGCCGGCAACCTGTGGATTGTTAAAGTCGTTAGAATCGCTCATTACGTTGTGATCTTCGTATCTGGCCAATATAGGCGTTTACCAGGGGTAAACAAATATAAACGGCTAATGCTTCGCTATAGTTTATTTTTTGACACGGAAACTAAAGTGTTTCTGGGAAAAATAACTGAAGAATGCCAGAATCAGGGAAGTCAGGATCTTAGAAATAGTGGGGTAAAAATGGAAAGCTTCCACAAGCACCTTAATAAAGGCATAGTTCAGTAGAATGTTAGTCGCTACAACAGAACCGTAGCGGAACAATTGAATCCGGCCCTTTAAATTAGACTGGGTGAATACGAGGTACTTGTTCAGAATGAATCCGATTGCGAAGGTAATGACGGATTCAATGGCCAGAGCAGCAATAGGCGCGGTAACCAGTAAAGAGCCGATACGCACATGTTGCTGCTTAAGGATGAAGTTGTAGGCAATATAATAAACCACGATGCCAATCATCATTGTTGTACCACCGGACACGATGTAGCGGAAAGTATGTACGGAAAGCCAGCGTGAGAACGGCGGATAGAAAAAATCTATTAAGCTTAAAAGGATTTTACGCATGTTTGACTGCGAAAGTAGGCATTGCGAGGGAAATTTTGAGCCTGTAAGGAATAATTTACAAGCCGTGTATAGGGTGAAACGAAAGTAAGCGTAACTTAGTATTTATTATGAAGTGATCTTGAGCTTAGCGTCTGCAGGACGCAATACGTCGGGCTTCTGACTACTTTGTGGTTTTTAAAAAAGCAATTAATCTCAATGAAATACCTTTACATCGCGCTGATCAGCTGCCTGTTTTCAATCGGTGCTCAGGCACAAACAGACACCATAAGTTACCGTAACCTTGCAGAATCTATCCGAAAGGAGTATGCACCAGATTCAAGGTCTGTATACTTTAAAGCAGAACGGAAAGGCGACACGGTTCATGTAGAAAGCAGTTCAGCAGATGCGCTGGAGGCTTACATTGCGCAGCCCGCGAAATACAAGGATCTCAAATTGGTTACCTCCTTGCTGCCGGCTAATGATTTAAAGGGCTTAACCTACGGCCTCGCAAATTTATCCGTGACCAACAACAGGCGCAGTCCTGGTCACACACCCGAGATGATGACGCAGATGCTCCTTGGAACACCTGTTCGGATACTGAAGAAGGAAGATGGCTATTTTCTGGTGCGCACACCGGATGGTTACCTCTCCTACACGGAGGCACGTGCAGTCGCACAAATGGACAGCTTAACCTTTCGTAAATGGCAGGGTGCGAAGAAGGTGATCTTCACGGCCGATTATGGAAATGCATACAGTGAAGCCAATGTAAATGCCCGCCGCGTGTCCGATCTGGTTGCGGGAAATTTGTTGGAGGTTCTTTCTGAAGATAAAAAGTTTTACAAGGTTTCCTATCCGGATCAGCGAGTAGCTTATGTTCAAAAGGCCGATGCACAACTGTTTGAAAGCTGGGGTTCGAAAAGCAGTGCTTCTGCCGGTCAGATTCTCAAAACCGCGGAACGGCTGATCGGTGTGCCGTATCTATGGGGTGGAACTTCGTTAAAAGGTATGGATTGCAGTGGCTTTACGAAGACCAGTTATTTCCTGAATGGCGTGATTATCCCAAGGGACGCTTCTCAGCAGGCGCTTGTTGGAACCAAAGTGGATATAGAGGAAAAGGATTCGATAGACCTTGACAAGTGTCTGAAGAACTTAAAAGCAGGAGACCTGCTATTCTTTTCGGCGGCAAAGTTAAAAGGGATACAAAATGGACGGGTCACGCATACCGCCATTTATATTGGGGATGGTAAGTTTATTCAGGCACTTGGTATGGTTATGATCAGCAGCCTGAAACCTTCAGATGCTGACTATGACGTTCGGGAAAGGATGTCATTGGTTTCTGCAAGGCGTATACTCACAGATATTGGGAAGCCTGAAATTACCAGGGTGCAGGCGCATCCCTGGTACAAGCCCGTAACTGCTAATTCACTTTAAGGCCGGGATTGGCCACAAAATCAATGGTGGCCGAAAACTTATAGTGCGGGTGTGGCTGAATGCTCACCCCAACAATATTTAAGCCTAACGTTGAGTTCAAAATGTTTTTCCGATGCCCTACATCGGGAATTCCGGTATCCAGTAGCAACATACACACGTTCGCGAGGCCATTTGAGAATCCAAAAGCGAGGTTCTCGGCCATGCCATGGTTCTTGTAATATTTTCCAATGCGGTCGACCATCGTCCGTCCATCTGAAGAGTTGTGCCCGGCAAGGTTACGCTTGTTCATGTCCTTTCCGTGTTGGTCAGCAATATAGGTTAACGTTTCATCTGGGTACAACAGACCAAGGTTTTTGGCTCTTTTAAGGTCCTGCTCCAAGCCGCGGTAATAAGCGTCATACCGATTTACTTTCAGATCCTTGTAGTTGCTGTACTTCTTCATCTGCACGTTGTGGGAATCAACAAAGTCCTGAAAGTAGGTGTTGAAAAACTTGGTTCCATCCATACGTGCGAGGTTCATATAAAATATGATATTCTTCTCCTCGTTGGATAAATAGTCGATATTTTTGGCGGTGTTTGCAAGATCCAGCTCTGCCGTGCTCCACCTTTCCCTTGAGGGTGGCCTTTCGGTGATTGGTGTTATGTCGGATGCCCGCAGTACAAAGGGGCAGATTAATATAAGGGAAATTAAGATAGATTTCATGTTCGTTAACGTAATACTTGGGTGTTTACTACCCGGTATTCGTTAGTAGAGACATCAAAACGGGCAGAAAGTTTATTTGATTTGAATTAAATATACATCGCTTGTCGGTAGCGACGCTTAGCTGATTAGCAGATTAACCATCTCTTTTAGCTCCAGAACTTCCTGTTCGAGTTTGGCAACTCTTTCTTCAAGATCTGAGCTGGAAGTAGCAATTGATTCAGCCTCCGCAACTTCCTCCGGCTGGTCTCCGCCGAAAAGATGCATGAAGCGCATCTCTTTCTGACCCGCTTTTTTGGGAAGCTGGCGCACAAAGGCAGGGGCGCCGTCCGCAAGCTTCTGAAGCGTTGCCTGCACCTCTTCAATGGTATCAAACTCATAAATCCTGCCGGAGTTTGTGTTGATTTCACCTGGGGTGGAGGGCCCTCTCAACAGGAGTAAACAGATGACTGCAAGTTCCGATGGGAGTAGGGGGTAGACGATGGCAAGATTGTGTTTCCATTTCACGGTCCTGCTGCCCGCTCCGGTTACAGTGCTGGACAGCCCCTTAATTTTGAGGCTGTTTAGTGCCAGGGTTACAGTTTCTTCGTCGTAACTGACAACAGGATTGCGGGAAGTTTTCTGATTGCAGGCAGCCGTCAACGAATTGATAGACATCGGGTAGTAATCTGGCGTCGTTTTACTTTTTTCAAGCAGGGAGCCAAGAATTCGTTGTTCAATTGGATTGAGCTGTATCAGCGGCTTTACATCTTCCATATATTAAAGATGAGATCTTTAATGGGTTTTGTTTTTAACGAAAGTAAGGTATAAAGCAGTAATAAATACGATTAAACTCAACCCGCCGATAATGCTCGCTATTTCAATGTTAGTCATAATTTCAAATTTTAGATGAAGGTAGGGATTTTCCTGGTTTCTGGAAAATAATTGATTTAATAAAGTACTGGTAGTAGCATTGCTGATCAATAGCTATGTACCCTTTCTGGTGGAACCAGGGGCAGATGTCGATGAGTTTGTCCGCTTCGACGTTGGCCAGGTTACGAAAGAAAAAGTACATCATTTTCAGCAGCATGCCCTGCCAGAACTTGCCGGATTCCGGATGGTAATTGAAATCGGAAAAAAGCCATAATCCATCTGATTTCAATAGCTCATGTATATTTAAGAACACATGATTGATTCTGTCTCGAGAAAAATTATCAAACAAGAATCCGGTTTGTATCACATCATATTGATCGTCTTCAGCATAGGTCTCCATCGCGGAATGGACAAAGCGTACGTTATTGGCCCCGGTGTTTCGTTTCTTAGCCCTGGCCAGCATTTTCCCAGATATCTCTATGTAGGTGATGTGCAATCCCGCCGGGTGCACTTTCGCGATTTCTTCCAGTATCCACCCTGTCCCGCCGCCAACGATCAACACCTTGGCTCCGGAACGAATAAACTTCAATTGTGCAGCCTGCGCATTGATCTGGGTACGGAAGAATACAGTCCTGCCGAGGGAGTCGTAAAATCCGGCGGTCCTGTCGTAGTTGTTCAGCTCCATGTTCAGTACTGTTTGATTGGAATCTTCATTACCGTCTGATCAATGCACCCAGAATGCCACACAAAGCTTTGACAAGAATCAATCCATCGATAACTATCAGATAGTATAAAATTTGTCTTTTATGCTGCATGGAGTAGGCGACCAGCAGTGTTAAGACCAAGGGGATCAGGTTTAGAATGACCGTTAACAGCGGAAAATGTTCATAGCTGGTGAAGACAATGAGGGAAAACACGCCAATAAACAGCAGTGGAATCAGGATGTAAAGGATCGTTCTACGTATTCCGATACGCACCACAAAGGTCTTCAATTCCTTATTTGAATCTATAGCATAGTCTTTTATGTCAAACATGATCGCATTTACCGTGCAGAACATCCAGTTTTTAACGAATAGCCAAACCCACAGGATGTCTGTCGGAAATTCCATACCAGATTCAATCTTCAGTAAAATAAGAGGCAATACATTTGCGGTGCAGGCCCAGATAAAGCCAATAATAAACGGTTTGAGCCATCCGGTGTTCCGCAAGTTCAGGTTGAAGAAATAAGACGGCAGCAATCCATAATACAAAAAAGCCACGGAAAGAATGCCCAGTACGATAATCCAGTAGCCTGCGGGAAGTTGTAAAATGTGCCGAAAGTTGGTTGTAAACAGAAAAAGGAAGATCGCGACGCTCAGCACGGAAAGTATCCACTGGCTCCACTTCAGGAACTTTTGATGTTTGATGTACCAGGCCACCCTGGGATTACTGGACCGGGTTAAGCGCAGCGCGCCCATATAGGCATGTGTGTAATACACAATAGGCGCAACGAAGAGGAGTGCGTAGTATGCCAGGGAATTGAAAGGCACACCCAGCTGTAGGGTTGCTTCGATGGTCAGCGCAACAGCAAGGATGCCGATGAAATAATTGCCGAAGAAGATAAACCGGATAACTTTTGCGCCCATGACTATCGAAGCAAGTTAGTAAAAAGGTGCTGTTTGTAACGTAAAGATGTAGTCCGCAACTAAAAATAGGAGGCAAGTGGGGGCATCGGTTATAAACATAAGTTGTCGTTTAAAAGCAAAGCCCCCAGATCCTGGGGGCTTTGTGTCATTGGTGATGCTTTAGTAACTTAAGACAATGCGTTGGTCTACTATCTCAATAAATTTTTCCAGCTTACTTTGCTTGAAATAATTGGCTCGAGATCCTTGATCTCAATCCGTTGCTGTTCCATGGTGTCGCGATGGCGGATGGTTACGGTATTGTCTTCTAGAGTCTGATGATCTACTGTTAAGCAGAAAGGTGTACCGATCGCATCTTGTCTGCGGTAACGCTTACCAATGGCATCTTTTTCTTCATAGATACAGTTGAAGTCTAGCTTCAGACTATTCATAATTTCCCTCGCTTTATCTGGCAATCCATCTTTCTTGGTTAATGGGAATATGGCCACTTTTATTGGCGCCAGGCAAGGGTGTAGTCTCAACAGGGTTCTGCTGTCCTTTTTCTCGCCCTCGCTTAAATCCTGCTCTTCAAACGCATTGATCATCGTGAGCAGGAACATGCGGTCCAGTCCGATAGAGGTCTCAATTACATACGGCACATAGTTGCCATATGGCTTGCCTTCTTCGTTCAGATCGTTGTCGAAATACTGCATTTTCTTTCCAGAGAATTCCTGGTGCTGTGTTAAGTCGAAATCTGTACGGCTGTGGATTCCTTCCACCTCCTTAAATCCAAACGGGAATTCAAACTCGATATCAGTCGCAGCATTTGCGTAATGTGCAAGCTTCGCATGATCATGGAAGCGATACTTTTCCGGATCATTGCCTAAGGCAAGGTGCCATTTCAGGCGTGCTTCTTTCCAGTAGGCGAACCACTTTTCATCTTCACCGGGACGCACAAAGAACTGCATCTCCATTTGCTCGAATTCACGCATACGCATGATGAACTGTCTTGCGATCACTTCATTACGGAAGGCCTTGCCGATCTGGGCAATTCCAAAGGGGATCTTCATCCTGCCGGATTTCTGAACATTTAAGAAGTTTACGAAAATTCCCTGTGCCGTTTCCGGGCGCAGGTATACTTCATCAGATCCTTCTGACATGGCCCCGAACTGGGTGCTGAACATCAGGTTAAACTGACGTACTTCAGTCCAGTTGCGCGTTCCGCTTACCGGGCAGGCAATTTCATGTTCTTCAATCAAGGCTTTTAAGCGAGGCAGATCGTCTCCCTGAAGCGCTGCATCCATATCAGCCTGCAAGGCTGCCGCCTTATCGGTTTTGCCGTCTTTTTCGTAACGGGCTATTTTGTCCTCCAGCAACTGGTCGGCACGGTATCTCTTTTTAGAATCTTTGTTGTCGATCATCGGGTCGTTAAAACCATCCACGTGACCACTTGCTTTCCATACTTTCGGATGCATAAATATTGCGGAATCAATGCCCACAATGTTCTCATGCATCTGTACCATGGCTTTCCACCAATACGTTTTAATGTTATTTTTTAATTCAGCGCCCAGTTGCCCGTAATCATATACTGCACTTAGTCCGTCATAAATTTCGCTGCTTTGAAATACAAAACCGTATTCCTTAGCGTGTGATATTACATTTTTGAATTGTTCGTCGTTATTAGATTTAGCCATAATATTGCAAATATAGAAAGTTGGGGTTACTTTTGGCCATGAAAGAATTCAATCTTTTGCTCCTTGCGGCCTGCTTCTTTTATTTTTCCAGCCAGGCACAGCATAAACAATACCTCTCTTTTAAGAATACCACTGAATTGCAGCAGTTTCTGGATGCAAAAAAAAGAACATACCCCTTAATAAGTGTCCATCGGGGAGGTCCGATGAAAGGTTACCCTGAAAACTGCGTGGAAACCTTTGAAAATGCAACATCGTACCAGCCTGTTGTCATAGAGTTTGATGTGGCTCTGAGTAAAGATTCTGCATTGGTGATCATGCACGATGACCGCCTGGAACGTACGACAACCGGCACTGGACCGATTGGGGATTACACCTACTCGGAACTTCAAAGTATCCGTCTGAAAGACGCAGAAGGCACACTTACCAGCTTCAGGATCCCTACGCTTGAACAGGTGTTGACCTGGGGAAAGGGGAAAGCACTGTTTACCATTGACATTAAGAAGGGCGTTCCTTTCGCTAAAGTGATCAATGAAGTGCGCAAAACCAAGTCAGAAAGCAACTCGATCATCATCACTTACAATGCAAATCAGGCTGCGGAGGTGCATCAGCTGGCGCCGGATCTCATGATCTCGGCTTCTGTGCGCGGAAAAGAAGATCTGGACCGCTTAAACGCAATGGGTGTTCCCAACAACCGGATTGTTGCGTTTGTTGGCGTGTCTGCTCCGGACCAATCCGTATATGAATTTCTGCACAGCAAGGGCATTTCCTGTATCTTAGGTACTATGGGCAACCTGGACAACAGTGCACTTGCCAATTCCGGTAAAAAGGTCTTCTACAATCTGGTTGCTGACGGGGCGGATATTTTATCTTCGGATGAAGTGATCGCTGCGGGCAAGGAACTGGATCAGTTTCGCAAAGACCATAGAATAAGTTCCAAATACGTAAAGATTAAGTAAGGTGAGCATTAAGGTTCATGCATTAAGCAAACATTACGGTGCACAGAAAGCCGTAGATGCGATCAGCTTCACGGCTGCGAAGGGGCGTATTCTGGGATTGCTGGGGCCAAATGGTGCAGGTAAGTCCACAACCATGAAGATGCTTGCGGGGTATCTGCAGCCTTCATCCGGTACTGCAGAACTTTGCGGTCTTGATGTGCAGCGGCAAAGCCTTAATGTCAAACGCCTGATGGGGTACCTGCCGGAACAAACCCCATTGTACACAGACATGTATGTGAAAGAGTTTCTGATGTTTGTCGCCAATACATACGGGTTGGCAGCTCCAAAGGAAAAAGTTGCGCAAACGATCACTGATGTAGGACTGAACGACGAACAGTTCAAGAAAATAGCCATGTTGTCGAAGGGATATAAGCAGCGTGTCGGCCTGGCACAGGCGATTATACACAGTCCTGAGGTTCTTATCCTGGATGAACCGACTTCCGGCCTCGATCCCAATCAGCTGCTGGAAATACGCGCTTTAATAAAGAAGCTGGGTAAGAACATTACGGTTATCTTGTCTACCCACATCATGCAGGAAGTGGAAGCGGTATGTGACGATGTCATTATCATCCATAAAGGAAAAATTGTTGCCAACGCTTCCATTGAAGACTTAAAGAAAGCGCAGCAATCGGATTCCCTGGAAGACATCTTCAGAAAACTAACTTCCTGAGCGAATATTTTTTACCTTCGGCCTGATTAAAGAATCTCCGATCTGACTAAAGAAATACATGTACGCAGTATTTAAAAGAGAATTATTCAGTTTACTTAACTCACTGATGGCGTATATTACCATCGGCGTGTTTTTGCTGGCGGCAGGTTTGCTGCTCTGGTTATTTCCGGACACCTCCATTCTGGATTATGGCTATGCGGAACTTACTGGTTTCTTTAGCCTGGCACCTTTTCTTTTCATGTTCCTTATTCCGGCGATCACCATGCGGTCTTTTGCAGAGGAGCGGAGGGAAGGCACGTTTATTCTGCTAGCCACACGGCCGCTAACGGATTGGCAGATCCTCTTGGGGAAATACCTGGCCTGCCTGGTGCTCGTGCTGTTCGCGCTGGTTCCTACGTTGGTTTATTATTTTTCTATTTATCAACTGTCGATGCCAGCCGGGAATGTAGACACTGGTGCCATCATCGGCTCGTACATTGGTTTGCTGCTGCTGGGCGCTTCCTTTACAGCAATCGGGACTTTCTGCTCCTCGATAACCAAAAACCAGGTCGTTGCCTTTGCTATTGCCGTATTCATTTGCTTTTTGGCCTACAATGGCTTTGATGCTATGGCCAAAATCGAGGCGTTGAAAGCACTGGAAGAGACCTTGATTTTCTTTAGCATCAACGAACATTACCAGTCGCTCAGCAGAGGGGTGCTTGACACCCGCGACGCGGTGTACTTCTTGTCTGTTGTGGGGCTTTTTCTAGTGATCACGCACTACATTTTGGGGGGCAGAAAATGGTAAAGAACAGCAGATCGCTTACATTGATTATTTCCATTGTTGTTGTCGTGCTGGTCAATGTTGCTGCGCAATACGTTTATACGCGGTTTGACTTTACCAAAGAGAAACGCTTCACATTAACGGAAAAGTCGAAACAGGTGCTTGGCAAGGCGGATCAGGAAATTAACATCACAGTATTTCTGGACGGCGATTTGCCCGCGGCCTTCAAACGACTGCGGAATGCAACCCAGGATCTGCTTTCTGACTATAAAGCTTCTTCGACGGTTAACCTCAACGTTGTTTTTACAGATCCGATATCCGGTTTGCCGCTGGTGGAACAGGATACGGTAATTAGCCGCCTGTATTCCATCGGTGTAGAGCCGACAACCTTAAACATTAAGAATGACAATGGCTTTGCACAGAAGACCATCTTTCCGATGGCCATCGTCTCGGCGAACGGGCGGCAGGTGCCGATCAAGCTGCTGCAGAATATGGATGCATCCGGGAGTTATGAAGAAAACATCAACAATTCCATTCAGAACCTGGAATATAGTTTTACCTCGGCCATCAAGAAAGTAGTGACGGGCGAGAATCCACGTATTGGCTTTACAGAAGGCAATGGCGAGCTCGATGACTTGTATTTAGGCGATGCCATTAAGAGCCTTTCCAGTACTTATGAAGTTGGCAGGGTTGATTTAAAAGTGATTGACCAGGCTGGGCTGGATAAGTTGAAATTGCTGTTTGTCGTTAAGCCGCAGGTGGCGTTTACGGAAGCTGAAAAGTATAAGCTCAATTATTTTGTGATGAATGGCGGGCGGGTGGTCTGGAGTATAGACCAGGTGAGTGCAGATCTGGATAGCCTGAAAGGAAAAAGCGAGCAGCTGGCATTCAATAAGTCACTGAACCTGGATGATATGCTGTTTACCTACGGTGCACGCATCAATTATAACCTGGTTGCCGATGCCAACTGCGTGGAGATTCCGCTGGCGATGGGCGGCGGACAGGAAAGTCAGATTCAAATGGCACCCTGGGTATATTTTCCAATCCTGATGCCGGACACAGCAAGTGGTCTGGTCAGGAACATTGATGGTGTTCGAAGTGAATTCCTAAGCACGGTCGATACCATTGGTGTAAAGGGCATCGCGAAGAAAATCATACTTTTTACCTCTCCGTATAATAAAGTACACAATGCGCCCAAAATGCTATCCCTCCAAATGGTTGCCGAACAGCCCGATCCGCGCGAATACGCGAGCGTGCCCCAGCCTGCCGGCGTGCTGATGGAAGGAAATTTTCCATCTGTGTTTCTCAACCGCGGTCTGCCGGATGGCATTACCGAACCGTATAGCAACCAAAGCGTTAGCAAGCCAACAAAAATGATCGTTATCGGTGATGGCGACGTGTTTAAGAACCAGGTGAGCGCGAAGGACAATTCGGTATTTCCGTTGGGCTTTGACCGGTTTAGCCAGCGTAATTACGGCAACAAAGCATTGCTGCTTAACATTGCGGATTACCTGTCCAACGATGACAATCTTATTGACCTCCGGAACAAAGACGTCAAGATCCGCCTGTTGGATAAGACGGCTGTGCGCTCGGGAAAATTAACCTGGCAGTTGCTCAATACGGCGCTGCCGTTACTAATGTTGATATTATTCGCGATTTTTCAACATTATTACCGCAAACATAAGTATGCAAGGTAATTTTATATATTTTTGAAACTGACATAATCATACTATGAGATTTATCGTATCCACTTCTACACTTCTGAAACATTTACAAACGGTAAACGGTGCTTCAAGCAGCAGTACGGTTTTGCCAATTCTTGAAAACTTTCTTTTTGAGATCAAAGACGGTAACCTGACCATTTCTGCAACAGATTTACAGACCAGCATGACAACCTCTTTGCCGGTAGAGTCTAAAGAAGGTGGAAAAGTCGCTATACCTGCGAGAATATTGTTGGATACGTTGAAAACACTACCTGACCAGCCAATCTCCTTTAACATCGACGACAGTTCCTTTGTGATTGAGATTAGTGCGGGTGATGGTAAATATAAGTTGAGTGGTGAAAACGGAGATGATTTCCCGAAGATCCCAGTGGTCGAAAATGCATCATCCGTGAACCTTCCAGCTTCAGTGCTTACCGAAGCCATTACGAAAACCATCTTTGCGGTGAGCAGCGATGAGCTGCGCCCGGCAATGACAGGGGTATTTTGCCAGTTGTCAGACCAGCACATTACTTTCGTCGCTACGGATGCACATAAACTGGTACGGTACAGACGTAAAGACAGCAAAGCAGATAAGAATGCATCTTTCATCCTTCCAAAAAAGGCTTTAACCTTGTTGAAAGCAGCTTTGCCGTCAACGGACGTCAATGTTTCTGTCGATTACAACGCAACAAGTGCTTTCTTTAAATTTGAGAACATCAATCTGGTTTGCCGTTTAATTGACGAGCGCTATCCGGATTACGAAGCTGTAATTCCAGCCAATAACCCAAATAAACTGATCATAGACCGTGCTTTATTTCTAAACACCTTAAGACGGGTTGTAATTTTCGCCAACAAGACCACCCACCAGGTGCGTTTAAAAATTAATGGCAGTGAATTGAATATTTCCTCAGAGGATCTTGACTTTGCAAATGAGGCCCATGAACGTTTGAGCTGCCAGTATGAAGGTGAGGATCTTGAAATTGGATTTAATGCCCGTTTCTTAATCGAGATGCTTGGCAATCTTTCTGGTGAGGAAGTAACGCTGGAGCTATCTACGCCAAACAGAGCCGGATTACTGATCCCGCAAACAAATGATGAGAACGAAGATGTTCTGATGCTGGTCATGCCTGTTATGCTGAACAATTACAACTAAGTATTTACCTTAACATACAAATGGCCCGGTTTTGCAACCGGGCCATTTTTTTTGCTGTTTTTGTTAAGAAAAGAACTGGGTGGCTTTTAATAGGGCATTGGTGTACAGCCATATCCATTTTCCTGCAGGATATTCACGATCTTTTTGGCCTGATCGGGGCTGCATACAACCCGTAGCACTTTGTCTTCATCATCGAGATCGATGCTCCAGCCTTTGCTGCCCACGAGCTTCGAGAGGTCGTGATCAATTTTAAGTACATCCGCAAACCCTGCAACGGAAGTTTTGAAGATGTACACCTTCCGTAGGTCAGTGGACTTGATTGTCGATTCTTTTCGGTCAGCCGGTGACAGAGATGTCTTCAAATAAGTCAGTACTTCAGACCATAGATCCGGCATATATGTAGTTTCGTCTTTCATCGCCAGCCTCCTCCTAAGGCTCTATAGAGTTCAACGCCCGCATTGAGCTGGGCAGTTTTAATTTCGGCAAGTTCAAGCTCACTTTGCAGCGTATTGCTTTGCGCGGTGATCACTTCCAGGTAGTTTGCCATACCACTTTTGAATAATAAATTTGCGTTTTTAAGGCCGCTTTGAAGCACTTTCACCCGGTTCTCGGCAATCGCATATTGGGCTTTCAATCTGTCGATTTTACCAAGCTCATCCGATACTTCTCCAACGGCCTGTAGTACAGTAGCCCGGAATTCGAGGACTGTACGCTCCCGGTCAACCAGGGCCAGTTCATACTGTGTTCTCAGCTGCTTGCGCTGAAACAGGGGCTGCGTTAATCCGGCACCAACTACACCAAAGAGCGAAGCCGGGATGTTAAACCAGTTGCTCGCTGTAAAGGTGTTCAGGCCACCGTTAGCCGTGATGACCAGCGAAGGATACATGCTCGCCTTGGTGATACCGGTACGTGCGTTCGCTTTAGTGAGCTCGAGTTCCGCCATCCTCACATCCGGGCGCTGCGCCAGGAGGTCCGCAGGAATGCCGGTGCCTGTTTCACTTTGCAAAGCGATGTCCTCCAGTTTTCCTGTCCGGGCGATCCCCTTAGGGAAGGAGCCGGTGAGAATACTTAAGGCATTTTCCTCCAGGGTTATGCTTTGCTCCAGCTGAGCGATGATTTCTGCTGCCCGGAGTTGCTGGGCTTCAGCTTGCTGGACCGCAAGAGAGGTGACCTGTCCGGCATCAAACTGGAGCTTTATGATGGTCAGCGTGCTGTCGTTCAGCGCCAGGTTTTTGCGGGCAATGCCGATCTGGGTATCCAGCATAATCAGCCTGTAGAACGAATGGGCTACATCTGCTGCCAACCGGGTCTGAACTGCTTTTCTCGCTTCAGTAGATTGCAGGTAGTTGGCACCTGCAGCATTTTTTTGATTGGCGATCTTACGCCAGATGTCCGCTTCCCAGCTTAATCCGACCGAAGCATTGTAGTCTTCAATATGGCGTACATCGGAAAATTGTCCGATCTGTAGTCCATTCAAGCTGTTGTCCGACGGTCTGCTGCTATTTGCAGAAACGCTGAGATTCAACTGGGGAACGTTGTTCCACTTGGTTTGCTTGAAAAGTATAGATGCAGACTCAATGTTTTTGAGTGCGATTTGCATATCATAGTTTCTGACCAGGGCGGTGTCGATCAGGTCTCTGATCATCTTTTCCCGGAAGAAATCCTTGTAAGGCAGGTTTGCAATGCTCAATGTGTCAGCAGTACTACTACTGGCCCCTCTGAATTCCCCTGGGGCTGCGTCGGTAGGGGTAGCGATGTTTTTGGATACTTTACAACTCGCCAGAACAATGAGTAGTAAGATGCCCGTGGTTATATATTTAAACGGTTTCATATTCTTTAGCAAATTTTACGGTGTGAACAGATTCTTCATGCAGATCCAGATCGGCAACTTCGGGCTTGCCGGTGATGCGCTCCTGAACATATTGGAAGATGACAAACAGCACGGGCACAATGAACAATCCCAGTATTACACCGGTGATCATTCCACCGGCTGCGCCGATACTGATCGAGTGGTTACCCAGTGCGGAAGGACCTGTTGCGCGCATCATCGGGATCAATCCGACAATGAAGGCTAGTGAGGTCATAATAATTGGTCGCAACCTTAGTTTCGCGGCTTCGATCGACGCTGCTACCAGCGACTTCCCGGCACGCCTGCGCTGCACAGCAAACTCGACGATCAAAATTGCGTTTTTGGCGAGCAAACCAATCAGCATGACCAGTGCCACCTGCACATAGATGTTATTCTCAATTCCGGTTAAGCCGATGGCGATAAATACGCCCAAAACGCCTGTAGGAATCGAAAGTATTACCGCCAGCGGCAATACATAACTTTCATATTGTGCCGATAACAGGAAGTAAACAAAGATCAGACACAAGGTAAATATGACGACCGATTGTCCGCCTGAAGTAATCTCTTCCTTCGTTAGTCCGGAATATTCATGTGAGAAGCCGGAAGGCAGTTGCTGCGCGGCAACCTCGTCTACCGCACGAATGGCATCGCCGGAGCTGTATCCCGGTTTGGGAATTGCATTTACACCAATGGAGTTAAACAGGTTGTATCGGGAAGCTGTTTCCGTACCGTAAACGCGTTTCAGTTTTACCAGCGTATTAATCGGCACGTTTTCTCCGTTGCTGTTCTTCACGTACACACCGTCCATAGCAGAAGGGTCTGCACGATCGTCGACGTCCGCCTGAACCATTACGCGATAGTACTTACCGAAGCGGTTGAAATCGGATGCCTGTACACTTCCGAAGTATCCTTGCATGGTTTGTAATATATCTTTCGTCGATACGCCCAGTTGTTCTGCCTTGGCATCATCAAGCTCCAGCTCCAGCTGTGGGTAATCGGCTTTAAAGGATGTAAATGCAACGGCAATTTCAGGCCGCTTCATCAACTCAGCGATGAAGTTATTGGCAATACCACTGAAGCGGTCGAGCTTACCGCCCGTTCTGTCCTGCAGCACCATATCCAATCCGTCCACGTTACTAAATCCAGGAACGGTAGGGAAGGTAAACACAAAGAAGTTTGCGCCTTTAATCGCCGCCAGTTTTCCGCGGACGATGTTCATGATGTCATTGATGTCTTTCACGTCTCCACGTTCGGCAGCTGGTTTTAGCAATATAAAGAATGTTCCTGCCGACGGGCTTGTGGAGGAAGTAAGTACACTGAAACCAGAAAGGGCATTGAAGACCTTAGTAAAAGGCAATGGTTGTAACGCCTTTTCCGCTTCTTTAACGATCGCCGTACTTCTTTCCAGAGAAGCCCCTGCTGGTGTTGTCATTGCGATGGCAAGGAAGCCTTGATCTTCCGAAGGAATAAATCCAGTAGGGGTCTTTTTCACCATCCATACGGTTGTGAGCACAACTACGGCTAAACCAACCAGTCCAACCCATTTGGTACGGATCAGGAACCTGATGCTGCTGAGGTATCTGTTTGTCAGGGAATCGAAGCTGGAGTTGAAACCTGCGAAAAACCGTTGTTTAAAGGTTCTGTTTGCCCCGGTAGCGGCATGGTCATGTGAAACTTCCTTTAGAAACAAGGCACAAAGCGCAGGACTTAGTGTTAGTGCGTTCACTGCAGAGATTACGATGGCAATGGCCAGCGTAAAGGCAAACTGCCTGTAGAATACGCCTGTTGATCCTTCCATAAACCCAACCGGAAGGAACACCGCACTCATCACCAGGGTAATGGAGATGATGGCGCCGGTAATTTCATGCATCGCAGCTGCCGTTGCAGGCTTTGGCCCGATCTTCTTGTGTTCCATCTTGGCATGTACCGCTTCTACAACCACAATGGCATCATCCACGACGATCCCGATGGCCAGCACCAACGCGAACAAGGTGAGGAGGTTGATGGAAAACCCAAACAGGTTCATAAAGAAGAAGGTACCCAAAATGGCTACAGGGACCGCAATAGCTGGTATCAGCGTAGAGCGGAAATCCTGCAAGAAGATGAAAACGACGATAAACACGAGGATAAAGGCTTCGATTAGCGTATGGATCACCTGCTCTATGGATTGGTCAAGGGATACTTTCGTGCTATACAGAACAAAAGAATTTATCCCTTTTGGGAAGTCCTTTTCCGCTTTTTTCATGAACTTCTCAATAGCAATCTGCACGTCGTTCGCATTGGAACCACTAAGTTGCTGTATACCGATGTTTAAGCCGGGTTTTCCATCAATTCGTGTCAAACTGGAATAGGTATAAGCACCAAATTCCAACCTTGCGACATCCTTGACGCGAAGAAAAGACCCGTCCGGGTTGGAACGTATGATGATGTTCTCATATTCCTGAGGCTTGGTCAGTTTACCTTTATACTTCAGTACATACTGAAAAGCATTCTTGCTGCTCTCACCAAACATCCCCGGAGCGGCCTCCAGGTTCTTGTCTTTAATTTTGGATATTACGTCGTTTGGCGTTAGGTTGTAGGCGGCCATCTGCGCTGGGTTCAGCCATACACGCATGGAATAATCCTTACTACCACCAAAGATCGCCGCCTGGCCGACACCCTGGATCCTTTTGATCTCCGGAATCAGGTTGATCGCCGCATAGTTGGCCATAAAGGTCTGGTCGTAAGCCTTCTCATCGTCCGTATACATGCTGAGTACCATGATCAAGCTGTTCTGCTGCTTGGCGGTGGTAACACCCG
Source organism: Pedobacter sp. (assembly GCA_045629455.1). GTDB lineage: Bacteria > Bacteroidota > Bacteroidia > Sphingobacteriales > Sphingobacteriaceae > Pedobacter. The sequence continues at coordinate 18,095 of JAZQRI010000017.1, read as the reverse complement.
CCTGAATTACTTCTGCAGGAAGCTGGCTGGTTGCCTGGGAAACGCGGTTTTGAACGTTAACTGCCGCCTGATCCGGGTCGGTTCCGAGCTTAAAATATACGGTGATCACCAGGGAACCATCGTTACTGGCGGTGGAGCTCATGTAGCTCATGTTCTCAACGCCGTTAATGGATTCTTCCAGCGATGGTGCTACAGAACGGAGCACCGTTTCTGCATTGGCACCTGGATACAGCGCTGTAACCTGGACCGCCGGGGGCGCAATATCGGGGAACTGCTGCAAGGGCAGTTTTGTTAATCCAAGTATACCGAGTATGACCAGTAAGATGGATATAACGGTGGCTAAGACAGGTCTGTCTATGAATTTTTTAAACATAATGATTGTAAATTATCTTGATGCCGTTTTAAGATTTTCTGCTTTTGAGGTCTCTGGTTTAATGACATCGCCATCTTTGAGTTTGTCTATGCCATCAAAAACGATCCTGTCGCCGGATTTCAGTCCCTCTTTCACCAGGTAGTTTGTTCCGCTTGCACCTGCAATGGTAATTGGCGTTTTACTTACCTTATTGGTGTCGTTTACGGTGTACACGAACATTTTATCCTGCACCTCTATGGTAGATGCCTGAGGAACCATGATCGCATTCTGATGTTTCAGACTTAACCTGACCTTTCCAGTGTTTCCCGAACGAAGCAGTCCCTGCTGGTTGGGGAACGTCGCGCGAAGTGCGATGGATCCGGTTTGCTTGTCAAACTGTCCGTCCACCATATCAACCCGCCCTTCGTACGGGTAAACACTTTGATCGGCTAAGACCAATGATACGCCGGGTAAGCTTTTAAGTTTATCGGCGATGGTGCGGCCTGGATATTTGGTATTGAAATCGACAAAGTCGTCTTCTCCAAGTGCGAAATATACATGCACCTCATGTGCATCGGATAACTGGGTAAGCGGTAAGGCATCGGTAACAGAAACCAGGCTTCCCTGTTTTTTCGGCAAGCGGCCGATATATCCATCTACCGGAGCTTTGATCAGGGTATAGCCTACATTGATTTTGGCTGAAGCGACTGCAGCTCTGGCCTGTTCAACACTGGCCTGAGCGGCTTGCAGCGCTGCAACGGCACTTTTCAGCTGAAAATCGGAGACCACCTTGTTTTTAACCAGCGGACTGAGTTTTTCCACTTCCAGGCGAGCATTGGTTTCAGCTGCCTTAGCCGCCTGAAGCGTCGCTTTTGCATTATTCAGTGCTTCCATGTAAGGAAGCGCATTGATCTTAAACAACGACTGCCCCTTTTTAACCATGGCACCTTCATTTACATAAATGGCTTCGAGGATGCCGTTTACCTGCGGACGAATTTCGAGGTCGACCGTCCCTTGTATGGAAGCGGGGTATTCCATATAAGTTGTTTCATCGCTGTTTTTGATGGCAATAACCGGGAGTGACTGCGCTTCAGGTGCCGGGGCTGGGGGCGGCGCACCTGCGCAGCCAGCCAGAAGTATAGGTAAGAGTAATACAGAGATTTTCATAACGTTGATAATTTGTTTAACGGTGTTAACTGGTGACATAAAAATTTTTGATAATTGAGGTTAAAATGAGCGCGTTAAAGACTTTAGTTTATCTAACACTGTTAAGTAAGTGCTTAAAAAAAACGCAGTTTTAGTGATCACTTGTGTTTTGATGCTGAAGCTTAGGGTGTGTAGGTAATTTAACAGTGTTAAGTATTCCATAAAAAAAAGAGTTTAGTCGTTAATAGATCTGATGATACCCTTCAATGCATCTTTCAATATAGATTGGTTCATCTCTTCGTTTGTTCCTTTCTGAACCATATTTATGGAAATCAGCCCATGAATCACCGACCAGAAGGTATAGTACTTTCGGCAGATCACATCGTCCGAAGGCGTAGTTGCGGTCATCAGCTCCGCAATGGTATCCTGAACAAGCTTACGTGCAGCTGCAGCTTCAGGAAGCGTTGTCTTCATTCCACAACAATTCGTGTCTACACCGAACATCAGTTTATACAGCTGCTCATGTTCAAACGCAAAATTCCAATAGGCGATCCACATGGCTTCAAGCTGTTTGGCAGGGGAGGTGTGTTTGGCTTTTGCTGCTTTAAATTCCTGCAAAAGTAAAACGTTCCCGGTCCTGGTTAATTCGAGGAGAATGCCTTCTTTGTTCGTAAAGTATTCATATATAATAGGCGCAGTGTACTCGATCTTGTCCGCAATTTTGCGCATACTCAATGCCTGCCATCCGTCTTCGTTGACAATTTCAAGGGCTGCATCAAGTATGTTGGCCCTTGTTTCCTCTTTAACCCGCTGAATTCTTTCTTTACTTCCCATTTGATGGTACCGTTATAAATAATCTAACAGTGTTAAGCAAATGTAGTACTAGTTTTAAAAATCTGTATCAGAATTTTGTAATTAAATACTAGCGACCAGGATGTATTTAGTTTCCATTGCCGGACAGTTGTGTTGTCATATCCTGGTTTGCCTTAGCTTTTCCTTACCTCCTCCTTACCTTTGCTCTACCTCTGCCCTACCTCTGAGGTAGGGCAAAGGTAGACCAGAACCAAGCCTGAAGTGCTGTTCATATGACGCGTGTCAAATGGTGAAAATGAGTTGTCCGCGGACCGCAATTTGGTTCGGAACCTATTGCGAAGAGGTCATGTGAGCTTCCCGGGTCCGGACGTTAGATGTCCTTGTCGCCTTTTGGGATGCAAATACAATTTTCAGGTCATAAAACCGTTCCTGTTGTATTAAGAAAGAAAAGCCTTAGGGCGTTTACTTTTAATTTTATATTTTTGAAAAAAAACTTCATTTGGAATTCTTAGCTCAGTTTGTAGATTTCTTGTTGCATATAGACAAGCATCTTGAAATAATTATTAGCAGTTACCAGACCTGGACATACCTTATCCTTTTTCTGATCATTTTTGCGGAAACTGGTTTTGTCGTTACACCTTTTTTACCGGGTGATTCACTATTATTTGCAATGGGTACCCTGATCGCCGGCGGTAATACCGGGCTGGACATCTGGTTGATGGTACTTATATTAACTGTTGCAGCAATCCTTGGGAATTCCCTGAACTACAAACTTGGCAGCCTGCTTGGCGTTAAGGTTTTCAAGGAGGACAACCGCTTTCTCAAGCTGGAATACTACAATCAGTCTCATGAATTTTTCGAGAAGCATGGCGGAAAAGCGATCATCTTTAGCCGGTTTCTACCTATTTTCAGAACGATTGCTCCTTTTGTTGCAGGCGTCTCCAGAATGCCTTTCGGCAGGTTTTCTTTTTACAACGTCATCGGTGGCGTTGCCTGGATCTTCAGTCTGGCAATTGCCGGGTACTTACTGGGGCAGATTCCCGTGGTTAAGGAAAACTTCGAGATTGTAATTCTGGTTATCGCAGTTGTGACGTTCTTCCCGGCAATATTTGCGGCAATACGGTCTAAGTTCGTGAAGAAAAAAGTCGTGGAGAGTTAGAATTCTCTACCAATAATCTTCCCACTTTCATATTTGTTGTTCAGACGTTCTTCGCGTTCCTGCTGAAGCACCGATTCGGGCACTTTTATCATATTTTCCAATACAGGCTGCCCGGCGTCTACCCAGGCCGCATACCAGAAGCAACCAATAGACAGGATCGCTGCGCGCATTTGTTTCTCTACCATGTGGTTCATTTTGAGGCTGTAGGCCCTGGAATAGCTCGAAGAGAATTGCTTCGTAACCTGGTCCTTGCGTTCCGAAAAACTATACTTCTTTCTTCGCGGATAAGCTGCACTGAGTTCGGCTTCGGCTTTCAACGTACTGTCTACGAGCGTATGGCTGTGTTTCACGATCTTCCAGGCCGCAGACAAGGGATCATCGATGTAGGTCGCCTTTCCGACTATAAAGCTGTAATCATTTGCGAAAAGTTCCGGTAACCGGCTCTCCCAGAATGCATGGATTCCAGGCTGGTTTGTAAGCTGTCCATTGTGGTTCTCGGTCGTGTGTAATGGAACATGGGCATCACCGATGTAGTGCCCCAGGAACGCAGAAGCCCGCAGGATCTTTATGGAATCTCTTTCTTTAAAAGCATTGACCAGGCGGTAATAGCTACGTTGAATGTGCCAGGGCAGGATACCGTTCTTATTCAGCATGTTCAGTCCGTACTTTCGCACGGCGTCGTCCCATTTGACCGGTATGCTGTCGATGTTGGCTGCGTAGATCTCGACATCTAGATAGTGCCTTGGTGCCTCCAGCGTGTCTGAGTACCTTCTTTTGTCGGGATCTACGGCATGTTTGCCGATGTAGGTGATGTTTGCCTTGTAAAAACGGCTCAGGCCCGGCGGCAGTGTGAATACCGCCAGATGGTTGATTCGCGTATGGGCGTAGAATCCCCAGGAACCAAAGAAGATCAGGCAAAAAAATAGCCCTACAAAGATGAAAAGCTGTTTCATGTTTGTAAAGCTATTGCAACGGCAGGTGCCGCTGTTCGTTTATTCTATATTTTTCCTATTCTATACTTTTGCCCTTCATTGCCTGAGAAACAGCGATATCCATCAACCGCTCCGCAAACGGACGGGTAAATTCGTTCAGCTCATCTGCTTTTTTGAGGATGGTGTCTTTATCCCCGGTTCCCAGTGCCTCTTTCAGCGCCGCAATATGGTTGAGGGTTTCAGATTTTTCTTCGTCCTTAAGTACAAAGCCGTTCTTCTCCACGAATCGCTCTGCAGTATAGACCAGTTGCTCTGCTTCACTGCGGGCCTCGATCAGCATCCGTTGTTCCACGTCACTTTTGGCATGCGTGATGGAGTCGATCAGCATCTTTTCTACCGTCTCATCAGAAAGTCCGTAAGAAGGTGTGATGTCTATCTCTTGTTTTACACCAGAGCGCAATTCAATGGCCTGAACCGTAAGGATGCCATCGGCATTTAAAAGAAAGTTAATATCTACTTTCGGGAAGCCTGCAGGCATAGATGGGATCCCTTTCAGGTCAAACTCTGCCAGCTTTCTGTTTTCAGAGACCAGGTCACGTTCCCCCTGATAAACGGAGATCTTCATATTTACCTGGCCATCCAGGGAAGTGGTGTACTGGCGGCCGGCTTTGGTAGGTACTTTTGCGTTTCTTGGGATGATCACATCCATCAAGCCGCCCATGGTTTCGATGCCCAATGAAAGTGGGGTGACGTCGAGCAGCAGGATATCAGAACGGTTTCCGGCCAGAATATCTGCCTGTATGGCTGCACCCAGGGCCACCACCTCATCGGGGTTAATCTGATCATGTGGTGTCCGGCCGAAGAACGTTGCAACCTGTTGCTTCACGTATGGCGTACGTGTAGAACCGCCTACAAGCACGACTTCGTCGATGTCAGCAATGGTAATCTTCGCATCTTCAAGGGCCTGTTTGCATGAGGCGAGCGTTTCTTTGACTTTCGCAGCAATCAGCTCTTCAAAAGTGATGCGGGTAATGCTGCACCAGATATCGCCCATCTGTTCATTAAAGATGTTCTGTGTGGTCAATGCAATTTTCGCCTGCTCGGCTTTAAGCCTTAAGCTCTGCATCAGGCCCGGATTTGTACTCAGGTCTTCTGCACTTATGTTATTTTTCTCTATCCAGTAATGTACAATGGCCCGGTCGAAGTCGTCACCCCCCAGAAATGTATTTCCATTGGTTGATAGCACTTCAAAGATGCCGTTCTGAATCGCCAGAATCGAAACGTCAAATGTACCCCCGCCCAAATCGTATACGGCGATGGTCTTTTCTTCGGTTGGATCGAGGCCGAGACCATATGCCAGACTAGCGGCTGTCGGCTCATTCACAATCCTTAAGACATCAAGGCCGGCCAGCCTTCCCGCATCCCGGGTTGCTTGCCGCTGACTGTCGTTAAAATATGCAGGAACAGTAATTACGGCACGGTTAACCGGCGTCTTTAACGCATGCTCCGCACGTGCTTTAAGTTCTTTTAAGATCTCTGCAGATAGTTCAATAGGTGTATAAAAGCGATCTCCAGCTTGTATTTTTACCAGAGACTCGGTGTCGTCGTCGATGATCTTATAGGAGAATGTATCCTGATGATCGGCAACGTCTTTATAGGATCTTCCAAGCAGGCGCTTCACGGAGAAGATGGTATTGGAAGGATCTGTAATCAGGAATTGTTTGGCTTCATTGCCGACCAGGGCATCGCCCTGCGCATTAAAATGGACGACAGACGGAACCAGCAGTCCCTTACCGGTATCATTGATTACAACCGGATTTTTATCCGGATTGATAAAGGCGACTAAGCTATTGGTTGTTCCAAGGTCTATTCCAACGATGATCTCTTCCTTCTGTAATGAACCTGTTGCCAGGTTGATGGATATCTTTGCCATAATGCCGCAAATTTAGTAATGTTTTAAGCTAATATTGTTTTACCGTTGTAATGTTTACGTGCTGGAGATCGACATAACCCATCAAAACGTTTCAACACCTATCTTTGTGTGAAAGATTTCAGTTTTTCAGAATGGAATGGCGGTGCGGTAAATAAATCATGACCTACCAGCATTTCACCGTTAAAAAGCAAATACAACTATGAAAAAAGACGTAGAAAACCTCAGTGACATAAAGGTATTTGTGGATGAGTTCTACAAGAAAGTCCAGGTGGATGAGTTGATCGGTCCCATTTTCGACGGGATGATTCAGGACTGGACCCCGCATTTGGAGCGGATGTATCATTTCTGGAATGCGGCACTTTTTAGCGTCCCCGGATTCAAGGGGAATCCTTTTGCCCGACATGCACCGCTGCCGATCAGTGGATTACATTTCGAGCGCTGGTTGTTGCTTTTCCGCAGTACCATCGATGAAAACTTCGAAGGGCCGATGGCAGCCGATACAAAGAACAGGGCGGAATTGATGGCGAAGATCTTTTTAAGCCGCCTGGAAGACATGCGTGGTTCATCTAAACGCGTAATTGTTTAACTCCTTTTTGTGGATGTTGAAAAGCCAGATAACGATGTCCTGGTAGCTATTGATGCCTTTATCCTGGTTGTTCAACTTCAAAAAGCTATCCAATGCTACATCCATGTACATATACATATCACTGTTGTAATACATCCAGAACTGCCGGTCGCGCTTAAAGTCAGCGGTGGTCGTCCGGTTTAGTTTCTTCACAAGCGCTTCATATGCTTCCGGAGCTTTGAACCTGATCTCGAAAAGTACGCTTTTTAGAACCGCATAATAGCCCGAATATTTAAAGTTCAAATCTGTACTACTCGTTGAAACGAGATAGCCAACCAAATTTGCTTCATCTTCACGCCCCACGCCCAGTTGATGCGCAATTTCATGACAGGTTACAAAAGGCAGATTGGCGGGAGGAATCCGCGTGTTGATATTGGCCTCCCCGGAGAGCGGGCTATAGTAACCTTCCAGTCCGATTTTCGTGATCAGCCAGGTATTTAGCACCTTTTTTACCGCAGGCTGTCTGTACGTGAAAAAAGCGTTTTTTCGTGCAAGGCCCGCGTAGGCTGCAATTGCGCCGTTGCGAAGTTGGGGCAGCGTGTATTTTGAGCTGCCGTTTCCTGAGCGACCCGCTTGTACCTGATTGATGCGCTGGATTAAAAAGTCGCCGAGCGCAAGCAACTCCTTCTGGTTGTATTTTTCGTTGGCGATGCCCAATTGCGTGTGGATGGGTGGGCGTGAATAGTTCAAACCCCAAAGAAGTTTAAATACCACGTAAAGGATCAGGAGCATCCGGACAAACACCAACGATCCGCGAAGGGCATCTTTTTTGGTCAGCTGCCTCGCGACAAGCCGTTTTACAGTTAAGAAGACTTGCCAAAGTACATAAAGCACAAGGAGGGCGTACAGTACGTCTCCGGCAGGGAAGGGTAGTAAGCCACTGATGAACCGCAGGGAAACTGCAATGTACTGGTAGAAATGTTCCGTGTAGACACGCTCAACAAAAGCGCTGTTCAGACCGATAAGGAAGATCAGGAGCGCTGAAACAAACGCCCATAGCAGTTTCCGGAGTTCAGCGCCATACCCGGAATGCATTACCTGTTAAAGGCTAGTCTCTGACCAATTTCATTGGTGGTGAATTTGCCTTTCTGGTAGGCCAGGTTGCCGGAAACGAAGGTATGTGTGACCTCCGACTGGAACGTTTGTCCTTCAAAAGGGGACCAGCCACATTTGTACAATACATTCTGACGGGTTACCTTGAACGGATCATTCAGGTTAACCAATACCAGATCCGCCCAGTAGCCTTCACGGATGAATCCACGTTGATCAATGTTGAAACAAGTAGCCACATTGTGCGCGGTCTTTTGTACGATCTGCTCCAACGAGATTTTTCCCTGATGATACATCTCCAGTAAAGCAGGAAGTGCATGCTGCACCAATGGTCCGCCGGATGGTGCCTGGGCGTAAGGCTGTTCTTTTTCTGCAATTGTATGGGGGGCGTGATCGGTTGCGATCACGTCAATATGATTGTTGAGAACACCTGCGAGGATCGCATTCTTGTCCGCCTCGGTTTTTATTGCAGGATTCCACTTGATCCAGTTTCCTTTTGTCGCATAGTCGCGATCATCGAACCACAAGTGGTGTACGCAGGCCTCTGCAGTGATCCTTTTGTCCTTCAATGCCGTGGCACTGTCAAATAATCCCACTTCCCTGGCGGTAGAAATATGAAGGATATGCAGACGGGTATTGTATTTTTTCGCGAGTGATACCGCGAGGGAGGACGAGATGTAGCAGGCCTCGGCACTGCGGATCTTCGGGTGCATATCGATCGTCAGGTTGTCCCCATATTCCGCTTTGAACTGCGCCAGGTTTTTTTGTATCGTTGCTTCGTCTTCACAATGCGTCGCCACAAGCATCGGCGCCTCTTTAAAGATGTCCTCGAGCACCTTTTCGTTGTCTACCAGCATATTTCCGGTGCTGGAGCCCATAAACACCTTGATGCCGCATACATTTCTGATGTCTGTTTTCAGGACTTCATCCAGGTTGCTGTTGGATGCCCCCATAAAGAAGGAGTAATTGGCCAGCGAGACCTCTGAGGCGATGGCATACTTATCTGCCAGGAGTTCCTGTGTTAAGGTGTTCGGGACGGTATTAGGCATTTCCATAAAGGAAGTTATGCCGCCGGCAACGGCAGCCATGCTTTCGGAAAATATATCCGCTTTGTGCGTTAAACCGGGTTCCCGGAAGTGCACCTGATCATCGATCAATCCAGGAAGCAGATGCAACCCTTCTGCGTTAATCTCTGTTGCAGCAGGGTATTCAATATTATTGGCAATCTTTTCTATCCTTCCGTTCCTGATCAGGACATCAGATACTAAGGTTTTATTTTCGTTAACGATCGTTGCGCCTTTAATCAGTATGGTGTTCATAGTGTCAAATCTACCGCAAAACTAATTATTGATGCTAGGATTAATACTATATTTGCAAAATGTCCAAAAAATTCGAAGAGTTTAAACTTAACCGACAAATTTTAAATGCTGTAGAAGATGCCGGGTTTACCGTTGCCACTCCAATTCAAGAAAAGGCAATCGCTCCGGTTCTATCTGGACAGGATATTTTCGGTATCGCCGAAACCGGAACCGGAAAAACTGCTGCCTATGTGCTGCCACTTTTGATGCAGCTGAAATACGCGCAGGGAATGAACCCGCGGGCTTTGATTCTGGCACCCACCCGTGAACTTGCCATGCAGATTGCGGAACATGTAGAGATGTTCGCCAAGTACACCGACCTGCGTTCTGTAGTCGTATATGGTGGTTTGGGTCCAAAAACACAAATTGAACAGATAAAATTGGGTGTGGACATCATCATCGCCACGCCTGGAAGATTCCTTGATATATACCTTGCAGGGCACATCAATACACAGAGCATCAAGTTTTTGGTGTTGGATGAAGCCGACAAGATGATGGATATGGGCTTTATTGGCTCCATACACCGGATCCTGGAAATCGTACCCCGAAGAAGACAGAACCTGTTGTTCTCGGCCACCATGAGTGCGCTTGTGGAGAAAATCGCCGGCGACTTCCTGAAGAACCCAACCATTATAGAGGTGGGTTTGCAGGCTACACCCGCACAGACGATTACACAGACGTTTTATGAAGTTCCTAACTTTAAGACAAAGATCAACCTGCTGCAGCACCTGCTGAAGAACGATGAAGAGGTGAAACGGCTGATCATCTTCTGTAAAACAAAGACCGTTGCAGATTCCATATTCGCCTTTATTCAACGGCGCTTCGGTCCTGATGCGGTTCGTGTGATCCACGCAAATAAAGGTCAGAATACCCGGATCAACTCCATAAACAGCTTTAAAGAAGGAAATGTACGTGTATTGGTGGCCACAGATGTAGCCTCCAGGGGTATTGACGTTACTGAGGTGAGTCATGTGATTAACTTTGATGTGCCGATCATCATTGAAGACTATGTACACCGGATTGGGCGTACCGGACGGGCGTATGCAAAAGGAGAGGCGCTGACCTTTTACACGGAAGCAGAGCGATACTATATTAAAAAGATTGAGAAACTAATCCGCCAGACCATACCGGTGATTCCTATACCCGCAGAAGTGTTTATAGAGGAAACGCCTTATGAGGAGCGGCAGCATATTGCAAGGGAGATCGACCTGCAGAAGAGGAAGGAAGACCCGGATTTCAAAGGTGCCTTTCATGAAAAGAAAAGAACTTTTGAACCGAAGAAGAAAGTAGATAAAACGCCGAACTGGAAAAGGAAGAGCACCAAAAGATAGCGCATTGAAGATAAAGTTGACCCCATTAAACTTGGTAACCGCCCTGTGCCTGGTATGCGCAGTGCTGCTGGTGTTCAGTAAACAGGGCATGACCAATCCGGTGAACCAAAGCTTCAACGGATTGTGGATCGGGATCTGTTTACTGGGAGCCTTTATCGGTTTTCTGTCGGATATGATCTTTCGTAAGTTCATACCCTCACTGGGGAACCTTTGGATCATCGAGTGTGCCTTTCTGGTGTTCACGCTGGTGTTCCTGTTTATACTGAAGGGGAGTATTTAAAAGACCATTATAACAAACGATACGAATGAAAAAAGCAGAAATTAAGATCACAGTAGAATTAGACGACAACAATGTGCCAGAAAACCTTCTTTGGGAATCAACAGATTCAGAGACCAAGGAACAGGTTGCAGTAAAGTCTATGATGTTGGCGCTGTGGGACCACAACTATAAAAATTCTTTGAGAATTGATCTCTGGACGAAAGATATGCCTGTGGATGAAATGAAAAGGTTTTTTTACGAAACTTTGCAAACCATGGGCGACAGTTTTCTTAAGGCAACGGGTGAAAACCTGATTGTAGAAGACCTGCGTGACTACTGTGCGCATTTCGCAGATAAAATGGGCATCAACACGCAAAAATAAGCCATGAAGAATCAGGGAATTATTGGCGCTGTGCTGCTCGCGGCCGGTGGTTTTTGTCCGCTGCTGCGTCTTCCCATCATTGGGAACTGGAACTATTTTGATATTGATCCGGTGCTGGCGACAATATTCTATCTGCTCGTTGTTCTGGCGCTGGTTGGCTCATTTCTGGCAAAGGGCGGTCTGATCCGCTTTTCCGGATGGGCGGCCCTGGCCCTTGTTCTCCTGACTTTAGCCGGGGTATATTTGAAATCGCACGATTACTTCAGCTTCATTCATTTCAAGAAGCTGGTTCATTTCGCTGCCGGGATCGTAAAATACAAATGGGGCTGGTTTGTAATTCTTGCGGGTGCCCTGGTGCTGATCACGGTACGCGGAAGAAAAGCGGTGCCGGTAACAACATCAACTACTCACCTTTAAGCAGTATTCGGATACATGGATCTTTTCAATCAGGTGAAGTTTTTAGTCCGCAAGGAGCTGCTGCTGGAATGGCGTTCTAAATATGCGCTGAATGGCGTCTTGCTGTACGTAGTTTCTACCATATTCGTATGTTTTCTATCCCTGGTTAGTGTGAATCCGATCACCTGGAATGCATTGTTCTGGATTATCATGCTATTTGCATCGATCAATGCGGTTTCGAAGAGCTTTCTTCAGGAAAGTAAAGGCCGCCAGCTGTATATCTACACCATTGCCAGTCCATTCGCCCTGATCATTTCCAAGACCATATACAATGTCCTGCTGATGACCTTGCTGACCATCATTGCGCTGGGTTTTTACATAATGGTGTTTGATTATGTGCCCACTGATCTGCTCTTGTATTTCGTGGCAACCATGCTGGGCAGCATTAGCTTTTCGACAATCTTCACCATGGTTTCAGCGATATCATCCAAAGCCGGAAACGGAGGAATGCTTATGGCCATACTGAGTTTTCCGGTGGTCATTCCGGTATTGATCGTGTTGATCAAGTTAACAAAGAATGCCATTGACGGGCTGGACAGGAGCGTAAGCATGGACGAAATCGGCATGCTGTTGATTATTAATGTGCTGGTAAGCGCAGTTTCTTTATTGTTATTTCCTTACCTTTGGCGCGATTAAATCTGATATTAAATGTATAAATCCTGGTGGAAAGTTTTAGGCTCCGTATTGGTATTGTATTCTACAATAGCTGGTTTTTTAGCCGACGTACCTAAATTGCCAATATTACATGAGAGCATCCGGAATCTGTACTTTCACGTGCCAATGTGGTTTGGTATGATTGTACTTTTTGCTGTGTCCGTTTTCAACAGTATTAAGTATTTAAGATCCAACGATCCGAACGATGACCTTAAAGCGGTAGAAAGTATCAACACCGGGATCATCTTTGGTGTACTGGGCATCGTTACCGGTGCAATATGGGCGAAGTTCACATGGGGCCAGGCATGGAGCTTCGATGTAAAACAGAACTATGCTGCAATCGCACTGCTTTTGTATTTTGCTTATCTGATATTAAGAAATGCCATCGACGAAGAACAGAAACGCGCAAAGATTTCTGCGATCTATAATATTTTTGCCTTCCCGATGATGGTCGTGCTGCTGTTTGTACTTCCGCGTCTGGCAGACTCCCTGCATCCTGGCAACGGAGGAAATCCAGGATTCAATTCCTACGATCTGGACAGCCGCATGCGTGCGGTTTTTTATCCGGCTTGCCTGGGCTGGATATTGATTGGCTACTGGATATACACCCTGCTTTTCCGTTTACGCGCTTTACATAGAAAATCCGTAACCACATTATTGTAGCTTTGTATTTGCAATAGCAACAAATTTTAGACTAACCGCAAACTACTTGATATAAACCAAGAATCAGAATGAAAACCATTACAACCATATTTTTGCTCTTAGTGGCCACCCTGCAGTCGTTTGCACAAAATCAAAGTCCGGAGGCGGCTCCCGAAGGCCTTTATGCATCAGGTAAAATCTATGTGGTCGTTGTTTGTGCTGCCGTTATCCTGATCGGTTTACTCGTATTCCTGTTTTCTATAGACAGAAGATTAAAAAAGTTAGAAAAATATTCCTCCGGAAAAAACTAATTTTAAACCTCGGATTCGAGGTTTTTCGCCCTTTTATGCACTGGTGTGCCGCATACACTAAGTAAATTCCCATTTGCATTAGTCATCTTTTTTAATGCAATTTTGCACGCATAACTCAAAAACTCAATATAATTCATAAAAATTAGACAATGGCTAATTCAGCAATCGAAACGAATTTTTTCGCGGACGTCTGTGAAAACTTCGACAGTGCCGCAAAATTTACCTCTCATCCAGAAGGTTTACTTACCCAAATTAAAGCTTGTAATAGCGTATACCGTTTTCAGTTCCCAATCCGCCGTGGAAATGGATTTGAAGTGATCAATGCCTGGCGGGTAGAGCACTCGCATCACATGAGCCCCACCAAAGGTGGGATCCGCTACAGCGAGATGGTGAATGAAGATGAAGTAATGGCTTTGGCCGCCTTAATGACCTATAAATGTGCCATCGTGAACGTTCCTTTTGGCGGTGCTAAAGGAGGTATTAAAATTAACCCTAAGAACTATACAACTGGTGAGTTGGAAAACATCACCCGTCGTTATACCGTTGAATTAATCAAAAAGAATTTCATTGGTCCCGGCATCGATGTTCCTGCACCGGATTATGGAACCGGAGAACGGGAAATGAGCTGGATTGCGGATACATATATGACCATGAACCCCGGTCAGCTGGATGCGCTGGGCTGTGTTACAGGTAAGCCTATTGCGCTTCATGGGATCCGTGGCCGTAAGGAAGCAACTGGTCGTGGTGTTGCATTCGCTGTCAGAGAATGTGTGAATGTTGCCGAAGACATGGCTAAAATCGGACTGAGCGCGGGCTTGGGCGACAAAAGAGTTATTGTACAAGGACTGGGTAATGTTGGTTATCATGCGGCAAAGTTCCTGGCGGAGTTTGGTGCAACCATCGTTGGCCTTTGTGAATTTGAAGGTGCGATATACAATGAAGACGGATTAAATATTGATGAGGTGTTTGCGCACCGTAAGCTGACCGGTTCCATTCTTGGCTTTAAAGGTGCGAAAGAATTCAAAAACTCGCTGGAAGGTTTAGAGCAACCTTGTGACATCCTTGTTCCTGCAGCCCTGGAAAACCAGATTACAGAAGATAATGTGCGCAACATCCAGGCAAAAATCATTGCTGAAGGTGCAAACGGACCGACTACTCCGGGTGCGGAAGCGATCTTTACCGAGATGGGCGGTATTATTATCCCGGATATGTATTGCAATGCCGGCGGTGTAACCGTTTCTTATTTTGAGTGGCTAAAGAATCTTTCTCACGTTGCTTTTGGCCGTATGGAAAACCGTTATGCGGAAAATTCAAACGCCAACCTGATCAATACGTTGGAAAGCCTTACTGGTCAGACGATCCCTGCCGAGCACAGATCGATGCTTGTAAAGGGTGCTTCAGAGATGGAGCTTGTTAACTCCGGACTGGAAGATACCATGGTTCATTCCTACCATGAGATCCGCGAGACGCGGCTGATCAAACCAGGTGTGAATACACTGAGAATGGCTGCTTTGGTGAACTCCATTGATAAAATAGCCGTATCCTATATGAACCTGGGTATCTGGCCATAGGTTATAGGTAACATACTTATTTCTGGAAAACCGCAGCCCTCAGGCTGCGGTTTTTTATTTATATGACGTTGTCCTGAAACCGGTCTTTCATGAACTCCGTAACTTGTTGTTATGAAATGGAGCACTTATGTAGTGGTTTTATTGTTGTTCCTCACGTCTTGTTCCGAAGCCGGAGCGGGTTCAAGTTCCACGCCGCAGCACCTGAAAAGTAGGGATGGTTTTACCGTTTTACCCGCCAGAAAGGCTGGTGAACGCGTTGCCATGTTCGCGGGAGGGTGTTTTTGGGCGATGCAGGAGTGTATGCTGGAACTCAAAGGGGTAAATACGGTGGTGAGTGGATATGCTGGGGGGACGATTAAAGATCCGACCTACGAGTCCGTTTTAACGAAAACAACCGGCCATGCCGAATCGGTCATGGTGTACTATGAACCAGGCAGGATTAGCTTTGAACAATTGAGTGAAGCCTTCTTCTATGCACATGATCCGACACAACTTAATGGACAGGGTCCGGATCAGGGGTCTGATTACCGGTCCATTGCTTTTTACAGCGATACGACGGAGTACCAGACCATTCTCAAGGTAATTAACAAGGTGAGCAGATCGGGTCATTATCCCGATCAAATTGTCACTGAACTTTTGCCTGCTCGGGGTTTTTACCCTGCAGAAGCAGAACACCAGGACTACTATTCACGGAACCCCTGGAGTGTTTACATCAGAAATGTATCAAAACCTAAGGTTTTGGCACTGCGAAAAGCACTTCCAGAGCGCATAAAACCTGAATTTTTGAGGTAATTTAAGTACCATTTTTGTTGCATTCGTCGAATCTACAGTTCTTTGTCAGAGAACTATCAATAAATTGTCATCTAACCGAATAGCGTCAGCGTAAAAGATTTTGGCTCCTTATATTTTTTATCTTTGTTCGATTCTTTCAATTACACACAACTATGAAGAAAAGTGCAATTATCGGTTTAATTACGATTGCAATATGCGTTTGCTTTCTCGTCAGCTTAAATGCAGATACCAGCAATTACTCTACATTTTCTGAGGCCTCAAGAGAAACCCGGGAATTCCATGTGATGGGTTACTGGGAGAAAAAACAAGGTATGTTTTACGATGCCGAGAAAGATGCCAATCATTTTGCTTTTTATATGAAAGATCAAAAAGGCCAGGTAAATAAGGTTGTTTACAACGGTACCAAGCCACAGGATTTTGAAAGATCTGAGAAGCTTGTTTTGATTGGCAGAATGGAAAAAGATACTTTTTATGCTTCTAAAATTCTGATGAAATGTCCATCTAAATACAACGATAATCTTGTGGAAGTGAAGCAAGATGGAAACATTAAACAATACAACTAGCCTTAATGGATATACAATTTTACGGAGAAACCCTCCTTCCTGGTAAACTGGGGCAGTTTTTTATTGTCCTAGCATTTGCTGCGTCTCTATTATCTACACTATCTTATTTCTTTGCAACAAGATCAACAGAGCTGCAGGACAGTTCATGGAAGCGCCTTGGCCGTATTGGCTTTATCGTTAACGCTATAAGCATTATCGGAATTGGCGCTACGTTGTTCTATCTGATTTTAAATCATTTCAACGAATATTATTACGTTTATTCGCATTCCTCAAAAGCGCTTCCGGTGTATTATATCGTGTCAGCCTTTTGGGAGGGTCAGGAGGGAAGCTTCTGGCTTTGGGCATTCTGGCAGTCTTTGCTGGGTATCCTGTTGATCTGGAAAGCAAAAAGCTGGGAAAACGGCGTGATGACTGTTGTCGCCTTTTCACAGTTGTTTCTTACTTCGATGCTGTTGGGCGTGGAATTGTTCGGCCAGCGCATTGGTAGCTCCCCGTTCATCCTGCTTCGCGATGCCGTAGATCTCAAAGAAATGGCTCCGGTGGTCTTCGCAGATCCGGAGAACTTCAGAAATTACCTCAAATTTATTACGGATGGACGTGGATTGAATCCATTGTTGCAGAACTACTGGATGGTTATTCACCCGCCTACGTTATTTTTAGGATTTGCCAGTATGATTGTTCCATTCGCTTATGCGGTGGCAGGTTTATGGCAGCGCCGGTATAAAGATTGGGTTAAGCCAGCGATGCCCTGGGCGCTATTTGCGGTCATGGTCTTAGGAACAGGTATCATTATGGGGTCCTTCTGGGCATACGAAGCGCTGAACTTCGGTGGCTTCTGGGCCTGGGATCCGGTTGAGAATGCCTCTTTGATCCCGTGGCTGATGCTGATCGGCGGCGTCCACGTGCTGATCGCATTTAAAAACACAGGTCATGCATTTTTTACCGCCATCACCCTGGTTCTTCTGAGCTTTATTCTTGTGTTGTACGCATCCTTCCTGACCAGGAGTGGGATTCTAGGCGAGACCTCTGTACACGCGTTTACGGACCTTGGAATGTTCGGACACCTGATTCTTTACAACGTTGTTTTCCTTATCATACCGGTGTACCTGATCATCAGCCGCTGGAAGGAACTTCCGATTACAAACAAGGACGAAGAAACGTATTCCAGAGAATTCTGGATGTTCATCGGTGCCCTTGTGGTAACCGTAGCGTGTATCCAGGTGATTTTCACAACGTCTGTTCCAGTGTTTAACAAAGCATTTGGTACCAACTTCGCACCACCGATCGATGCAATTAAATATTACAACCAGTGGCAAGCGCCATTTGCGATTTTAATAACGGTGATCTCTGGATTTTCTCAGTTTTTAAAATACAAAAGGACGGATCCGAGGAAGTTCTACAGCAGCTTAATTTCTTGTTTTGTTGTTGCTATTGTTGTTACAGCAGCTTTCGTATGGATTGCCAATGTATACAACAACCTGATGTATATTCTGCTTACGTTCAGCAGTATGTTTGCCATCATCTCCAATGCACGGATTGTAACCCTTGGATTTGGCGGTAAAGGTAAGCTTGTTGGTGCTGCGGTTGCGCACATGGGTTTTGCCCTATTGCTTCTTGGTGCACTTGTTGCTGCGGCGACAAGCAAGCCGATCTCACTGAATGCAAGTAACTTCATCCCGGTGAAGGACTTTGAAAAAGCGGAGAAACCAGGCGAAAACATGGTTCTTTATAAGAATGAACCTAAGAAGATGGGAAGATTCACCGTG
>JAZQRI010000016.1:0-7478 GCA_045629455.1 Pedobacter sp. | reverse complement strand
TTTACACCCAACTATAACTTAGCGCCTACTCAGGAAGGCCTGGTGATTACCGCGGATGAACCGGATACCGCACAGAAGATGCATTTCGGCCTGGTACCCTACTGGGCGGCGGACACCAAACTCAACATAAGCACCTTAAATGCACGAAGCGAAGAAGTATTGGAAAAGAAAACCTATGCGCCCCTGATTCAGAAACATAAGACCTGCCTGGTGCTTGCCGATGGTTTTTACGAATGGGACCGCAAGAGTGGCAAGCCAATCCCCTACCGATTTATCCTAAAGGACCGGGAGCTGTTTGCATTCGCGGGATTATGGAGCCAGTGGAAAAGCAAGGACGGAGCGGTTGTTTACCGGTCGTTTACCATTATGACAACCGAGGCAAACACGATTGTCGGTAAGGTACATGACCCTAAGTTCCGGATGCCTGTGATTCTGGATACTGCCGACGAACGCTTGTGGCTGGACAAAGAATTGTCACCAACACAGTTGCTAAACCTATGTAAACCCTATCCAGACGAGAAGATGGATGCATATGAGGTCGGCACCGAGGTGAATTCAACGGTCGTCAAAGGCGTCATTAACAACAAACGCGAACTGGTTCTTCCACTAAACAGTCAATAGCAAAATATCGTTCTTCATGAACTTAGCTTAATAGTTGACTATTATCTATCTTGTTTTTAATTTAAGATAACATAAACAGCCACACGCAGCACTCATCACCATCCAAACACAAAAAAGCCTCTCAGTTTTCACTGAAAGGCTTTTCTTTTGGTGGGAGATACCCCTGATAAATTACTTTCCTAACCAAGATTTGAAATTTGTGTATCATCTTATATAGTGCTTAACAAGAATAATCCGGCAGCGTACATTATTTTTTCATGTCCAAATACAATAGATCAACATTGCACTACTGGTGTGCAAAAGTGTAATATTCTGTGTTATCTCCCTACCCATTCACCCAATTAGACTAAATGTATTTACTTCACTATCAGTAAGTTCGATGTCATTTATCTAACTTGTATTATAAATAAAACCTCAACTTATGATCCAGCGTTCTCAATTCTTTCGGACCCTATTATTTATTGTGACCATTCTGATGGTTCTATCCAGTTGCAAAGAAGGGCCAATGGGTCCTGAAGGACCGCAAGGACCTCAAGGACCCCAAGGCGAACAAGGAATAAAAGGAGCTGATGGTTCAACTATCCTTTGTGGTGTGGGTAACCCTGCATTGACAATTGGGAAGGTTGGGGATTATTATCTAGATCTATCAACAAAGAACCTTTACGGACCTAAACAGGATAGTAAGTGGGGCGAGCCTTTCTCATTGAAGGGAGATAAAGGAGATACAGGTTCTCCTGGCCAAGACGGAGCTAATGGATCACAAATGTTAAGCGGCGCTGGCGTTCCGTCAGATGCAATTGGAGTTAATGGCGACTTTTACTTTGATAAAGAAGAAGTAGGAATGTATGGGCCCAAAACAAACAATGACTGGGGAACGCCAATCAGTCTTCGGTCAGCCAACCAGCTTGGAATGAAGACGATTATTCTTATGAACTATTCTTTTAAGAAGAAACCCATACCGGCCTATCACCCATTAGATAGTTTGAGTGAAATTGAATATGAGTTTATTGGTGAGTCGTCGATAATTCCTACAACAGATTATTCAACTTACTATGAAACCGGTATCAATTTCATATATTTTAGAGATCCCAAAGATCCGACAGGGAGTTGGAGAGAAGGTATTGCAATGCTAATGCCTGAAACACTGTGGCAGGATTACAAATTTGGATTGAATCCCAAATATGCAGAGCGAGGAGCACCTCTTACAGAAATGAGACTTTCTACGTGGGATGTTGAATTTAGGCCTGATAAAATCCTAATCAATCCAAAATACACTATCGTTCTTATGCGTGAGTCGAGGGAATATTGGGCTATATCGACTCGGGACACTTCCGTTGAAAGCGAATACAATACAGCCAAAGGCTTAATCAATGACTATATGAAACCAGATATAAAGATTGTTCTGATACCAGGAACTCAAGTTCAAATGCTGAAGCAACAGGGAGTAAATGTTAACGACAGAGCTGCCGTCTCTAGAGCTTTAAAGCTAGTTGATCAGAGACCAGGCTTATAACCTTTGATTAATGCAGCTAAATTTCGTAACTCTTTGAAAGCAATTATAATGAAACAATTAATTATCGCTCTCCGGGAGTGTAATACGAACTGTGTCAGTTAAATTAATGCCTCTCAGAAACCTCTATTCTCCTGAAGAATTCTGTCACCAAATTTAATATATAATTGAGAGAATGCCAGTCCCCAATTATGGATTGACATCGTCCATTTCTTACTGATGTTTTTATGACCAGGTACATGAGCTTCATCGGTGCCTGTTCTAAAGAAAACGCACCTTTGGTCTTGGTTATTTTACGGATTTGCCGGTGGACACCCTCAATCGGGTTGGTGGTGTAAATAATCTTACGGATCCCCGCGTCGTATTCAAAAAATGCAGAAAGGTTCACCCAAATGCAGTTAACATTGGACCTACTCCGAGTACTAAAGCATCACCGGCATACGAGCCCTTGAGGTACCCGGACCAGGCTAGTGCATTTAAGCCCCACCCAGTTGCGAAAGCTAGATTACAGAATAAAATCTGGAAGTAGTAAGCTTATCAAGGTGTGGTATCCGTCCTGCATGAAGTAAGAAATCTAAAGCTCCAAAGCTAAAAATATATTACTTGCTCCACAACTTTTTAACTTGATCCTTTATGACTTGATCCCTCTGACCCAAGTGGCCGGTGTCAAAATCCTCTAAAAGCAAAAAAGCCTCCCAGATTTCACTGAAAGGCTTTTTTTTGGTGGGAGATACTGGGTTCGAACCAGTGACCCCCTGCTTGTAAGGCAGGTGCTCTGAACCAGCTGAGCTAATCTCCCCTTGGTTCTCCTCTTTTAACGTTTCTGCTTTTTTAAAGAAGCTTTCTTCGTTGTTGGGAGTGCAAATATACACCCATCTTTTATCTTTCCAAAAGTTTTTTCACTTTTTTAGATGCAATTTCCAGAGCCTGCCTTGTTTTAAAAAAATCGGTGTCGGATTAAACACCCTAACAAAAAGAAGATCAATATTTTAGGAAATAAACTGCTTTTCACTCCCCTGTTGGAGATATTTTAAAATATTTTCCTCCAGTCCGAAGTTCAGGAGCTAAAAACATTCCGGGTTTTAAATTATTGAGCCTAAATCAGACGTTTAGACGAGTGGTCCATACTTTCAACACCTAGGTGCTGCATTCCGACCGGGCTCGATATTGAATGGGATTTGGATCGGTACCGGGACGGTGTTGCTTCGGCTATAGCCGGATCAACACCGTTGCAACCCCGATGCAACCCCGATGCAACCCCGAAGCAATTCCAACCTTGCCCCGCTCTGCATAGCCACTTTCTTGTACGGATACGGAAACCATCCGGTCAGCAACAAACAGAAAATTTAGCCCTAAAAAAAGGGCCGAACCATTAAAACGGTTCAGCCCTTCAGGATGGTTTAGGTTAAATAAGCTTAGAAGACATAGCGCAGCGTCACGCCAAAGGTCCGCTGGTCGCCAAGTACGCCTGCATAATGACCGGCATTACCGCCCGCAGGCAGCAGCTGCTCAAAATAATTTTTGTCCAGCAGGTTCCGGGTCCAGGCATAAGCGGAAATCCCGTAAGGTGCCTTAAACCCTGCGCGTGCATTGACCACCGTATAGCCGTCAATATTCAGGTATTTCGATGGGGAAGGACTTGAAGAGAAGGACGATCGGAAAGATCCGTCCAGGGCGAAAAAGAACTTCGTGTCTTTACCCAGCGACTTCACCGCTGTCGCCCATTCCCCGCCCAGTGATCCGGCCCATTTAGAAACACCCGGAAGCACGCCGCCAGAGATATCTTTAAATGCAACCTGCACCCCATTTTCGGTCAGCCCGGTTTCTTCCAACGGAAGCGGCGCATTAGTGAAACGCACATACTTCGCATCGGTATAGGCCGCAGCAGCGTAGAAAGAGAAGTTCTGGTTCGCCCGGATGTTACCGTCAAACTCAATTCCTTTTACGTTTACCTTTTCCGCATTGGCAATATAACCGCGGTTTACGCCAAGCTCGGGCGACTGCACATTGGTCTGGTAATCTTTGATGTCTGAGCTGTGCAGGGTCAGGTTCAGCGTCAGCCCATTTGCCGGCGTGGTTTTAACGCCCAGCTCATAGTGCTTGGTATCCTCCGGCTTGATCACCGCGAGGTCTGTTGCCGCTGCCCCGTTTACAGTAGGCAAACCGGCTACATTGACGCCCACCGGCTTGAAGCTGGTTGAGTAGGTTGCAAAAGCATTCACACGTTTGCTGGGTTTGTAAGCCACCGTAAGCTGATAGGTGAAATTCTTTTCATCGGCATCTGCCTGATATTGCTGGCTGCTGTACACGCCATTCTTCAGGGCGATAAGCGCCGGATCGGTCGTCTCCAACCCGCCCCTGGCGACACGGTTGTAATCCACATCTTTCTTGTCGTAGTTGAAACGGACACCCGGCATCACATGCAGGCCGTCCACAACCTGCCAGTCCAGGCTACCAAATACGGCGGCACTCTGCGACTTGATCGAGGCATTGGTGTAGATCCCGTAACCTTCAAAAAGGCCCGGTGTCTTCCACAGCTCGCTGGTCGAGCTTTGTGAAAAGCGCCACTGGTCGGAACCGGATTCTTCTGTCCCGGTGATGTCAACCTGCTGGTCGATGAAGAACACGCCCACGACCCCACTTAAATTGGAGTTGAAATCACCGGCATAACGCAGTTCCTGCGACCAGTTCTTGTGTTTCGCCGGATTCTGCGATTTCGCCAGGGCCTGCAAACCGGTGAAATCCCGGTCGTTGGATGGATCCCAGTTCCAGTAGCGCCATGCAGTCGTCGAGGTTAATGTTCCAGGCCCGAGTTTGGCATCCACATTCAGGGAGATACCACCCAGTTCGTTCCCGGACCGCCATGGGGTATCGTGGTCGATCTTCCGGTCAAACGCATTCTGGCTGGGCAGCTTATAGCCCAGATCCGATGTGATCGCATTGAACTGGCGATATGCCGGGCGTAAGGTCGGTGCCACGCCCGCCACCACCTGCGCATAGCCGTCGGGCTGCTGGTCGGTCGCATCACCGGCAAGGGTGATGGCTACGTTCTCTGAGATCTTGTACAGCAACTGTGCACGGAAGCCCAGGTTGTTGATGTCATTCGTGTAACTTCCCGTGCGCACATTCTCGATCAGCCCGTTGCGCTGCGTTCCGGAAAAGGAAATACGACCCGCAAGTTTCTTGCTTAAAGGTCCGGATACGGAGGCCTTCGCCTGGATGTATCCGTAGTTGCCGAAGCTGCTTTCAAAGCTGGCTTCGGGCGTAAAGGTCGCCTTGCGGGTAATGATGTTGAACGCACCTGCACTGGTGTTCTTACCAAACAGCGTTCCCTGCGGGCCACGCAATACCTCAATGCGTTCGACATCGATAAAGTCGAGCGTTGCCGCCGCCGGACGTGCATAATATACACCGTCCACGTAAAAACCGACACCGGGATCAAGGCCGTCGTTGGTTAGCCCGAATGGGGAGCCGATGCCGCGGATGTTGATCCCCGTATTCCGTGGATTGGAGGTATACAGCTGAACGGATGGGATAAGTTCTTTAACGCGGTTCACGTTGAATGCACCGGATTGTTCGATCTGGGTGCCGCCGACCACAGAGATCGGGATCGGCACGTCCTGCAGCACTTCTGACCGCCTTCTGGAGGTCACCACGATCTCGTCCAGCAACGCGTTTTCGACCAGCACCAGCTCCAGCGGGGTATCCGTTACCTTGAGTACCTGGAAATCCTGTGGTTTATAGCCAACAGAGCTCACCTGCAGGTAGAATGGAAGGTCCTGACGGGAATCAATACTGAAGTGGCCGTTTTCATCTGCACTTACCGAGATCTTGGTGCCCCTGATCACCACTGTCGCATTGGGAACCGGCGCGCCATCCGTGCGCTTGATGATACCGGTTATCGGCCCCTGGGCAAAAGCAAGGCTTGCCGAAAGGAGGAGTGAAAAGACAATAAGTAAGCTTTTTTTCATGATTTCAATTTGTATGTATTTATGGGTCTGGCGCTGGATTGGCGCGGGTTAACTGGTTTCTTCAGGGTTATTATCCAGGGCTGTGGTGCGGAAAAAATCGCATGGCAATGCCCCGGGATGTGACATAACATCTTTTTAAAGGGTTGATCTGGAAATGGATGGGTGGATGCTACTGCAACAACATCAACAGCGACAACAACAGCCGGAAGGAAAGACCAGTAGTTGTTTTACCTGCTCGCTTTTACTGCATATAAATTGTGACGTTGTTTTCATTTGATTCGGGTTGTAGACAGTTGCTTATGAATGCAAATATAGTATTTTTTACAAATAACCAATTAAATCTATAGAAATAGTAGAGTATTGTGCAGATCTGCGTTAGTCGTGTAATTACTGCCTTTTCTGCGGTTCTATCGGCTCGGTATTGCCGGCCAAATGAGTTCTCAAAACATTAGCCGCCTGATTTGGGTTATTAGTATTCATCAAAAAGAACGATATGGCCCTTTCAGAAGAACATAAAGCAGAGGCTCAGGAATTTTATCTGGAGATCCTCCGGATCTTGAATGAAAACGAATTAAACTATATGCTCGGCGGCGGCTTTGCCATGTTCAACTACACAGGCATTGTCCGCGATTCCAAGGACCTCGATATATTCTGTAAGGCATCTGAGTATCCTAAGATCTTAAAGCTCCTTGCCGAAAAAGGCTTTGATACAGAGCTGACGGACGTGCGCTGGTTGGCCAAGATTCATAAGAACGGGCACTACATCGACATTATCTTCGATACCGTGAACAACATCTGCAAGGTAGATGACACCTGGTATGAACACGCGCCCACGGGTGAATATGCGGGTGTACCGGTGAAATTCCTGCCGGCAGTGGAGCTGATCTGGTGTAAACTCTATGTACAGAACCGCGAGCGTTACGACGGATCGGACATCAACCACATACTGCTGAAGCAGGGAAAAGACCTGGATTGGAAGCGCCTGCTTTTCCGCATGGACCAGCACTGGCACCTGCTGCTGGCACAGCTGCTGATCTTTCAGTTCGTATATCCCGCAGACTACCCCGAGATCGTTCCGCGCTGGCTCTTTGATGAGCTGATCGAGCGGGCGCAGGAACAGTATGACATTCCCGCAGCAACGGAGAAAGTTTGCCGGGGCCCGGTGATCGACCAGACGCAGTATGAGGTAGACATTAAGCTATGGAACTATAAAGTAAGTACAATAAAAACAACCTGATGATGGATGAAACAGCAGAAAAAAAAGTACGCATCGCCGCCATGGCGGATATTCATGTAAAGGAAACAGACAAAGGCAAGTTTGGAAATTGCTTCAAAGAAATATCAACGAAAGCGGATGTGCTGATCATTGCGGGGGA
>JAZQRI010000015.1:0-10768 GCA_045629455.1 Pedobacter sp. | reverse complement strand
CGTGTTTTTAGCAATCTCCACCATTGTAGTGATTACAAGATTGGGCCGGTCAGCCCCGGCATCCTTAGCGCGTTGTAAAATGTCGAAATAATCGGGGCTCTCATAAAATGAGAGATCCATTTCAACGGCGGTAGCGTGGATTTTTTCATCCATGAAGTTCGCGATTTTCGTCGCCTGAACTTCTGTAACATAGGTGGATATCGACCTTGCAATTGCATATATAACGGCCAGCACCCCGGCAAGAGCCACATACTTTAAAATTGTTTCCCCTGAATGTTTGTCATTTAGATCAATATGGGCGATTTTGTCAATTAAGATCTTCAAGGCATACAAGGAACCAAGAAACGAGATCGTCTCAACTACAATCATCAATACAGAAAGTATTAACCAGCCTCTTGCGGCATTCCAAACGAGATTAATCGTTCGCTTAAGATTAAGATTGGTCTTGAATTTGGTAAGTTTCTCGGAGATTGATTGAACCATGCAATTGCAGCATTGTGAAAGCGTGTGTAAAATGTGACTAAATTTTCACATAACAAATGTAAAGAAAATCTTTTATCTCCATAGAATTCTGCTTGTTTTCTACTCGCCTTTTTGTTCCACGCTTCTTTGTTTTAGCGAGTTGGCTAAACGTAAATCAAAATGTTATCCTATATTCGCGGATGTATTCAGTTTCCCAACCTTTCCCAGATGTGAATTTCTCTTAATGAAAAAAGTCTCTATCATCACAGTTAATTATCATCAACCAGAAATTACTATCGACTTCCTGAATTCTGTTCGGGCGAATACCAGCACATCACATGTGCAGGTGATTTTAGTAGACAATGGAGCGGAGATTAATCAGGAAAGTAAGTATAAAGCAATCTATCCGGACTTAACATACATCCAATCCACGCAAAACCTTGGGTTCGCTGGTGGAAATAATTTAGGTGTGAAGGCCGCTACAGGAGAATTTTTATTGTTTCTGAACAATGACACCGAGATTTCTGAAAACCTGATCGATGTCCTTGTGGAAGAGCTCAATCAGAACCCGTCAATTGGACTAATATCTCCGTTAATACTGTATTACGATGATCCTTCAACGATTCAATACGCTGGATTTACCGAGATGAATTATATCACCTGCAGGAATAGAGGCATCGGCTCAATGGAACGTGACAATGGACAATATGATAATGACAGCCGTGAGACCGGTTTTTGCCATGGGGCAGCTATGATGTGCAGGAGCGCTGATCTTAAGACCGTGGGTCTAATGGACGAAAGATACTTCTTGTATTATGAGGAACTGGATTGGTGTGAGAAGTTTAAATCTTCCGGAAAGAAGATCTGGTTCACCGGGAAAACCAGGATTCTTCACAAAGAGTCCATGAGTGTGGGTAAAGAAAGTATTATCAAAACTTATTTCATGACACGTAACAGAATGCTGTTCATCAGGAGGAATACAGGCCTTTTAACGACGCTCGCATTTAGTTTATATTATGTTCTTATCGCCTGCAGCAGGCAGGTATTGGCGTATCTGGTAAAAGGTCGGATGGACCTGATCTCTTACGTCTTCAAAGGGCTTTTCTGGAACCTGACACATCGGAAAGATAGTTTTAACCTCGGATTTAAATTAAAGAATTCATGATCATAGCACTTTGGATGGGACTTTTTATTGTTGCATATACGTTCATCGGCTATGGCTTTCTCCTATTTATTTTAGTTAAAATCAAACGGATTTTTAAAAAGCCTGAGCAACTGCTGCCTGGCCTGGATCTCCCAAATGTAACCATCTTAATTGCAGCATACAATGAAGAGGCGTTGATTGAAGAGAAGGTCGAAAATACGCTATCACTGGATTACCCAAAAGACAGGATCCAGATCATCATCATCACCGATGGATCTACCGATCAGACAGCTGAGAAAGTAAGCAAGTATAATACAGTTCTGTTGCTTCACAGCGATATTCGCGCTGGTAAAATGGCTGCAATCAAGCGTGCCATGCCATTTGTGTCTGGCGAGGTAATTTTATTTACGGATGCAAACACATTTTTAAACAAGCCGGCGGTCAAGGAGCTTGTCAAGCACTACCAGAATCCGAAAGTAGGCGCGGTAGCAGGAGAGAAGAGAATTCTGGTTGAAGAAATTGCAGATGCGAGCTCGGCAGGGGAAGGGTTTTACTGGAAGTACGAGTCTATGTTAAAGAAGTGGGATTACGAGTTGTATTCCAATGTAGGTGCAGCAGGCGAGCTATTTAGCATCAGAACTGAACTTTATGAACCTGTAGAGTCAGATACGATAATCGATGATCATATGATCGCCATGAGAATTGCCGAGAAAGGATATATAATTGCTTATGAACCATTAGCCTATGCTATGGAAACAGCTTCAGCGAATTCTAAGGAAGAGCTCAAAAGGAAGATAAGAATTGCGGCTGGGGGTATTCAGTCGATACTGAGATTAAAAAAGGCAGCCAATCCGTTCAATTACCCGGCACTTACGTTCCAGTATATCAGCCATAGGGTACTTAGATGGACAATCACTCCATTGCTTTTGATCCTGGTCTTTGTAATCAATGGACTTATTGTACTTAATTCCCCTTCAAACTTCTATCTATTTCTGTTTATAGCACAGCTGGTGTTCTATATTCTAAGTCTGGTTGGGTTTTATTTTGAGAGCAAGAACATTCGGGTCAAGGCAGTATTCATTCCTTTTTATTTTTGCATGATGAACTATGCGGTGATGGCCGGAATTGTACGGTATTTCAAAAAGAACCAAAGTGCAGCATGGGAAAAGTCACAAAGGAAGGTTGGCTAACATTATCTGGACAACCTTCCTAGTCTTGCCCATATTGTTAAATCCTCCAGTACCTATAGTCGGCATGAGACTTCATAGTCGCCAAACTCAAGACATATTGCTTTTCAAATCCAATGGTTTTCAACTGATACAAGGTTCCATGTCTAGTAACCTCGTCATCCAGGCAGCTGATTTGTGTGAGATCGTCGGTCAAACCTTCCGCAGTAGCTTTTAATATCGCTTCCTTTCGGGTCCATAAGGTAAAGAACCCCGCGCATTCCTTGCCTACAAAATGTCGTTCTTCAGGGTTAAAACAGGACGCGACGATGGAGGTGTAGTCAAACAACAGATTTACATATTCCAGGTCAATGCCAACCGGAGATGAACTCACTGCAATAACAACATAACTTCCACTATGACTCACATTGAATTCTAAACCGTTTATAGCTGGTTTTTTATTGCCGATAGTGGAGAACACCAGTGCCTGCGGAATGCATGACATAAAGCACGATAAGATCTTACGACGGTAATATCTTCGCACCAGGTAGCTTACACGATCTTTTTCATGGAAAAATCTCGACGCGCGATCCAATTCCTGCGCAGAGAATACATTTGAATATTCTGCAGCTATATGTGGGTATTGATCTTCAACGTTAATTCTAAAGAGATGAATCTCATCAGGCGAAAGCCTGCAGTTGAAGTCTGTAAAAACTTCCCAATCGGGTTCTTTATGAACATTGATTTTCACGCTATTGAAGTTGAACCTCCGCCTTGCTGGACATTAATCTATACCACATTATCCATTCTTTCCGGCCCTCGTTTTATCAAGCGCCGATTGTATCACCCGAACCAACTTCTTGTCATGCGGAGGATATAAAAACGTCTTATGATCTCCAGGAACCTCCCAAACGTTCACGCCTCTTTTCGCGTAAGACTTCCAGCCAAGATATTCATTGTCATCCAAAAAGTACAAGCGCTTTTTTGCCCGGAAAAGGGTAACCTCAATGTCGTCTGGAACCAGCTTATAGTCTGACAGCGCGTGACTATAGCGCTCGTAAATAGCCGTTTCATATGCAGAAAGCTCAAAGGGCAGGTCAATGGCGTCCACGTTTATTGCACCATGTAGCTTCCTTTTTAATATGGTTCTTTGATAAGAAAGGGTCTCCGTCGGATATTTCAAGAATGACTTTGTAAAGAAAGGAACCTTGTTAAACTGACGTTTGACTTTCTTCAGAACCTGCGAGGTCTCTGTGAGATCTTCTCCCGTGCTTGCGTAGGTATCAATCACACCAACCATGGTTAGTTCTTTTCCCAATGCCTTCAGCTGTCTTGCCATTTCGTAAACCAGGATTCCGCCCAGCGAGTAGCCTGCTAACGTATATGGCCCTTCGTTGTCAATCAACAAGATTTCTTCAATGTACTTCTTAACAATTTCTTCTATAGTTTCAGGTACTTCTGTATCGTTGCTTAAGCCCAAAGCCTGAATGCCATAGATCGGCTGGTCCTCCTCGAAATAGTTGCTGAGTGATTTAAACATCAGGATGTTCATTCCACCTCCATGAACAAGAAACAACGGTTTCTTACTCCCAGCTACCCGTATCGGAACCATGCAGTCCCAAACCGTCCCCGGCTTGTCTTCATCCAGTTGAAGCGCCATCTTTGCTATTGTAGAATTGTCGAACAATGTTGCCAGAGGTAGCCGCTTTCCAGTTTGCTTCTCGATGGCGATCATTACTTTCATCGCCAGGAGAGAATGCCCGCCAAGTTCGAAGAAGTCATCAGTAGCCTTCAAATTGACCAAGCCAAGAGCCTCGCTCCAGATTGTGGCCACCAGGCGCTCATTTTCTGTCGCCAAATGTTCTACTACACCAGATTCAGCTTCCAGCTGTTTAACAGTTGGCTTAGGCAGGCGTTTCCGGTCAATCTTTCCATTCGGCGTCAACGGGAATCTGTCTAAACCGATAAATTCCTGTGGAACCATAAAGGAGGGTAGTAACACGTTGGCATATGCCTTCCATTCGTCCGTCAGCTTCTTAGAAATGTTGATGCCATCTTTGAAAAACGGTGCCTTGATGTAGTCAGACAGGTTGAGTTGCCCATTGTCTGCATACGGCGAATATGGTAAGGCTTCACTCAATGTTGAGGGGATGAATATGACATCGAATCGCCCGTCTACACCGTCAGTGCTCCATCTTACATGCGCATTGAACCCCATCTTCTCTGCCAATTCCCAGAAATGATCTGGATGAACTCCCGATGTGATCGCATCTACCTCCGCTTTGATATCAAGCAGTGGGCGTGAATCAATTGCGGTGTGCATGATTTCCAATAGTTTGCAGTCTTTTGCAGTTCTGCTGTTGAAAATATTCTTGAGCTCAACTACCGACTTCGGATGAACCGAAAGCAATTCTTCAACGTCGCTCAAGCTTTGATCATGCCACTGCTGAGTGATGTCAGGCGATACGACCTTTTTCTCGGATCCAACAAAAATCCAAACGTCATAATGATATTTTGTGGTTTCATTCAGCGACTTACCCTTTCTCAGCTGCACATTAACTGCAGTTATCTGTGGGATCACTTCTTTCAGTCCGTAGAAAAATGCAGGATCGGCAATCAGCTCATCATCAATTCTTACCCGATTGGATATGATCTCTTTAAAAGTAGCAAGTTTATTGCTGTCCGAAGCATTCGGCAGATGATCCATCGCGTGGCACATCTCCAGGGAGTTTTTGCCCTGCATGTCACCTATGAAAAAGCATCCGGATCCTTCAATCGTAGCTACACCTTTTTTAATGACGTCTATCAGGTATTCCCCGTCCGAGAAGTATTGAGCAACACTATGGAGTAAAACAAGGTCGAATTTCTGCTGTCCCACCGCTGTAAAATCATCAGCACTTGCAACGCTCGCCTGTACGTGGCCCCATTTCTCCGGATTGGAACGTAGGGTTTCATCAAGCTTATGAATTGCTGTCTGGGCATAGTCAGTTGCCAGATAGTAATCAACATCATCAGCAAGTTCGTATAAAATCTGGCCGGCGCCACTTCCGATTTCATAGATCCGTTTGGGATTTAGTGCTTTAATACGTGCTATGGACGACCTCAGCCACTCTTCAGATTGAATCGCAAGTTCTTTACCGTTTTCGTAATACTCGAGCAATGTTCCATCGAGGTTTCTATCTGGTACAGCTTCATTTTTGTTTGTTTCTGCACCTATATCATACAAAGTCTCCCAGCGGTCCTTCCAGGAAAGCGATTCATCCTTTAACAACGCCTCCTCTAATGTTACGTAAGCGGTCAGCCGTTTTTCCTGGTTTGCGCCTTCGTTTACAACAACAATTGCCTGTTTCATCCCCGGCGCCTCTGATAGAATAGACTCAATCTCACCGAGTTCTACGCGGTGCCCACGAATTTTCACCTGCTGGTCCAATCTCCCAAGACAATGTAATTCTCCACCCGCGGCCAAAAGCCCCAGATCTCCAGTCTTGTACATCAGCTTGCCCGGTACTTTTGAATGTGGGTCGGCGAGGAACTTTTCGCGGGTAAGCTCGGGCCTGTTCAAATAACCCTGTCCAACACCTTCTCCGCCAATGCAGATCTCTCCGGTAAGGCCTTCTTCTACTTTCTGCCCCTGTTCGTTCAGAATGTAGATCTGTGTATTGTTAATCGGCCAGCCGACCGTTATAAGTTTATCTTCCTTTTTTATTCTTTTTAAAGTCGACCAGACCGTTGTCTCCGTTGGGCCATACATATTCCACAACTCGGAACAGCGCGTCAGCAATTGAGCTGCCAACTGGCTCGTCAAAGGTTCCCCGCCAGATAAAACTTTTAAGTTACCTGATCCCTGCCAGCCAGAGTCAACAAGCATTTGCCAGGTCGAAGGTGTCGCCTGCATGATCGTAATCTCGTTTGTTTTTAGCAGCTCAGTAAGGGTACGTCCGTCCCTCGTCGACGCTTTGTCGGCGATAATGACTTCAGCCCCGGCAATTAGTGGTAAAAATAATTCCAGTCCTGCGATGTCAAATGAAATCGTTGTGATCGCCAATAGCTTATCGTCCTTACCTAATCCGGGCTGAGCAAGCATGCTCAGCAAAAAGTTTGAGAGATTACCGTGGCTGATTTTTACCCCTTTTGGCTTACCGGTTGATCCGGAGGTATACAGGATATATGCAAGATCGGCGGATAGTACCCGTTTGAATGGTTTGTTGTGCTCCATTTCCGATGCTTCCTTTAAGGCTTCGACAACCAATTCGACGGCATCAAAACGATAGTGGTTGCTATACTTTTCAGATACCAGTAAAAATTTCGCTAATGAATCCTCGAGCATAAACTCGATCCTGTCTACGGGATAGGAGGGATCCAATGGTATATAGACTGCACCAGTGCGTAGTATGGCAAGTAGGGTAACCAGCATGTCTGCCGACCGGTCCATAGATACCGCTACGATGTCACCTGACGTTACGCCATTATCCTGCAAAGTGAGCGCAAGTTGATAGGAGGCATCCCGAAGCGCTCTATAATTTAGATGCTGATCGTTAAAGGTAACTGCCACACTTTCTGGAAACCGCTCTGCAGTATTATCCAGCAAATCGTTCAGGGATTCAAACGCAGGATCAACGTTCGGAAACCCCTTAGCCATAGGTGTAACCACTACTTGCTGTTTTTGGGAGTGGGTACCCGCAAGATTAAGAGTTGATAAATTTAAGTCTGGCTCCGAAACAATCTTCTGCAGCAACAGTTCGAAATCCTCATGAAATTGCTTAATCGTGCCCGGTGTAAATAGTCCCGTGTTGAAAGACCATTCCAGTACCACTTTGTTTTTTGATCCCGTTGCATTCAGGAAAAGGTCAAACGTCTCATAGGCTCTTGGGTTGCTCACGAGTACATGAGATAAGCCGTCGAAAGAAACTGCCTGATCCATCCCCATATCAATGTTAAAGATCACGGGTACCAGCGTGATGCGTGAACTGTCCCTTGGGATGTACAGCTTTTTGATCAGCTCTCCAAATGTTATGCGTTGATTTTCATAGGCATCCAGGATTTTACCCTTACGCATCTTCAAGTACTCCCTGAAAGACAACCGGGGATCAATCTCTGCTTTAATCGGTAATAGATTAACACAATGCCCAACAACATCAGTCAGCCCGGAAGCTGCCTGGCCGGAGGCGGGCAGGCCAACAACAAGATCACGCTGGTTGGTCTTTGTATATAAGAAAACCTCAAACGCTGCCAACAATGTGGTCACCAGGCTTGCACCGGATTTCCCGGCCAGTACTTTTACCGGGCCCAGTATGGCTTTGTCAAGTTCGAAATCCAGACGCATTCCTTTGTAGGATCGGGGAGATGTTCTTGGGAAATCTGTCGGAAGGTCTACCACAGGCGCCTTGCCCTTGTACAATTCAACCCAGTATTGTTCCGCGCGCTGGTAGTCAGCACTCGCTTTAAAAACCTGCTCATTCCTGACGTAGTCGCTTAGCTGCCAGGCTTTGTCCAGGTCAATTGTTTCGCCCTTAATGTAGGCATTATACATCTTGCTGAGGTCTTCGAGGATAATACCTGAAGACCAGCCATCGCAAATGGCATGATGTTTAATAATCGTGAAAACATGTTTTGTTTCCCCAAGTTTATGAAGGAACACCTTAAACAAAGGGCCTTCCTGCAAACTTAGCGGCACGGAAAGTGCCTTGGATATAAAGTCCTTTAGCTCTTCGCGCTTGCTAACCCCGCTGTTGGAGAGATCTTCAAGGTCTAATGTCAACGGGAAGTCTCTGTATGTAAATAGTGACTCTCCGTCCGCACTGAACGTCGACCGTAGTGCTTCATGACGAAGTACCAGGTTGTTTAGCGCGCGCTTGAATTCGTCGATATAAAATGTTCCATCGAACTCCAGGGAGATTGATTCGTTGTAAGCCAGATTGGCCTCTTCGCCACCAAACATGCAGGCAAGCCAAATTTCTTTCTGCGATTCGTTTGTAGGCGTTATTTTCTCGATCTCCTTCGTTTCACTAAAAGGATCAAAATCAATAGGTGTATATTGGGGCATTCTAATTGTTTTAAATACTAACCTGTAGGTATTTACCGGGATTACTTTCATCATTGATGAACCAGGCCGGATTGCCTGACTTATCCTTTCCCAACCGGGCATTAGGCGCCGGCATGGTGTTCATAAAATCTGCCGGACCATCTTCTAGTTTAGCCGGATGTTCATAATGCGGGATCAATCCGACTGCTTTTAATTCTACGATACTCTCTTCAAAACATTGGATGATCCGCTGGATGTCTGCGCTGCCGTGGGCTGTCGTCAAGAAGCATGCGAAGCCCTCCAGTATATGAATCCCTTTCAACCGCATCAATGTGAAAAACAGTTCCGCATAAGGGTACTCCTCGATGAACTTAATCCTCCACAAGGAGCCGAACTGGGCGATGAACATAGGTACGTGGAGCCTTACACATAATCCATTGATGGCGTTGGCAATGTAGTTTCCATTCGCATTAAGAGATTCCTGAAGTTGTGGTCCCGCCTCTTTCAGGTATAAAAGTGACGCCTTCGCTGTTGCAAGGGCTAGTGGGTGACGCACAAACGTTCCTGCGAAATAGGTGACGCCCACTTCAGGTATAGAGTTATCACCATACTGCCAGAAGCCACCGTCCAGTGCGTCCATGTATTTCTTCTTGCCCGCGATAATTCCAATAGAAATACCACCACCGGCAACTTTTCCGTATGTTCCGATATCCGCCTTGATGCCGAAGATCGCCTGAACACCTCCCGGGTGGAATCTGAAACCGGATATAACCTCATCAAAGATCAAAACGGTTTCTGCATCTGCAGTGATCTTCCGGAGTTTCTTCAAGAAATCGATTGGTTGAAAGTCTGCACGGCGGCTTTGTATTGGTTCCACCAACACCGCTGCAATCTCTGATGATCTTTCTTCGATTATCTTCAGAGATTCGGCTGTACCATAATCCAGTATAAGCATGTTCTGTACTGCATCATGTAAAATGCCCGGGGCAGCAGGGAAGGTCTTCATTTTCTTGCTTCCGCGTACAATCACCTCATCGGCAATGCCGTGGTAAGAGCCGGTAAATGCAACAATTGTGGACCTGCCTGTAACGGTTCTGGCGATGCGCATTGCGCCCATAACGGCTTCAGATCCCGTGTTGCATAGTGCCACCCGGTCGAAATTGGTAAATTCAGCAATCAATTTAGACACTTCACCAGACAACTCGTGTTGTGGACCAATCTCGTACCCCTGTTCGATCTGTTCGATCAGCGCCTCCTTAATGAAATCTGGCTGGTAACCCAGCATGTTGGAGCCGAAACCATTAAGCGCATCAATATATTCGTTTCCATCTATATCCCACAGGCGGCTACCCTTAGACTTGTTAATCACGACAGAATAAACAAGTTCTTTAGTGGCTGGCTTGAAGCCGGAAACCACACGTGGATCGGCCATATGTGCCCTGTTGGCCTGTGTATATTCTTTACTTTTGCGTGTTTTCGCATTATAGCGCACAATTAAATCAGCAAGGTATGCCTGTTGTGTGTCATTGAGTGTAGCAGACTGCTTTTCGATCCTTGCTGCAGCACCGAAAGGTTTTGTTATCTCAATCCGTTCTTCTGCACTCAGCTGTGCGGTTGGATCCGGATTGGCCTTTTGCGTCACCGGTTCAGCGGCCATAACTGGTTCAGGAGCAGCATGCGCAACTACTTGCACCGAAGGCTGGCTTAAGGTGATCTGTGTACCTTGCAATAACGAAAGTTGCCTGGCTAGTAACTGCAGCTGCTGGCTGATGAGGTCGATCGCTGCACCATTAGCTGCCTGTCCATTTAAGGATTGGTTGCTATACTGGGCCGCATTTACAAACGATTGTTGCACAACAGGTACATTCGGGGGTGCTGCCGCGGGCGCCGGTTCTGGTGTTTCCTCGGGAAGTTTTTCAACAAGATAAGAAGCCAGCAAATCCAGGGTGCCATATTCTTCATTCAACTGTCTGA
>JAZQRI010000014.1:0-5468 GCA_045629455.1 Pedobacter sp. | reverse complement strand
AGCGGCGTTGATTATAGCAGGTAATAGCTTTATCAAGTCCATCAATCTGGAAGCAGTGATCTTCAGCCTGGTGATCGGGTTGATCATCAGTAATGTGTTCAGAATCCCACAATGGTTCCGGGATACCCTGTCTACGGAGCTATTTGTGAAAATCGGTCTGGTGCTGCTTGGAACAACTGTAATTTTCTCGGATATATTAAAAGCCGGATCCCTGGGGTTGATACAGGCTCTTGTAGTGGTACTGTCCGTGTGGTATTTTGCTTTCTGGCTGTGTAAGAAGCTTAAGGTTGATGATGAGTTGACCATGATGATCTCCAGTGCCGTTTCCATTTGTGGCGTTTCAGCGGCAATTGCAACCTCAGGTGCCATTAAGGGCGACGCGAAAAAATTGTCCTATGTAATTTCCATGGTATTGATCACCGCAATTCCAATGATGATTATCATGCCCTATATCGCGGCGTGGTTTCATTTTCCACAACAGGTTACCGGTGCATGGCTGGGCGGAAGCATAGATACAACCGGCGCGGTTGTCGCCTCAGGAACCCTGGTTGGTGAGGAAGCGCTGAAGATCAGTACAATTGTGAAATTTTCTCAAAACGTGTTACTGGGAATTGCCGCCTTCGCGATCAGCATTTACTGGTCCTACCGCAAGGTCGATGAAAATGGGACAGCTTTGGAGAAACCTACATTAAAGGTAATCTGGGAACGCTTTCCGAAGTTCGTGATCGCCTTTCTGGCAGCTTCGTTATTGTTCTCCTTCTTTTTACCCGCTGCCTCCATTGCGGATGTTAAGGACAGCCTGAAAAATCTTCAGAATGCATGGTTTACACTTGCATTTACCAGCATCGGCCTGGAAACAAACTTTAAAGATCTGTTTAAGAATGAAAATAAGAAACCGCTGTACGCCTTTCTTCTGGCGCAGCTTTTTAATATACTGATTACGCTTGTTATCGCCTTTCTTCTTTTCGGAAGGTAGATCGTAGAGATAAGTAAAACTAAAGAAGGAGGGACATTAGGAAATTTAAACAAAAAATAGGGGAATACTGCGTATCCCCCCAAGGCTTAATTAAAGAAGCAGGGTTTTCACTTCGACCTGACACCCTGTCTCCATTCATAAAATAATACCCAATAGTAAAAGTATGCAAAGTTTCAGAATAACAAGACTGACAACTAAGGTCAGTGGTTTGTTCCTGTTTTACCTCTTATTTCCAATTTTCCTACATGCACAGACCAAACCGTTGATCAATTCGACGCTCAACGGCCGGGTGCTGGATGCAAAGACCAGAACTCCGCTACCAGGAGCGAGAGTTCATATCCGGGGTACAACCCACGAGGTTTCGGCAGATGCCGACGGTAAGTTCAGCTTCGTTACTGGGCAAAAGTTTCCATATACGCTCATCGTGAGCTTCATCGGCTACACCACCAACGAGGTTATCGCCAATGGCGGATACTTGGATGTAGAGCTTAAAGAAGCGCAAAACGACCTGAATGACGTCGTTGTTGTTGGTTATGTAACGCAGCAACGCAAAAATATGATTGGCTCCATCGCGAAGGTGGATGCCGCAGAGACAAAGGATATTCCGGTGGGCAGTTTTGATGCCCAGCTACAAGGCAAGGTTTCCGGGGTACAGATTTCGTCTAACACCGGGGTTCCCGGAGAGGCCGTAAATGTCCGCGTGCGCGGTGCAACTTCCATCAATGCGGAGAATGGACCCTTGTATGTTGTCGATGGCGTGTTCATCAACAGCAACAGCTTACAGACCGTAGGAACCGGTGGCAAGGCGACTTCCCCGATATCCGACATCAATCCATCAGATATTGAGTCCATAGAAGTATTGAAAGATGCAGATGCGACGGCTTTGTATGGATCGCGTGGTGCAAACGGCGTGATACTGGTAACCACAAAGCGCGGAAAATTCAACCAGAAGCCAAGAATAAACGTGAATTCTTCCTTCGGCTGGGGCAAAGCAGCGAAATTATGGGAGCTGGCCACAGGCCCGGAACATGCCACGCTGGTGAATGAAAACTGGGTGAATACCGGCAATCCTTTTGAAACCCGTCCGTTCCGTCCGGTTGCTGAAGGCGGCCGGGGATTACCTGAGGAGCAGCAGACTTACGACCGCCTGGATCAGGTTTTCAAAACCGCGGGTCTGCAAAATCACGACATTTCCTTGTCCGGTGGAAACTCCGAAACAAAGTATTACATTTCTGGAGGGTACAATAAACAAGAGTCAATTTTAAGTCCGATTACTTTTGAGCGTGCGAGTTTTAAAGTAAACATTGACCAGAAAATCAACGACAAGGTACAAATTGGGGTAAGCAATACGTTCGGCCGCTCGTACCGAAACCAGGCGAGGGCAGGTGACGGCCCCGCGGGTGGACTGCTGCAGGCGGCACTTCATACGCCAACATACCTGTCGCCGGTAAATGAAAACGGTGTTCCGGTTGGCCGCGCAGGGTTTGACAACGTCGATCTGCTGCTGAAATACTACGATGTACACAGCACCAGTTTGCGCTATATCGGCAACTTGTATGCGGAGATTAAGTTTTCGCCAAACCTGACATTCCGTTCCAGTATTGGTGCCGACTACAACAACTATGATGAATCGGAGTACTGGAATACTTTTCTGATTTCTGGGAGTCCAAATGGACTTGCCACGTCTACGATAAGCCAGGCGACATCGTTGATCAATGAGCAAACGCTGACCTACAGAAAAGCTTTCGGGAAGCACGGCATCGGCGTTCTAGTTGGAAATACCCTTCAAAGTGATGTAGCGACATTTACAGGGGCAACCGGTAGAGGATTTGCCAACAATTCGTTCAAGCAGATCTCTTCCGCGGCGACGACGACAAGTTCCCAGGGCTGGTCCAAAAACACGCTTGCATCTTTCTTTTCGAAGGCAGACTATAATTTTGAAGGCAAATACCTGATTGACTTTATCATCAGAGCGGACGGATCATCCAGGTTTGGTGAAAATAACAGATGGGGATATTTTCCTTCTGTGGGTGCGGCCTGGCGCTTGAAGAATGAGAACTTCCTGAAGGATGTTGCGTTCATCAGTGATTTCAAGATCAAAAGCAGTTATGGAATTACCGGAAATCAGAATGGGATAGGTGACTTCGCGACTCTTGGGCTCTGGAGTGGAGGGAGTTCTTATCAGGACAATCCCGGAATTGCCCCCCAGCAACTGGCAAATCCAGACTTGAAGTGGGAGCGGACCAAGCAGTTCAATATTGGAACGGACCTGTCCTTGTTTAACGACCGGCTTGCGATAGAGTTTAACTATTACAATAAGTATACGGATAATGGCTTGCTGCAGCTGGCGCTGCCGGGCACAACTGGCTTTGCTACCTATACCAGTAATGCCGCGGAAATCAGCAATAAAGGATTTGAGTTTAACATCAGTTCTGTGAATGTTAAAAACAAGGAATTCAGTTGGACAACAGGTTTCAATGTAGCGCAGAACAAGAACAAAATTGAGAAACTGGCGACACCGTTACGTTACGGCAGCCGGGATTTGATCCTTCAGCAGGAAGGGTCTCCCTTGTATTCTTTCTGGTTATACAAGGAATTGTATGTTGATCCGCAGACGGGGAACTCAGTGTACGAAGACGTAAATAAAGATGGGCAAATCACCGTTGCCGACCGCCAGATCTACGGTAACATCTGGCCGAAGTTCTTTGGGGGATTAACCAATAACCTGACCTACAAAGGTTTTGATGCCAGTATCTTCCTTTCCTTTTCATATGGAAACAAAATCTACAACCACAACCGGTTCTTTGGTGAAGGTGGGGGTGCAAGGGATGCTGCAAGGGTGATTTTTGCGAGCAATCTGGACCGCTGGCAAAAACCCGGCGACATTACAAACACGCCGCGGCCGGATGGGATCAATGTGAACAACTATAAAGACGGTGGAAGCCGCTGGCTGGAAGACGGATCTTTTTTACGCCTTAAAGCGCTGACCGTGGGGTATACCTTGCCGAAACACGTCAGCCAAAAAGTGAAGATCGATAATGTAAGGTTTTTCGCCATCGGCACGAATCTGTTCACCGTGACCAATTACACCGGTTTGGATCCCGAGTCAAGTGTTTCCAGTAATCAGAATGAGCAGGGTATAGATCTTGGTACCCCGCCGCAACCCAGAGGAATACAAGTCGGTATCAACCTGACATTATAATTTTAGTACGACCATAATCTTGAACCATGAAGTTTAAATATCTTTATTTCATATTGTTTGCAGCGGTTACAAGCTCCTGCAAGAAGTTTCTTGAGGTGGAGCCCAGGGCATCCATTTCAGATCAAGCCACTATAACCGATAAAGCATCTGCAGAGACCGCGATTCGCGGTGTGTACAATGCGGCAAGAAGCTACTACAGTGTAGATTTTCAGTCTATCGCTTACCTCTCCGGAGATAACGTACAATGGACCGGGTCTCAGTCGCAGGTGCAGGAATTCATCAACCACCAGGTGAATCCGGAGAATTCAACAATAACCAGTGTGTGGAACGGCATCTATGTAAGCGTGAACCGTGCGAACAATGTTATCGAAAAGGTTCCGTCTGTGGCTGATCCGATGCTCACAACGGCCTTAAAAAACCAGTACATCGGCGAAGCGTATCTCCTTCGTGCCTTAAACTATTTTGATCTGGTACGTATCTGGGGAGGGGTTCCCCTGATTACCTCAGCCACTCATGCTGCCGCTGAAAACAGGGGCATTAAGCGCAGCACGGCTGAAGAAACCTACGCACAGATCTTAAGTGATCTGGATGCTGCCGAGCCCTTGCTGCCGGAAACAACGGACCGGTTTCGTGCCACCCGCAAAACGGTCTGGGCTTTAAAAGCACGCTTTTACCTGTATCAGAAAAACTGGGCTAAAGCAGAAGAATATGCCACTAAAGTCATTACTGACCAGGCAAACTATCAGTTGTTAAAACCCTTCAATTCCTTCTTTTTTCCTGCTGTTCAAAAAGGTACTCCAGAATCGGTGTTCGAATTTTTCTACAGTACAAATGAGCTGAACGTGCACCGGGGGCAATGGCAGCCACAGGAAAATGGTGGTACAAGACAGTGGGCACCTGCTGCAGGTCTCATCGCACTGTTAAACGACCCAGTTACAGCTGGAGGTCGAACCACCTTGATTGCAAAAGACAATCAAAATCGTTGGTATGGTAATTTGTACTATAGAAGTCCTGCCACGGACCCTACCTACGTAATCCGTATTGCCGAGCTTTACCTGATCCGCGCAGAGGCGCGGGCACAGCTGGGGAATATTACAGACGGAGCGGCCGACCTGAACGCCGTCCGGTCACGTGCTGATCTTGCGACTGCAACGGCCTCGAATGCCGGGGAGCTGCTCCTTGCGATTGAAAACGAACGCAGACTCGAATTTGCGTTTGAGGCGCATCGCTGGTTTGATCTGGTCCGCACCGGAAGGGCGGCGGCTGTGCTGAACGTTACGGACGCTAATA
>JAZQRI010000013.1:0-47563 GCA_045629455.1 Pedobacter sp. | reverse complement strand
AGCTGCGTACATTGGATTTAATCAAATATAATATTGACATGTTAACGGTATGTTACGCCTAGATCACCATACTTGTCAGGTGCACATTTACCATTCAACGGCAGCTGCGCCAGAAGATTCAATAACTAGTAGCAGGGGCTCAGTAAAAAAAAAAGCCTGTTTCATGAACTGAAACAGGCTTTCGGGTATTGTAAATACCTATTGAATAATATTTTTAATCTGGCGCTAAACGTATAGTCTAATGTCCGGGTCCATTGCCGTCAACCCGCTTAATCTGGGCACCTAAAGCCCTGAGGCGGATGTCGATGTCCTGGTAACCGCGCTCGATCTGTTCAATATTGTAAATCGTTGATTTTCCTTGTGCGGATAACGCTGCAATCAACAAAGATACGCCTGCACGGATATCAGGGGAGGTCATGCTAATCCCTTTCAGTGGATATCTCTTATCTATACCATTCACGGTAGCCCGGTGCGGGTCACATAAAATGATCTGCGCACCCATATCAATCAGCTTGTCTACAAAGAACAGGCGACTTTCAAACATCTTTTGATGGATCAGTACAGATCCCCGGGCTTGTGTAGCTACAACAAGCACAATGCTCAACAGATCGGGTGTGAAGCCTGGCCATGGTGAATCCGACACAGTCAGCATAGAGCCATCTATGAAAGACTCAATCACATAGTTCTTTTGCGAAGGGATGTAAATGTCGTCACCTCTGCGCTCCAGTTTTATGCCTAGTTTTTTGAATACCTCGGGAATAATTCCAAGTTCATCATAACAAACATTTTTAATCGTGATTTCCGACTCGGTCATGGCAGCCAGGCCGATAAAGGAGCCAATTTCAATCATATCCGGCAGCATCCTATGTTCGGTGCCACCAAGTTTAGTTACGCCTTCGATGGTAAGCAGGTTAGATCCGATACCGGAAATCTTTGCACCCATTCGGTTAAGCATCTTGCAAAGCTGCTGCAGGTATGGTTCGCAAGCGGCATTGTAGATCGTTGTGGTGCCTTTTGCCAGTACAGCGGTCATTACAATGTTCGCGGTACCGGTTACCGAGGCTTCATCCAGCAGGATGTAAGCGCCTTGCAGGTTGGTTGCGTCAACATTAAAGAATTCGTTCTTGCTGTCGTATATAAATTTCGCGCCAAGTTTCTCGAAGCCA
Organism: Pedobacter sp.; assembly: GCA_045629455.1. Lineage (GTDB taxonomy): Bacteria > Bacteroidota > Bacteroidia > Sphingobacteriales > Sphingobacteriaceae > Pedobacter. The sequence continues at coordinate 46,397 of JAZQRI010000013.1, read as the reverse complement.
AGGAAGTGCGTATCCAGGCGTCGTCGACCGATTTTATCACCACCTGGTTTCGGGATGGCTGCACGGCCGAAGCGGCCCAGCAGTGGTCCGACAATCATTATGGAGCCTCTCAGGCTTCCGCCTTTAGACTTAAAAGTTTCCGACTGGAAGAATTCTAGGTTGATGTTAGCGGCCTCGAAAGTGTAGGTATCTTTCGATAAGCGCTCAATGGAAACGCCCAGATCGCCCAGCAACTCAATGAGTTTATTTACGTCGACGATGTCCGGGATATTGCTTATGGTTAATTTCTGATCGGTCAGAAGAACAGCAGAAAGAATTTGAAGTGCTTCATTCTTCGCCCCCTGGGGCTGAATTTCACCCTTTAACTTCTTACCGCCAATAATTTCAAATGCATTCATGTGTTACTTATATAGAAGGTGCCGCTTAGTAGCGTGGTTTAGGGTTATTGTTGTTGCGCTGCTGCGGACGGTTGTTGTTCTGCTTACCCTTATTATTGTTGTTGCTGCTGTTGTTGTTATTGTTGCGGCCGCGATTGTTGTTCGCAGGACGGGGAACGGCCGGTTTAAACTCTACTTTATTCAGGTTAAAGTTCTCATCGAGCTTAAGTTCACCTCCCGAAAGTTCACGCAGGTTCTTCAGGATGGTTTCATCGGCAACACTATCCTTATTCCATTGTACATAAGCCATTTTCATGAAATTGGCAATGCCCTGTACCATGGCGGTTTTACGTTCCGGATCTTCAACAGCTTTGGTTTTTTCAATTAAAACCTCTACTGTTTTACCATAATGTTTGTAGGTGATCTTTTTCTGCGGATAACCGATGTGTTTCGGTTTCGCGAGCGCGGCCTCGATCGTCGGCTTAGGATAGGGGCTGTCCACATCAATCTTGTAACCGGATATAATGTGCAGGTGATCCCATAGTTTGTGCTTGAAATCGGCAACATCTCTCAGGTGGGGATTCAAAAAACCCATCAGATCGATCACTGCCTGTGCGTATTTATTGCGTTCATCCCGGTCTTCCAGCTCGCAAATGTACTTCACCATATTCTGTACATTACGACCGTATTCTGCCAGGATCAGTTCGCTTCTAGTGGTGTTATAATCGAAATTCATTTATTTATTTGTGAAAGGCTATCGAAAAGAGGTAAAAAATACGACGGCCGAATTTATAAAATGTCAGTAAAGATAATGTTATTTAACAATTCGCAGTTTAGCAAATTTTAATAACAATTGTTTGTTGCCCAGTTCCGGAAAAAACACTGTTGCTTTCACATCCGGGAGTGTTCCTTCCAGATTTACGATCTTTCCAAAACCAAACTTCTCATGTTCAACGTCCATGCCATTCTGAAAGGCTGAAGCTGCATCTGGCGCAAAGCCCGGCGTCGGGACGTGTGCTTTTGGTAAAATCGACGTCGTCTTTGGCCTTTGTGCAGGCGTACTGCTGTTAACTGTAGACGCCGATGCCGGTTTGGGCTTGCTGAATGATTCCCGTTGCTGTGTCCAGGTTCTTCTTTCGTTCTCGAAGCTGTTTTCACCAAGCGCACTTTTGGCAGGCTTCGCCATTTCCAGCTCCAGGTATTTTGCATTTATTTCATTGATGAAACGGCTGGGCTCACAGCTGGTTAAGGTTCCCCAGCGGTATCTTGAAGTTGCATACGTCAAAGTGAGCTTTTTCTCCGCCCGGGTGATCGCTACATAAAACAAGCGGCGTTCTTCCTCCAGGTCCGTTCTGGAGTTTAAGGACATTTGTGAGGGGAACAGGTTTTCTTCCAGCCCAACCACAAAAACGTTCTTAAATTCAAGTCCTTTCGCAGAGTGTATAGTCATCAAAGAGACCGTATCCTTTTCCTTTTCGTCTTTGCGGTCGTCATTGGTCAGCAGGGCAATGTCCTGCATAAATACCGCAAGGCTGCGGTCTTCAATGTCCTCGCGCTCACCAAACTCTTTGATACCATTCAGGAGTTCCTGAATGTTTTCGTACCTGCTGCGTCCTTCAATACTGTCATCGGTATGCAGTTCCTTCAACAGTCCGGAATGCTGTGCAATATATAATGCAGTCTCGTAGGCATCCAGTTTCTTGGATTCCGCCATGAAGCTCTTAATAAGCATGGCAAAGTCGTTCAGCTGATTGGCAATGCGGCCTGGAATGTATTTGGCAGGCTCACAAACGACATCCCACATCGTCACATCATGCTGGTCTGCCGCCACAATGATCTTCTCCACCGTCGTATCTCCAAGGCCTCTTCGCGGGTAGTTGATTACCCTTTTTATCGCTTCTTCATCGCCCGGATTAAAGGTCAGGCGGAAGTAAGCAATTAGATCTTTAATCTCTTTGCGCTGGTAGAAACTAAGTCCGCCATAGATCTTATAAGGAACATTTAATTTTCTTAAACCTTCCTCCATCGCTCTGGACTGTGCATTGGTGCGGTACAGAATCGCAAAATCACTATAGTCGTATCCTTTAGACGTACGTTCCTGAATGATGGACTCCGCGACAAGCTTACCTTCTTCATTGTCGGTGAATGCTCGCTGCACCTTAATCCGGTCGCCGCTCTCGTTCGCAGAGAATACATTCTTCTCCAGCTGGTTTTTATTGTTCGCAATAATGCTGTTTGCGACCTCCACAATATTTTGTGTAGAGCGGTAGTTCTGCTCCAGCTTATATACCTTAAGATCCGGATAGTCGCGCTCGAAGTTCAGAATGTTCTGAATATTCGCGCCCCGGAAAGCATAGATACTCTGTGCATCATCACCCACCACGCAGATGTTCTGGTAAGCGGCGGCGAGTTTCTTGACAATGGTATATTGTGAAAAGTTGGTATCCTGGTACTCATCTACCATCAGGTATCTGAACTTCTGCTGGTATTTATTCACCACATCCGGATTGTTTTTAAGCAGGACATTGGTTTTAAACAGCAGGTCGTCAAAGTCCATTGCACCCGCCTTGAAACATCTCTTGGTGTACGTTTCATAGATGGTGCCCAGCAGCGGACGTTTATTGCCGCTGTCTTCTGCCTGGATTTCGGCGCTCTCCATATATTCAGAGCAGGAGATCAGGTTGTTTTTTGCTGCGGAGATCCGGTTGAATACGAAGTTTGCATTGTACAACTTATCGTCCAGCTGCATTTCACGAAGAATGGAGCGGATTAAGCTTTTGCTGTCATCGGTATCATAGATCGTGAAGTTTGAAGGATATCCGATTTTCTGCGCCTCAACGCGTAATATTTTGGCGAAAACCGAGTGGAAGGTACCCATCCAGATGTTTTTTGCTTCCGGGCCCACCACTTTCATGATCCGCTCACGCATATCTTTGGATGCTTTGTTGGTAAATGTAAGTACCAATATATTGAAGGGGTCAACGCCTTTTTGAATCAAATGTGCCACCCTGTATGTAATCACCCTCGTTTTACCTGAACCTGCACCGGCAACAATCATGGCTGGGCCATCGGTATTCTCTACTGCAGCACGCTGCTGTGGGTTTAATCCTGCTAAATAATCCAAATTAGAATAAAATTTAATCCTGCGAAGTTATAAAATGAAGAGGTATTATATAGTTTATGTTTAAAACTAATGGACCGTTCCGCATACCGCGAGGTAGCTGGGCAGGTGTATCTTAGAAACAGGCATAGCGAAAAACGCTGATGGAAAGCGTTTAGTATATATGCCTCTGAAATACCTTCTTGAATACAAATATACCAAAAATTCTATCTTTGCTTAAAACCGATTGTTATGCAAGAGATCAAAAAATATGTAGAAGAAAATAAGCAGCGCTTTTTAGATGAGTTGTTTGAACTGTTACGCTTTCCATCTGTAAGTGCAGATCCAAAATATAAAGGTGACGTGTTGAAAACGGCGGACTTCGTTGCACAGAAGCTAAAACATGCCGGCGCAGAGCAGGTGGAAATCTGTCAGACTGCCGGGTACCCGATTGTTTATGGGGAAAAGATTATCGATGCGCAGCTTCCAACCGTGCTCGTCTACGGACATTATGATGTTCAGCCAGCAGATCCTCTTGAACTCTGGCATACACCGCCGTTTGAACCCACGGTACGTGACGGAAAAATCTATGCCCGTGGCGCCTGCGACGATAAAGGCCAGTTTTATATGCATGTGAAGGCCTTTGAGCTGATGATGAAGACAGACTCTTTGCCTTGCAACATCAAGTTTATGATTGAAGGTGAAGAGGAGGTGGGTTCAGCCAACCTTGGGATCTTCGTGAATGAAAATGCGGAACGTCTTAAGGCAGATGTCGTGCTGATTTCAGATACGTCCATGATCAGCATGGAGAATCCTTCTATCGAAACCGGTTTACGCGGCCTGGCTTATATGGAAGTCGAAGTTGTGGGCCCGAACCGCGACTTGCATTCGGGAGTGTACGGAGGTGCAGTTGCCAACCCGGCAACCATCTTGTGTAAATTGATTGCATCACTGCACGACGAAAACAACCACATTACCATTCCGGAGTTTTACAATAATGTAGACGAACTTTCCGAGGAAGAAAGAAAAGCCTTGAATGCTGCGCCATTTGACCTGGAGGAATATAAAAAAGACCTGGACATCAACGCGGAATGGGGAGAAAAAGGCTACTCAACCCTGGAGCGTACCGGAACCCGGCCGACCTTAGAGGTCAATGGCATCTGGAGCGGCTACACCGGTGAAGGTGCCAAGACCGTTCTGCCTTCCAAAGCAAATGCAAAGATATCCATGCGCCTGGTGCCTCACCAGAGCTCAAAAGAAATCGCGGAAATCTTCACCCGCCATTTTGAAAGCATCGCCCCGGATTACGTGAAGGTTAAAGTTACGGAGCACCATGGCGGTGAGCCGGTGGTTACGCCGACAGACAGTGTGGCGTACCAGGCTGCAGAAAAGGCCATTGAAGAGTCTTTTGGCAAAAAGCCGATTCCGACGCGCGGTGGTGGCAGTATTCCGATTGTAGCGCTTTTTGAAGAAGTACTCGGCATAAAATCGGTATTATTTGGCTTCGGACTGGACAGCGATGCGCTGCATTCACCAAATGAGAAATACGATGTTTACAACTATTATAAAGGAATCGAAACCTTGCCGCTGTTTCATAAATATTTCGCGGAGCTCAGTAAGTAACTTCAACTGATGTAAAAGACCGGTAGGTCTCTGGAGAAAGGGAAGCCTGTCATCATTATTCATGAGACAGGCTTTCTTATGGGTTGTGATTCTGTAATCAGGCGCATCTCAAAGGCACCTTACCCGCACCTTACCCGCACATAACGCACACAAACTGCGGGTAAGCTGCGGGTAAACTGCGCCTGATCTTTGTGCAAGATCTGCCGAAGTCCCCGGGTCACTGCATCGCCAGCTCTGCTTGTAACCAAGTTTTGACAAACAACAGCACGCTGAACTACAAGCAAAGTGGTCTCTAGGGCGATTTTACCGGTCGTTAGTGACTTTATCATACCTCAAAATTTTAATTTTTCATATTTGTCGCTTAAATTTAGCGTTATTACATAAAGTAATTAAGCCCTAAAATTTGATAAGTACTCCCATATCTCAGCAACTAAAAAGCTACACACGCTCCAATCATCAACAATTAGAGAAGATCCTCGTCACGCAAATGCGAACAATTCAGACGAAAGAACAATACGGCGAGCTCCTAAATCTTTTCTTTACCTACTTTGGTGCATTAGAAAAGCGAATTAACCAGTATATTGGTGCCAGCCAACTACCTGATTATCCGGAAAGAAGAAAAACAGAAAGTCTTTTAAATGACATTAACTACCTTGGCGGATCTGCAATGGATGCCATTGAAGATGCAGATGTTCCGCAGATCGGCAATCCTTTGGAAGCCTTTGGTGCGCTGTATGTGATTGAAGGATCCACGCTTGGTGGTGTGATGATCAGTAAGATGATGAAAAAGCAGCTGAACCTGCATGGTGGCGGACTGTCTTTCTTTGAAAGCTATGGTTCAGAAACCGAAGCCATGTGGTCCCGATTTAAAGAAGTACTGGACAGGCAGGTGTCGAATGAAGCGGATGCGCAATTGATTCTAAGCACCGCGGATGAGACCTTCCTGAAATTTAAACAATGGATCGACAAACAATCTAAATTTGACTAACGCTATGTTCGTTCCTGATTTAACCAATTGCGACAGAGAACCCATCCATATTCCCGGCAAAGTCCAGGATCATGGATTTTTGCTCGCTATTGATAAAGCATATCTTATTTCTTATTGCAGTGAGAACATATCCCGATACCTGCCAACCACAGGCCGGGCCCTTCTGGGATACTCGGTAGGCGTTCTGGACACTTATCTGCAAAAAACGGATCCGCCGGATTTCCTGATTCAGCTGATCAAATTGTCGCATACGGACAATGGCTTCGAGCCACCAAATCCTTATCCCCTGAAAATCAAAGGGGAGGTGTTTAACGTTATCCTGTCTACTTCCGGCGACTACTACCTGCTTGAATTTGAGCCCGAACTGTCGCACTTGAAGTCGGACATCCAGCGAATCATCGGAAGCTCACTTTCGGAGATGCTCGCCGATACTAATCTTTCGCGTCTGCTGAGCAATGCCACGGAGCAAATTAAAAAGATAATCGGCTATGATCGCGTAATGATCTATAAGTTCCACGAAGATGGTCATGGAGAAGTTGTCTCTGAAGTTAAGAACCATGACCTGGAGCCCTTTCTTGGTTTGCACTATCCCGCCTCGGATATTCCCAAACAGGCAAGGGAACTTTATAAAGTCAATCTGACCCGCCTGATCTCCAACGTCAATGATGAGCCATCAGCTATTCTCACGTTGAACGATGCGAATGGTGTAACACTAGACCTCAGCGATTCTGTACTGCGGGCGGTTTCTCCGATTCACATTCAGTACCTGAAGAACATGGGTGTTGCATCCAGCTTCAGCATCTCGCTGCTGCACCAGGGAGAACTCTGGGGATTGGTGGCATGCCACAATTATAGTCCAAGGTTTATCAATTATAAAGAAAGAGAAGCCGCCAAACTGATCGGTCAGGTACTATCGTCTGCCATAAGCTTTCGGTTATTGGAGGAGGACAAGCACAAAGCGAGCAAATTCACCATTGCTGTGGATACCTTAACGAAACAATTGCTTCGCGACAGCAGCATTGAAGATTCATTGCTGAGCCACGAGGTGAAGGTGGTACATGCCCTGGATGCTGCAGGGGCCGTGCTGGTGTTTGAAAACCAGATTCATGCCGCAGGAGAATGTCCGGAAGAAGATGCGATTAAAGCGCTCGTACGATGGCTCGATGCAAATATGGAGCAGCAGCTTTATGAAACTTCCCAGCTGCCGCTGGTTTTTCCACCTGCGCTGCAATATAAGAGTAAGGCCAGTGGCCTGCTCGCATGCAGGCTGTCCAAGGAGCTGAAGGAATATATACTCTGGTTTAGGCCAGAAGTGATCCAAACGATCAGCTGGGCGGGTGACCCGAATAAACCGGTAGAAGTTAATCCGGAAGGTCAGTTCCAGATTTCACCGCGTAAGTCGTTCGACACCTGGGCGGAGACCGTAGAGAACACATCACTTCCCTGGAGGAAGCAGGATATCGGCGCTGCGATGCAGCTTAAGGATGAGATTTCCTTTGCCATCAGCCGCAAGGCGACGGAGATCAGGTTGCTGAATGAGCGGCTGAAGGTCGCTTATGATGAACTCGATGCTTTTAGTTATACCATCTCGCACGATCTGAAGAACCCACTATCGTCCATAAAGAGCTATTCCCAGCTGCTTACGCGCAAGTTCGACCTGGAGCCAAATGCCCGGCACATGGTCGAACGGATTTCCAATGCGGCAGGTAAGATGCAGGATATGATTACCGAAGTATTGGGATATTCCCAGGTGGGGCAGGCGAAAAGACAACATGTGCGCATCAACATGGAAAACCTGGTTCAGGAGCTAAAGCAAGAACTTCTGGTGTCCGATGCCAGTGAAAACCTGGAGCTCAATGTTGGTCAATTGTTTGATGTTTCCGGGGATGAGACCATGATTCTGCAGGTATTCTCCAATTTGCTGGGTAATGCGGTAAAATATTCAAGTAAAACGAAAAACCCTAAAGTTTGGATTGATGCGGTGGACATTGGTGATTGTATACAATATGCGGTACGTGATAATGGGATCGGTATACGTTTACAGGATCAGGCGAAGATCTTCGACCTGTTTACACGCTCCACGGAGGTGAATGGTTTTGAAGGATCAGGTGTCGGTCTGTCTATTGTGAAGAAGATTATGGAGCGACACCATGGTAAGATCTGGGTGGAAAGTGATGGCCTGAATGGTTCGACCTTTTACGTGCAGTTCCGGAAGGAGCAATTTTCGTAGGCGATAGAAAATCGGATTTGTATAGAACAAATACAGTCCCTTGTTGGTAGTCACATAATTCAGAAATCAAAATATGAGAGAATTTGCCATCATCTACGATCTTGATCAAACTATCCTACCGGCAGAGGCCGTACCGGAGGAAACTTTTCAGCCGATTTATGAAGCGGTTAGATCTGCAAATAATGGTCATCTGCCGGAGAACGAATTGGATGCTGCCCTAAGAAAAGTCCGTACTACAGCCATGGATGTGATTGCAGAAGAATATAATTTCAGTGGGGGGATGGCGGAGGCTGCGCGGCAGGCATTTGTAAACAGCAACTACGAATTTACCCTGATGCCATTCCACGATTTTTCTGTACTAAAACGTATTCCGGGTAAACGCTTTCTGGTGACCTCCGGAATCACCGGAATGCAGCAGGCCAAGATTGACGCGCTGTTCGAAGCGGATTACTTTAACGGCATTGTCATTGATGACATCTATAGTGAAAACCGCCGTGGTAAGAAGCAGATCTTCTCTGAGATTGCGGCAGCGGAAGGGCTGATATCGGACCTGGTCTGGATTGTGGGCGACAACCCGACTTCGGAGATCGCTTCGGGGAACGAATTGGGAATGAAAACCGTTCAAATCGTGCGTCCGGGTGTAGAACAAAGCACGGAGGCCTCCTATGTGGTTTCTTCCTTTTATGAGCTTAATGATTTGATTAGTAAGTGGGAGGGGTCCCTGAAGTTTAAAGCGTAAAGAAACTTTTTAGCTATATATACCTTAGTTTACGTACAAAACAGTTTATTTGCCGTCGATTTACACTCGAAAAATAAACCAACATCATAAATGGAAACCAACATACCCGTTAAAAGACCCAATTCAACTATACCGCTTGTTACCATGATCATGCTTTTCTTCATGTGGGGTTTTATCACCTGCATGAATGATATCCTGATCCCGCATCTGAAGGAACTTTTTCAACTGAACTTTAAGCAATCCATGTTGGTTCAGTTTGCATTCTTCGGGGCATATTTCATTGGTTCCCTGATATACTTTCTTTACTCCTATTATAAGGGTGATCCGGTAAATCGCATTGGATATAAGAAAGCCATCATTGTAGGCGTGATTTTATCTGCGCTGGGCTGCTGTTTGTTTTACCCTGCAGCAAGCTTCTCTGTCTATGGCATCTTTTTAACGGCGCTATTTGTCCTGGGCCTTGGCTTCACCATACTACAAATTACAGCAAATGCCTATGTGACGCTGCTGGGACCTGAAGAAGGTGCTTCCAGCCGTTTAAACCTGACTCAGGCCTTCAATTCATTTGGTACAACCATCGCACCAGTACTTGGTGGTCACCTGATTTTCACTTTATTTCTGGACGATGGAAAAGTAACGGCGGACTCTACAAGAATTCCGTACCTGATATTTGCCGGTATTTTGCTTGTCCTGGCAGTTGTGATTAGCATGGTTAAACTACCTTCATTCAGTACGGATGAAGTGATTGAAAGGGGACTTGGCGCCCTGAAGTTTAAACATTTGAATATGGGTATTTTCGGTATCTTCTGTTATGTTGGTGCCGAAGTCGGAATCGGAAGCTTGCTGATCAGTTTTATGGCACAGGAAGACATTCTGAACCTGCCGGAGTCCATCAGTAAAAATTACCTTGCGCTGTACTGGGGTGGGGCGATGATCGGACGCTTTTTAGGCGCCATCTCCCTTGGTGAATTGCCGCCAATGAAGAAGTTGGTTTACATGATTTTAACTGCCGCAGCCGTATATCTCCTGATCTTCAGTATTGTAGACCTTACCTTTGGCCAGACCAGCTTCTTCCTTATTTTTATTGTCTTGAATATCCTGGCATTTCTGATTGGAAAATCTGCACCAGCACGTACATTGGTGATTTTTGCTGCGGTGAATATGATATTGCTTGTTGTGTCGGTCGTGAGTAAGGGAAGCATGGCACTTTATCCGCTGTTGGGTATTGGCTTGTTTAACTCGATTATGTTCTCCAACATTTACACACTCGCCATCTCCGGACTGGGTAAGTATGTAAGTCAAGGTTCCTCATTGTTGATCATGGCCATCCTGGGCGGTGCTTTGTTGCCAGTAGTACAGGGAACCATGGCAGATGCAGTGGGCATTCAGAACTCTTTCATTGTACCAGGCTTATGTTACCTGTACATCCTGATCTTCGGCTGGTATTGCATGAACCGCGTTCGGGTATCGCCCGACGCGAAGGTGCGTGTGAATCACTAGCATAAGTCTTAGGTTTTCTGTGAACGCTGTTTAACATCGAAGTGTAAGAAAACTAAAAAGTTTAGCATGATTATTGATTCATATGCTAGATTGTAGTTTTATTATTCCGAAATGACCATAACTGTTGTACCGATCATAGAACCAGAACCAAGACCAGCTGTTCCTTTGGCAAAAGTGATGAGTGAACGATTGTCACGTTTTGCCAAAGAGTTACAGGAAATCCATTTGAAAGATTTAGAACAAGCAGAGCCGCTATTTGATGATCTCGTGATCTACATCGGTTACACCAGCAAATATAATGTACGCTGGCGTGTGGTAAATGATGTGCCGAAGGATGTAGAAAACCAAGTCGCAGAAAAGTGTGCGCAGCTCGGGTATGTGAAGTGGAAAACGGCGACTGTGAACACCTTCCACGGCAATGTCTGATGATAGATCAACCTAGCTGTACAACGGCTCGGGATTCTTTTTATTCATCCGGTAGATCAGCAGCATAATCAATACCGATAAGACTGTGATTGCAAGATAACTGAGTGCCAGATTGCGCTCGTCTTTTGCAGGCAGGAAAGAGATGATCCCATAACTTAGAAAAGATACAATAACATAGTTGATGCCTCCGGTCAGTCCACCGGCAATACCTGCATTCTTCGGGAATTTCCCCAGACAGAACGTGAAATAATTGTTGAAGATATAACCGGCAGTTACATGAACAATGAAGGCAAAGAAGAGCAGGGAATAGATGTTTTTCACAAAGCTGATGCTGAACAGCATGGCTGCGACAAATGCCGCCTGGAAAAAAATGTTTGTAAACATCTTCCGGAAAAACGGTTTGTTTATCGTGGCTTTACCGAGAAACCCACCAACCATCCAGGCGAATCCGAGCAATAAAGAACTGTAGCCGGCTACAACCGGCGTGAGATGCAGTTCGTGTTCAATGATGAAGGGCCCGGTCATGTTGTACACCATAATCATACAGTAGGCCAGTCCTAGCATTACAATGCCGAGCGTAAAGCTTGCTGTACGAAGCATATCCACATAAATTACAGCAATCTTTCTGATTTTAAACTCGGCACGGTGCTTTATGGTTTCTCCGCTGTAGATGTACTCCAGCAGCGCCATAACAGATGCCAGCATAGCCAGAAAATAGAAGTTTGATTCCCAGCCGAAGACCGTTTGCAGGTAGCCGCCTAAGAACGGCGCGATGATGGGACCTGTAGACCAGATGATGGAGAACATGCTTAAATAATGCTTCAGCTGTTCACCCGAAAATACATCTACAAAATACGCCCGTTTGGCGACAATAATCGTCCCTACAGTAAAGCCATGAACGATCCGCATCAGGTAAATCACGTATATGTTGTGGCATGTGGCCACGATGACGCAGGAAATTGCAAAGATCAGGAGGGATATCAGGCTCAGCTTGTAACGGCCGAAGCTGTCTACCACGCTGCCAATAAACAGCTGGCATATACCATAGCTGATTAAAAACAAACTTAACGTAAGTTGTACCTGTATACTGCTTACGCCCATCGTTGCCGCCATTGTAGGCAACGATGGGATGTAAATGTCGGTAGCAAAGCCCGACAGTGGCAGCAATGCGAACGCCAGAACGGTTGAAACACCCTGGTTATAATTTTTGGCCATATTATTTATTGAACCGGTAGCTCAGGCCACCGTAGAAGCTTCTGGTTGCTGCGGGGTTGAAGTAACGGTTCCCGGCGGCATTCAGATCGTTACCAAGGCTATATTTCTCATTGAAAAGGTTATCCACGCCTGCATAGATCTCCAGGTTGGCTTTGTTAAACTTGAGCCCGTTCCAGCCAATTTTTCCCTGTACCAGGTTGTAGCGTTTGGCGTATACTGAATTCGCATCGTTCAATGGAATAGTAGACGTGTAATTGTGCTGAACAAAAAGGTAGAGGCTTTGTGGAAGTTGAAGATCCACACTTGACGTTACGGTGTGCTTTGGAACCCCTGTAAGCCTGTTTCCGGAGTAGTTCGCTGTTCCGCTGATGTAATCGTCAAATTTGAAGTGACTCAGTGTATACGCGCCTCTAAGTTGCATGCTTTTTATAACGCGGGTGTTGGCATACGGAAGTACCCAACCCATTAGTGAAGTTTCTAATCCATATTGCTTGGTACCTCCGGCATTCACGAAGTACTCCGTGTCATTTTCATTTACGCGGCGTACGATGGCATTGCTTAGATTGTAGTAAAAACCGGTTACATCTACAAACAGGCGGTTGTTAAGCGTCTGATAGCGAACGCCGGTTTCATAGTTCCATCCCGACTCCGGCTGCAGGTCTACATTGATCACCTTGTCTGATGCACGTACTTCTGCAATAGTCGGTGGGGAGTAGCCTTTACTTACCGATCCGCGAATCGAGAATCTTGGGTCAACGAGGTAGGATAAAGCAACGCGTGGCATGAACTGTACGTCAAAGCGGTTGGTCTGCTGTGCGATGGATATGGGCTCGAAGCTTTCGTATTTGAATTTGTACAGGTTGCTGCTGGCAGAAAGTTCAAAAAGCAACTTGTTAAATAGGTCGATGTTCACATGTGCGAAAGCGAAGTTTGAAGCCGCTTTCAGCTTATCAGAAGCCTGAACGGCTGCAGGTGTTCCAAATTCGTTGTCAAAGTTGTCGATATCCGTTCCGGTACCTGAACCCTCAAACCCAAGGTTGAAGCTGTAATTCACATCTGTGGTTTTTTTCTCGTACTGCAGGTAAGTGCGTACGCCCAGGGTAAACTCTTTCCGGTGTTCGTAGTTGGTGATGAAAGGGTTTTTGAAGTCGGTATAAGAGCTAAAAACGGATACTACATGTTTAAAGTGGTCGGAGATCTGCCACTGGTTCGATACACCGCCAAAAAGCGTTTTGCTCATAATCCCGGCTTGCTGCTGCACCGCACTGCGGATCGATCCTGCAGCCGGTCTGGATGCTCTTGGATTGGATTCCAGCAACGCTGCTGTAAGTCCACCCGGCGTTTCATAGTTCAGGTCAGAGTAAAAGATCAGTGACTGCAGACTTGCATTAGGCGCATAGTCAAGCTTTTGAGCCACCTGCAGGTAGTTGCGTTTCATGGCACTGTGGTCGCGATAACCATCGCTTCGCTGGAAAGCATGGGTGATAGACAACTGGTAGTTTTTCCATTTGTTGCTGAGGTTCAGGTTCTCGTGGAAAGTACCGAAAGAACCACCTTCCAGCTTCAATCCTACTGTTGGGCCAGCAATGTTGTTTTCAGACTGCACAAGAACTACTCCACCAGAGTTTGCACCGTAGATGCTGCTCTGGGGCCCCTTAAGAATCTGCATCTGGCCGACCGCACTCACGTCAAGTGCATTTAGGTAACTGTTTCCGCCTGCATCCGTAAGGGGAAATTCATCGAAATATATTTTTACGTTTCGAATGCCAAACGGAGAGCGCAGCAGACTCCCACGGATGGAAAGCCGGTAACTGCCCGGTGAACGCTCTTCCATGCGTACGCCCGGTGTGGTATTCACTGCCGGCAAGAGCGAGGTGCTGCTTTGGCGCTCCAGTGTTCTGGGATCAACAATACCGATGGATCCGGTTACGCGGAGCAGCTGCTGGTTGGAAAAATAAGGTTTTATCACCACTTCTTTAAGCTTTGTGGTGGAGTCAGGATTGGTTTGTGAGAAAGCACCGTAAGATAACGCGACGAACAGGAGGGTAAAAGCTTGTTTCATACCTGAGGAGTAGGGTTGTATATAAATGATTTGTGTGTATAAAGAATGTTTTTGCCTGTTAATTGTTTCGTTTATTTGAGGAATGTATAGCGAGCGTGAATTTAGGATTTATGCCTTTACATTTACAATCTTTCTTAGAAAGTCAGACTTTATTTGATAATATTGTTCAATTTACCGGATATAATGTCGAGCTGTTTGCGGAATATGGGATTTTGCCGGAAAAACCCGATTGCAGCTGAGAAACCAAATCTTATATGAGAAAACCCCTTGTTTTTACTGCGTTACTATTGCTTACTGTCGTGATGGCGTGTAATTTCTCGTCAGAGAAGCCGTTATATGGCTCAACGGAGTGGTCTGAATACCTCGGTGGGCCGGAACGAAACCATTATTCTCCTTTGCAACAAATTACGCCATCAAATGTCAAGAATCTTAAAGTAGCCTGGGAATACAGTACCCTGGATTCCGGGCAGATACAGTGCAATCCAATCGTTGTGAATGGAATTTTGTATGGGATGACTGCTGCAACGGAACCTTTCGCGCTTGATGCAGCTACAGGAAAAGAAATCTGGCGGATTAAGAGCGCCGGTGAGTATCAGTTCAGCACGAGCCGTGGTCTGACCTACTGGTCCGCTGGTGATGACAAGCGCATTCTATATACGAACGGTCCGTGGCTCTATGCTGTGGATGCGCTTACCGGAAAAGGCATTAAGACCTTTGGGGAGCAAGGGCGGATCAGCCTGAAGTCGGGGCTGGGGAGTACAGCAACAGACAAGATGGTGATCTCCAACACGCCCGGAACAATTTTCGAGAACCTGATCGTTATGCCGTTGCGGCTTTCTGAAGGTTCTGATGCAGCGCTGGGTTTCATTCAGGCCTTTGATGTGGTTACCGGGAAACTGGCCTGGGTATTCCGCACAATTCCTTCTCCCGGCGAGTACGGGTATGACACCTGGCCGAAAGACGCCTACAAAAACACGGAGGTCGGTGGCGCCAACAACTGGTCTGGAATGGCTGTAGACCGCAAACGCGGTATCTTGTATGTTCCTACCGGCTCCGCCGCATTTGACTTCTATGGCGGGGACCGTAAGGGTTCAAACCTGTTCGCCAATTGCCTCCTTGCGCTGGATGCGAAAACAGGGAAGCGAATCTGGCACTATCAATTTGTGCATCATGATATTCTGGACCGCGATCCTCCGGCAGCACCCAACCTGATGACCATTACGAGAAACGGCAAGCAAATAGATGTGGTGGTACAAGTCACCAAGCAGGGGCAGATCTTTGTGTTCGACAGGGAAAATGGGAAACCAATATTTCCGGTTAAGGAGACTAAGGTGCCAGCATCGGATGTACCCGGCGAAGAAAGCTGGCCTACGCAGCCGGTGCCCGTAGCTCCGGAGCCATTCGCGCGGCAGCACTTTACTGCAGCCGACATCAGTCCGTTGGCGGAAAACAAGCAGGAACTGCTCGACAGCTTGAAGAAAAGCCGTTCGGAAGGGCCATTTACCCCTTTGAGCAGCAGGAGTACCATTATATATCCCGGCCTGGACGGCGGTGCAGAGTGGGGTGGAGCGGGCGCAGATCCGGACGGCATATTGTACGTCAACAGCAACGAAATGGCCTGGCGGATATCTATACGTCCGGCCGCAAGCAAAGAGGCGCTGGTGGGTATGAGTGCCGGGCAAAGCGTTTACGCCATGAACTGTGTATCCTGCCATGGGATCGACCGGAGGGGAAATCCGAAGAGTGGCTATCCTTCCCTGGTCAGTATTTCCAGCAGGCGTTCAAGCAAGTATATGGAGACCATTATATCGCATGGGAAGGGTATGATGCCTGGTTTTACCAAGCTCTCTAAAGAGGAGAAGGAGGCACTGATCGGTTACCTGTCAGGCAAGGAAGTAGAAAGGCCCGGCCTGGTCAAGGAACCCGGGACAGATCGAAAACAAAGTGCTAAAAACAAGTATGAGATCTCGGGATACAGCAAGTTTCTGGATAAAAATGGATATCCTGCAGTACGGCCACCCTGGGGGACATTAAATGCCATAGATCTGAATACCGGAAAATACGTGTGGAAGAAAACCTTCGGTGAGGTGCCGGAACTTATGGCTAAAGGCATCCCGCAGACGGGCTCAGAAAGTTATGGCGGACCCGTTATTACCAGGAGCGGATTGTTGTTCATTGCTGGGACGAAGGACCGTAAAATGCGGGCTTATGATAAGAAAAATGGCGACTTGCTTTGGGAAACGCTGCTTCCCGCTGCGGGTTTCGCAACTCCGAGTACCTACGAGGTGAATGGGAAGCAGTATGTGGTAATCGCATGTGGTGGAACCAAGCTGCAATCCCCGTCGGGAGACCGGTTAGTTGCTTTCGCCTTACCGGATTAAAGAAGGGGAGTCACACCGGATTAGAAAATGGGAGTTACAAAGAAGGCTGCGAGCCGGGTTAGCAGACTTCAATCAGGAGGAAATGACCGAAGCGCAGTTATTGGCTTAGGTCATTTCCTTCAAAAAGATATCTTCTATTTGTTTGAGCTCCCGGGCGTACATGGTTTTCTTGCGGGAACCGAAATAAAGGGTGTTTTCTATTGGTGTAAATCCATCCCAGATTTGTTTGATGTTTCCGGATTCAAGTTCTTTCTTCGTCAGGAAGTCTGGGATTACGGCAATCCCTCGTCCGCCACTGAGGCAGCGGATGATGGAACTCATGTTGGGTACGATATAGTTTGGTTTGAAGTCCGGCCGTTTCCCGAAGTTCTGGTGCCAGAAACGGCGCAAATGTTCCATGTCGGCTGTAGTGCCATACCAGGTTTGGCTCCTCAGCCAACTTTGAATGCCATGAGTCTCTTTTTGCTTTAACAGCGGCAGGAGGTCGTCGGTGTTCGTTTGAGAACCCCCGATGACCACAATGCGTTCGGTGAAAAACGGTGTAAAGGCAAGTGCTTTGTAGTCGCCCTTCTGCGGTGTGATGATCAGATCGAGGATACCATTGTCCAGGTCGCTCAGCATTTGTGGGTAATCTCCGAATTTAATGATCACGTTGAACTCAAGGGTAGGCAGGTAGGATTCTAAGGTAAACTGGAAAGTTTCGAAGCACATGCCGATGCTGATGGTTGGTCTTTCTTTCTCCGTTGTTTTATTGAAATGCTGTTCGGCGGCCTGAAGCTTATTTAATGGCTCCTGAATGTAGTTGTATAGAATTTTACCGCGTTCCGTGGATACCATTTTTCGGGAACTCCGGTCGAACAGCTTGTATCCCACGTGGGCTTCCAGCGCGCCCAGGTGAAGGCTAACGCCAGGCTGTGAAATGTACAAGGCTTCAGCTGCCCCGGTGAGGGTGCCCGTTTCATAGATTGCCTTAAAGGTGCGGAACCATTCCAGATTTACCATATCCTGTTATTATAATTCTAATACAAAGGTAGATCTTTGATTAGGAAGGTGTTTGTTCCTGTGTTAAGAATGACCTTTCTCCGCTTCAAGGTCCAGATCATCACTACTTTGAATATTGATATCCGGTGGGTTGTCCGTTGCATAGGAACCAGTCTGTGTGGAGCCACCAGTATTTGGCTTAATTTCCTGGTCATAGTTGTTTCCCGGCCCTGTAGCACCTCCAGTAAGCTGTTGACTTTCATTTACCTGCGGATGTTGCACGTCGTTCTTAACCTGGCCTTCAGTTTCTTCCCTGGGGATTTTATGGTCTTCCTGTTCCTGCATGTTGTTCATAACTTTTAGATTTCAGGTATAACAGCTGGCCAGGCTATAGGTTTACGATTCTTGTTACCTTTGCCGGCTTTTTGTACTTTTACAGCGTGCCGCCCCAAAAAACCAGTATTCCACGTTCGAAGACCACATCTAAGACCAGCACGGCAACTAAGGCTCCTCAAAGGAAACCTGCCCCAAGGAAAAAGAAGCCGAAGAAGAAGCCGCTATCCATCCAGTTTAAGTTCGCGATGGTCGCTTTGCTGCTGATCTTATCATCGCCGTTTTACTATGCTTACATCATAAAAGGGTTCAGTTCCACCTGGCGCTGGATTAAGGACATTGGCGAAGACCCACATTACCGCAGTTATACGAGCTTTCAGATCCGTATTCCGGACAAGTACAACATTCATGGAATTGATGTTTCTTATTATCAGGGTAAGATCGACTGGAAGATGGTGAAGTCGATGAAAGAGGATGATGTGGAGATCACTTTCGCGATCATCAAGGCGTCCGAAGGCATTGCTTATGTGGACCCGTATTTCCAGCGCAACTGGCGTGAGGCGGCAAAGGCGGGTATTGTGTGTGGGGCCTATCACTTCTTCAGGCCGCGGAAGTCGGGCGAATGGCAGGGAAAGTTCTTCCTGCAAACCGTGAATTTTGAGCCCGGCGATCTGCCGCCAGTCGTAGATATTGAGCAGCTAAACGGGGTTTCCGAGGAAGAGATGCGCAAGGAGCTTTCCGCCTTTCTGAAATATGTGGAGCGGAAAACGGGGGTGAAACCCATCATCTATTCCGGGCTGACATTCTACAACGATTATTTGAGGGGTTATTTTCATGACTATCCCCTTTGGGTCGCCCACTACCATAAGGCAGATTTGCGGATCAATGAAAGTGCGAACTGGCTGATGTGGCAGCATTCCGATAAAGCAAGGATCACAGGTATCAACCATGCAGTGGATTTCAATGCATTCAGAGGGGACAGCGTTGCTTTTCAGCGGCTGTTGATCAAGTAGGTTTGCCTGAGGTGGTCTGCTGAAGCCCGGTGACCCGTTAGGAAATCGTCCAGTGTTCAGCAGTTTTCAAGAATTCCGGGTCCGGCTCGGCACCGATGCCAATAGTCTCCGGTACGTCCAGGAAGTATCCGTTATACGTTAATCCACCGATTACCGGATCAACCAGGTGGCCCAGCAGGCAGGTATCCAGATCAAAATACACTACATTAGGACTGGCGAGTGCGAAGTGCAGATTGGCAGACAGCGCGATCCTGCTTTCCAGCATACTGCCGATCATACACTTTGTACCGGTTTGTAAAGCGATTTCATGGATCTTTTGTGCCTCTAAAATTCCACCTGATTTCGCGAATTTAATGTTGAGAAACGCAGTAGATTTGGTGTTGATGAGCCTGCGGGCATCATGGTGGTTGTAGCAACTTTCATCGGCCATGAGTTTTATTGGGGAGTTCAGGTTGAGCTCGGGCAGCATGTCATCATACCAGGTCCGCATGGGTTGTTCACAAAATTCGATGTTGTACTTTTCCATTGCGCCTAGCGCCAGCAAGGCGTCATCGAAATCCCATCCCTGATTGGCGTCCAGACGTATGGTCATTTCATCGCCCGCTGCCGCGCGGATCATGCCTACCCGGCTGATGTCGTCTTTTACTTTCTTTCCCAATTTGATTTTCAGGATCCTGCAACCCTGTGTTTTATACTTTAAAGCGGTAGCTGCCATGTTTTCGGGCGTATCAATACCAATGGTCATGTCTGTTTCGATGATCCTTTTTGTACCTCCAAGAAACTTGTAAAGGGGTAAGCCAGCATTCTTGGCAGCCAGGTCGAACAACGCCATGTCAAACGCACTCTTTATGGTGCTGTTGTGTGCGGCATAGCCCAGCAGATCATCCATGCGCTCCGGAATGTCCAGCGGATCTTTACCGATCAGGATCTTCGAAAACACTTTGGCCATGGCAATGCAGGTGTCTTGATTCTCACCAACAATCATCGGAAAGGCGGAGCATTCTCCAATTCCATGGATGGTCTTGTCGGTATGAATTTTGATCAAAACATTTTGTGCGTAGTGCATGGTTCCCGTTGCAATAACAAAAGGTTCCATGGGGATACTGAAGCGGTATATATCTATTGAAGTGATTCTCATTGGTCCAGGCTTTCCGTAAAAGTACAATTATCTTTTTACCTTTAAAATATGAATCAGGAACCCAACCACCTCATCAAAGCATCCTCGCCATACCTGCTGCAGCATGCCTACAATCCAGTAAACTGGTATGAGTGGGGCGAAGAGGCGCTGGAAATCGCCCGCAGGGAAAATAAGCTTATCCTGGTGAGTATCGGTTACTCAGCCTGCCACTGGTGCCATGTGATGGAGCGGGAGAGCTTTGAGCGTGAGGAGGTGGCCGCGGTGATGAACAAACATTATGTCTGCATTAAGGTAGACCGCGAAGAGCGCCCCGATATTGACCAGATTTACATGCTGGCCATACAGCTGATGACTGGGAGTGGTGGCTGGCCCTTGAACTGTATATGTTTACCCGATCAGCGGCCGATTTACGGGGGTACCTATTTTCAAAAAAGCGACTGGATGAATATCCTGCTCCACGTGGCGGATCTGTGGCATACCGATCCGGCTAAGGCGACTGATTATGCAAACCGGCTCACAGATGGCATCCGCAATGCAGAGACGGTCGTGCCAAATCTGCAAGCCGGGGCATTTAACAAAGATCAGCTTGTTGAAATTGTTGAGCCCTGGAAGGCGCGTATGGACGTGACGGAGGGAGGCTACAATAAGGCGCCGAAGTTTCCCCTGCCAAACAACTGGCAGTTCATGATCCGGTACAGCCACCTGATGGACGATCTGGAAACCCGCCGGGCATCCTTGCTGACCCTTAACAAGATGGCGCTAGGTGGCATTTACGACCAGGTAGGGGGTGGCTTCGCACGGTATTCCGTTGATGAACGCTGGCATGTGCCGCATTTTGAAAAGATGCTGTACGATAATGCTCAGCTGGTCAGCTTGTATGCCGAAGCTTACCAGTATTGCGGGGAGAAGCTGTATGAGGACGTGGCTAAACAAACCATTGGCTGGATAAGCCGCGAGATGACATCGCCGCAAGGACTCTTCTACTCTGCGCTTGACGCCGATAGCGAGGGCGTAGAAGGTAAGTTTTATGTTTGGGATAAAGCAGCGTTTGACGCGCTCCTGGGAGAGGATGCTGCGCTCTTGTCGCAGTACTTCAATGTGACGGAGGAGGGGAACTGGGAAGAAGAAGAGACGAACATTCTCTTCCGGAGCGTCACAGATCAGGAGTTTGCATCGCAGCGCGGCATGACGGGCGAAGTGCTGCAGGAGAAAGTAAGGCAAGCGCGCGAGAAGCTTTTGAACCATCGAAGCAGGCGTATCCGCCCGGGGCTGGACGACAAATGCATTACGGCCTGGAATGGATTGATGATTAAAGGGCTGACAGATGCGGCCCAGGTGTTTGGAGCCGACAGCTATCAGCAGATGGCCGCCCGGGCAGCGGAATTTATTCTGGCTAATTTAAAGACCGCGGAAGGTGGTTTGCTGCGCAACTATAAAAATGGTAAGGCATCCATTCCGGCGTTCCTCGACGACTATGCTTTCCTGATCGAGGCGCTTATGGGGCTATACGCAACAGATTTTAACGAAGACTGGCTTATGGAAGCGAAGGCGCTTGCGGACTATGTACTG
The DNA here is from genome assembly GCA_045629455.1 of Pedobacter sp. Lineage (GTDB taxonomy): Bacteria > Bacteroidota > Bacteroidia > Sphingobacteriales > Sphingobacteriaceae > Pedobacter. The sequence continues at coordinate 24,722 of JAZQRI010000013.1, read as the reverse complement.
GAGCATTTCAATGATCCGGAGGGGCCGATGTTCTTTTACACCGCTGCCAATGGAGAAAAGCTGATTGCACGAAAACATGAGGTGATGGACAACGTAATTTCCTCTTCCAATTCTGTAATGGCCCAAAACCTCCAGCGCCTGGGCATTTTGTTCGACGATGACCTGTATTCGTCGCGCTCAAAACAGATGTTACAGGCGGTACTCCCGGGTATGAAAACGTATGGATCCGCCTATGCGAACTGGGCCATACAGTTGCTTTCTGAGATCTTCGGAACCACTGAGGTTGCCATTACTGGTACGGAGGTAGGGAAAGTGGCGAAAGCGTTGAACGCCTTTTACTTGCCAAATAAAATCACATTAGGCGGAACAAATTCAAACCTCCCTTTGTTAAAAGATAAACAAAGCATAGAAACAAAAATCTATATTTGCCGCAATAAAGTCTGCCAGCTGCCTGTAAGGTCGGTTGAGGAGGCCATAAATTTAATAACTAAATAAGATTGTAATGAGTGTTAAACCTAATTCCGTAGTTTCATTAACGTACGAACTGCATACGACAAATGAAGAAGGACAACAAGTTTTCGTAGAAAAAGCTGATGAGCAGAACGCTTTGGTTTTTTTATATGGAACAGGCATGATGTTGCCAAAATTTGAAGAGCATTTAGCCGGTTTAAATGTTGGTGATGAATATAGCTTTGAATTAAGCGCGGAAGATGGTTATGGTGCCATTGATCCGGGTGCATTCGCAGACTTGCCGAAAGAAATGTTTAAGGAAGTTGATCTGCCTAGCGTAGGAGATGTAATTCCATTACAGGATAATGAAGGAAATCACTTCAGAGCAGGCGTTACTGCTGTTCACGACGAAACAATCGCTGTAGATTTGAATCACCCTATGGCTGGTAAGAATCTTATTTTCTCTGGTAAGATATTGTCTGTACGTGAGGCAACTCCAGATGAGTTGAGCCATGGCCACGCACATGGTGCTGATGGTCATTCAGGTCATTAATCCTATATTATAAAGCAAAAAAAAGCTGCAGATCACATGATCTGCAGCTTTTTTTATGTGCTTAAATTCTATTTGTTGGCGATGCCGTTAAGGTCGTAAACCACTTTACCAGCACGTAGTGTCAGTTCACATTCTAGTTTTTTCTCTGTTTTGATTGTGTAACCTTTATAGTCGAACAATCCAAAGTTTCCTTCACGTATGCTTAGGATGGCGACATCTGCTTCAGCACCTGGAGAAAGGTTACCCAATTCTTCACGTTTGATTACTGCAGCAGGTGTCGATGTACTTGCGGTGATTACACTTTTAAGATCCATTCCGATACCTAAGAATTTAGACATACAGGTAAGCATATCTTTCATGGCATTGTTCATACTTCCGGTGTGGATGTCTGTGCTGATCGTATGTGGGAAAAAGCCTTCTTTTGCAGCAGGAATTGCCTGTGAAAATGCAAAGCTGATACCTCCGTATCCCACATCGAAGATTATCCCGCGTTTACGGGCTTCGTAAGCAAAAGGCTTTACTTTCTGCTTTTCTACATCTACGATATACTCCCTGCCGTCAAGCTGTCCGAAGCAGTGGGTATAGATATCACCCGGACGAAGGTGCTTCATGAACAATTCTTCCAATGGAAGGGGAGGCGTGCTCCCGCCAAAATCCACCATAACCGGGATCTTAGCCAGTTCACCAGCCTTCACAGCACGGTCGGTAGGCGCCCAGTCGTGACCCTCATAGTGCGCAAGCTTGATACCTACAATCTGGTCTTTGTAACGGTTTGCGATCTGTGCAGTCATTTTGGAATCCATGTCATTCTGATCCTGTTCGTATCCGCCACGCATGCCTTCGCCAACGATATTCAAGAATGCCAAAACCCTGGTTTTTGAATTGTCGATGGTTTGCGTTTTAAACGTGCGGAAGGTACGCCATCCTGAACTTCCTGCATCTACTACCGTGGTAACGCCATTACGGAACGTAAATCCATCAGGTAATATGGCCAGGTTGCCGTTAGAGTATTGGTGATCCGGCTCATTGCCATAGAAATCATGGGTGTGAATATCGATCAGCCCCGGTGTAACATACATGCCTTTCGCATTTACGATCTTTTTGGCTTTCTTGCCGTCGATGTTCTTAGCAACTAAGGCGATTTTACCATCGGTTACGGCAACGTCCATGACGGCATCAATGTTGTTTTTGGGGTCAATCACATGACCGCCTTTGATGACGATGGAGTAATCCTGTGCCATTAACGTTGTACTGAACAACAACGCCAATGGGAGCATCAATAGAGATTTACATTTCATTTTGGTTTTTTAATTAAGTTTAAACAGCCTGTTGAAGGATTTCCTTCACGCGGCCGGCAACAATGTTAATTTGATCCGGACGCAGTAGTACTACTCCAATATTAAGAATTTTTTTATCGCCATTGGCTACAATACTAGGTGTTCCCTCTTGCAACTTTTTTAATACATCCTGCGGGCTGATCTTTATTTTGGCCTGATCCCAGGTAACGTTTAAGCTGGGGAATGCATTTGCAGGGCCCGGGGCAATGGAGGTTTCAGTTTTTAGGGTAGGCAGTGGTGTGAGTTGTGCAGCGATCGTTTTGGTGCGCGTCAGCCAGTCTTGCCATTCTTTTTTGTGGTCCCTTTCCAGGTAAGATTTTAATGCTGCGTACATCCCGAACATTTCCTCCTTATTAACCTTCATTGGTCTGCCGATCGGGGCTTCATTCGGACTGTGGTTCAGTCTTGCGGCCTCGATCAGATCTTTACGTCCGAAGAGGATACCAGCGCTCTGTGGTCCGTGCATCATTTTTCCGCCAGAGAAAGTAACCAGGTCAAAGCCTATTTTCTGGAACTTGAACAGGTTCTCTACCGGGGGAACATCTGCAGCAGCGTCAAGGAAAGTAGGGATGTTGTGCTTTTTGGCGATCGCTACGAAGTCCTGATGAGTTACACTGCTGCTTTCAGCAGCGTTGAAGAATAATGCCATTACCGTATTCTGATTGATGGCTTGTTCCATTTGCGCCGGACCTTCTACTTCGATGATCTTAGCGCCGGTTGTGGTGATGGCTTGATCAAAAAGATAACGGTGTGTTTTCTGCATGATCACCTCGGGGCGCGGGCCAGGAAGATTCGGCAATAGCTTGATCTTTTGCTCGTCCTTACCGGTGATGGCTGCTGCGGTACCTAGCACCATGGCGCAAGCTGCTCCGGAAGTAACCATTGCCGCTTCCACATGAAGCATTTCGGCGATCTTGGCGCCAACCTTGTCCTGAAGCTGGTACATGTTGGCAAAATCATGACTGGTGGAATTGATTGCTTCCAGAACTTCTGGAAGCATCAATGATCCGGACAGGAACGTCATGGTAACCGAGGCATTGATAACCGGGGTTACACCGAGTTCTTTGAAGAAGTCACGCTTAGGTGCTTTAGCTGCCGGGGCGGCTGCACTTTCCAGCGGAACAACGCTTGCGGCTATGCCACCTGCCAGGGGCAGTGCAGCAAGGCCTTTAATTACGTCTCTGCGTTTCATTTTCTTATTTTCTAATATGAGTATGCATACTTAATGCTGCGCATTATGGTTTGTCCCACCACATTCTGGTCAGGAACTCATCGGGGCCTTGCCGGCCAATGGCCTCCAGGTAATATTCGCCGTTAAGATTCTGTTCCGTTGTTGGATAAAGCATTCTTCTGAAGATTTTTCCGCCTGTAGCATTTCCAACGTAGTTGTTCGGTGTCAGGGCAGGATAGCCTGTGCGTCTGTACGTGGAGAATACTTCTTGTGCATTGGGAAATAAGCCCACCCAGAACTGCGTGTAAATCTGCTCCATCTGCTTTTCAAATGATGCACCTGATTCCAGTTTGTGGCTATTCACGTAAGCTTGGATCTGCGCATTTGAAATGTTGCCGCCACTGCCAAACAATGCCCATTGGCGCATCGAGGCTGTAATTCCCGCTTCATATAAGGCGCTTACGCTTCCGCCGCTGTACCATCCTCTAAGCGCAGCTTCAGCAAGCAGAAAGTTCATTTCTGCGTTGGTAACCACAAGCAGCGGGCTGTTTAACTGTAATATCGTTGCTGGATTTGGCTCGGAATACGTTACAAATACAGCGTTGTCTGGTTTCGAGCCCAGGCTTGAAGACATCCCTTTTTGTTTTGCTGCAGTAGTATCCGGCAGGCCACCTACCCAAACTACCGACAGGACACCAAGGCGTGGATCTTTGTTTTCCTTCAGGTAGTTGATAAATACATCCTGGTATTTTCCACCCTCCGGGTTACTGGTACCATTTGCACCGATGTAGTCCGAGTTTAGCATGTTCAAAGCCAGGGGATTTTTGTTGATGTCCTGTCCTGCAGGTACATATCCATTCACTTTTGCAATATCCGCATCTTCAAGGATTACGCCTCCGCTAATTGCTTTCTTTGCCCACAACTCTGCCTGTGCAGGGTCTACTTTGGTCATCCGCATGGCTAAACGCAGCATCAATGAATAGGTGAACTTCTTCCATTTGGCAACATCACCGTTGTAGATCAGGTCGGCTGCACCAAACGTCGGTTTACCAGGGGTAAAGGCCAATGCAGCTTCATCAAGCTCCTTTAACAGGTCGGCGTAAATGGCTTTTTGCTCATCGTAAGGCACTTTATAAACCGACTCCTTGTAACCAAGTCCAGCTTTAAAGTAAGGGACATCTCCATACAGGTCGGTAATCCTGCTGAAACAGTAGGCCTTCCACACACGTGCTGCGGAAAGGAGGTTGACTTGTTCCGGATTTTCGGCTACGGCACCGATAACCTGACCGATCGCATTGATCTCGTTTACATAAGCATTATTAAACACTGCCCACGATTGGTTGCTTTGGCTCAGTACGTACTTTGCACCAAAGCCTGCGACATCATTATAGCTTGTCGTATACTGCATCGTACCACGTAGCAGATGCAGCTCGTCCCGCGCTCCATCCAGCTGGGCTTTCGTGAACACAAATGCAGGCGTTGGGTTTGACGAAGAGTTTGGATTGGTGTTCATCTCTTCGAAGCCTTTATCGCAGGATTGTAACGTCAGCATGCCTGCACATGCGAGTATAGAAAGCTTATTTATATATCTTTTCATCAGTATCTATTGTTTAAAATTTAACCATCAAGTTTAAACCAAAGCTTCTTGTCCTTGGCAATCCAAACGATTCAAATCCCTGGCTGGACCCATTGGTGAAGCTGGCTTCAGGGTCAAAGTTGTCGGTTTGCTTGTATAAGGTGAGGAGGTTCCTGGCCACAAAGGAAATGGAGGCACCTTTCAAGTCAGCCATCTTAATTTTGTTTACCGGAATGTTATAGGTGAAGATCACTTGTCTCAGTTTAACAAAGCCGCCGTCATGTAAGAACAATTCTGAGTACGACTTATCGTTGTCGTAGTAGGTTCTTAAGTCAGACACGGGTACCAGTCTGGAGTAAGCTTGTCCTTGTTGATCAACACCGTTTAGCTGAAGCCCGTTTTCGCGGCCTGGTAACGTAGATTTAAGTAGTCCTAGGCGGGTACCGTAAACTTCCATTAAGGAGAAGATCTTGTTTCCGAACTTACCGTCCACCAAAATGTTCAGGGAGAAATCTTTGTATCTGAAGTCATTGGAAAGACCCATTGTCCATGGTGCTACACCATTTCCAAGAACCTGTAATCCGGTGGCAACAGGTAGGCCGGTAGTTCTGTTGTATACGGTGTTCCCGCTGGCATCTTTCTGTACGCGGGTACCTACGATTGATCCATAAGGCTGGCCTACAATATTATTGATGTAAGCCCATCCATTCACCGAAGAAGCCATCTGGATTTCATTCAATCCTTCTGCAAGGCGTACCACTTCGTTTTTGTTGTATGCCACGTTGTAGCTTACGTTCCAGCTGAAGTTGCTGCTTTTTACAGGGGAGCCTGTGAAGAGTGCCTCAATACCTTTGTTGCTCAGCTCACCAACATTCAGGATTACATTGTTATAGCCTGTAGTTCCGGATATCGCCGTAGAAACGATGTCATTGGTTGTTTTACGGTTGTACAGGGTCAGGTCCAAACCAATACGACTGTTCAGGAAGCGGGCTTCAAATCCAGCCTCTGAAGTGGTGCTGGTATATGGTTTCAGGTTTGCATTGGTAATGGTTGTACTGGATACGCCCTGTAATGGCTGACCAGATGTAGGCAGCATCGTAAAGGCCTGGTTGATCTGGTACGGATTTGGTGCACCACCACCTACTTGTGCCCAGGATCCCCGAAGTTTAAAGAAGTTGACGGCCTCGGGTAGTTTGAAGGCTTCAGAGACAACAAAACTTCCTCCAACAGAAGGGTAGAAGAGGCTGTTGTTTTGCGGACTCAAGGTTGAAAACCAATCTTTACGGCCGGTTACAGTCAGATATGCATAGTTTTTGAAGCTAAGATCTGCCGAAGCCATTAAAGAGTTGATTGCTGTTTTGTTGTTCGTTGGAACGGTTGATACCGTGGAAAGATTCGTTGAGCTGTAGAAGAACGGAATCACATAGTTGCTTCCGCTGATGTTGGACTCGTTGTAAACCGAACGCTGCTGGTTACCACCCACAAAAGCCGTAAGCGCAAAATCTTCATTCAGCTGACCACTGTAGTTTAAGGTTACCAATCCGTTGGTTTCTGATGCATCTGCCTTCAGTTCATTGTACTGCCCGTTCGGAATGTAAAGTGTACCTGTTGGCAGGATGTATTTGTAGTTGTAGTAATAGAAGTCGCGACTGACAACACCTTTTATCGAAAGGTTTTTCACGATCTCATACGTAAGCCCAACCTGACCAAGCATTCTGTTCTTGGTGTCTCTTTGTTGAAAGTTATTTACAACGAAATAACTGTTTGAAGCGACAGAGGCATCATTCCAGGCGATTTCAGTCCCATCAGGGTTTGCACCCGGGCTCAGCCATCTGATGTCAGCTGTATTGGCGATCATATATGGTGTCCAGTTCGGATTGCCCAGCGCATCACCTGCAGTAGGTCTGTTCTTCGCGTTTTCGACGTTGTATTGTGCCAGTGCTTCAATGGTTACCTTCTTACCGAGTTTACCACCGATGCTCAGGTTTCCTGTTTTGCGGTTGTAGTCGCTGTTTGGAAGCACACTGTTACCTTTTAAGTCAGATAAAGACAGACGGTAGTTGAAGGTCTCTGATCCGCCGGAGAATGCAAGTGTGTTGGTAAAGTTTGTTCCGGTACGATAAAAATTCTTGATGTTGTCTCGCTGTGCGGAATATGGGTGCTCCAGTCCGTCAGCATCGATGTAGGTGGACCCGTCGATCTTCGAACCGAAGGAACGTCTACCGGTTTGTATCGCATCACCTTGAGTCATCGGTTTCACACCGCCGTCTCCCTGTCCGTATTCGTATTGAAAATCAGGGAAAACAGAAGGATTTTCCATGGTAAATGTGGTGTTGTAGTCGATACCGACGCCTTTTTGTGCACGTCCTTTCTTAGTAGTGATGAGGATTACACCGTTGGCAGCCCGTGCGCCGTATAATGCCGCTGCCGTACCACCTTTCAGGACACTTATGGACTCAATATCATCCGGGTTTATCCCTGCAATGCCATCCCCTCTGTCCACGTTTCCTGCACTGCCGTTGGTTGTCGCGCTTCCTCCGGGTACAGAGTTCTCCAGGGGCATACCATTGATTACATACAGCGGCTGGTTACCTCCTGAAAGGGAACCGTTACCACGGATAATCACACGGCTTGACCCGCCGGGCCCCGTTGACATTCCTGTCGCGTTCACACCGGCTACTTTTCCAGTCAGTGCATTTGCAACGTTGTTCTCTCTGGCCTGGGTAAATTCATCACCTTTAACTTCCGTAACGGAGTAGGCAAGTGCCTTCCGCTGACGCGAAATACCTAGTGCTGTAACCACAACATCGTTCAATGTCTGTGCATCTTCTACCAGTTTCACGGTTAAGGTACTGCGGTTTGCAACGGCAATTTCCTGAGTTACATAGCCCATATAAGAAAAAACGAGTGTTGCATTGCCATTCGGCAGTGAGAGGCTGAATGTTCCTTCTCCTGAGGTCATTGTTCCTCCGGCCGCACCTTTGATCTTGACACTTACACCCGGAAGCGGGCTGCCGGTGTTGTCAGTCACTACCCCTGAAACCTTTACCTGCTGAGCAAATGGCTTGGCAGATATAGGGGAAGAAGTTGTTTTCCTGTCGATCAGCATCATGTCGTCAGAAATGACATACTGCAGCCCCAAAGGACCGAATATCTTGTTCAGGACGACACTAAGTTTCTCATCTTTTACAGATAGCGTCACCTGCTGGTTGTTTATCAAGGTATTGTTGTAAACAAAGCTGATCTTAACTTCCTTGTTTATTTCTTTAAGTACATCCTTTACCGGCATATTTCTTACCGTAAGGGAAATTTTGGAGTCCAGGTCAAGTGCGAATTTCTTTTCCGCGTGGGCCTCAAACCCAAAGAAGATGCCGGCAGTGATTAATAGTAGGGCAAATACTGCGTTGCAATGTAGATTGAAGTATGATTTTCTTATCATATATTTAAATAAAATTGTGGTGTTAAAATCCCGATGGGGGATACTATGATTTATTAAACATGAATTTGTTTGAGGGGTCGGATGTGCTGGTACCACATCAGGCCCTTTTTTGTGTTTTCTCATCTATAGGCATTTAATTTTTGGTTAGAATTTCAATTGTTTGCATGTCAGTATATCGTGTAATTCGTATTTTCTGCTTTATAACTAGAACCGGTAAGACGGGTTAGCGCACCCAGTATGTTGTGCAGCGGCTGTTTGTGGAACATCGCAGTAATGCGTTGCTGCGAGACATCTTTGTTCTTAATGTGGATCTTAACGCCGAAGCGGTTGCTAAGCTTAAAAACGGTTTCTTCCAGCGTAGCGTTGTCAAATATCATCTTGTCTTCAATCCATGCAATTGATTCCGCCGGATCTGCAAGGTCCGAGAGACTAAACTTGGTGTGTTCCTTCCGTGTGGAGGCAACACGGCCAGGCGTAAGAACCACCTGCGCATTCGAATGCTCATCCTTCACAGACACCTTACCGGTCAGTACGCTTACAGACAAAGGTGAAGTGCCGGAATAGGCATTCACGGCAAAGCTGGTACCGAGTACCTGTGTCTTTAACTTGCCGGAGTGTACGATGAAGGGTTTGTTCGTATTGTGGACAACCTGGAAATAGGCTTCACCATCCAGGAACACTTCCCGCGTAGCAGAAGCAAATGTTTTTGGATATCGAAGATTACTATTGGCGTTCAGCGTAACCTTGGTGCCATCTTCAAGAACAACAAGTGTTGCATTTTTTGCGCCGGAATGCATGCTGAGGTAGGCCGTGGTATTTACTTTCGGCTGTTTTGCCCTGGGAGCTTTATCTACGTATAGGTATGCGCCAACTGCTAAAAATGAAATGACTGCGGCATACTTTAGAATAGCGTAGCCGAAAGGCGACGGTTTCCTATCTTTTACAATGCCAGCATACATCTTATCCCAGTTGATCTGTTTGTCGGCAGAGCGTGTCCGGGCATTCTCCCACAAAGACTTCATCGTGCCATCCAGCTGCTCAGCTGCTTCCTTCCGCCGTATCCAGATCCTGAGTTGTTCGAACTCCTCTGGGGTACAATTGTTGTCAATATATTTTTGGAATAGCCGCTGGAATTCTTGATTGTGCTCCATTTATGATGCTGGTTTAACTATATGACACAGCAAAACCACCATCGTACCAATTAAAAATAAAAAATAGTTAAAGTGTATATGGATTTTTTGAGGATCAAGTCAATTCTGGTATGTAAAAACCAGTGGTTAGTGTAAATTTTACACTTATAGTGTTTGCCGCCTGAAAGATGGAGTAATAATATTGATGAACTTGCTATTTATGCGTGTAGAAATACAATATGGCAAGTAAAATGACTGGATTTATTCCACACTTACTTAGATAAGCACGTATAGAACCGACAGCAGCAACCAGATGGTTCTTGACGGTATTTCGGGAAAGGTTCAGGCGGTCGGCAATTTCATCGTAGTTGTGCCCATCTTCTTTCAGCTGATACACCAGTCTGCGTTGTGGCGACAGCTGGCATATGGCAGAATGAATCAGCTTCCTATATTCGGAGACCTGTACGTCAGAGTCTGTGGTATTTCTTTCCACTTCAGTCACGCGCATCACTTCTTCGGTAAGTTTTAAGTCGCTCGTAGCTTTTCGCAGGTGATTCAGTGCGTAGTTCTTGGAGATGGTGTAAATGTAAGCGTCCAAGTTTTTTACTTCAGTCAGCAGATGTTCACTTTTCCAAAGTTTAATAAAAACTTCCTGGGTAATCTCTTCAGCAGCATAGTCCGACTTGGCGATGGAATATGCGTAGTTATAAACCTGGTGCTTATAGTCGTCAAATATCTTGTTAAACTCGAGTTTTCTTGTGTTTTTATACAAACCTTTCATTCATGGATAATCTTTTCAGGCCCTCCAGCTATAACTTAGGCCTTCGACATTCATACACTTAACATTCCTAAATATAGACAGTAATATTAAGTTATCCTTAGGAAAAGGTAATTAAATTGATTTAGTAGCACACAAAACGGCCACAAAACATCTTGTGTCTTGCGGCCGTTTGTAAATGGTAATATGTTTTCCAAAACAGGTAATAGCGCCCTGTTACGTCCTGTTTTAACTGTACATCTGCGCCCGTAAGGCGTCGATGTCCGGACTATTGATATAGTCATCATAAGTCATCATCCTGTCAATGGTTCCCTTCGGTGTGATCTCAATGATCCTCGTCGCCACCGACTCGGTCAAGGCGTGATCTCGTGAGGTAAACAATATCGTTCCTTTGAAGTCTTTCATTCCGTTGTTCAAAGCGGTGATGGATTCCAGATCCAGGTGATTGGTTGGCTCATCAAATAACAATAGATTGGCATGTCTCAACATCATCTGTGAGAACATACAGCGCATTTTTTCGCCTCCGGAAAGCACCTTTACATTTTTAAGTACCTCTTCCCCGGAGAACAACATTCTGCCCAGGAAGCTTCTTACAAACTGTTCATCCTGGTCGGTATTTGAATATTCCCGAAGCCAATCCACCAGGTTCATGTCTTTTCCTTCAAAATAAGCCGAGTTGTCGTTCGGAATATCAGCCATGCTAATAGTTACTCCAAACTTAAATTCGCCGGTATAATTCTTTTCTCTGCCCGTAAGTACATTGTAAAATGCCGCAGTAGCAAGACTATTTTGAGAAAGGACCGCAATTTTATCACCTTTATTCACCATGAAGCTAATGTTTTTGAACAGTACTTCTCCATTGGCAGAATGGGAAAGATTTTCCACCTGCAGGATCTGATCACCTGCCTCTCTGCCCAGATTGTTAAACAGAATCGCCGGGTATTTACGGCTGGAAGCTTTAATCTCAGAGATGTCGATCTTATCCAAAGCTTTTTTACGAGACGTCGCCTGTTTGGACTTCGATGCATTGGCACTAAAACGCTGGATAAATTCCTGCAACTCTTTCACTTTCTCTTCCAACTTCTTGTTCTGATCGCCGCGTTGTTTTAAAGCAAGCTGACTGGATTCGTACCAGAACGTATAGTTACCGGAGTAGATGCTCATTTTGCTGAAGTCTATATCCACAATGTGTGTACATACGGCATCCAAAAAGTGCCTGTCGTGGGATACAACAAGAACGATGTTTTCGTAGTCGGCAAGAAAGTTCTCCAGCCAGGCAATGGTTTCAATGTCCAGGTCGTTTGTTGGCTCATCCAATAGAAGGATATCCGGATTACCAAAAAGGGCTTGTGCCAGCAAGACACGTACTTTCTGGTTACCATCGATCTCTTTCAGTAATTTATAATGGTGTTCTTCTTTAATGCCTAAGTTGCTGAGCATGGTTGCCGCATTGCTTTCCATGTTCCATCCGTCCATTTCCGCAAAGCGATTCTCCAGCTCTCCGGCGCGCTCTCCGTCTTTGTCCGTAAAATCCTCCTTGGCATAGATGGCATCTTTCTCTTTCATGATGTCATAAAGTTCTTTATGTCCCATCATCACGGTTTCAATAACCGTAAATTCATCAAAAGCGTAGTGATCCTGGTTTAAAACCGCCATCCGCTCACCGGGCGTTATCGCAACACTTCCGGATGTCTGGTTCACATCACCCGAAAGGATTTTTAGAAAGGTTGATTTCCCTGCTCCATTTGCGCCGATTACCCCATAGCAGTTGCCTTGGGTAAACTTTAGGTTTACGTCTTCAAATAAGGTGCGCTTTCCGTAACGCAGGGATAAATTAGATACTGAAATCATATGTAAAAAATATGGTGCAAAGGTAGGCATAATTTATAAAATGATTTTAGAACCCCGCTAGGTTAAAGCATGCTAGGGGTAGATCGTATCTGTTTTTTATGTAATATCTGCGGTTTGCCACCAGGTTTTACCAATAAAGCCCTTAAGCATTGCTTAAAAATTAGTTTAATTTGTATTCTACATGAAAGAAGCATTTGAAATCCTAAGCAATATCATCAAAGGCCGCAGGAGTATCTTTCCGCCAAGTTACACGGGCGAGGAAATTCCGGTAGCGGCCATTCAGCAGGTGCTTGAAAGTGCCAACTATGCGCCTACACATAAAATGACCGAACCCTGGAGGTTCATTGTTTTCCGTAAAGGAGGCAAAAGGAAACTGGGGCAGGAGCTTGCCCGTTTGTATCAGGAGAGTACGCCCCCGGAGAAGTTCCTGCAAAAGAAATATGACTCCATACCCCTGAAGTTCAAGCAGTCCAGTTGTGCCATTGTGATCAACGCACAACTCCATCCGGATAAGCTTCCCGAGTGGGAGGAAGTAGCTGCCCTTGGATGTGCCGTACAGAACATGGCCCTTACTGCGGAAGCGCTGGATATTGGCGGATACTGGAGTTCTCCGGAGTCCATCTCCCAGCTCGGACCTTACTTGGGCTTGCAGGAAAACGAAAAGTGCTTCGGCATCTTTTACATGGGCTATCATCAGGAGGAAAAGAGGGCTGCAAGAAGAACGCCGATCGAAGATAAAGTAAAGTGGGTAGAGGATTAAAATGGAAAATATAAAATCAGCAGTATATGCGCTTTGCCTGGATTCGATGAACAACCGGATTCACACGGCGGAGACTGCCCTTGCGCAGGCGCAGGAGGCTAGTAATGACGACACAAAGAGTAGTGCAGGGGATAAGTTTGAGACCACGAGGGAGATGATGCAGCAGGATATATCCAGGAATAAGCGTTTGCTGTCGGATGCAAAACAAAGCCTTCAGCAGCTGGAGAACCTCAACAATGCACCGCTTGCAGATACCGTAAGAAACGGAGCCCTTGTTTATACCAACCAGGGAATATTCTATATCAGCATCAGTGCAGGTCAGCTGAAAGTTGGAGACCAGCTGGTGTTTGCCATTTCAGCGGCTTCGCCGGTCGGGCAATTGTTCATTGGAAAAAAAGTAGATGATACTTTTACTTTCAACCAAAAGCAATTTAAGATCGAAAAGATCCTTTAAATAGATTCCTCTCAAATGTTACGGCCATCCGGTAAGCCACAGCAGGCACCACCGGATGGCCGTATTGTTTTAACTAGAAGCTGTTCTTGATGCTGTTGCTCAGCGTTCTCGCACTCCAGTAGCCGCTCGCTATTATCCTGCGTATGGTAAATAAAGGGTCGTTCTGGTCTCTTTTCTCAGAAAGGCCATACGCCGATTTCATTCCTCTCTTTTTTAGTTCAGGGAAAGCCTGTGGGTTCCACAATCCAAACGGATAAGCAAAGTGCTCGATCTTCTTGCCCGTAATTTCTTCCAGCGTTTTCGTTGGCTTGTCGATCTGTGTCTCCCAGTCCTTACCTGCGTATTTTTTCACATTGTGGTGATCCCAGGTATGTGAGCCGATCACGTTTCCAGCCTCAGATAATGCTTTCACCTGGTCCTTAGTCATGTAATTCGGACGGCCAAGCGAAACGGTCATGATGAAATACACCGCTTTGAAGCCGTACTTCTTCAATGTGGGCGCAGCAATCGCATATTGGTTGTGTTCCGTATCATCAAAGGAAATCATTATTGGCTTTTCCGGGAGTGGTGCACCCGTATTCAGGTACGCGTAATATTCATCTGGCAAGATCGTGTGATAGCCACTGTCTGCCAGCATCTTGATGTGTTCTTTGAAGGTGTCTACCGGGATGATGTAATCTTTGGCCGACTTGGAGTCCGTCGGCCTCCAGTCTCGGATCTGGTGATAGCACAACACCGGCACCTGCTTTTTAGCGAGTATGGATGCTGAAGTGGCTACTTTTATTTTTTCGATGTCTACTGGTAGGGCTTCTGTGGTATCCGGTTTGGTGGAAGGAACTTCTGAACTGCTGCCTTTGAACAGCAGGGTATCGGCACTCGGCTGACAGCCTGCAGTGAGTAGAGTTGCGACTGCAATAAGGATCGTAAAATGTTTATTCATCAGGTGTTATGCGGTTAATCACTAAGTATTAAGTATAAGCCGCAAAAGTATAAAAACTACTGAATGAAATACAGAATTTAAAGGCTTTAATAAATATATTGCCCGAACGCCTAATCTCCCGGCAGACTTGGTGCAATCCGTACCAAGTTCGATTTCTTTGCTCATCCGCGCATGTTGTTTTAGATTTTATTCCACAAGAAAAAGGCCCTCGTATTTGCGAGGGCCTTTCCATGGCGAGTTTATTTATGAATTAAAAGTGGAAGCGAATACCCAATTTAGGTGCGAAGAAGTTTGTTCCGAAACTTACGTTGTCGTAGCCTCTTCCCTTAACTGTATTTTCGTTTGCATCTTCAACTTTGTAGTTTGTGTAGCTTAAGCCGTTTAAACCAAGTTCAATACCAAGTTTCTTAGATGGAAAGAAAGCAAAACCCGGAGACAACGCTACACCGATTTGTCTAGTGCTTCCGATTTTATTACCAACATTACCGGTTGCATCAACAGCTTTAGAGTTACCGAATTCCATAGGAACAGATAACTGACCGTAGAATTTAAACGAATCGGAGAGGTTTGCATAGTAGCGTCCAAACGGACTTACAACAATCGCCGAAGTACGATCTGTTCCGATGTTCTTGTCATAGCTGTAACCAACTCCAGTACCAACAGCGATGTTATCAGCCACAAAATATCCTACACTCGGAACAATTTCAAAGCTTGTGTTTGCTTTTGCATTGTCTGCATCACTTTTTTGACTTTCAAACGCTAGATTTCCACCTAACATGATTTTTCCCTTTTCGGTTTGTGCCTGAGTTGTGAAAGCTAAAGCCGATACTACGAGTATCGATAATACTAACTTTTTCATTTTTTTTAATGTTTTAGTTAATAAATATGGTTAATTAACATGGCCTTTTTTTTCTTTATCTTCTGACCATCGTTGTCATATAGTCAACATTTATGCCAAACTAATACGGGCTCTAAGGTGCTAAAGCAATGATTTTTCGAAAATTCTTAAAAAACAATAAGATAAGCCCGGCGCCACAATCGTATATTATTTTAGCTTGACAAATCCGTTATCGGTTAACTTTAACTTAAGAACCGGTTTGAGACAATTTGACTATTTCTGTAAGATTGTCAGTTATTACATGCGCCTGAATGTCAGTATCCCGGCAGAATTTAGCGGAATGTTATAGCAGGTGACTTAATTAATAATTCCTACATTCACACACATCTTTATTTTTATATAAACGTTAGTATACCATGAGATTATCCATTGACAGAAAACCAATTAAAGTATATCCCGATCCCAGACGCGTAATCGCTAGATTTTTTTTTAACGGAGAGGACCGTGCTAAAGATGTGATTAAACGTGTACTGGCGTTGAATGACGCGCAGGTTTTTGGTCTGATATCCCCCTTATTACAAGAATACTCGAAGAGACACCGGAATATCACGAAGATATTAGAACGGAATTGCAAGAAAATCCAGCCTTATGTCGAACAGTTGGATGTCAATTACGAGGGTCTGGGCAAATATCAGAAACTGCTGCTTGGGTCTTATTTCACGCATGAATACTCCATCGAGTCCGCTGCTTTCTTCAATCCCTCTATTGTTGAGGACCCGGATCAAAGTGATCTGGTTGAAGGAGAGAAACGGGTGATCATTAGTTTCAGGGCTGTAGGCGAGGGGCATATCTCCTCAATTGTGTTCAGACGGGCGTTGATTGATTGCCAGAACAACATCACTGTGATTCCTGCAGGAAATTATATCGACGAAGCAGAGGTCATCCGAAATGCGGTTTACAACAAAAAGCTGTTTCTGAAAAGAGGCGTTGACTCCGAGATCGACGTGGCTATTCTGGACGAAATTGGTGATAAACTGGAAGATAAGTTCGACTATGCCGTCCTGAGAAGAGCAACGCTGGAGTCGCAAAATCTGCAGGAAGATGATCTCAAAAAGCTTCAGTATGAAAAGGTCCTTTGGCTTTCTGACACCTATCATGAAATCAGTTTTTCCAGGGACACCGATATTTCTGACCGAGTGATTTTTCCGATTTCTGAATACGAGCGTAAAGGCATCGAAGATGCCCGTTTTGTGAAGTTTGTAAAAGATGACGGCTCCATAATTTATTACGCCACATACACCGCCTTTGACGGAGCCCTTATCATGCCTAAACTGCTTCAGACAAAAGATTTCTACGACTTCACCGTAAGTCCTCTTCATGGCGTCGGCGCTAAGAATAAAAACCTGGCCCTATTCCCTAGAAAAATTAACGGCAGATATGCGATGATCTCCCGTATCGATGGATTCAACAATTATTTAATGTACTCGGATAAACTTACCGTCTGGGACAATCCGGTGAAACTTCAGGAGCCAGCTTCCCCATGGGAATTCGTACAAATTGGTAATTGTGGATCCCCTATAGAAACAGCGGCGGGGTGGCTGATCATCACCCATGGTGTCGGCCCGATGCGTCGTTACTGCCTGGGTGCAAGTTTGCTCGACCTGGAAGATCCTTCCATTGAAATTGGGCGTTTGGAAGAGCCTTTGGTTATTCCAAATACCGACGAGCGCGAAGGGTATGTGCCAAACGTCTTGTACTCTTGCGGATCCATCATTCACAATGGTGAACTAATTATTCCCTATGGGTTGTCAGACTACTGTTCTTCATTTGCTTCCGTGAAACTGGACCTGCTGCTGGAGAAACTAAAAAGCAGCAAGATTATACATCGGGAAGCGTTATTGTCATAAGACCTTGTGGTAGAGGGCGATGTAGTCCTCTACCATTTTTTCTTTTGAAAATTGCTTTATGGCCCATTGCCTGCAGACATTCCGATCAATATTAAAGAGCTTATCAACCGCCTCAGCGGCTTCTTCCACTGTGTTTACCAAAAAACCCGTCTGTTCATGACTGATGAGTTCCGCCATGGAACCCTTATTGAAGGCAATGACCGGTGTACCACAGAGCATGGCTTCGGCTACGCTAAGTCCAAATGGTTCCTCGAAACTTATGGGATGCAACAACGCAGCGGCATTTCCCATCAGGGCATTACGCTTGTCTGGTCCGGCAGAACCTATAAATTCAACATCTGCTCCCAGATGAGGCTCCACACAGCTCGTAAAGTAATTTTGGTCCTGAATGATTCCGGCGATGTACAATTTGCGACCGCTTCTCCTTGCAATCTCAATGGCTTCGGCTGTTCCTTTATCAGGATGAATACGCCCAAAAAATAACAAGTAATCTTCGGGCTGTGCTTTAAAGGTAAATTCTGATGTGTTCAGTCCGTTGTAAACCGTTCCAAGGTAATCCAGCGCGGGATGTCGGTTTGCATTGCTAATGGAGATGTAGTGCCCCCTGGAATTGTACTTTTGGAAAACAGGGACGATACGTTCCGATGAGAACCCATGTATGGTCGTGATCATAGGCGTTCCAACCAGCTTGCTGTAGCTTAAAGGAAGAAAATCAAAGTGATTGTGGATAAGGTCAAAGTCCGACGCCTGTTCCATCAGGTTACTGATGTGGAGGCATTCTACTACCTTTGCATCGAGGCTGCGGTCTTCTTCATACCCCGTCGGCACAATAGATGCCAGCTTAGCAGCAGTAATCGAGTCCGCTGTAGCGAATAAAGTGACCTCCATTCCAGCCTGAACCAGTCCCTCCGTCAAATTTGAGGCAACCTGCTCCCATGGCCCGTAATGCCGCGGCGGAGTTCTCCACGCGACCGGTGCTAAAACTGCTATTTTCATTTTAAAGCGCCTGTTCTTTTACATCCGGACCGCTGCTGCGCTGGATAAATTCGTATTCAAATTCCAACGCTTTCATCACCATTAAGTGAGATATCCAATAGGCAAGTGTGCTCTCTGCACCCTGGTTTCTGTTCACGCCAAACGGCTGCAGGCCGTCACCGCAACCCTGCGTCTCGTAGTCGTAAAGCGGCAATCTTAGGCTATTTTCGCCCAGGAACCATTGGTAACTGGAGTACATTTTTTTCACGTATTCAAGGTGATGGGTAACTTCATAGGCTTTAAAGTACATCAACACCATTGCCAGGGTTTCAATTGCCTGTTGGTCATATTCAGCCATTTCCTGGTCTTCATACAGCCAGCCAGCGTTACCCACCGGGTTTAAATATCCCTTTTCAAATGTTTTCTGATCCAGGAAGTTCATAGATTCCATCGCGATCTCCAGGGATTCTTTATCCTGGGTAATCTGATGGTGATGCAGCAGAGCTAGTGGCAGAATTCCATTGTCATAAGTCATTTTTTCTTCAAACCAATGCCATCCTTTTTTACTTGCGCTGCGATATGCCGCCTTCAAGGGTGCAGCAAGCTTATTTAGCTCTTCGACCATGTCAAGGTCATATGGATTAGCTTTCAAATAGTTTGATACACCAATAATTGTGTTCGCCAGTCCCCTTAGATGGTGCAGCTTACCGAAATGGGATACAGATTTCAGGAAAAGGTCCCGGGCAAACTCCCGGTAAGAGTTATTCGGCGCATTGTTAATCAAATAGCCAAGTGCCCAGATGGTCCGGCCAAATGAATCTTCAGAACCGACATCATCCAGGTACTCGCGTTTAAAGCTCAGGAAGTTCCGGAAGTTTCCGTCGTCACACTGCATGTACTGAATGTAGCTCAGGTATACTGGAAGAAGTTCCAGTGCAACTTTGTTCTTGTTTTGCTTGTAGGCTAAAATTACCAGAAGCAAGGCCCTCGCGTTGTCGTCCAAGCAATATCCCTCTTTTAAGTTGGGAATGCCATACTTCGCATGTTGTACAATTCCCGTATCATCCGTCAGACGTTTTACATGTGCCATGCTGAAAGTAGGCATGGACTCGGGGTCTATCACGGGGCGGGTTTCTTCTTTCCTGATATTGGCTTCGGAAACTGCCTTAAACAGCGCCTCAATAAAAACCTTACCGGTCTGTGGCCAGCGAAGATGTTTTCCATATTGATACGCATTTTGCTTCAGCTGCTGTAGCTGGCTCTTATCTGCAAAGAGATCATTCACAATGTCGGACAAGACTTTGGTATCTTTAAAATCGAACAACTTTCCCCGGTTGTCTGCAAGCAGCTCCTGCGCATGCCAGTAGGGGGTAGAGATTACCGCTGCACCGGCGCCAACTGCGTAGGACAACGTGCCACTGGTGATCTGTGCTTCATTCAGATATGGTGTAATGTACATGTCAGAGGCGGTCAGATAATCAAACAATTCTTCCTCGGAGACGAACTTATTGATAAAGGTAAGGTTGTTTTCAACCTTCAACTTGCGGGCCAGTCGTTTCAAACTATCCCGGTATTCTTCACCGGAACTTTTAATCACCCCGGGGTGCGTCGTACCCAGTATCACATACATGACCTCCGGATTGCGTTCCACAATTTTCGGAAGCGCCTCTATAACCGTCTCCAATCCTTTGTTTCTGCTGATCAGTCCAAAGGTGAACAATACTTTTTTGTTCTTAAACGCAGCGGTGCTCTTTACCGGATTCGCAGCTTTCGGCTCCAGATCTGGTACGCCATGTTCGATGAGCTGAATCTTTTCTAAAGGAATACCGTATATGCTCGTTAGAAAGCCAATTGCCCGGCGGCTCATCACCACGATCTTAGCAGAATATTTTGCAATTTCCCGGATGATGGTCAGCTGCATAAAGCTGGGATCCTTCAAGATGGTGTGCAGGATGGTCACTAGTGGATGCTGCAACCGGGCAAGCAATGGCAGTATATAGATCCCACTTTCTCCGCCGAAGATGCCGAATTCATGTTCAAGTATACAGGCATCAACGAAACTGGTATTCAGGTAATCTGCGGCCCTGATGTAATCCTGTTGGTTTTCCTGGCGAATAACCCATTTAACTTCGTCGGGATAGTCGTAAAAACTGGCATTGTCCGAATCGTTCATGGCCACAACAAAGCTGTCGCTGGAGATCTCGCTGGTTTGCAGGGCAATGGCTTTTAGCAGGTTGTTATTAAATGTGGCAATGCCACATTCTCGTGGTGGATAGGTTGATATGTATGCGATTTTCATAAAGGTTCTGCTGTAATATATTGCAGTAACAATTATTTAGCCATGTTGTTGGTGTTTATTCTTTTATTGAGAATCTTTACATCATTCGGATACAAAATTAACTATTTGTTATTGATACCGGCCAAAACAACAAAGGCCCTGGAATTCCAGGGCCTTTGTAAACAAATGTATGTCAAATTAGCTTGCATGCTCGGGTTTCATGTTCAGGAACACGAATTTGTGGTCGAACATATCCAGCTTGATCTTACTATCCTTATCTATCTTGCCGGCAAGGATTTCTTTGGAGAGTTCATTCAAAATGCGTTTCTGAATGACCCTTTTCAATGGTCTTGCACCAAACTGCGGATCATATCCCAGCTCGGCAAGCCAGTCGAGCGCATCATCTGTGGCTTCCATTTCCACACCCATCTCTGCCAACGTTTGTTGTACATGTTTGAACTGCAGGTTAACGATGTTCCGAAGTTCTGAACGGTTTAGCGGTGTAAACATGATCAGCTCGTCGATACGGTTCAAGAACTCGGGCCGGATCGTTTGCTTCAACAGATCGAACAGTTCATTTTTGGTTTTTGCAATCACCACATCACGGTTATCGTCTGTTAGCACGGCGAAGTTTTCCTGTATCAAGTGTGAACCAATGTTAGAGGTCATGATGATGATCGTGTTTTTGAAGTTCACCAGCCGGCCTTTGTTATCTGTCAGACGGCCATCGTCAAGTACCTGCAGCAGGATGTTGAATACGTCCGGATGGGCCTTTTCGATCTCATCCAAAAGTACCACCGAATACGGCTTCCTGCGCACGGCTTCTGTCAGTTGTCCGCCTTCGTCGTAACCCACATACCCCGGAGGCGCTCCGATCAGTCTGGATACCGCATGCCGTTCCTGATACTCACTCATGTCAATCCGGGTCATTGCATTCTCATCATTAAATAGGAACTCTGCAAGGGCTTTCGCCAATTCCGTTTTACCCACACCGGTTGTACCTAAGAATATAAAAGATCCGATTGGTTTACGTTTATCCTGCAAGCCTGCACGTGAACGCCTTATGGCATCAGAAATCGCTTCGATGGCTTCATCCTGACCCGCTACACGTTTGTGCAACTCGTCTTCGAGATGGAGCAGTTTCTCCCGTTCGCTTGAAATCAGCTTAGTTACCGGTATTCCGGTCCACCGGGCCACAACTCCAGCAATATCATCTGAAGTCACCTCTTCTTTAAGCATCCGGTTTTCACTTTGCTGACTTTCCAGTTCGGCTTTAACCTTCTCTACCTGATCCTGGGCTTCTTTTATCTTTCCGTAGCGGATCTCTGCAACCCGGCCGTAATCTCCGGCACGTTCTGCCTGTGTCGCTTCCAGTTTGTAGTTTTCGATCTGTTCAAGCAGGGTGTTCACACGTTCCACCTGGTCCTTTTCTGCCTGCCATTTCGCTTTCAGCTCATCGCGTTCCGCAGAAAGGTTGGCAATTTCTTCACCGAGAGAGGCCACCTTTTTCTCGTCGTTTTCCCTTTTGATCGCTTCGCGCTCAATCTCCAGCTGCATGATTTTACGGTTCAGCTCATCCACATTCTCCGGAACGCTGTCCATCTCCATGCGGAGTTTGGAGGCCGCCTCATCCATCAGGTCAATGGCCTTATCCGGTAAGAACCGGTCCGAGATGTAGCGTTGCGACATCTCCACTGCAGAAATAATGGCCTCGTCCTTAATACGCACCTTGTGGTGTGTCTCATAACGTTCCTTTAATCCGCGGAGGATGGAAATTGCATCCTGGGTATCCGGCTCATCAACCATTACTTTCTGGAACCTTCTTTCCAACGCTTTGTCTTTTTCCAGGTATTTTTGATATTCGTCGAGTGTTGTTGCACCAATTGCACGCAACTCACCGCGAGCTAAGGCCGGTTTCAGGATGTTTGCGGCATCCATGGCACCTTCACCACCGCCCGCACCCACCAGGGTGTGGATCTCGTCAATAAACAAGACGATGTCACCTTCACTCTGCGATACCTCTTTCACAACCGCTTTAAGGCGCTCTTCGAATTCGCCTTTATATTTTGCACCTGCAATCAAGGCACCCATGTCTAAAGAATATACCGTTTTCGTCTTTAGGTTTTCCGGCACGTCGCCCTTTATAATCCGGAAGGCGATACCTTCCGCAATCGCTGTTTTACCGACACCCGGTTCACCGATCAGGATCGGGTTGTTTTTCGTTCTTCTGGATAGAATCTGGATCACTCTTCTGATTTCCTCATCTCTTCCGATCACCGGATCAAGTTTGCCCGATTCAGCATACTCGTTTAAATTACGTGCGTATTTGTTCAATGCGTTGTAGGTGGCTTCGGCATTCTGATCCGTTACCCGGTTGTCACCGCGAAGCGCTACAATTGCCTTCTTAAGGTCTTTCTCGTTTACACCCTGATCCTTTAACATGCTGGCGGTTTCGTCGTTCCCGGCGAGTATTCCAAGTAGGATGTGTTCGACAGAGACAAATTCGTCTTTGAATTCTTTTAAGTACGACTGTGCCTTCTGCAGTGCGGTGTTTGCACCCGAACTCAGGTAAATATTACTTCCGCTTACCTTGGGATATCTGCTGATCTGCGCGTCCAGAACCTGGTTCAGCACATTGAGATTCACATTCAGTTTCTTCAGTACATAAGAAACTACATTTTCATCAACATTCAGCAGACCTTTAAGGAGGTGTGCTGTCTCAATAGCCTGTTGCTGGTTGCCTTCGGTTATTGCTGAAGCCTGTTGAACTGCTTCCTGGGCTTTTATAGTGTAGTTGTTGAAGTTCATGTCTGGTATGGCACAAAATGGGTGCCACGTAAAGTTTGAACAGATTCTCGGAAATTTTGTCTTTGTTTTCCGTTTAACCAGACTAAACTGCTGATTTCTAAGCAATAACTGAAAAAATGTCTGTAGTCAATGAAAACGAAGAAGACCTTCCCGAATGGAAAAGGTCTTCTAATATCTTGTTGTCTGAAGGAAATTATTTTAATGCGTCCTGCAGCTTCTGTGTCTGATGGTCGGCAAGTTTTTGCAATGGTCCTGCAGCAAGCATTTTCATCATCATGTTCAGATCTGCCGATATGATGTGTTTTGCAGTAGTACCACCATTTCCATTGTCCTCAACAGTCCATTTCAACTCAATTTCAAAGGGTGCCTTTTCAGTAGGAATGGCAGTGAGTTCCTTGTTTTCTACACGTTCAGATATCCGTATGGCAAGTTTTGCCATATTCTGGATGGTAAAGCTGGCTTCGTCTTTCGTAGACGACCAGTTGTAAATGTTCTCCGGCATCAATTGCTGATGATTGTTCAAATCAGCCAGGAAGGCATATACTTTATCTACCGGCTGAGAAACCGTTGTGGTACTTTCAATAATAGTCATCTGTTATTTAGGTTAGGTTTAGTCTTTTCCCCACTCAGAAGGGTTTGTGCGCCATCTTTTCAGCAACTCAATATCACTTTCCGGAATAAAGCTGTGCTCAGATGCGTAGTCGATCAGTGTATTGTAATCTGAAAGGGAAACATAGCGGCATTTTGCTTTTTTAAAATTCTCATCTGCCTCATCAAAACCATAGGTAAAGATGGATACCAGACCAGCTACCGACAGGCCGGCTTCTTTCAGCGCAGCAACTGCAGCAAGACTGCTTTTTCCGGTGGAAATCAGGTCTTCTACAACAACAACGCGTTGCCCTTCAACAATCTCTCCTTCAATCAAACTCCCTGTGCCATGTTCTTTGGCTTTTGCGCGTACGTAAGCGAAAGGTAAACCCAGCTCCTGGGCAACCAAAACACCTTGTGGAATACCCGCTGTTGCAACACCGGCAATCAGATCAACCGATCCGAATTCTTCCTGAATCAACTGTGTAAGCTTTTGTCTGATGTATGTTCTTACAGAAGGGTGGGACAGCGTTACTCTGTTGTCGCAGTAAATTGGCGATTTCCAACCCGAAGCCCAGGTAAATGGATTATTGGGCTGCAATTTGATTGCTTTAATCTGCAGAAGAAATTCGGCTACCTTTAATTCAATATCACTTTTGTTAAACATGGTTCAAATTTACAGAATTATCTACATTCGCCTTTAAGCGTCTTTCAACAAGGTTTTATATATGTTCTTGTAGAAAATTCATTTAAAAAAATCATTAATGCACGAATATCGGTAAATAAAAGCGGTCTGAAAACTATTGTTGAAAATGAATTCTTAAGGCAGGGTGGAGATGTTCCGGGCAAAGCCCGAAAATCGGTAGAAGCAGATGGCTTTCTCCTGCTG
>JAZQRI010000012.1:0-53283 GCA_045629455.1 Pedobacter sp. | reverse complement strand
ATTGATTCTTCTGACGTACCCAGTCCGGGGCCAATGGCAACGGTGTTGTACTTTTCCAGATCCTGCAGTTTCAGCAGGTCTTCGCGGTCGAGGTACATGACTTCCGGCAAGGTGCTGTTTAAAGCAATTAATCCGGAAGCTGGAATCGAAGCAGTGGTTAATCCGGCACCTGCATATAAGCATGCTGCTGAACACAGCAGGGCTGCCCCCATGGTTTGCGCCTGGCCAGCCACGACGAGCACATGCCCGTATGTCCCTTTGTGGGTGAAAGATTTGCGAGGTTTTAAGATTTTCTTAACATCGGCAGTACCGACAAGCCGGTAGACGGCAGTGCTTGACGTCCCTTCGCCGACAGACAGGGAATTCGGCGCAGACACATCCGGCAGATATGCGTTTAAACCCCTTTGAATCATTTTAAGCCTCCATTTCTTTCCTTAAGAATTTACCAGTTAAACTTATTGGATTCTGAATGAGTCCCTCCGGCGTTCCTTCAAACAATATCTTACCACCACCGGCACCACCTTCTTCTCCAAGATCAATGACCCAGTCGGCCACTTTAACCACATCCAGGTTATGCTCGATAACCAACACCGTGTTTCCCTTTTCAACGAGTTCGTTAAGTACGCCCAGCAGTACATTGATATCCTCGAAGTGCAATCCCGTTGTTGGTTCATCCAGGATATAAAAGGTACTGCCCGTGTCTTTCTTACTTAACTCGGTCGCCAGTTTAACACGCTGGGCTTCTCCTCCGGATAAGGTTGTGGAAGACTGTCCCAAGGTTATATAACCCAAACCGACGTCTTTTAGTGTTTTTATTTTACGATAAATCGCAGGCATGTTCTCAAAGAAATCGCAGGCATCTTCGATACTCATGTCGAGCACATCGCTGATGGACTTACCGCGGTAGCGTACCTCCAGGGTTTCCCTGTTGTACCGGCGGCCGCCGCATTCCTCACAAGGGACCTGTACATCCGGCAGAAAGTTCATTTCTATAACCTTCATGCCTCCACCCTGACAGGTTTCGCAGCGTCCACCCTTCACGTTAAAGGAGAAACGGCCGGGTTTATAGCCCCGGATCTTCGCCTCCGGCAACTGAACAAACAGGTTCCGGATGTCGGAGAATACGCCGGTATACGTCGAAGGATTGGAACGTGGTGTTCTTCCGATTGGCGCCTGATCGATTTCAATCACCTTATCAATGTCCTTCAACCCGTTGATCTTCTCATACGGTAAGGGGTGCTTCTTTGCCCGGAAGAAGTGGTGATTCAGTATTGGGTAAAGCGTTTCTGTAATCAGGCTGGATTTTCCGCTTCCGGATACGCCGGTTACAGCGATAAACTTACCCAAAGGAAAATCTACAGATACATCCTTCAGATTGTGTCCGCTTGCCTTGATGATTGACAGCTTATGTCCGTTGCCTTTTCTGCGTTTCTTAGGGATCTCTATGCCCTTTTGCCCGTTCAGGTACGCAGCGGTAAGTGTTTTCGACTTGAGGATCTGTGCCGGTGTGCCCTCGGCAACGATCTGGCCGCCACGTAAACCTGCAGCCGGACCCACGTCGATGACGTGATCTGCTTCCAGGATCATTTCTTTATCATGCTCCACCACAAGTACCGTATTGCCGAGATCACGAAGGTTTTTTAATGCCCCGATGAGGCGCTCGTTGTCCCGCTGGTGCAAGCCGATGCTCGGCTCATCCAGGATGTACATCACGTTCATCAGCTGCGAACCGATCTGCGTGGCCAGACGGATCCGTTGGGCTTCTCCTCCGGATAAGGTTCTGGCGGTGCGGTCGAGCGACAGGTAATTCAATCCGACATCACTCAGGAAGCCTAAGCGTGCACGTATCTCTTTCAGTATCTCTTTGGCGATGGTATTTTGCCGTTCGTTTAACCGGCTCTCCAGGTCTTCATACCATTGTCTTAAGCTCAGGATATCCATCTCCGCGAGCTCGAAGATATTTTTGCCGTCTATTTTAAAGTGTAGACTTTCTTTCTTCAACCGTGCGCCATTACAAACTGGACAGGTTTTCAGCTTGCGGAAGGCTTCCATATCGTCAGAGCTTCCCGCAGATTTTTTTTCTTGCTGCTCTTCGAGAAGCTTAATGATCCCATCGAAAGTGATCTGGTAATTCTGCACATTCCATTTGTTGTACTCCACAGCTACGGAAAGCAGCTCATGGGTACCATTCAGGATCAGTGCTATGGTTTCATCGCTAAGCTTTTCTATTGGTGTAGACAGCGAGAAGTTGTATTTTTTGGCGAGGGCTTTTAGCACCTGGAACATCCATATGTCGCGATACTCACCCAACGGGGCCAGTCCACCATTGATGATGCTCAGCTTTGGGTTGGGCATCACCGATTCCTTATCCACCACGAATATATATCCTAGGCCGTCGCAGCGCTCACAGGCACCATACGGCGAGTTGAAAGAGAAGCTATTGGGTTGTGGTTCATCGTAGGAGATGCCCGTTGTCGGACACATCAGGAACCTGCTGAAATGGGAAACGTTGTTGTCCTTATCACTGATCTTGATGATGCCTTTCCCCATACGCATGGCGGTTTTAAGGGAATCCTGCAGGCGTTTCACATCTTTGCGATCGATGATCAGGCGGTCGATAACCACCTCAATGTCGTGGATCTTGTAACGGTCTACCTGCATCTTGGAGGTGATGTCTTTGATCTCGCCATCCACACGCACCTTTACATATCCTTGTTTACGCACCTGCTCGAAAAGTTCGCGGTAATGCCCTTTACGTCCTTTAACTATTGGCGCGAGGATATTAACGGGAATGTCTTCGTATTTCTTGAATATGTTGTTGAGGATCTGATCTTCGCTCATGCGCTCCATCTTCTCCCCGGTGTTGTAGGAAAAAGCATCCGCGGTACGCGCAAAGAGCAAACGCATGAAGTCGTAAATCTCTGTAATAGTACCGACGGTAGATCTCGGGTTTTTGCTGGTGGTTTTTTGTTCGATCGCAATGACCGGGCTCAAGCCTGACACTTTGTCTACGTCAGGCCGCTCCATTCCGCCCATGAATTGTCTGGAGTAGGCGGTGAATGTTTCCATGTATCTGCGCTGACCTTCGGCATAGATTGTGTCAAATGCTAAAGACGACTTTCCACTACCACTTAACCCCGTGATTACGACCAGTTTATTCCTGGGAAAGGAGACATCGATATTCTTTAGATTGTGTACCCGGGCACCGTAAACTTCAACATCTTTTTGTTCACCGAGATCAACGTTATTTTCACTCATATATATATTAAACGCTAGTAGAGTCTGTAAGATGGTTTAGCAAATTTTCAGCCATAAAAAAGCCGGACATAAATCCGGCTTTCCCCTTGCAAGCTTTTTGTGTTGTTCTTATTCGTTGTAGGCAAGCAGCACTTTCGGAGCGCTGTAGCCATACTTTTCAGGATACTCGAAGATCTGTTTCATAGAAATTAACTTGTAAACATATCTGCCGGTTTCCCGGTTCAGTTTCATCTTGAAATAATTGTCCTGATTCTGCCGTTCGATCTGCTTTTTCATGTGGTTGTCGCCAACATTATAAGCCGCGGCGACCAGTGTCCAGCTGTCGAACACGCCATACAGGTCTTTCAGGTATTTGCAGGCCGCAATGGTAGACTTGCGTAAGTTCTTACGTTCATCAACCTTCG
The DNA here is from genome assembly GCA_045629455.1 of Pedobacter sp. GTDB lineage: Bacteria > Bacteroidota > Bacteroidia > Sphingobacteriales > Sphingobacteriaceae > Pedobacter. Next base: position 49,621 of record JAZQRI010000012.1, on the reverse strand, counting down.
AATTGATCTTCAAGCCATAGCTGCGTGCCGTAGCTGGCATAAACTGCCAGAAGCCTGCTGCGCCTTTGGGAGAGGTACCGCCTTTTAAGCCGGATTCTACCAGCGGCATATATTTGAAATCCTCGGGAATGCCGTGTGCGGCAAGAATGGGTTCTATTACAGGGAACCATTCTGCTGCTTTTCGTTGCAGGCGGTTGGTTTGTGTAGTGCTGTAATTGAAAGCAGTGAGCGCCTTTTTCATTTTACGTTCCACGCGGGTATCACCAAGTGGTAAGGTCTCTTTTGCGAAGTTGAGCCTGGACATTAAGGAACCGGACTTCTTTTTAGCTTTAACAATGGCCGGGCGGGTTGTTTTTGCCGGTACATTTTCTGTTATTTTCGTGGTATTCGGTACTGTTTTGTTGTCTTTTTCGAAAAGACTTTTTGCTGCTTGGGGCATGCTTGAAGCAAACACTTTTGCCATAACCAATAATGTCAAAATTATCGTACATGTTATTATGTGTTTCTTTATCATTTTCCTCCTTTTTTTGGTGAACAATATAGAACGGCTGCAAACATACGGTATATTTATCTAACTATCAAGTAATTACGTAAAATAACGCGAAAACCCGGCTCTAAACGTGCTTAGGCAAAGATTTTTATTCTCCCCAAAAGGCTGAAAATAACCGAAATAGATTGGGTGATTTTTCTTAAATTTGTAGCCGCATAAATGTGCGATTAATAGGGTATCATGATAAAAAATAACAACAGGAACAGTCGGGATGACAAGTCCAAACCGGGAAGCAGAAGCACAACAGGCAGAAGCCGAAGCGGAACAGAAAGTTCGTACAAAGGTAAGAGTGCATTTGGCGACAAAGAAGGAAGAGAAAACAAGTTTGGTGGCGCAGGCCGCAGTAGTGAAGGTCGTCCCGAAGGCGGAAGTACATATAAAGGCAAAAGACCTTTTGCCGATAAAGAAGGAAGAGACAATAAATTTGGTGGCGCAGGCCGCAGCAGTGAAGGACGCTCCGAAGGCGGAAGCACCTATAAAGGTAAAAGACCGTTTACAGATAGGCCCAAAGAATATGTGGCAGGAAGTAAAAGAGACTTTACAGAAAACAAAACCCGTTCTTTCATAAAGAAAGATCAGTTTGCGCCAAAGGGCGACAAGCCATTCCGGAAGTTCGAAGATAAGAAATCAGGTACATCAAGAAGCACAGACAGCAGACCATTTAGAAAGAGAGATGCTGAAGGTGGCGAATTCAGGCCGACGTTCTCGTCTGAGAAAGCACCGGTGATGCGTGTACGTAAAGATCAGCCAAAGAAAGACGACGGACTGATCCGCTTGAACCGTTATATTGCAAACTCCGGTATTTGCTCCCGCCGAAAAGCGGATGAGTTGATCGAAGCGGGTGTCGTATCCGTAAACGGAGCGGTCGTATCGGAACTGGGTCATAAAGTTGATCCAGCCAAAGATGAAGTGAGATACAATGGCGAGCTGCTTAAACGTGAGAAGAAAACATACGTTTTATTGAATAAACCAAAAGACTACATCACCACAACGGATGATCCGCAGGAACGCCGTACGGTAATGCAATTGGTAGAGAAGGCAAGCAGGGAACGCATTTACCCGGTGGGTCGTCTGGACAGAAATACGACGGGTTTATTGTTGATGACCAACGATGGTGATCTGGCGGATAAACTATCGCACCCTAAAAACGGCATCACTAAGATCTACCATGTAGAATTGAATAAAAGCTTAAGCCAAGGGGATTTGAATAAGATCCAGTTTGGTCTGGAGCTTGAAGATGGAATTATTAAACCAGATACAGTTTCTTATGTTTCCGGCGGATCTAAGCGTGAAGTTGGTATTCAGATTCACAGTGGTAAAAACCGTATTGTGCGAAGGATATTTGAACACCTGGGTTATGAGGTGGTAAAACTTGACCGTGTGGTTTACGGAAACCTGACAAAGAAAGATCTTCCGAGAGGCAGATGGCGTTACCTGGAAGAGCATGAGCTGATCCAGATCAAACACCTGATTAAATAAGAATCAATTATATGAAACCACCATAAACATGGTGGTTTTTTTTTTAGCTTTATACCGCAGAACCAAATCTAAACCTATGAAGAAGATCCTTTACCTTTTGCCCCTACTTTTCTGGATTATGGAAGCCCATGCACAAAAATCAAAGTATAATTTACTTATCGGAACGTATACAAAGACGGGAAAAAGCGAAGGAATTTACGTTTATGATTTTAATACCGCGACGGCATCTTTCCGTGCCAAAGGCATTGGCAAACACACCAGCAATCCGAGTTATCTTACCGTAACCAAAGACAACAAATTTGTTTACAGCGTAAATGAAGACGGCGAAAAGAGCACAATCAGTGCGTTTAGCTTTGACCCGGTTAAGGGAAACCTGGATTTCATCAATAAGGTAGATGCGAAGGGCGCTGATCCATGCTACATCATCGCGGATGAACACAATGTGATTGCTGCGAACTACTCTGGTGGCAGCATCGTAGTACTTGGAAGAAATGAGGATGGTTCGTTAACAGAGGCCAAACAGGTGATTCAACACTCCGGCAGCAGCGTTGATCCAAATGGACGGCAGAAGGCGGCACACGTACACATGGTGAAGTTTTCGCCGGATGGTAAATACGTGATTGTGAATGATCTGGGTACCGACAAAGTATACAGCTACCGCTATAATGCAACAGGTGCGGCGAACGTACTGACACCTGCAGACAGCATTGCGGTACGGCCAGGAAGCGGCCCGCGCCACATTACCTTCAGCAAGGATGGGAAATATGCCTACCTGCTCCAGGAAATGAACGGTAACCTGACGGCTTACAAGTACGCTGATGGCCATTTTACGGTTTTGCAGGAAAGCAATATTGTTCCTAAAACATTTACCGGCACAACCGGATCTGCAGATATACACCTGACACCCGATGGAAAGTTCCTCTATGCGACGAATCGGGGTACCGCCCACACCATCACACGTTTTGCGGTGCAAAGCGATGGGAAACTAATCAACAAAGGCACGACTTCAACTTTGGGCAAAGGCCCGCGTAACTTCGCGATAGATCCTTCCGGGAACTATCTTTTGGTTGCACATCAGCACACCAATGATGTGGTCATCTTTAAAATCAACAAAGCGACAGGCGCTTTAACGGATACAAAAAAACGCATTGAGGTTGGTTCGCCGGTCTGCCTGGTATTTGCCGCCTATTAGCCGCTGATATATAAGCCTAGATTGTTTTCTGAGGGCTCGGCTGCTTTTCGATTACGGAATTGTAGTATTCGATATAAATGGGAAGAATCTTCTTCAGATCAAAGTCCTGTGCACGCTTAAAAGCATTTTCTTTGAAGGTGTTCAGCACCTCATCCCTTTCGAGAATTTTGATTGCATTGGCAGCCATGTGTTCCACGTCGCCGACATTACTCATATATCCGCAATAGCCATCAACGTTCAGCTCCGGCAATCCACCTGCGTTGGAGGTAATTGCGGGAACCTTGCAGGCCATGGCTTCAAGGGCCGCAAGACCAAAGCTTTCGGTCTCTGAAGGCATCAGGAACAGGTCGGACACGGAAAGGATCTCTTCAACGGCATCTTGTTTACCGAGGAAGCGGACATCGTCTACAATGCCCAGATCACGGCACAATTGCTCGTTGTAAGCACGTTCAGGACCATCCCCCACCATCAGTAGCTTGGAAGGAATGGTTTGCTGGATCTTATGGAACATCTTGATGACGTCAGAAGTACGCTTTACCTTTCTGAAGTTGGACGTGTGAATAAGGATACGTTCGTTATTGGGTGCAATCGCTTTTTTAAAGTGATCTTTCGGCTTGAGACTGAAGCGACTGAAATCTATAAAGTTGGGAATGACCTTAATTTCTTTCTGAATATCAAAGTGATTAAGGGTATCCTTTTTCAGGTCTGCTGATACCGTCGTAACCCCATCCGATTGGTTGATGGAGAACGTAACGACGGGCTTATAGGTTGGATCTTTTCCAACAAGCGTAATATCGGTACCGTGCAAGGTTGTGACTACTGGAATATGGATGTTGTAGGACGCCAGGATCTGCTTGGCCATGAAGGCTGCCGAAGCATGTGGAATGGCATAATGAACATGCAGCAGGTCCAGCTTCTCAAATCTGACCACGTCTACCAGCTTGGAAGCCAGTGCAGACTCATATGGGGCGTAGTCGAATAAAGGGTAATCCCGCACAGATACTTCGTGATAATACAAGTTGGCAGAGAAGAAATCAAGCCGTGCAGGCTGACTGTAGGTAATGAAGTGTACCTGATGGCCTTCGTCGGCCAGGGCTTTTCCTAATTCTGTAGCGACAACCCCACTGCCTCCGAAGGTTGGGTAACAAACTATTCCTATTTTCATCGGTATTTATTGTTTTTCGTGGTGAAGCAATCGTAAAGCTTATTCATTACATTGTGTAAGCTGTAAACAAAGAAACGCTTCATCGGTATCATGTGTTTTACAGGAAATGGAACATCCTTGTGACCGGAGCAAGGCGGTTGCTGCCGGGGATAAGACATTCATTTCGAATAGGTGCAAATAACTAAACTTAAAATGGGCTTTGTGTTAAACAATTGCAATTTATTTAACGGACTTGATACTACTTCTGCATTTCAGCCTGTATAACCAGATACATCTCGTTTGGACGCTGGGTGCCAATATAATATTCCAGGCCATCACGGTCGGTGAGCACCACGGCATCCTTACCAGAAGAATAAAAGCGAATACTTCCTTTCCGGTGGAGATTGTAGACCGGGTTGTTGAATAGAAAATTGTTGTATTTATCTTTACGTACACTCACAATACTGTTCAGATCTATCTTTACTTTTTTAGCCGTCCACAGGCCGTCCAATATGATGCTTTTATTGACGATGATGGTTTTATAGTGGATGAGGAATAGCAGAAGAATGGAGATGCCGATGATACCAAAGCCGACTACAAGGAACAGATCCTGCGTCCGGTCGCGGTCACGCTCATAAACATATGCAGCGAAGCAGAATGCTGCCAGGACTAGCCTGATGCATATTCTGATGTAATCACGGCCGATATATTGTTTTTCCAGAAAAGCGTATCTCGTACTCATTATTTGAATTTCAGTTCGAATATAACTACTTTTTTTGTTCCGGGCGTGATTTTGTAGCGATTGTCCTGCCGCATACCCCCGATCCAGATCACCTCACCGTTACCATTAAGGACTACCGGAATGCGCTCTTTTTCCGGCAGGGGAACTTTCTCATCTATGAAAAAGTCGCTTAGCTTTTTAGCGTTCTTCATCCCCAGGGGAACAAAGGTATCCCCATGCTGCCAGCTGCGGACAACCAGCGGATAGATCAGCAGGTCGCGGTCGACATGGGCTTTTGTACGGGCTCTTTCAAATGTGGTGGAATCGCTGGTGCTGATGGTCAGCTCCTGGTTCTTGAATTTCACCTGGTGATCTGCAGGGTGTATGAATACCGTAACGGATGAGTGTTCTTCCTTGAGTTCGGAGATCAGCAGGTCTTCGCGGTTGATGGTGACCCGATGGCTGGCACTGTAGAACGAGGTTCCGCTTTGCTTATCCAGCGCAGCAATCAGATCGGCAATGATGTATTCTGAGAATCCGAAAGGCTTTAACAGCTCATAAAGTAAGAATTTCAGGGGCTTCAACGACTTAACACTTTCAATTGAGAGCTGGTGGCCCTGCCTGGTTTCGGTGATAAGTGCCGACCGGTAGCCAGCGATAACCTGCTGCATGACAGTCTCTGTCTCTGCAAAACGCTGAATGTTCTGCGCGAATGTATGCTCTAGGTTGGGATTAATATCCTTTAAGTGTGGTATCACATGCAGGCGAACCTTGTTGCGGGCGTAATGATCCGACAGGTTGGAACTGTCTTCGATATAGCTAACGTTATTTTCTTCAACAATGCGTTCGATCTCCGGACGGGAGAGGAACAACAGGGGCCTGATGAGCTGATCCCGTTTGGGAAGTATGCCATGAAGCCCCGAAATGCCCGTCCCTCTGGTGAGATTGAGCAACAGTGTTTCAATGGCGTCATTCTGATGGTGTGCCACTGCGACCAGATCGAACGATTCCTGTTTCCGGAGTTCCTCAAACCAGCCGTAGCGCAGGTCCCTCGCCGCCATTTGCGTGGAGGAGCGGTTTGCCTTCGCATACCCTTTCGTATCGAATTGCTTGACATAGAAGGGAACCTCCAGGTTTGCTGCCAGACGTTTTACAAAGTTTTCATCCCGCAGGGATTCTTCCGCACGAAGGTTAAAGTTGCAGTGTGCAATACCAAAATCAAGTCCGGCGAGTTTAAAGAGATGTACCATCAGTACAGAATCTTTTCCTCCGCTGACCCCCAGAAGAATCCGCTGGCCGGGTGTTATCAGATTATTTTGTACAATGAATTCTTTGAAGCTTTGAAGAGGAAACATCTTTCAAAATTATTTAATTAAAAATGGTACGCAATAAACTAACTTTGTATTGTGCAGAAATTACGCCTATTAATCATTTTAATTTTATTCCCCTTTGCCTTGTTTGCGCAGAAGAAGACTAAGATTACCTTAATCAACTCACAGCACAACACGATCGACTTAAAGACAAACACTTCGTATCTAAGGAAGCCTGTTTTCAAACAGGATAATGCTATTTTAAGTTGTGACAGTGCAGTTTTCTATGAGGCAAGGAACGTCTTTGAAGCTTTCCGGAATGTACACATCAATCAGGCAGATACGGTAAACATCTATTCGGACCGCCTGACCTACGATGGAAACAGTAAAATGGCGCACTTAACAAGCAATGTACGTTTGCTGGACCGGGAATCGGTATTGACCACCAACATTCTGGACTACAACATGGGCGCCAAGATCAGTACTTATGTGGAGGGTGGCAAGATTGTGAGTAAGGACGTGACGCTCACCAGCAAAAACGGCTACTATTTCTCCAACAGCCGCGATGCCTATTTCAGATATAATGTCGTGGTGGTAACGCCTGAAGTAACCATAAAGTCAGACACCTTACGGTACAACACCCTTACGAACTGGACCTATTTCTATGGGCCGACGAACATTAAAGGGAAAGACGATAACCTGTATACGGAGAACGGCGCATACAACACCAAATCGGAGTATGCCTATTTTGGAAAAAATAACCTATATACCCAAGGCAGCAAATCGCTGAAGGGCGATAGTTTGTATTATGACGGTATCGCCGGGTACGGAAAGGCAGTGCGGAACATTGTTTTTGTGGACACGACGGACAAGACCGTTTTACACGGACAGCTGGGCTATTTTTACAAAGCCGATGAGCGGACAGTGGTTACGCGCAATGCCTACATCGGTATGGGCACCAAGGACTCCATCAAGGTGAATGAAGTTATGCGACCGGACAGTTTGTGGCTCGGGGCGGACACACTGGAAACACAAATGGTTTTACAGCAAACTTTAACGCTCATACCTCGTACGGTAATTAAAAAAGATAATGAGGTTGGTTCAGAAGAGGTGGATTCTACCACTGTAGGTAAGGAAAAACGGGTAAAAGTCAATGATCTTCCACCTGCTGCGCGCGTTTCTGCTACAAATACACCGGCACCGGGTAAAGCAGCTGAAGGTGAGTCCGAAAGTAAAAAAGCTGCTAGAAAAAGAAAGAAGGAAGCACAGAAAAAGGGGGAAGAATCTCCTTCGCCTTCTGCGCCCATATTAAATACAGACTCCCTGAAGGCTGCTGAGGTTGCAAAAACACCTTTGGATTCGTTGCGTAAAGTACCGCCAGACCCACTGGATTCCTTGAAAAAGAATGCAACTGTTGCCGGGGATTCGATTGCAAAGCTTCCTAAGGGGAAAGTTTCGGATACCACGAAAAAGCTGGTGGCGGCGAAAGACAGTGCTAAACTGAAGCCAGCGAAGATCTTAAACCCGCTGGATACCGTTAAGGCGAGAATCATTAAAGCCTACCACAATGTGCGGGTGTATAAATCCAATCTTCAGGCAAGATCAGATTCACTCTTTTATACCAGTGCCGACTCGACGCTACGATGGTACAACAAACCGATCATGTGGGCAGAACGATCGCAGCAAACCGGTGACACGATCTACGTACAGATGAAGAACAATAAATTGAGCGCTGTAGAGGTGTTTCAAACTGCGTTTGCAGTTAACGTGGAGAAGGATTCCGCACGATTCAATCAGGTGAAGGGTAAGAAAATGACGGGGTTCTTCAAAGACGGGAAGGTCAACAGCATGTATGTTGATGGCAACGCAGAGAGCATATATTTTACCAAAGATGAAAAGGGCGCTTACAAGGAAATGAACCAAACGGTGAGCAGCAGGCTGAAGATCACTTTTCAGAACGATGAAATTGCCGACCTGGTGACGATAAGAGATGCCGAGAGCGCGATTACGCCTATTGCACAGTTAAAGGAAAATGTACTGCTTACGGGCTTTATATGGAAGCCTGAGCTCAGACCGTCATCAAAAAGGGACATCACGAATCCGCAGAAGGCTGTTAAAGAGCCATCTAAAGCCTCCGCCGCTAAAACTGCAGCTGCTCAGAAACCGGGCAGTACGGTTAAGAAAGGTGCAGCGGCTAGTAAGAGTGCTGGCATTAAGAAGGCAGGTACAGCCGTGAAGGTACCTGATTCTACTGCAGCGTCTTCACCGAAACCAGCAGATCGCGTTCAGGCGACCGAAGTTACGGAAAAGCCGTTGGCTGCGGACAGTGCAGATACGTCAGCGGGCACGCCGATCCGCGTAGCGGAGCCCGACAGCGCTGTCGTACGTCAGAAAGCCGGCGTTAAGCTGTAGGCTCCCCCGACAAAAAACGGATGAGTTTCTTCATGGCCAGTGCGCGGTGACTGATGGCGTTTTTTTCCTCCATGGTCATCTGCGCAAGGGTAATATCGTAACCATCTGGTTGAAAGATGGGATCATAACCAAAGCCGTTATTGCCCACTGGGGCCTGTGTTATCACGCCAGTTAACACCCCTTCAAAAAAATATTCCTGTCCGCCCTGATTCAACGAAATCACCGTCCGGAATTGCGCTTTACGATTGGTTAAGCCCTGTAACTTTTCGAGTATCAGGTTGTAATTGGCTACATCACCACCACCACTATATCGTGCAGAATAGATGCCTGGAGCATTGTTCAGGGCGTCCACCTCCAGCCCACTGTCATCGGCAAAGCAGTCGAGTTGAAACTGTGATACGACGAAGTTGCTTTTTAAGGAGGCATTCTCTGCGAATGTGTTTCCCGTTTCCGGGATGTCTGCGGTACAACCGATATCGTCCAGGTTTAGGATCCGGTAGTGACCCGCGAGCAGCGCGCTTACTTCAGCTGCTTTGTTTTTATTGTGTGTGGCAAAGACAAGGTCTTTCATTTTAAATTTCTTTCATTTTTAAGGTCTTACACGATCGCTGATGTGCCTGTTTGGAATCAGTTCGACCATTACACCCGTTCAGGCGGTACGTTAACGATGTTTAGGTTTGAGGTGATCCAACTACATGCCCATTTGTTTTAGACAAGACCACAGCGCTTTTTTGCCAGGCATATCTGAACTAAGCTGATCAAGATTAGAAGAAAAGATCATCTTGATGCCTTCATGCATGATGAGTGAATTTTGGTCTTCGTATTGAAGGCCTAGCTGCGCCGCACGCACGCCGAAAGCGAACAGTACCTTACTGGAAAAGTATTGCTGAAGCTCTTCAAAACGGGTTTCCCGATATGCAGAATAGTTCAGCAGCGCGAAATCAGCACCAGTCAGATTGATGGCTTTTACAATGTTTTTCAGCAGTTCCCTCCCTTGCTCCGTGCTGACCTCATTTTGCTCGTCATTCACCAGGATCAGGATGTTACGCCTATTTTGGCCTAGAAAGACGAAATCCCTTCTCCGCTCAGGAGCCGGCTCCCGGGCTATGGAAAGCTCTTCAGCAGGAACCTCTTCAACAGAAACGTCCTCAGTAGGAACTTCTCCTTCAAGAATAATCTGCGGACTGGTGTCCATGGACAGATCCGCTGTTGCGGATGATTGCCCAGCTGTAACCGCCGGTTGCACTACGGGTCTTTGAACCTGCACATCTTCCACTAGCGGCTCCGGAACGAGATATATCTCTTCTGTAAAGAACAAACGTAAAGCTTCTGGATTATTGGCTAACTGATCGCCCATAAAGGATGGATTGACAAGGGTAATTTCTGTTAAAATTAGTTAAATATCTTAGTATGGTGCCTTTATTTGTTACTTTTATACCTTACAGACAGAAGTACGAATGTCGTTATTAAGCAAGTATTTGCTTTAATTACCAGCTGATAAACAGCAAGTATAGACGGTTCCTGCCTGAATATTAATACCTTTGCAAAAGTAATAAGATACCATATAGAATGAAGAAAATTTTATTTATGGCAGGCAGCTTTATTTGCTTGTTTTTAAACGTACAAGCCCAAAAGAAGAACATTGACAAAGTTGTTGCTGTTCTGGGTAGTAATATTGTCCTCGCTTCGGAACTGGACCAGCAGTACGTCATGTATCTGAATCAGGGCAATCCGCCAGACGAGAAAATTAAGTGTTACATTCTGCAGCAAATGCTGGTTCAGAAGTTGTTAAAACAACAGGCGGAGATTGACTCCGTGTCGGTTGATGATAGCGAGGTCGACAACGAAGTGGAACGAAGAATGCGTTACCAGATCCAGCGCGCTGGTGGCCAGGATAAACTGGAGTCATTCCTGAACCGGTCGGTGTTGCAATACAAAGATGAAATCAGACCAGACATCCGTGATCAGCTGATTGCAAACAAGATGCAGGGAAAAATCACAGAGGCGGTAAATGTAACACCACTTGAAGTAAAAAAATACTACGATTCTTACAGTAAAGACAGTCTTCCAGATATCAATACAGAGTACGAAATCGGACAGATCGTACTGCATCCAAAGCTTACAAAAGCGGAAAAGCAACGGTTTTACGATAAACTGGACGCCATCAGACTGCGTGTAAAAAGCGGTGAGGACTTTGGATTCCTTGCTAAAACCTACTCAGAAGATCCGGGATCTGCTCCTGACGGTGGGGATTTAGGCTTTTTTGACCGTACAGCTATGGCTAAAGAATTCACGGCCTGGGCATTTAAGTTGAAGGCTGGCGATGTTTCTCCGGTATTTGAAACAGAGTTTGGATATCACATCCTGCAGGTCATCGAACGCCGTGGAGAACAGGTACATGCCAGGCACATTCTGATACGCCCGGTGACAACGCCTCAAAGTATGGAACGTGTAAAACTGCATGCCGATAGTATTTACAGATTTTTAACCGTTGATAAACTCCCATTTTCAACGGCTGCATCTTTATACTCCGACGACAAAGAAAGTAAATACAACGGTGGTATGATGATGTACTCTGACAATGTCTCTGCCAGAACAACCTTCATCCCGGCAGATAAGATTGATCCTAAGGACTTCCTTATTTTAGACACGATGAAAGTCGGCAGCGTATCTACTCCAACCATGTACGTTGGTCAGGATGGAAAAGAAGGTTACAAGATATTGTTCCTTAAGTCGAAGATTCCGCCGCACAAAGGAAACCTGGATCAGGATTACGCTAAATTTAAAGCGAAAGCATTGGAACAGAAGATGGACAAGATACTCAGCGAATGGTTCGAGAAGCGCAGAGAGAACACCTACATAAAGGTGGATGACGAGTTCAAGGCCTGTGATGATCTTAAGATATGGACAAAAGGTAGTGCTGAATAGCACTACCTTTTTTTTACAGCCTATTCTTTTATCTACAGCCTATTTCTGGCTATTCGCAACAGCTGACTGATATACGTTCGGATAATCTGTAATCAGGCCATCCACGCCAAGCCCAATCAGATATTTCATCTGTTTGGATGTATTTACCGTCCAGGGAATCACCTTTACCCCCTTAGCATGGCAACGTTCTACAAGCCCTTTGCCGACGAGAATATGATACGGACTATAAATTGTTGGTGTAAAGCCCAGAGTCTTTATATTTTCCTCGAAATCTACCTTCTCATCAACCATTAAAGAGGTTTTTATCTTGGGGTACTTCTCATGCAGGTATTGGAGGGTTCGGATGTCCAGCGACTGAATAATCACACGCTTGCTGATTTTCTTATCCTTCACCACATCCATAATCAATTCCACAAATTCAGAGGCTTCAGGCTGAAATTCGACGTCTCCTTTTCTGATCAGGGCCGTCTCGATATTGTAATTCGGTTTCTTTAGCTTCTTTTCCTTCACGTAAGCCTCTACAGAGTCAATAACCTCAGAGAGCAAGGGTTTGTATGCTTTAAACTTCTGCTGACCAGGGAAGCGCCTGTTGACCTTACTCCCAACATCAAACTTCTTCACCTCCTCGTAATCCATCTTGAATATGTTGTAGTCCTTCTGGTTTTTCAGCGTGATCTCCTTACCCGCTGGTGTGAGGCTGATCTCATTGTTAAAGTAAGGTTCATGAGAAAGAACGACCTGCCTGTCTTTCGTAATTACGGCATCCATATCCAGTGTAGTGACACCAAAATCAAGGGCTTTATACATCCCACGGACGGTATTTTCTGGCATAAGACCACGGGCACCCTGGTGTCCCTGTACATCAAACTTCTGCGCATGCAGGTGCATACTTGCCGTTCCGAGTGCAACAATAAGGAGAAATCTCTTCATCAGTTTTATTATATTTTAGTGGTTAGTAAAGCAAGGCATCAACTGCTGCTTCGAAATTTGCATGCTCATGACTGCTTTATCGTGTAAATTAAATGCTCAAGTTAATAACGGTAAAATGTATTCAGGTCATATCACAAAAGGATCAGCTAAGCGAAATCAATGGAAATAAACTCAGCTAAAAACAAAATACCTTAAATCGGAACCTTTGTGCAGAAATAAGCTAAGCTTACTAACTAAAAAGGGCTTCTTAAATGAATAAGAAACCCTTTTTATAATTGTAAAGAGAATTAACGCTCGGCAGGCGTATAGATTTGCAGGATCAAATTCCAGTTGTGATCAGCGCCAAGCTCGTAAATATTAACATAGTTGAAGCTCTCCCTAAGATCAGCTTTATAGTCCACAGTAGCCAGGCCATACGTATAAGCAAGATCACCGCCCAACGCTTTATCTGCCTCTGTTGTTTTAAAACTTACTTTCGCTACCATCTGATTGTAGAAAGCGTTGATGTTGTCTTTGCCGATGATTGGCTCCCGGCCAGGGAACAACAAACGTGCATTGCTGCTCAGGAATCCATTAAACGCAGCCGGGCCGTACGATTTCAGCGATGCATTAAGTGTCTTCTCTGTCGTCAGGATGATTCCTTTGCCAGTTAGAATGTCTTTTTCATTCGTGAACTTCGGCTTATGGTAGTCCGCAGGCTCTATGAATTCCTCCTTGTACTTCTCCAGCGGTTTATTGTGGCTGGTCGCCAGATCAAGTACCAGCTGCCATTTGCCGTTGATGGCTTTCCAGACCGACAAATAATCTCCATACCCTTTCTCCGCAGCGTTAAGTTCATATCTTCCTGTCGTAAAACCCCAGTCTGCACTTCTGGATACTTTGGCATATACCGGGAACCAGGAAAGATTCTTCATGTCCGGCTGACTCGCATAGTAGGTCTTTGTCTTCACCGGGTTCGGACTAAAACTCAGTGAATTGTCAGATGCAAAGGTATTGAAAGCGGCTCTTGTGCCACTCTTAACAGCCATTGCTGCAAAACTCTTTTCTGCAGCCACTAGCGATTTAGTCGTGCCGTCTGACTTCTGTGCGAAAGCACTCAAAGAGACGCTTCCTGCCATTACCGTGTATATAAATTTTTTAATCATGATCAACTGAATTGTACTGTACGAATATAAGACTTCAATGTTATATTTTGCTCCAGGTTGTACCTTCTTTACTGTCTTTTAACTGAATGCCCATGGATTGCAGGCCGATTCTGATCTTGTCTGAGGTCGCATAATCCTTATTCTCCTTTGCCGCTTTGCGGATATCTATAACCAGGTTCAACACCGAGTTGAGTTCATCATTCGACCCGTCTTCATCCTTCAGTCCGAAAACGTCAAAGACAAAGTCGTGCATAATGCTCCTTAGCAACTCCAGGTCCGTAGCGGTGATCTTTCCTTTGCCATCATAAATGGTATTGATGATCCTGGAAGCTTCAAACAGTTCCGCAATAACAACCGGACTGTTGAAATCGTCGTTCATTGCCGCTACACACTTTTCCTGTATCGCAGCGATGTCAAAGTCACTTACAGCCACTTCTTCAGTTGCAACAAGCTTCTCAAGTAATGCAACAGCATTCATCAACCGCTTGAACCCCTTCTCAGATGCATCTAAGGCATCGTTGGAGAAGTCAAGTGTACTGCGATAATGTGCCTGAAGCATAAAGAATTTAACGGTCATCGGGCTAAATCCCTTCTTGAGCAAAGGATGGCTGCCGCTAAATAACTCTCCCGGTAAAAACCCATTACCCGCGCTCTTGGACATCCGGGTACCGTTTACGGTAAGCATATTGGTGTGCATCCAGTACCTTGCCGGCTGAACATGGTTGCAGGCTTCCGACTGCGCAATTTCATTTGTGTGGTGTGTTGCCGCCAGGTCCATTCCTCCCCCATGGATATCGAATTCAGCACCAAGATACTTGGCACTCATTGCCGAACACTCGATGTGCCATCCTGGAAAGCCAACGCCCCAGGGAGAAGGCCATTTCATGATGGTCTCTGGCTTTGCCTTGATCCACAACGCAAAGTCCAACCGGCCTCTCTTCTCATCCTGCCCACCAAGCGCACGCGTATTGGCAAGCATATCTTCCAGATTCCGGTTGGTAAGAATGGTATAATTGTAGGTCTGACTGTATTTCTCCACATCAAAATACACCGTTCCATTAACTTCATAAGCAAATCCCTTATCTAAGATGGCCTGAACCATCTCAATTTGCTCGGTGATGTGCCCGGTAGCTGTAGGCTCGATGCTTGGCGGCAATGTATTGAACATGCCAAGTACTTCATGGAAGCCCAGGGTATACTTCTGAACAATCTCCATCGGCTCCAGTTTCTCCAGCTTTGCCCGTTTTGCAAACTTATCATCCCCTTCGTCGCGATCGCCTTCCAGGTGTCCGGCATCCGTGATATTTCGTACATAACGAACTTTGTAGCCACTGTACTTTAAATACCGGAAGACAAGGTCAAAAGATATGAATGTACGGCAATTGCCGAGGTGCACATCGCTGTACACCGTAGGTCCGCAAACGTACATGCCTACGTTCGGAGCATTCAGTGGTTCAAAAACTTCTTTTTTACGGGTTAAAGTATTGTATAGCTGTAAGCCAGTTTTCATTGATGTAGATTATAATTTATGGGTTTATGAAGCAATAGGGCTCATGGGTAACCACCAAGCTGCAAATGTACTATTTTAAGGCATCAATTGTAAATCACTCCGCACTGGAAAATGGTCGGAGAGCTTCGAATTGATAACCTTATGATTCAGAATTTCAATGTCTTTGGTGGCCGCGATATAGTCGATCTGAAAGTTCGGAAACTTCCCATTGTAGGTCCTTCCAATCCCCGATCCCTGTTTTTCAAAGCTACGGTTCAGGTTTTTGGTCAGCTGAGTCACGGCATATGAAGCCGGCGTATCGTTAAAATCACCTGCAATTAAAAAAGGAATTTTACAACTTTCCATATGCGCCTTCAGGATATCCACTTGTGCACTACGCTTCACAAAAGCTGCTTTCAGCATGTACAAAATACGTTTGGAAGGCATAAGCTTGGGATCCATCTTCTTCTTAATCTCATCCAGATAGGCATAATCCTGCGGATCGAAGGATATACTCTGAAGATGAACATTATAGATCCGCATCATCCTGGAGCCAACAAGAATATCGATATAGATGGCGGCATTTCCGCCATGGTTTGCATCGAAAGTGACAGTCCCGGAATTTTTGATGGGATATTTTGAGAAGATGGCAAGCCCCATGGCCTGGTCATCGCTCTTATAGGAGGGCACAAAATAATAATGCTTCGTGTTCAGTATCTGTTTAAGGCTGTCCGTCATATCCAGTGTACCTCTAAACCTGGTAAAGTACTCCTGCAAGCCGATCACATCCGGATTCTCCTCGCGGATAAGCTTCAGTATTTTACTTTTCACGGCAAGGGCATTTCCGTCATCGTCAAAAGGGCTGAAGTTGTGCACATTGTACGTCATCATCCGCACGCTGCTTTCTCTCTTTTTGGGGCCTTCCCCAACTTCCCCTGAAACCCGGAAGGTCGCCTGCAACACCGGCCAGCCCAGTCCGATAACCACGATCGTCGCAAGCATGAGGCTCCAGCGTGCCCGCATCAGCCACCAGAAAACCATAAAGAAATTAAGCACCAGAAAGTAGGGGTAGGCAAGGCCGAAAAAGGGAATGTATTTATTGTCTCTGGGGTCGATATTTCCGGCAATGCAGCCGAGGATCAGACCTATTGCCAGCACCGTCCCCACCACACAAGCCAGCAGATCAAAAAAGGAAAGTCCGGATTTTTTCATTAATGTTTACTTGCCTTAAATAGGGTATCCTTTTCCGCTTTACTCAGTTTATCGTACCCGTTCTTGGAAATCTTGTCTAAAATGGCGTCAATTTCCTGCTGTGCAACGACAGATCCGCCTCTCGCGGATTCATTTCTATAGGACTGGTTCTTTACGACTTTCAAGTTCGGCTTCTTCTTAAAAATGGTACTCCAGTCGGTGCCATTCTTCAGTAACTTAATGTAACAGAACCCAAATATCGCGCCGCCGAGATGCGCAAAGCTGCCGCCGGGATTGGCAGACGCAATGCCGATCAATGACAGTACGATGTACCCAAGCGCCAGGTATTTCAGCTTCACATCCCCCAGAAACAGCAACCTCATGGTATACTCCGGAACCAATGTAGCGGCGGCGACAACAATGGCCATCACTGCCGCAGACGCACCGATCAGGTAAGCGTTGTCCACATTTCTTGTGAACACCGGAAAGATATGGAAGGCCGCAGTGAACAATACCGCACCCAAAATACCGCCTGCCAGATACACAAAGTGAAACTGCCTCGGCTTTAAAAAGCTGATAAAGATGTTGCCCATCCAGAACAGCCACAGCATATTGAACAAGAGATGGAAGAATCCATCATGAAAAAACTGATACGTGATCAGCGTGTAAAAGCGATAAGGCAGCTCAGCAAACGAAGCCGGAAACGCGAAATAGGTCCGTATAAATTCCGAAATTCCTCCATTCCCGTTGCCCGACAAAAATATCGCTACGCCAATTAATGAGGCCACGACGAACACAATTGCATTTATTCCGATATAAAAGAATACCGGATTACCCGAGCGAAAGATCTTAAATTTTAAGTCTTCAATTAAGCTGTTATTCATAATAATCGTAATATCGGTTTTTATCCTTCCAAATTTTCACCAGAATGAAGCCAAGTAAAGCACCGCCAAGATGGGCATAGTGCGCAACAGAATCGCCCTGAAAACGTGCTACGCCAAGAAATAGCTCAATAAGTATGTAAACCGGAATGATATATTTAGCCTTTACCGGTATTGGAATAAACATAATATACATTTCAATGTTTGGATAAAGCATTCCGAATGCAACGAGCAATCCGAAGATGGCTCCGGAGGCTCCAACCATCGGCGCCGAATAGATTTCCAACAAGGTATTACTCTGTTCGACCGTAAGCCCGGCGACATTAGCACCTGCCATTCCGCGGGCTAAATCTATCGTTACCGCGCCGTAATTCACCACAGAACCCGTAAGTTGATAAACCTCAAATGCCTGCACGGCAAGCTGGAGTGCAAGGGCACCCAAACCGGTAATAAAATAGAAGTTCAGAAACCTCTTCGGTCCCCAACGGTTCTCCAGAACGCTACCAAACATGTATAAAGCAAACATGTTAAACAAGATGTGCGTAAAGCCACCGTGCATGAACATGTAGGTAATTGGCTGCCAAATTCTAAACAGCGGAGAATCAAAGTAAAAAGCACCCAGATAAAACGCGAGCTGTATCCCCTTACTTTGCGCGACATAGGTTGCCGCGAAGAACAATATATTAATGATCAGCAGGTTCTTTACGACTGGTGGTATTTGAATATTATTCATCTTCTATTTATCAAATTTCTTATCTAGGTCCGTCAGTCCGATCGTCTGAATGATCGGTTTACCGCTGATGCTAAAGTTAGGTGTCTTACAGGCAAAAAGTTGTTCAATAAGCGTATTCATCTCTTCTTGTACCAAGGAAGTGCCGCTTTTTATCGCACTATTTCTCGCCATACTCCTGGCTAATGCGTCTCTTTTATCCAGCTTCAACTCTTGCTGTGAGTTTTTAAAGCCCTCTATCAGATGTTCAAACAGCTGGGTTTCATTTAGGTTACTTCCCAGGTCAACAGGAATCCCCTCAATCACCAGGGTATTCTTACCAAATTCCCGCACCTCGAACCCCAGGCTCTTAATATCGTCCAACAGGCTTTTCGCCAACTCGTAATCATTCGGGCTTAACGTAACCGTTTGCGGGAAGAGACTCTGCTGCGAGGCTCCTTTTCTGTCTTCCAGGTGAACAATAAAACGTTCATATAAGATCCGCTCATGCGCCGCCTGCTGGTCTATCACCATCAGCCCAGATTTGATCTGGGAAATGATATACTTGTTATGTACCTGCATCAGTTGCTTCTGCACCGGTACAAACTGCTCTTCTGTAGTGTCTTTCTCCAGCTCCATCGTTGCCTGCTCAACCGGGTTATGGTTCACAATCTCGTACAGCGAACCCCAGTTTTTTGTACTTGTGTTACGCATGGAGGCATCGCCGCCGCCACCCTGATAGGCGTACTGCCTCGCGGGTGATTTATCTTCTGCAAATGGGTTGAAATCCGGATTGAAGTTGATGCTTGGCGGCACAATATCTTCCGGTGCCTTGTGGCTGATCATATTGCTGAAGCCGGTCTCCTGATCGAAATCAATGGAAGGGCTAATGTTAAACCGTCCTAGAGAGCGTTTTACCGCCGAGTGGATAATGGCGTAAATCGATTTCTCTTCCAGGTATTTGATCTCCGTCTTCGTCGGATGCACATTCACGTCGATCTTCGCAGGGTCAATATCAATGAAAAGTACATACAACGGAAAGTTATCATCCGGCAGCAACTCCTCATATGCTTTATTTACCGCGTGGTTTAGGTAGGCATCTTTTATAAACCTGTTGTTCACAAAAAAGAATTGCTCTCCACGGGTTTTCTTTGCGAATTCCGGCTTCCCGATATATCCTTTCAGGTTGATGATGCTGGTTTCTTCCTCTACCGGGATCAGCCGCTCATTATAATTGTTCCCAAATAGGTGGACAATCCGCTGTTTCAAGCCGGAAGAAGGCAAACGGTAGATTTCCAGTCCATCATGGTGCAGGCTGAACGCAATGTGCGGATTGGCCATCGACACCCGTTGAAACTCATCAATAATGTGACGCATCTCTGCGGGATTGCTCCTCAGGAAGTTCCTTCGTGCCGGGGTATTAAAGAAAAGGTTTTTTATACAGATACTGGTTCCTGCAGAACAAGCCACGGGTTCCTGATTCAGGAAAGTAGCACCCTCAATCTCAATCATGGTGCCCACTTCATCTTCATGGCGACGGGATTTCATTTCTACCTGAGAAATCGCGGCAATAGAAGCCATCGCTTCCCCGCGGAAACCCATCGTGCGGATGGCAAACAAGTCTTCTGCCTTGCGCACCTTCGATGTCGCATGGCGCTCAAAACACATGCGGGCATCCGTCACACTCATCCCGCATCCATTATCGATAACTTGTATTAAGGCTTTTCCTGCATCCTTAAGAATCAACTGCACCTTATTCGCCCCTGCATCTATCGCATTCTCAAGTAGTTCCTTTACTGCCGATGCGGGTCTTTGAACCACCTCTCCTGCTGCAATTTGATTTGCAACACTATCGGGTAAAAGCTGTATAATATCTGACATCTAAATCTCCGGTAAAGCTGCTAATTTAGCGAAAATAAGCCTTAACTGTAATTTCTTTTCTACAATTGTGGATATATGACGAACGCGCTACAACCTTTTTATACCTTTAACTTTATGAAGAATCTATTGGCCTCCGTCGCCGTGTGC
Organism: Pedobacter sp.; assembly: GCA_045629455.1. Classification (GTDB taxonomy): domain Bacteria; phylum Bacteroidota; class Bacteroidia; order Sphingobacteriales; family Sphingobacteriaceae; genus Pedobacter. The sequence goes on along the minus strand of JAZQRI010000012.1, from coordinate 29,512 downwards.
GCTGCCTTGCTCAGCAGCTGCCAGTCCAAAAAAGCAGATCTTATTGTCTACAACGCCAAAGTGTATACTGTCAATGAGAAATTCGATACCGCACAGGCTTTTGCCGTCCGGGATGGGAAGATCCTTGCCGTAGGCAACGACGTCGACATCAGGAAGGAATTCGCCGCCGCCGAAGAACTCAATGCACAGGGCAAAGCCGTTTATCCCGGTTTTATAGATGCCCATGCACACTTTTACGGCTACGGCGAAAGCCTTCAATCTGCCGACCTGACCGGGACCAAAAGCTGGGCAGAGGTTTGTGAGGTGCTCTTTGCGTTTGCCAAAACACACCCTACCGGATGGCTTATCGGCGGAGGCTGGGATCAGAACGACTGGGTAAATAAAGATTTCCCGGATAAGAAAGATCTTGATCGCCTCTTTCCAGACCGTCCCGTGTTCTTAAGCCGCGTAGACGGCCATGCCGCCGTCGTAAACCAACAGGCACTTAAGGCTGCCGGAATCACCAAAAGCTATACCCTCACTGGCGGCGATATCGTCGACAAAAACGGCAAGCTTACCGGTTTACTGATTGACAATGCGGTAAACCTGGTATCTGATGTGATCCCGGCCGCTACCCCGGCACAGCGCGAAAAGATCCTTATGGACGCCCAGGCAAAGTGTTTTGCCGCCGGCCTGACTACGATAGACGATTGTGGTGTTGATGCCGGACTGGTGGATTTCATTGAGGAGCTTCAGGCGGCAAACAAACTGAAGATGCGTTTGTACCTGATGTTGTCCGACAAACCAGCGAATTACGAATACTTGTTTAAACGTGGTGCGATAAAAACCGATCGCCTGAATGTGCGCTCGTTCAAGGTCTATGCCGATGGTGCCCTCGGATCCCGCGGAGCTTGCCTGCTGCACGCCTATTCCGACATGCCCAACAAAAAGGGCTTCCTTTTAAGTGACCAGAAACATTTTCAGGAGGTAGCTGAAAAGATTGCTTCGGGCAACTTCCAAATGTGTACACATGCCATCGGCGACTCCGCAAACCGGACCATTCTTAAGATCTACAACCAGGTGTTGAAAGGTAAAAACGACAAGCGCTGGAGAATAGAACACGCGCAGGTGATTGCCCCGGAAGACTTCCCGCTGTTTGGAAAAGCAAATGTTGTTCCTTCCGTGCAGCCGACACATGGCACATCTGATATGTATTGGGCGGGTGACCGCCTCGGCAAGGAGCGCCTTAAAGGTGCCTACGCCTACAAACAGCTGCTGCAGCAAAATGGATGGCTGCCCCTGGGTACCGATTTCCCGGTGGAGAACATCAATCCACTGCTTACATTTTTTGCCGCTACCGTCCGCAAGGATGCACATGACTATCCAAAAGGGGGCTTCCAAATGGAAAACGCTTTGAGTAAAACAGAAGCACTAAGAGGAATGACCATCTGGGCCGCGAAAGCAAACTTCGAAGAAAATGAAAAAGGAAGCCTTGAAAAAGGAAAACTTGCAGACTTTGTTATCCTCGACAACGACATCATGACTATTAATGCCCCCAACATACTGACTACACAAGTTCTAAAAACCTATATCAATGGAGAAAAAGTTTATGAAAAGAATTAAATTCCTGAGCGCGCTATCCCTATCGCTGCTCTCCATTTTAAGCCTCAATGCCTGTGCACAGCACACCAAAAACCAAACGCGTCTAAATACAATAAATTCCATACTGCAGCAAACGGTATTGCTGAATAACCAGTCAAACCTAATCCCGTTAACTGCGCTGAATAAAAGAACAATTGCGACCGTAGACCTTGGTTATGAGAACCAGTCCGTGGTAGATAGCATGCTGAACAAATACGCAAAAGTCACGCCTTTCAGTGCAGCGCTATACCAGGTACCGGGGGCTTTGAATGACCTGGAAGACGACCTTAAATTCTTTAATACCGTCGTGGTGAGTGTTTCCAATGATCAGGCGAAGGATGCGAAGTACATCAATTTCATCAACATGCTCGCAAAAAGCAAGCAGGTGATTGTCGCCTTCTTCGGCGACGGCAACCGCCTCAATGCGTTTGACATGACCGCTGCCCCGATTGTATGGTCTGACAAGACGAACGCCGAAGCTGCTGCGATCGTCCCACAGATTATTTTTGGCGGTATCCCGGCGAGCAACAAGCTCGCTAAAGGCTACTCCGGCAAATACACCATTGGCTCGGGCTTTATGACCACGACAACACGCCTTAAATACACCGTTCCGGAAGATGCCGGCGTAAATTCAGACGATCTGAAAGAAATTGACAATATCGCTGCTGAAGCTATACGCATGAAGGCCGCACCAGGAATGGTCGTATTGGTTGCAAAAGATGGCAAGGTGATCTTCAACAAGGCTTATGGAAGTCATCAGTACGATGGTGCAATCCCGGAGAAAGTTACGGATATTTTCGATGTTGCTTCAATGACCAAAGTGAGCGCGACCACCCCTATGGTGATGCGCCTGTTTGAGGAGCATAAACTGGTACTGGACACCAATGTCGGTGCATACATTCCTAAAGCACGACTTACCGGTGTAAATGCCGTTCAGGTAAGAGAAGTAATGCTTCACCAAGCCGGCTTCGTTCCGTTTATTCCTTTTCAAAACGCGCTAAAACCGTCCGACCACAGTTCAGACTCCTCTTCCGCCTTCCCTACCAAAGTTGCAGACGGATATTACATGCGTAAAGATTATTTCAAAGACGTGATGTGGCCGCAAATGCTCAATGCACCGATTAAAACCAGGGGCAAGTATGTATACAGCGATTTGAGTATGTACATGATGAAAGATATTGTGGAACGCATTAGTGGCACACCGCTAAACGAATATACGCTGGAGCAATTCTATAAGCCGCTGGGCATGCAAACCGCAGGCTTTTTGCCGCGCAACCGCTTCATCAGAGAACAGATTGTTCCTACAGAAAACGACACCTTCTTCCGCAAGACACTGCTAAACGGCTATGTCCACGATCCGGGTGCTGCAATGGTCGGTGGTGTATCGGGGCATGCCGGACTGTTCGCCAGCAGCAATGACGTCGCGATTTTATACCAGATGTTGTTGAATAAAGGGACTTACGGCGGAGAGCAATACTTTAGACCCGAAACGGTTGACATGTTTACCTCGAAGCAGTCGAACATCAGCAGAAGAGGACTTGGCTTCGACCGCTGGGATCCTGATGCAACGAAAAAATATCCTTCCGAACTCGCCTCTCCTCAGACCTACGGTCATACCGGATATACCGGAACCTGCGTATGGGTGGATCCTTCAAGAGGTCTGGTTTATGTGTTTTTATCCAACCGGGTGAATCCTACGGTTTCAGAACAATTGGGTAAATTGTCGATTAGAGGGCGGATTCAGGATGTGATAAACCGGGCTATCGATAATAAAAAATGACATCTGTTCTCCGGCGGAACAGCTTCGCAGTTCTATGCCGGATCACAGACATCATTTTTTATCCAAAGAGGACAGTAATGTTTTACGAAGGAAGAAAATTATCAAGGTAATTTTCTTCCTTTTTTATTGCGGCTGTTATTTTTGATAGCAGGTTTTTAGTAGTGCTTTCTTGACGGGGTATTTTTAAAAGTGGTTCTTCGATCGTTGAGAATAGCGTGTTTTCAACGGTCGGTTTTTGATAGCATTTTTTTAAAATTTGTTCTTAACAACGAAGTCTTAAAAGTTGGTTCATTAACACGTGGTTTGTTAAAGCACATGTACTATAATAAACTACCACAAAGAGAAGGCTGTTCAGATCGATGAACAGCCTTCTTTTGATTAGCAATACCACTAGAAATAGCATCTGGAAATAATTTTAGAATGACCTCATGAAGCCTTAACGATGCGCCCTGGGGCTCTGCTCGCTTTCTCTATAAATTGACAGCAACAAGAAACACCACTTAAAAACAATTTTCTAAACATTAACCATCCGCATTACCTGCTTGTTCCGGAAAAAAATACGATATCTGTGAAAAGGCATAGAACTGCGCAGCCGTTCCGCCTTTGATTAGATTCGGATTTTTCATTTTACTTTAGTCCGATTTCCCTCAATCTTTCGTCCAGATACTCCCCTGCAGTCAGGTCTGTATACGCTTTCGGATGCTCCGCATCAATGCAAGACTCCAAACAAGTCAGATCCATATCCGAGCGCGGGTGAAGGAAGAACGGCACAGAATACCTCGACGTTTTCATTAGCTCACGAGGCGGGTTAACCACCCGGTGGGTCGTAGATTTTAATTTATTATTGGTCAGGCGTTGCAACATATCGCCAACGTTCACCACAATATCGGAATGGTGCGCCTTGATCGGCAGCCACTCATTGTTTCTGGTCAGCACTTCCAATCCATCAGCACTGGCGCCAATCAGCAGCGTAATCAGGTTGATGTCCTCATGCGCACCGGCACGCACCGCATCGTCAGGCATTGCCTCCGGATTTTCGATCGGAAAGTAATGCAGCGCCCTTAAGATTGAATTGCCGTTGTGAACATGTGCGTCAAAATAGTTCATGGGAAGTCCCAGATAAGTAGCGATGGCTTCCAGCAGGTACTTGCCATTCGACTCCAGTTTCCGGTAAATTTCCCTGGTAATGTCGTTGAAAGCAGGAACCTCATGAAGCTTCACATTTTCCGGATATTGTGCTTTAATCGGATCTCCATCGGTAACCTCCTGACCGATTTGCCAGAATTCCTTCAGGTCTGCTGTTTTAGCGCCCTTTGCGGTTTCTTTACCAGGACTTGTATAGCCACGCTGACCGGCAAGTTCAGGAATTTCATACTGACGTTTTTGCTCCGGCGTCAGTGCGAAAGCCGCTTTAATCGTTTCATACAGCTGATCAATTAATTCCTGACTTACGCCGTGGTTTGTGATGGTTACAAAACCGGAATCATTGAACGCTCTTCCCAGTTCGTCCGAAAAGCTTTTACGTTCTGCTTCAGTACCATTGATGTATGAGCCCAAATCCAGACACGGAATATACGGTGTTGACATAGTGTTTGTTCTTCTGATAATAAAAGTCAAAATTAGGAAAACTAACACCAATTGTGTTGAAAATCCGCGATTTATTCAACTATCTAATTCAAAAACAAAGGCTTAAGTTACCAACAGTGCAGATTCGTAATTTACACCATCAACCGATTGTCAATTTTAAGGTAATCGTTCGCATTTAACATCTATAACGCGTCGGGCTACGTAATTTTACCAGAACAGTCCCCGTTCAGGGAGTAGTTCCCATGCACAAATAATAAAAATCTCCACACAACAAACGACAATATGAAATACATCTCGTTCCTCGCAATCCTTCTTTTATCCTTCAGCGGCGTGCAGGCGCAGCAATCAAAACTCGAGAAAGCAACCTTCGGTATGGGCTGTTTCTGGTGTACCGAAGCATTATTCCAGCGGCTTGATGGCGTCAGCCGCGTGAGATCAGGTTATGAGGGCGGCAATGTAGCAAATCCCTCCTATGAAGATGTCTGCACCGGAACCACCGGACATGCAGAAGTTATAGAAGTCAGCTTTGACCCAAAGAAGATCTCTTACGATGACCTGCTTGCAGTGTTCTGGAAGAGCCATGACCCAACGACCTTAAACCGGCAGGGTGCTGATATCGGTTCACAGTACCGGTCAGTAGTATTTTACCATACACCTGACCAGAAAGCTACTGCAGAAAAATACAAGGCAGAGCTGAACAAAACGAATGCTTACGGTAAACCGGTCGTGACAACGATCGTCAAAGCACAACCGTTTTATGTCGCAGAGAGCTACCACCAAAACTACTTCAACAAAAACGCCAATCAGCCCTACTGCAGACTGGTGATCCTCCCAAAATTGGAGAAACTGGAAAAGGTATTTAAGAGTAAGCTGAAGCAGTAAACTGCCATATATTTGCTGCTGTGCCGGCAAGATGTTCAGATGGACAAATACTCCATGCTGGAAAGCGACACATGAGGCGATATTGCACACATCCAGCGAGTTGCTCAGGCACTATAAGGTCCTTGCTAAGGCGTTGACAAGGGGTCGCTAGGACGGATATTGAAGCAAGGCCCTAGCAACCCCCTAGTAATGCCCTGGCAATGCCCTATCAAAGTAGATGATGACCCCAAGAAAAAGCCCCGGTGAAAATCACCAGGGCTTCTGTATGTAAAAAGATTTTTTCTGTCTTTAGAATAAGCTACTTACCGTGTGCTGTTTTGTTTCTGTTGGGCCAAAATAGAATGGCTCATGACCAACAATTGCACTGTCTACTTGCCGGCAACAGTCGCGGCTGTTACACCTGCCGGGAAACGTACACCGCGGTATTTTGAAGCATCTACAATCGGTAAACTAGAGCCATATTTTTCATTGATGGCTTTAATAAATCCATTTGCGGCGATTGCATAACCCATTGGCGTAAGGTGTATCCCATCCAGTGAAAACAGGTTTCCGGTAATAAACGCGGAACTTATCGCAGAACCATTGATCATCTGCGGCTGTGCAAACTGCTTCAGCATGGCATTCGCATCGAAAACCGCAAGACCCTTGTCTTCTGCAACTCTCTTAATGACAGTATTGTAAGCATTCACGTAGTCGTTCACTCGAATTTGTTCCGCTTTATCCAGTACATACTCACTGCCTATCGGATTCAGAGGATGCAAACCGTAAGGTATTCCAGCACCATTCGGCACACCAATAAGATTAGCCGAGCTTAATGTCAATACGAAAAGGTCATCCGGCGAAGCTAGCCGCGCCTCACCCACACCTGGCTTCACAAAGATATCCCTGCCGCCAACCGCAGCTTTCAAGCTGTTCAATGTTAACGTGTTAAAATAAGGTGTTGATACCACATCCGGTATCGTTGCTACGACCCCTTTCGCACCGTTAGCCGTTAGTCTGGCCACCGTATTTTTATAAAGCGCTTCAAACGTAGTTTTCTCTGTCGCTACATCATCGCCTGTCCCTTCTGCGCCTTTGGTTGCATAGATCAGAATATCATTGTTACCAAGCCACAAACTGAAAAAAGTAAAAGGTTTGGCGGTTACAAAATCCAGGTAGTTCGCCGCATCTGCCTGAGCAGCCGGCAAAATACGTCTGAAAAAACCATTTGCCTGCCCGTATCCATTCACACCAACATGCTTTAACTTGATTCCCGGTACACCGTAATTGTTTATTTCCTCACCGGTATATGCTGCGTACGATGGTGTTTTGTTGGCCAATAAACCAGTTACGGCCAGATTACTCGTTACCGGTACCAAAGTGGGCGACCCGGTAGCACTGAATCCCCGGAACTCCAGGTACCCGGAACCATTTGCCTGATCTTCATTGAAGAATGGCGTGGTAAAGGATCCACCGCCCACACCACGCATTTGTGCGGCCAACATCTCCGGATAGGAGTTCTTCTGGCCTTCCAGATACAAACCGCCATCTTCATACCCTGCAGTCAGGGAATTACCGACAGCGATATAACGGCTAAAATCAGCCTGCCCCTGGGTGGGTGTAACGTCTTTAATATTTGGCTTGCAGGATGCCATCGCCGCGATGAGCGCAACAGCAGCAAGACTCTTGGTTGTAAAATTGAGTTTCATGGTATTTATCTATAGGTGAGATATTAAAATTTGTAAGATACAGAGATTCCAGGGATGTAGGCAAGTGTTTTAAATGTTCCTTCCAACTGAGTTTCCAGGTTCCTCTCGGTACGGGATTTTACATTCTCGTACATAAAAGAGAAATCTACGCTAAGTTTTTCTGTCGGCTGGTATCCGACACCGGCACTCAGGATGATGCGGTTGGCATCAGGAACTTCTGGTGTAACATACCCTTCGCGAACCGGGGTAAGTGCATAGGCAACACCTGCACGCAGCGCAAGCTTTTCTGTATACTGGTTTTGTACACCAAAGCGAACGGCTCCAGCATCTTTATATTTCCGTGGAGATCTGGTGTCTTCGATGGTGCTGTTGTTGTCGTAATCAAATGCAAGTTCCTTGTAGGCACTCCAGGACACCCAGTTCACATCAAGTGCAAAGCTGGTGGTTGGCGTTGCCTGATAGCCAAAACCGATAGATGTTGTGGCAGGTAAAGGAAGCGCTGCACTAAAAGTAGTTGGGAATGATCCCGCAAGTACTTCCGGCACGACGAAGATCGCATCACCATCTTTAACATTTGCGGTAACTTTCGACCGGTAGGTTAAGCCCACCGACAATCCCGAAAGGTCCTTGAAGTAGATACCTGCGTTCCAGCCGAAATCCTTAGAGGTTCCCTTAAGCTGCGCGGTACTCGACTGCCCATTGTTGAGTGTAACGGGAACAGCGCGCTGCAAGTCTACCTTGCCAAGTGAATAAACCAGGCCTGCACCAATACCAATATCATCCGTTAACTTATAACTCACTGTTGGCTGGATGTAGATGGCCTGTAAGTCTAGAGAGGTAACGGTATATTTTCCGGACCAGTTTTCGTCCCAATGCATTGCGCCGCCAAATGGCGTGTACACGCCTATACCAAAACGAAGGTCATTTTGTGGGTTGCCAAAAACTGCATAAGCCTGAAATGGCGGTGCAATACGGTCTTTGTTGTACTCTTTTGTGGAGGAGCCGGCTTGCAGGAAGCCAGTCTTCAGGTAGATTCCACTAATTCCGCCCTGTATACCATTCTGCTCCAGAAATGTAACGGCACCTGGATTGAAGAACACCGCCGCTTCGTCTTGCGCTAAGCCCGTTCCGGTGCCTGCCATCGCAATCTGCTTTTGCCCTTGAAGATTTACCTGAAAGGATTGAGAGAATCCCCAAAAAGGTAAGATCGTAAATAAACTGAGTAGGATCTTTTTCATAAATATTTGGTTAGTGTTATCTGTTTTACTTGCCCGTTCCAGGAAAGCGCTAATATAAAGATATGCATGCATAATAAAATAACAATCTTTGAGTGTAAAAATTTGTAAAAAAGTGACATCATTTGAAAGTAAAACGTTGCACACTTCACACCTACTATCTCCGCAGCAAGCTAAATTTGGGCCACATTAAGATAAAATCTGAACATGAGTACAATTGAAGCCCTCAACTGGCGCTATGCCACTAAAAAGATGAACGGAGAGAAAGTTCCTGAGGAGGCGGTTAGCCAAATCATTAAAGCTGCGCACCTTGCGCCTACTTCTTCCGGTCTTCAGCCTTTCAAAATCATTGTCATCACCAACCAGGCACTCAAAGAAAAGATCGCCACAGTTGCCAATAATCAAAGTCAGGTCATCGACTGCTCCCATCTGCTGGTTTTTGCCGCATGGGACAACTACACAGCAGAAAACATCAGGGCCGTGTTTGCACACGCCAATGCAGAAAGAGGATTGCCTGCATCCGCTACGGAAGCGTATGAAAACTCCTTAATTGCTGCATATACCTCAAAATCTGCAGCAGAAAACTTTCATCATGCTGCTAAACAAGCATACATTGCATTTGGTTTGGCCATCGCAGAAGCAGCGATGTTAGAAGTAGATAGTACGCCAATGGAGGGCTTTGATGCGGCAAAACTTGATGAGCTGCTTGATCTCCCGGCACTTCATCTAAAAAGCACAACGCTCCTACCTTTGGGATATCGTGCAGAACAGGGTGATTGGCTCGTCAACCTGAAAAAGGTGCGTACGCCATTATCAGATTTTCTGATCAAGCTGAAGTAGCCATGAAATGCAAAAGGTATCGCAGATGCGATACCTTTTGTGCTTCTGGTATTGCCTTTTACAACTGTCAAAAAATGTTAAACTGCCCGGAAAATAGGGCCGCTCCTGTTAGAATTCAATATATTAGCCATAATTATTAGGTTAAATGAATTCCATGAGATATTTCAAAATTGTAACTGCCCTATTGGTTTTATGTATAGGCTTACATTTTTCCGCATTTTCACAACAAGATACAACGGTATTAAAATCAATTCTAGAGAAGACCAAACGACTTTCTGAAAGCCAGCCCATAGAAAAGGTGTATGTCCATTTCGACAAGCCCTATTACAGCGTTGCAGACACGATCTGGTTCAAAGCGTATCTAACAAGCGAGCAAAACCTGCCTTCACAACTGAGTAAAGTTGTTTATGTAGATGTGATGAACAGCCAGGATTCACTCATTACGAGCATCAAGCTGCCGGTGGTGAACAGTGTGGCCGACGGCAATATCCCCCTGGATCCCGGAACCTTTAAGCAGTCCAACTACTACGTGAAAGCGTATACGGTCTGGATGCTGAATTTTTCATCCGACTATTTCTTCACGAAGACCATTCCCGTTGGTGACGCGGTGGGTAAAGAATTAATCACCAACATCAAGTACAACACGACGGTGTCCGACAAGGGGCAGACGATTAAGGCACGGATACAGTTTAAGAACGAGGATAAAGTTGCTTATGCCAACAAACCGGTAAACTGGAGATTGGTTTCATCCTACGACGTCGTTTCCAAGGGCCGCGGAACGACAGATGCCAACGGATTTTTAAACGTGGAGATTACAGCCAGGAAAGATGCAGCCATAAAAAGCGGTGAGCTGATTACCGACCTGACCGGTGCCGATAAAGAAGTACTCAGCAGTTCTTTTGTCATAAAGCCGCAGTCGGGAGACAATGACCTGCAGTTCTTCCCCGAGGGCGGAGAATTTTACCTGGGTATGCCAACACAGATCGCCTTTAAGGCGCTCCAGCCGAATGGGATGGGTGTTGAGTTGACCGGAACTGTAGTAGACAATGACGGGAATCAGGTGACCACGTTTAAATCAAACCGGCTTGGTATGGGTTCATTTTACCTGAATGCCGAAGCAAATAAAACATATCAGGCAAAAGTTACTTTTAAAGACGGTAGCACAAGAACGGTCGACATTCCAAAGCCAAAGGCATCTGGAATCAGCCTTCAGGTGAATAATGCATCGCCGCAGACCATCAACGTGAAGCTGGTTGCCAACGACAGCTATTTTGAAGCAAATAAAGGGAAGTCGCTTTATCTGGTTGCCCAGCACAACAATATCGTTTACTATGCCGCTCAAACGGCTTTAACAAATCAGGTTACTGCGGCCAGGATCCCGAAGGATAAATTTCCTGCAGGTATCGTGCAGATCAGCCTGTTTTCTGCTGCCGGGGACCCCGTGAGTGAGCGGCTGGCCTTTGTAATGCACCCGAATGCACTGAAACTGTCTGTAAAGACCGACCTGCCGGCATACAAGGTACGTCAGAAGGTAAAAATGACTGTATCTGCAGCAGATTCGACGAAGAAAATTGCTGGTGATTTCTCCGTTACCGTTATTGACGAGCAGAAAGTGCCTTCGAATGAAGATACCGAGACGACCATTCTGAGCAGTCTGCTGCTGACCTCCGATTTGCAGGGGTACATTGAACGTCCGAACTACTATTTCAATAAAACAGACGAGAAGAAGCTGGCGGACCTGGATGTACTGATGCTGACCCAGGGGTACAGGCGCTTCAGCTACAAAGAAATCCTCGCCAATAAATATCCGCCAGTGGTTTACTTTCCGGAGCAGGGGATGGAGATCACCGGAACACTTCGTGACCGCACGGGTATGCCGGTAAAAAAGGCACCACTTCGATTAACGGTAACCGGAAAAACCTATTCTGCAGAGACGCTGACCAGCCCATCAGGTCTTTTCGCTTTCAAGAACCTGAATATTCCGGATTCCTCAGAGGTTGTGGTGAGTGCGAAATACATCACCAATGGTCACAACATGATGATTATGGTTGATCCCGCACCATCACCTGCAAACGTGAAGAACCAGAACATGGCCGATGAAGTGCAGAACATAGACAGTACGCTGTCCAGCTACCTGAATAACAGCAAGAGACAGTACAGCTACCTGAGAAACTTGAAGGAGGTAGTGATCACCGGCGCACCGATCAAGAAAGTGAGCCACGCGGATTACTCTGCCCTATCCTCGCTAAGCATGATGCCCGACCATCTAATCGACGGTGAACGCCTGAAAGACTGCCGCGATCTAATCAGCTGCCTGAAGACCATGGCAACAGGGCTGACCTTTATGGATGAGCGGTTTTATGTAACCCGCAGCTATAATGCGGGAAACAGAACGCCCGTTCAGATTTTCCTCGGTGGCAGTCCGGTTGATCTGTTCTCCATAAATTCTGTAACTGGTTCAGAGATTGAGTCCATAGAAGTTTTTTTAAAGGATGAGCTGGGAACCGTGTTTCGCACCTACAATACAAACGGAGTGGTCTCCATAAACCTGAAGAAAGTTAAGAAAACCAAGATGAGCCTGGCTGACCTGAAGAAGATGTTGCCTCAGGACAATGTGATCAAGTTTACGCCGCAGGGTTTCAGCAAACAACGGGAGTTCTATGCGCCTAAATACACGGCCGCACCTGGAACCTACAACAGGACAGATTTAAGATCCACCATTTACTGGAATCCGAAAGTTGTGACCGATCCGGTTACCGGCGTCAGCACATTTGAATTCTACAATGCAGATGGCAAAGGGTCGTATAAAGCGATCGTAGAAGGGATCGACAAGGAAGGAAATATCGGGCGATCGGTATTCCGGTACACCGTCAAGTAAATCGGGCATAAAAAAATAGCCGTTTCTGTTGGAACGGCTATTTTTTTATGCTTTTAGTGGCTGCATTTAAGGCCTTCATCGGTCATGATCCAGATCTTCAGGTCATCATGTCCATCACTTTCTTCCTGCTCATCTATGTCGCAGGTTGGCCATGGGCCATAGTAGCGAATATAGCGGTCGAAATCATCATGGAGCATCAGCTTCACGCCTACCGGCACCTTCAGCACCAGGTCCACAGACTGGTCTCTCCAGTTGGTGTTGCGTTTAAGCTGGAGCAACTGACTAAACTTTAGCACCGAATCCTGCTGTGAGAAGTTGTACCGGATGTTCTGCGCATGTCGCAGTGCATTTTCGAATGTCCGCCCCTGAGCGCTGTAGTTTTCTGTAAGGGTAACCTTATCATTGTCGCTCTTCTCTATGCTTAAACTCACATTCCTTGGTATGTTGAAGGGCCTGTCCTCATCATTCAGGATGACTTTACCGCGATAGTTTGCCGTATTGATCTGGTATCGGATGCTGTCTTCCCGGCTGAAGTTACGCGACCTGTCGATCACCACATTGTAGGTCCGCATGGGTTTGAGCTCTCTGACGACTGTAAAAGCAGCCTCCTCTTTGAACTCTGAAGAGACTTTGGTCATGTAAAATATGCTGGTCATCACGCCGGCAAGCCATACGATAAGCAGCGCGAAGGATACCGTCCGGTTGATTGCCCGGCTGTTGAAAGCAACTCTTATGGAGAATAAAATTAAGGCAACCAATGGGATGGCAAAGGTGATAAAAGCAGCGATGATCATTGGTGTCAGGTAGTTCCCGTTCACGATGTTCAGCGGAAAATAGTCGTGCGGGTTTGCATCCCAGAAGCCAAACACAATGGCGATAGTTACAAATAAACCCAGCAGACAAATGGAGCCGAAAATGACAATTGCGCCGGCAATACATTTAACGATCACTCTGCCCGCACCACTCATAAAGCGGCCAAGTGCGTCTAAAACTTCGCCAATGAAACCCCTTGAGCGATTAATGAGCTGGTTCGACGCAAGTTCCTCTTCGAAATTCCGGATGAATCCATGAAGATTTACGGCCTCCCCTTTCATGTACATCTTTTCAGAACGCGTTACTGCTCTCGGGATGATTATCCACATGATCAGGTAGGCGAGAATGCCCGAACCGCCGATGAAGAAGGAGATCAGGGCAATAATCCTGATCCAGCGGACATCGACCTCCAGGTAGTGGCTGAATCCGGAACACACACCCGCAATGATGGCCTCATCCGTGTCCCGGTAAAGTTTTTTTACGGCATCGTGGGCTGGCGGCACGGTTTGTTCCGCTTCCTCTTCTGCTTCAAACTGACTCACGGTACCCATCTGCGCGATGACCGAAGAAACATCTTCAAATGTGATCACTTGTTTTTGCTGCATGGTCAGGATCTCTCTGAACATCTCTGCAATTCGGTTTTCGATGTCCGTAACGATCTCGAAATGATCCGCGCTGCTGGCAAAATGTGCTTTGATCTCATTGAGGTATGCGGTGAGCATTTCATAGGCCTCTTCTTCAATATGAATTATCGAGTTGCCTATATTGATGTTGAGCGTCCTTTTCATTGTTTTATCTGTTTAGAGGTTTCTATTGCATATGACAGTTCCATCCAGGTAACGTCCAGTTTATTGACCATTTCCTTGCCTGCATCCGTAAGCAGGTAATACTTTCTAGGGGGCCCAGATGTAGACTCCACCCAGTTGTAACTCAGCAGGCCATTGTTCTTTAGCCGGGTCAGCAAGGGATAGAGCGTACCCTCTACTACCAGCAACTTGGCTTCTTTTAATTCTGCGATGATATCGGAGGCATAGATCTCACCCCGGGATATAATAAGCAGCACACAATATTCCAGTATGCCCTTTCGCATTTGTGTTTGTGTATTTTCTGCGATCATAATATAAAGTTACGTGTTTAAAAAGGTAATATGCAATACATAGTACTAAATATTTTAATAGTTAAGTTGCATATAGCTGATCTACAGCGGAATATTTTTAATTCTAGAAGTTTAGTCGCGAAAAATAGAACTATCCTATACTTTTGCAGCGTAAACCCAGGCAAGCATGTTAAAGAAATCAATTGCTCAAATACAACTCGAAGCATCTGAAAACAACGAACACTCCTTAAAGCGGTCGCTGGGGCCATTTAACCTGATCCTGATCGGCATCGGGCTAACCCTTGGCGCGGGACTTTTCTCCATTACCGGACTTGCGGCGGCGACCTACGCCGGGCCGGCAGTAACCATTTCCTTCTTCATTGCTGCTTTGGGCTGTGGCTTTGCCGCCCTGTGTTACGCGGAATTTGCTTCGATGATACCCGTTGCGGGGAGTGCCTACACCTACTCCTATGCGACGATGGGCGAGCTTTTTGCCTGGATCATTGGCTGGGACCTGGTACTGGAATATTCGATCGGCTGCGCCACGGTAGCCATCAGCTGGTCGCAATACCTGACGCGGTTCTTATCTTCCTTCAACATATACCTACCTGCAGAGCTGACCATGTCTCCGTTTGAGACGGCAATGCTTCAGGACGGCCGTGTGGTTCATGGCTGGATCAACATCCCGGCAGCACTGATCGTCGTGCTGATGACCCTGATCATCATTCGCGGCGCCAAAGGATCTGCAATTGTGAATGCCGTTATTGTGTTCCTGAAAGTCGGCGTGGTGGTCGTATTTATCGCCATGGGCTGGAAGTACATCAATCCGGCAAACTACCAGCCGTACATCCCCCAGAACACCGGTGAATTCGGGCATTTCGGGTGGACGGGTATCCTGCGTGGTGCGGCACTGGTATTCTTCGTGTTTATCGGCTTTGATGCCGTAGCGGCATCCGCCCAGGAAACCAAGCGGCCGGCACGCGATCTGCCCATTGGAATCTTAGGATCCCTGCTGGTATGTACCATACTCTTTGGTGTATTTGCCCATGTACTTACTGGACTGGCCAACTATAAAGAATTTGCGAACAGCGGAGCGCCGGTGGCGATCGCTTTACAGAATACACCGATCAACTGGATCAGCCAGGCGGTGATCTTAGCGATATTGGTCGGCTACACCTCGGTCATCCTGATCGACCTCATGGCACAATCGAGGATGTTTTACTCCATCAGCCGTGATGGCTTACTACCGAAGATCTTCTCGGAGGTGCACCCGAAGTTTAAGACGCCATATAAGTCAAACATTCTGCTGTGTGCGTTCATTGCATCGTTTGCCGCTTTTGTGCCAATGCGGGTGGTTGGGGAGATGACCAGTATAGGCACCTTACTCGCCTTCTTGATGGTTTGTGTCGGAATTCTCATTCTGAGAAAAACAGATCCGGATGCAGAACGCCCCTTTAAAGTTCCATTGGTTCCACTTATTCCGATCCTGGGCATCATTACCTGCCTGGTGATGATGGTGTTTTTACCTGCCGATACCTGGATCAGGCTGGTAGCATGGTTGGCACTAGGGCTAGCGATCTACTTTGGCTACGGCAAAAAAAACAGTGTCCTCCGTAAGGCGTTGCATAAATAGTACAGCCGTTTTGCGTGCACGATAATGTCTTATAAATTAAGCACATTAATAAGATTATAATTAATCCGCTACACCGAAAATAGAATTTTTGCACCAGGTACGGTTGGCATATAGTTTGGCTCAGGGTTTGTATTGCTGTTGGTACACCTGCAAATCATCTACCTATGTTAATCAAAGTAAATCCCATTTTCCCTACCTATGCAAGGCATAGGGAAGAAAAGATCGAAAAAGCACTCACCCGACAACAGTGGATTAATATAGATCGCATATTTATGATTTTGCTATTTGCTAGCGTAGTCATTTTAGCAATTGCTTTTTCATAGGGGTTAGAAATAATTAATTGATTTTACCCGGTCCGAAAAGGCCGGGCTTTTTTTGCTTTTTTTTTAAAGCAATAAGGTGTCTATTCTGTGGGCCTGTACCTTTTGGTTCTGCGCCGACCAGCTGAAGATGGTGAAATGCCCATCTTGTGACGCAACGAGTGCTACAGCATCATTCTGATCGTGAACAAACTGTGCTGCCGAAAAATGGCGGGTGCCGCCTACTTTGGCTGCGGGCATCCTTACGGCGCCTCCACCGTTAATAGGTTCAATAAAAATTATCTCATCTACTGCATCCTTTCCCTTAGCACGCCCGATTTTAGCGCCGAAAGCCAGCAAATCGTAGCTTTCATTAACAATTGTGGCCCCATCTACCGCGCTCAGGCCTGCCATGTGCTCTACTTCCCGCCGTAATGCCGTTTGCCAAAAGATCTGACTCGCTTCTTTCCGGTTCTGACTTAGCAGCTTCGACAAGCCGGAGAATGCCGGCTGCACCGCGTATTGAATCGGCTTGATGATGGAATGCAGCCAGGTTTTACTTCCCGTTGGCACAATAAGCAGCGTTCCGCCACGCTGGTGGGATCGCATGGAAACGGCAAGCTGGATCATCACATTTACCGCGTCGTTCCAGTAGGACGGTGCGGTAAGATCAAGTAGCGACAAGACCACTGCAGGTGTATCCGGGTTTTTGGTTGTAGATGCGTCCACAATTTTGATCTGTTCGCCCTTCAGTACGGCAACATTGGTGAATTTGCCAAAGCCCGAGAAGCGTCTGTGTTTTATAACCAGCAAACTGGGTTCGGAAACATCAAGTACAAAACAGAAATTCGGGATGCCGGTGGTGGTTCCCCAAATATAAACGTCCTCGTCTTCGTACCATACGCCCAGGTGAATTCCAGCGCGCTCTACCCCCGGTGCAATCTTGGTCAAAGCGGTAGGCGTTAAAGCCATCCGCTGCTTGAATATCAACGGGTTACTGGACTGCAACGGCGACAGAAATGCAAGTGAAATCTTCGGCGAATGTCCTTCTTCTTTACGTAGGCTTGCCCAGAAAGCTGCATCAATAATGATCTCGACGAATTTGGCCTTTGGTAACGGTGCCAGATCCACTTCACCGCTGTGCGCTGCCAGGCTCAAATGCTCAGCAAAAATAGCTTCTACCTGCTCAGAAATAGACGCAGCTGCCTGGTAAGTGGATTGGTAAATCATGCTCTAAAGTTAAAAATAAAAATTTGGTATGCGTATTGTATTGTTTTGTTCATCAATCTAGAAAAACAATTAAACAATGGATACAAATACGTTTAGCTTAAACATTTTTAGCCACAAAGATTCTCTTTATTCATTTGCATTCTCTTTTACAAAAGATGCAGAAGACGCAAATGACCTTTTTCAGGACACGATGCTAAAAGCAATTCACTATTCCAGCAAATTTAAGGAGGGAACGAACTTGAAAGCGTGGTTGTATACCATTATGAGAAATACTTTCATAAATAATTATAGAAAGACCTCGAAAACAACAAAAATCATGACCGTTACAGATGAGCTTACCTCAGACAAGCTTTTCCTGAGCGCGACCTTAAACAGCAGTGAAGGGAAATTTGTAATGGACGACATTTACACTGCACTGAAAAGCCTTCAGCCGGAATATTACACCCCGTTCATCAAGTATTTCGAGGGCTTCAAATACCACGAGATTGCAGAAGAACTGAACATCCCGATCGGAACGGTTAAAACCAGGATCCATGTCGCCAGACAGTTGCTGAAGAAACAACTTAAAGCATACGCACTTCTTGCCGCAGATCAATATCAGGTAGCTTAAGCATCAGGCTACCTGTCCATTCTTACAGATTCACATTGCTATAGATTTTAGTATATTTGTATTCCACGCAAATATTATGTCTACAGAGATCAAATGTCCAAACTGTGCCCATTCCTTTCCGATTGAAGAGGTAATGGCTGAAGAATATAAGAAAGACCTTCGGGAAAAGATGCTGTCCTTTACCAAACAAAAGGACGACGAATACAATAGAAAGCTTACCGAGTTTGCCCAGCAGCAAAAGCAGCAGGAGCAACTTTATGAGCAGCAGCAAAAAGCACGTGAACAGGAATATCAGCAAAAGTTAGCCGCCGAGAAAAAGCTGCTTCAAACGGAGCTGGAAGAAAGTTTACGTAAGCGAATCGCCACAGACTTCGAAAACAAACTCCAGATGCTTGATCATGCCAATAAAGAGAACGAGGAAAAACTAAAACTCGCGCGCTCGAAAGAGCTGGACTTCCTGAAAAAGGAGCAAGCCATGCGGGAAAAAGAAGCCGACATGGAGCTTAAGATCCAGCGGACCCTGCAGGAGCAACGTGCAGAACTCGTAGAGCAGATCAGAAAACAGGAACTGGAAAAAACCAATCTAAAAGATACCGAACATCAGCTACGTGTGAAGGAACTCGAGAAGCAGCTGGATGACCAGAAAAAGCTGGCCGAGGAAATGAGACGTAAAGCAGAACAGGGATCCATGCAGCTGCAGGGTGAAGTTCAGGAGCTGATCCTGGAAGAGCTGCTGCGCAACTCCTTCCCTTTCGATGTAATCTCTGAGGTGGGTAAAGGTGTGCGCGGTGCCGACTGTGTGCATCAGGTGCGCAACCAGTTTGGGCAGGAATGTGGAAAGATCATCTATGAAAGTAAACGAACCAAGGATTTCTCTCACGAATGGATTGAAAAGCTCAAAAAAGACATGCGAAGTATGGGCGTCGATGTTGCCGTAATCGTTACGCAATGTTATCCAAAAGGCATGGACTGCTTTGGAGAGAAAGACGGCGTCTGGATCTGCTCATTTGATGAAGTTAAAGCGGTTTCTTACATCCTGAGGGATGGGATCGTTAAGCTGCACAGTGCGGCAAAGTCGCAGGAAAACCGTGGCGACAAGATGCATATGCTTTACGATTACCTGACGAGCAATGAGTTTTCTGAGCAATGGAAAGCGATCCGAGAAGGATTCATGAGCATGAAGCTGTCTATACAGCGGGAACGCGATGCCATGGAAAAACTATGGAAGGCAAGAGAAAAACAGTTGGAGAAAGTGTTGCTGAACGCTGCGCATATCCGGGGCTCCGTTGAAGGTATTGCCGGTACGGATAGCATTCAGCTGAGCTTAACTGACGACGAGGACGATCCACTTTTGTTGTTGTAAATATTACATCGTTGCTCGTGGAAGATTACCTCTTGTAATGATGCAATATTGACATCGGTTTCAGGGCTTAAATGACCAGGCGACAAACCTGCTGACTTTCTGCCCCTGAGCCATATCGATGGTTCTGACCTGGGTTGCCGCAGCTTTCTGTAGTGCGTGGTAAATAAAGGGAAGATTTGCACTCTTGGACACCAGACAGGTGAACCAGCTTACCTGGGAAGCGACTTCCGCGCTTTCCAGGATCATTTTTCCAATAAAATTCACTTCTCCACCTTCATACCAGAGCTCCACGTGCTGCCCGCCAAAGTTGAGTACGTCTTTCTGCTTGCCCAGGTTCTGTTGTTTTCGGTTTGACCCTGCTGCTGCTTCTGCTGCAGAAGCATGGAAAGGAGGATTACATATCGTGGCATCGAAGAATTCCCCGGGCTTAATTACCCCTTTAAAGATGTGTTGCTTATTGGACTGTAGCCGGACTTTTATGGCGCTGCGGAGTTCCGGGTTTGCTTCGATAATATTCTCCGCAGACTGGAGCGCCTTTTTATCGACATCCGAGCCAATGAATGTCCAGCCATACTCCTGATGACCGATAATGGGGTATACACAATTCGCCCCAACGCCAATATCAAGAACCTTCACCTGTTTCCCCTTTGGAATGTTGCCCCCGTCGGATGTGGCAAGCAGATCCGCTAGGTAGTGTATGTAATCGGCACGGCCGGGTATCGGCGGACAAAGATAATTCTCCGGGATGTCCCAGTGTTGTATCGCATAAAAATGTTTGAGTAGTGCCTTGTTTAACATTTTCACCGCAGCGGGATTGGAAAAGTCGACAGACTCATCACCGTAGGGATTCACAAGCACAAAGTCACGCAACTCCGGAGCACTTTTAACCAGCGCGGCAAAATCATATCTGGAGCGGTGTTTATTCCGCTCATGTAAAATTTTCTTGTCCTCTTTTGCGGGTATACTCATGGTTTGTGTGTCTGTGTGGCTATCTTTACCTTACAAAAGTAGCTGATAAAATTGTGTTTTAAGGTAATTGATATGTCCAGAATGATTAAGAGTTTCGGGTTTGCGGTGTCTGGCCTGCGATATGCTTTCAAAACACAACCCAATTTCAAGTTCCATTGTTTCACCAGTGTGATGGTCGCTGCAGCGGGATATTACTTTCAACTGGACCGCTCAGACTGGTTGTGGCTTCTGGCCGCGGCAGCGATGGTCCTGATCGCGGAGCTGCTGAACACCGCCATTGAGGTTTTGGTAGATCATGTTTCTCCGGAGTTCCATATTAAGGCGGGCATTGTAAAAGACACCGCCGCTGCCGCCGTACTTGTTTCAGCTGTTGCAGCGGCGGGCATAGGCCTGCTGATCTTTATTCCAAAACTGCTGTAATGCTGCACAAAACCCGAGGAATCGTTCTAAAAACCACACCTTACGGTGACAGCAGTGTTGTGGTGCAGATTTTCACAGAGAAATTTGGCATCCAGTCGTATATGATCAATGGGATCAAAAAGCCGAAGGCAAAGATCCGGATGAACATGCTTCAGCCACTGCATCTCACAGAGATGGTGGTTTACCATAAAACGAACACCGGCATACAGCGGATTTCTGAGCTTCGGCCATCGCCAATATTCCGGACCATTCCTTACAACATCGTCAAGAGCACGATTACCATGTTCTTAAATGAGGTGTTGTATAAAAGCATCAGGCAGCAAAATACAGATGAGCAGCTGTTTGATTTTATCTATAGTGGAATGTGCTGGTTTGATGAAACGGAGCCTGCGAGTGTCAACTTCCATCTCGCTTTTTTACTTAAGCTGACCCGTTTTCTGGGTTTTGCACCGAGTACAGAGACAAAGAGCAATCAGAACTTCTTTGATCTTCAGGAAGGGGCCTTTTGTTCCATGCCGCCCGTTCACCCTTATTTCCTAGGGAAAGCCGATGCATCCCTCTTTATATCCATTTTCAACACGCCGTTCGATAAGCTGCATGAGCTACAGTTGAGCAATTCCAGCAGACGTGGTATTCTGGAAAAGATCCTGGTGTTTTATACACTGCATACCGCCTCTTTCGGTGACATTCGTTCCCATCAGGTGCTGGAAGACGTCCTTTCTTAATTGGATGGGGAAAGGTCTGTAAAGTAAAAATGCCTTTCAGTAAGATACTGAAGGCATTTCTTGAGAGCGTAATTAATATTTTACACGGGTAGTTCAATAGCGTATAATTGAACTATGCAAAAGTAAGTGTAGTCCCAACTGTAAGCAATACCCATTTCTGGGTATAATTATACCATGCACGCCTTGTTTAACGCTTTGGTACCTTCTGGTTTATAGGAGGTTGAAGGCCTGCGCAAAGAGTACAGTATCGTAGTTGTTTTTAAGCTGGAGCTTATTCCGGATGTGTTTCCGATGGGTTTCAACGGTGGCCTGAGAGATGAAAAGGG
This sequence comes from Pedobacter sp., assembly GCA_045629455.1. Taxonomy (GTDB): domain Bacteria; phylum Bacteroidota; class Bacteroidia; order Sphingobacteriales; family Sphingobacteriaceae; genus Pedobacter. The sequence goes on along the minus strand of JAZQRI010000012.1, from coordinate 7,518 downwards.
ATTCAGAAACCTCGCTGGTACTTTTTCCGAATGCAATTAACCTCAAAACTTCTTTCTCCCTTTTTGTAAGACTTGAAAAAAGAGGAATATTGTTTCTGAAAAAGCTAAGCTCCTCCATCAGGCGCGTCACTTTAGAGGTGACATGATGAAGTGGGTCGATTTTACCTGCAACCGTAATGATGTGCGTCGGATCTCCGGCTGCATCTCTGCAGAAAACTTTCGTATTAGTGGAATACAGCTGCCATGTTTGTGTTCCCGGGTTTCTCATGTGCTGAAAAAAGGACACCTGATCGCTCGTCTTTGTTCGAATGATGTGCATGATCTTCGGCACATATTCACTGCTTTCCTCCGTATTGTAAAAGCGTATATGAAATTCCGGATCATCGAGTCTTTGAAGTTCTTCATACGTGATGCCGAGTTGCTCCAGACCAGGCTGATTCATGTAAACGACACTTAAATCTTCCGTTCTGTGGATGATCAGCGCGGCGGGGAGTTCATCCGCCATACGTTTTATGGCATCAAGGCGATTAGCAAAGGTTTCATCAGATGGAGAGGCGTATTCTTTCATAAATAAAAACTGTCTTTAAAGCACAAAGCACTCGTGAAAGTGCTTTGCGATTCGATATAAAGCAATGTTAATCAAAATATTTGTAATGATGATTAACCCCCGTAGTCGACGGTATCAATGTGATCGTTAACTGTACCGGATGGCCTGGATGCACTTGTCTTATCCAGAAAGGCGGCCAGGTCCTCCAGTGCCTGTGTCCAGCCTTGCTGATGCGGTTTTACCGCTTCCTCGTTCGCAAAGTTCTCCTGCTGCACTTCAATTTTGCTCCCCTGATCCGTGCCTGTAAAATTAATGGTAAGCACATACTCACTTTCCTGAACAGCGGCACCCGGCAGTTGCCAGTTCCAGGTATAGACGAGCTTTTGATTGGGTTGCAGTTCCTTATATTTTCCGGTAATCACCAGATCCTCTGCAGCTCCGTTGAACCGGAATGTGATATCTCCACCTTCCTGAAGTTCATTTTTCACCTCTTGCAGTTGCAGTTTCATTGGTTTCCACCACTGTTTCAGTTGCTCTTCGCTCGTCCAAGCCTGATAAAGGGCTTCTACCGGCACCGGGAATTCTTTTGTCAGATTCAGTTTATTGTTGTTTTCCATAAAATAGGCATTTTAGAGTTAACAGCCTGATAAAAAGATTGTTGAGAATATTTGAAAAAGAGAAATCTGGAAGATCTCAAGGTAAATATATAGTGAAAAACCAGCTGTGGCTACTCGTTGCCGTTGGGTCCAACAGCCGCTTTATTATCCACCGAACCAATGGTCTGCAGCATTGCTTTCAGGCGTTCCACATGAACTTCGATCTGCGAGGCACGTTCGGGCTTATACGTTTCGTTTGTATTCATATTCAGCAACAGGTTTTTACGCTCTTCCATCATCCGGATCGCCGTCCACAAAGATTCCTCAAGGTTTTTAATCTGAAGTTCCTCCAGCGATTTTTCAGTGAAGCTGTGTCCGGTGAAACAACGGTATCTATTCAGGGCATCGTTGTTTATTTTCCGGATCACGCCCCCGCATTCGGGGCAGGTCAGCATAGTCGGCTCACCAAGCTTTTCTACATCTTCAGGGGCACTGCTCATTCTTTTGGTGATCTCCGCTTCAAACTTAACATCTTCAGGTATTGCCTGGGGCACACACACTTTGTTGGCAAGAAGGTCAGTTAAAATATACCCCATTTCGACAACTGGAATAGCATAGTCCACGTCCATATTATTTCTGACACTGGTCGGCATATTGCTGAACTCGGCCTCATCAGGACTTTGTATAAAGCAGGTGCCCCCGCTTCTTTTAATCGCAGACATGCCCGAGGTTCCATCATCAAGCATCCCGGACAAAATGATGCCACTCACACAGGAACCATAGGCTGCCGCCGCGGACCGGAACAGTACATCGATGGACGGCCGGTAGTGATTTTCATAAGCGCCTTTCTGGACGATGATCCTGTTTTTATCTATCATCATTTGATGGTCCGGTGGTGCCAGGTACACGGTCTTGTTGCAGATGATTTCGCCATCTGCTGCTACCCGGCAATGAAGCTTGGTTTGCCTTTGAAAATGGTTGACTATCGTCGTTGCAATCGAGTTTCTGGATATATGAATGACAATGAATACTGCAGCATTTAAATCATCTTTAAACGTGGAAAGGAGCTTGGATGTTGCCAAAAGTCCTCCCGCAGAGGCTCCTACGACAACGATATTGGTTGGTTTGATACAGTCCATATTAGTGATACTACAGAAAACCGATTCTCTTTGTTTAGCTTTTCCAAAAGATTGTAGGTTTACCCAGCCAAATGATCCATTCCCGAGTACCGCTTAGAGCTTAAAACCGTATGCGACACGCACTGCAATCTCCCTAATGGTGTCATCGGTAAACCTGAGCCCTTTAGAGATGGCTTCATATTTCAAGCCCAGGTCCAGTCCGCTGCTCCAGGAATAACCAATGGCCGGAGCATATAAAAAGCCAACTTTCGATCTTCTGCTCAGGCCAATAGCTGCACCTACTTCTGCGAGTCCGTACAAGCCGGATCCGGAAGGATCGAAGAAGTATTTCAACCCTGCTTTTACCGGTATGTACTGGTAGTCCAGCGCCTTACCTGAAGAAAGTGTCCCATCCGGCAAAATAACAACCGCATCTCTCCGCTTCGGCTCAAAGCTAGTAAACCCAGTTGCAAACGGAACGTACAACTGTTTGGCTACATCAAACTGCAGCCGTACCTCGGCACCTACAGCAATGTTAAAATAGTCATCCGTAGTGGGGACTCCGGCATGGAGGCCAATTCCAAGTTTAGGCTTTTGGGCATGTACATTTGTGGTAAATAGAAGACCGAAGATTGCGGCAGATACCAGAAGTTTCGCGGCTTGTTTCATGTTCTAAGTAGCTGTTGTGCTTCGTGAATGAATAAATACGTTTTTGTTTCCAGCGAAGATATAAATTTTCATACTGCGGGTGAGACCTAAACGTAGCAACAATGTCCCAAACGTAAAAAAGCCACTCTGTTGATCAGAATAGCTTCTGTAATTGTAAAATTGTAGAGGACTTATTTACTAAGTTTCTTCAGGAGTAATTCGGGTTCATTCGTGGTGATCACATCCGCACCTTCTTTGAGGAAATAATCCATATCTGCTTCTTCATTTACCGTCCAGACATTCACAAAAACACGGTTGTCCTTTGCTTCTTTAATCCAGTCCGGGTTCTTTCTGAATACATTCATGTGGTAGTCCAGGCCGAAAAAATGCTTCTGCGCCAGCTCTGCAGGTGTCTTGTCTCCGTTCAAGTAAGATACTCTTGCATAAGGAGCCAGCTTAATCAACTCTTCACATATAGCATAATCAAAGCTGATGTAGTCGACCCAGGCCTGGGCTTTCAATTCATTCACCAGATCAAGTGTTCTGCGTGCAAGTGCAATCCCACGTTCTTTACTAACAACAGATGGCTTGATTTCAAGTACGAGTTTCGTGCGGTACTGCTTCATTCCTTCCGTCAGATATTCGCGTAGCGTGGGCAGCACTTCTCCGTTTTCAAGCTTGATTTCACGCAATTTTGCCGCAGGTGTTTCCTCTATTTTGAGCCCGTTGATACCGGCATCATGATGGATAAACAACACGGAGTCTGCAGACATGTGAACGTCGAACTCTGTTCCTGAGCAGCCCATTTCTACCGCATGCTTTAGCGAAGCAATGGAGTTTTCCGTAGCACCCGTGTTTTTCCATGCCCCGCGGTGTGCAATGACCTTGTTTCGGAGAAACTGATCCTTTAAGATCGTTACTTCCTGCTTAATGGTTCCCGAAGCGGTAACCCCATTTAGGATCACATGCAACGCATCGGCCTTTGCCGCACCCGCATTCACAGAGAGTTCATGTTTGGCATTTATAGACACCTTTTTGGCATCGCGCCCGGATAGCGTCACCCCTTGCAATGTTGTACCCCCCGCAGATTGTACCGCTCCAACATTCCTGTTACTGGCGGAATACGTGTAGTTGGTTAAGTAAAGTGAATGGTCCTGCGCAAGTAAATTGCCGCTGATCAGCAGCTGGAAAACAACAAAAATTAAAATAGATCTCATTGGTTAATTCGTTTTTATGGACACTAAATTAGCGGTATTACATTAGCAGAGGCACAAGTTTACATTAAGAAATTAAACTGCCCGCTGTTTAAAGCACCTCAATATAGTGGTAAAACAAAGTAAAATGTAGATCCTTTGCCCGCCTCTGTCGTAAATCCAATATCCCCGCCCTGCATTTTAATGATTTCTGACGATAAGTGCAAGCCAAGTCCGGTTCCCGGAATCCGCGTCTTTCTAACGGACTCTGTTCTGCCGAACCGCCGGAACAGGCTTTTCTGCTCGGCTTTCGGAATACCGATCCCAAAGTCAGTTACACTTACCCGTACCGAATGATCATGTATTTCCATGTTAACAACCACTTCCTTTCCTCCTGGAGAATATTTGATCGCATTGGACAGCAGATTGGTGAGTACTGTTCCCGTGCGCACCTTATCTGCAGACACAATGCATTCCAGCTCCTTTTCAAGGCGGATTTCATGTGTGCTCTGGGTGATTCGCATACCGTCAATGGTCTCCTTGACCAAATTGTGCAGGTTAAATACTTCCGGGTCAAGAACCAGCCTGCCCGTTGTTAATTTTGTCGTATCCAGCAAAGCATTAACCAGCGTATTCATATAGTTGATCTGCTCGTTTATCTTTTGAACCGCGCTCTTCACGATCGGCTTTGCCTGTTTGGATTCCCGTTCCAGGATTTGTCCATATGCCTTGATAACAAATATAGGAGTTTTGATTTCATGGCTGGCAATCGAAATAAACACATCCTTTTCCTGCATCATCGTGCGGTCTTCCGTCAGATCGGCAAACTCCAGGCTAAAAAGCAGGTTGGGTGGCTGATAGATCCGCCGTGGCTTTACGGACAAAGTTCTTGTTCCAAGCTCCTGATGAACATATTGAAGTTCAAAGCTGGTCTGGAAATCATTGTTCTTCAAGGTGACCTCGAATATGGCCTGCAACTGCCGGGTATCTATTCTATTTTCAAGCACATCGAAGATGTTCTTGTCCTGTATACTTCTTTTTTCCAAGTCGAAGAAGGCAAGAAAAGAAGCTGTCGCATTGACAACCGAAAGCTGGGGATTTAAGATAATCACACGTTCAATGAAAGAGGACACCATCGTATCCGCTAATAACTTTTCTTCCCGAAGATTGGTTTTCGCCTGCTCTTCCTCCGAAATATTTTGCATAATCTTGGTATAGCCGGTGTGTTCACCGGCCTTGTTCAACAGGGGAACACCAGCCCACTTCCCCAAAATCGGCTGCGCTCTTTTTTAACATGGAAACGCTCGTTAATCGCCTTTCCTTCACGGCGGGCAGTCTCCATCTCAAGCTCCGGTATCTTCGCTGCAATGTCTTCAGGCGTGTAAAGGATGTTGCCATTCCTGCCGATGATCTCATCTGGCTTATACAGGAATATTCGCTCCGCACCGGAATTCCAGGTTGTTACAATATCGCTCCTGTCTACAGTAAAAATTGCATAGCCTTTTAAGCTTTCTAGAATCAATTCATATTGATCAGGCTGCCCCTGAGCTTCCCCTATCCCTTTCATGTCCAATGCTTCTTGTTAAGAACAAAAAGCAAGTTTTAAGCCAACATCATTTAAAAGAGCCTAAAGACCGTCCTGCACCAATCTCTTTCTTGCCTGAACATCAGCGGCAAACCTGGAGGACGCCTATTCAGACAGGGTGTAGCGAATGTTCGCAATCGCGAAGCCGTAAGGATGATTTCCTTCTGAAGTTCCTGTATATTGAATCTCGATCACATTGAAAGGCTTCTCGGATTCAACTGCAAACAGCCGTGCGCCGGAAGGTGTTGTTAACGGTTGCGTAACCCTTGCAACAGGAGCATTCTCCATGCTCGTGTAGAATCCAGCACTAAATTCAAATGTATTGTACTGGTTGGGAGAGAGCTCAAAGCCGAAACGCTTACAGTACTTGGAGAGGACGATGGTCACATTATTCTGCTGCTGAGAGTACATTACGGGCGGATCTTCGCATTCGGTGTAAGGTAAAACATTCCAGTGTGCCGACCATCCATTTGGATAACCCGCCATCTTCAACATCCCCACACCAAATTTAAGCTGCAGGTTCTTGTCTCCAATAGAATCATACACGGTGTTCGTGGTAAGCTTCGTTATGTTGATCAACTTGGTTGAGTTGACGTAATCAAGATTGAGGACGCTGATCGCGCGGTAGGTACTGGATATCCCCTCCGGATACCTGGCTGCTTTCAGCGGCACCTCAACAGCTTCCGTTTCAACGGCCCGCCTTCCATCAGCCAATGGAACTGCAAGCAAATACCGGTTGAGCCTGGAAGCAGAATGCGGTGCACGGGAGTGATCATCTTTGGAACAGGAGACACTAATGATCCCGAGAATGGTAAAGAGCAGGTAACGCAACTTCTTCATCGTACTTTGATTTGGTTAGAACTGACTTACAATTTAAGCTTTATTCAGCGTAACACCTACTCATTCAGTCGTTTGTGTATACATTAACACTTCTACACAAAATATCCCAAAAAAAGCCCTGTCCTTTTCTCAAATCATGTTACAACCCCTTGCATCAGGAAGACTTAACGCTTCAGGCTATGCAACTGGTGGGCTGTTTCCCGGCCTGAAAACAAAAAAACCCCCGGTATGTCCAGAGGTTTATAAATCTTGAATCAGACATGATGCCTATTCCGTAAGCCCGGCATAGTCCATGAAATCAGCCCTTTCTGCAAACTCTTTAAAGCGGATAATGTCTTCGCGGATCATTTTCTCGAACATACCGCTGAATAAACTTGTAACGCCTCTGCCCACACTTCCTGCCGGCGGAAAGTAGTTAATCTCCACATGAAGTTCGGTGCCTGTTCCATTCAAGGTATCCACAAACTGAACCCGTCCTGCATTATCTATCATGGATCCTTCAACTGACTGCCAACCAATATATTTTCCTTCTTCTTCCCTGGTTATCTCCGCATTCCAGCTTAATGGAATCAGCTGCCCCGGCGTGTTTGCAACCCAGTGGGATACTGTACCATGCTCTTCTACACTTTTCAAGTGGGTCATGAAGCGTGGCAGGTTCGACAGGTTACGCCAGAAGGCATAAACACGCGCTCTGGGAATGTCAACAGTTATCTGTTCGGTGATGTTAATTGCCTCCGGATCGGTGGTATCGCGTCCAAGACGCTCATAAACCGGGCACACTCCGGTCACCCCACGGTATAAGAGCAAGCCACCCGCAGCTGTTCCAAGCAGCCCCAATACCGGGTGCTTATATAAGTTCGCCAATCCTTTTAAGAACAGGTACGAACCGGCAGCAATGGAGATGCCCCGCTCTCCCTGATCAATATTCGCGTTTTCAGGTTGATCAAAGTCGATCCGCTTCAAGCTGTCTAAAACATTGTCGATCAGTTGT
>JAZQRI010000011.1:0-47500 GCA_045629455.1 Pedobacter sp. | reverse complement strand
AATTTCACCTTTATCAATCACAACAATTGTATCCGCATGCTGTATGGTACTCAGGCGGTGCGCAATGACGATAGAGGTCCTGTTCTTCATCAGGTTGTTGAGTGCTTCCTGAACAAGTTTTTCAGACTCCGTGTCCAGTGCAGACGTTGCTTCGTCCAATAACATGATCGGAGGGTTCGCCAAAACGGCTCTTGCAATACAAATCCTCTGACGCTGTCCGCCCGAAAGGCGGTTTCCGCGGTCACCAACAAAGGTTTGGTAACCGTTTTCTGTATGCAGGATGAACTCATTTGCATTGGCGATTTTAGCAGCTGTAACTACTTCCTCTTCTGTCGCATCCGGCTTGCCGTAGGCAATGTTGTTGTAGATGGTATCGTTAAAAAGGAATGACTCCTGATTTACTGTTCCCATCTGGCGGCGTAAGCTATCTGCAGTGATGTCCCGGAGGTCGTAGCCATCGATTTTTACGGAACCTGTTGTCGGGTCGTTAAATCTCGGGATCAAGTCCATAATGGTGCTTTTTCCACCACCCGATGGGCCTACAAGGGCAACTGTCGTTCCTTTCTCCACCTCCAGGTTGATGTTCTTTAAGACCTGCTTCTCACCGTAAAAGAAACTTACATTTTCAAATGTCAGCGCTTTATGGAAGCTAGGCAGGTCGATCGCTTTGGGATTATCGGATAACCCGGGCTTGGTGTCGATCAGGTCAAGCACGCGTTCACCAGCTGCAATACCGGTATGGATGGCACTGAACGAATCACTAATCGCCTTTACGGGCTGCATCACCTGGGAGAATATGGCGATGTACATGATGAATTCTGAAGGAGAAAACTCATTGTTGCCGCTAATCACGAGGTTACCACCGTATAGCACAATAAGCACGACCACCAGCACGCCAAGCGATTGGGAAACCGGAGAGGCCAGCTGCTGCCGGCGTACCATTTTCCTGTTGATGTTTGAGTAGTACTCATTCTCCTTGTGAAACTTCTCTTTGGTACGCTCCGTAGAATTGAATGCTTTAATGATCTTGATACCGCTTAAGGACTCATCCAGGAAGCCAATCATCTTGGCGAAAGATTCATGTGCCGCTGTTGCCTGTTGCTTTAAACGCTTTACGATTTTACTGATGATGAAACCGGAGACAGGGATGACCAGCAAGGCGAACAACGTAAGCTTTACGGAAATGCTAAGCAGAACAATGATGTAAAATATAAGCTGCAGGGGCTCCTTAAAGACCACCTGAAGAGTATTGGTCACGGTAAACTGAACCACCTGTACATCTGAAGCAACCTTGGAAATGATGTCGCCCTTACGTTCGTTGTTGAAATAGCCCAGGTGAAGATCCATTACATTGTTGAATACCGATTTCCTCAGGTTTAAAAGGGTATGCACCCGAAGGTCCTCCATGAAACGCTGGGAAAGATACCGGAACAGGTTTGACAGCAAGACAGAGGTGAGGATAACGGCACATACGATCTCCAGGGTCTCGGACTTGCCGTTAACGTTCATCGAGTAGTCGATGTATTCTTTAAACTTGCCTAGAAAATCAAATGCGGAAGAAGCTTTTTCTACCAGATTGGCCCTGCCGGGGGTTTGATCGTTCTGCACAAACAGGGTATCCAGCAGGGGGGACAGGAGTGTGAAATTAAACGTATTGAAGAATACGGATAACAGTGTAGCTATAATATAAGGTATTGCAAATTTCTCAATTGGTTTTGCAAAGGAAAGCAGTCGGAAGTAAACCTTCATTAAATAACAAATTTATCAAAGGTACATCTTTTTTTATTTTGCCAATTGCAGGTGTTCCGGGCAGTGGTCTATCTTTCTACGATCTTGTAGTTCCTGTACTCGCCGATCCTCCAGCCTGTCCAATCCTCAATCTTCTGCAGGAGTTTTCTTCTAAGGTCGTTCCCTGGCTTCAGCGATTTGGTTAGATCTATCTTCCATCCGATTGTCTGAATTCTTTTCTGCATGACTAGGGGATGCGTGCCGGTAAACTTCACCAGCCGATCTGCATTGCTGTAGTCGAATTCATAGGTTTGGGGCATGTGCTGCTCCATCCATTGTTCATCGTGGTAGAAGGTATTGAAATTCCGTATCTTGTTGTTGAGTCCCTGTGGAGGTTTCGCCCAACCGTAGTGATAGACATAGGCATCGATAAGCTTCACCTGAATTTTTCTTCCATTTAGCCGGAAGCCCTGGGCATCGCGGTAGGACTGAATGCCTTTGATGTTTTTGACCAGTCTGATCTCTCTTCTGTACCATCGTCTGGAATCGCCCAGATAGTCGTAGGAGCCGTAGAAGTGTATGTATTTAAAAAGCAGCCCTTCTATGTTCGCCTTATTCAAGTTCAGTTCCATTTCCTGACGGATCAGGGGGTGATACTTTTCATGAACGAGTTCATCGCCCTGAATATAGAATGCCCAGTCAGAGTCCGGTGAAATGGCGGCAAAAGCTTTGTCGGTCTCAACCGCAAATACTTGTCCGCCGGCCTTAAGCGAGTCGTCCCAAACGGAATCTATAATCTTTATTTTCGGAGAATCGATGTCTTCAATAAGCTTTCTGGTATCATCCTCAGAATTGCCAGCAACAACTATGAATTCATCGCAAAGTGGCAGAATGGAGGTTATGGCCTGCACAATGGGATAGTCATTCTTAACTGCGTTCCTGATAAAGGTAAATCCTGATACTTTCATGCTTTTCAAATTGCCTGCAAGATAAGCAAATCTGACGGCTGCGATGCTTTAGGGCATTTTTAGGACCGGCCTGGTGAGCTGTTGTTTCTTCCAGTGCTCACCTTTATCGTATAGCAGCTTGCTTAAGGGATATTTAAACTTCATATGGCCGTTGTAATCCGTTCCTAAAATCCGGTGTGGGATGCCTGGGTTTTCCTGAAGGGAGTGGTTTATGGCATCCGTATAGATTTGCGGCCCCGTCATTTTATGGACATCGTGGGGGTATTTATTTAAGCGAATGTTATCCAATACAAGTTCCAGCGTTTTAACTAGAAAGGGGTGATTTGCTGCATAGACGAGTGCCCATTGTACAAAGAGGCCCGGGTTCCGCTCGTGTGAAATCACGGCAGTGTCGTCAGGTTGTATAAAATTATTCAGGCTTCCCCGTATCGAACTATCGATGTCCAGGTAAATACCACCCTTTTTGATTAGCACCGCATACCTGAAGAAATCTGCCTTTGCCGCACCAATGTTCAATCTTCTATAAAGCTGGAGTGTTTCTGCGGGAAATTCCTTTTCGAGGAAAGCTTCAATTCTGTTATCGTTGTAGAATTCGTAGGTATAATCCGGATTACTCTTTCTTAATCGGGATATATGCCAGCGGGTGACGTAGGGCAGTTTGCTGGTTTTGAATGTCTGGTGTATGACTTTTGGGATTGGCATTTGAAAGATCTTGGTGCATTATACTTCTGCAAATAACGGTTATATTCACATAAATCTATTTATTTGTAGAATATACCCAGGTGCATGCATGACATAGAGACCCTTCTTGCAGAAGTAAAAAAAGGCAGTTTTCGTGCACTCGCCAGGGCACTGACACTGGTGGAGAATGAGCTTGAGGGATCTGATCAGCTGTTGAGGGGGCTGACATTCAGTACGGCTTCGCCCGTGATCGGGATTACCGGTCCGCCGGGTGCGGGGAAGAGTACGCTGGTGAGTGCGATTGTAGCCGAGCTAACGTTGTTAAAGAAAAAAGTAGCCATTCTGGCTGTTGATCCGACATCTCCGTTTAATTTCGGGTCATTACTTGGTGACCGGGTGCGCATGTCCCAGCAGTTTAATCATCCGGACGTATACATCAGGTCTGTTGCAACAAGGGGCGCTTTGGGAGGTATTTCCACAAAAACAATTGAGATGGTTGATGTCATGCGGGAAGCTGGATTCGACTTTATAATCGTTGAAACAGTGGGGGTAGGCCAGTCTGAACTGGAAATTGCCGGCTTGGCAGACCGGACCATCGTTGTCCTTGTTCCAGAATCAGGAGATGAGATCCAGCAAATGAAATCCGGACTGATGGAAGTTGCACAAGCTTTTGTCGTGAATAAAGCTGACCGGGATGGCGCAGATAAATTTGCCAATAACTTAATAAAGCTTACGCGTCATCAGCAACCTGAAATTCCTGTATTCAAGGCTGTTGCCAATAAAGGACTTGGGATTTTGGAGCTGTGCGACTGGATACAGAAACCTCAAGCTTTCGATAATGACCGCAAACCTTACCTACTTGCTGAGAAAGCGTATAAAATGCTGCAGCAGGAGAAGATGCGTCATGTAGATAAAAAGCGTTTATCAGACGATATTAAAGTGGCATTAATGGAAAGCGATTTTAATATTTACACGTTTATTGACACATGGAGATAAATGTTAATAACTATGTCTTAAAAATAGGACTTACTGTATATTCGTTTATACCAATTGGGAATCTGGCCTAAAAAACGCGTTTAAATGCATTGTAAACGGTTCGATGAAAAAAATTAACTTGACAATCAATGTGCCTTTACAGTCGTAAATCGCCGTCAGTCTCTCCTAAACACAGATATTACTGCCACGGTATAACTTTGGAACAGAGTTTGTATATTACTTTGAGAAATTAAATATTTGTTTAATTTTGCTACAATAAAAAATTCTACAATTAAAATGTTTAACCTTAAAAAAAAGAAAATTATGAATTACTCTACCTTAAAAAAAGGTCTTGCAGTTTCTTTTGTTGCTTTGATGGGAGCTACGACTCTTGCTAGTGCACAAGATTCTACAATGACTACTTCTTCGGCCAAGGTATTTGGCGGAAGAGGCCAGTACAGAACTTGGTCATTCGGTGTGAATGCCGGTGTTTTATCTCCATTCCTAGTGATTGGTGGATCAAACGATTTCACTAACGCTGACGTAAACTTAGGTTACGGTGTTTCATTGAGAAAACAACTTGGTCATGCTTTTGGATTAGAAGGTAACATTTTCCGTGGAAAAGTTTCTGGAACTAACAAAGATGCTGCTGGTGGTTCTCAGTTTGGTGTACAGTCTTTCGAAACTGAAATCGGATATGCTGCTGACATCAGAGGTGTTGTTAACGTTGCTACTGTTGATTTCTTACGTCGTGAGAACTCTGTAAACTTCTTCGTTACTGCTGGTTACGGTTTAGTGGCTTATGCACCTTCAACTGTTTCTTCAAGCGGAACTGCATTTGACTGGAAAGACAGAGCTGGTGATGACAGAGACAAAAAATACGTTAAAGAAGCATATATTCCAGTTGGAGCAGGTGTTAAATTTAAAGTATCTGACCGTGTTGCTTTTAACTTAGGTTATACAATGCAGTTTATCGATGCTGATAACTTTGATGGCGTTTACGCAAAAGCGACTACTAAAGATAAATTCTCTTACGGATATGCTGGTCTTGAATTCTCTTTGGGTTCAAAATCGAAACCTGCTTTAGAATGGGTTAATCCATTAGCACTTATGTATGATGAATTGAAAGATCCATCTTTACGTCAAGAAGTTGAAGCACTTAAAAACCGTGTATCTAACGTTGAGAAATCTATCGAAGACTTGAAAAGAGATACTGACGGCGACGGTGTAGCTGATCAATTTGACAAATGTGCTGGAACTCCTGCTGGAACTGCAGTTGATGGTTCAGGATGTCCACTTCCAAAAATGGAAGCTGATAGCGCTACTGCTGTTACAGGATTTGAGCCTATCCAGTTCGAATTTAACAGCTCTGTTTTAAAAACTGAGTCTTATCCAATCTTAGACAAATTGTCTTCAACTATTCGTGAAACCGGTGGTAAAGTAATCCTTAAAGGTTATGCTTCAAGCGAAGGTACTGCTGCATATAATATGAAGTTGTCTAAAGATAGAGCTAACTCTGTTAAAACTTACTTAGTAAATGCTGGTGTTAATTCTAGCCAAGTAACTGCAAGAGGTTATGGTGAAGCAAATCCTGTTGCTTCTAACGATACTGAAGAAGGTCGTATCCAAAACCGTCGTGTTGAGTCTTCTAGACAATAATACCTGATATTTAATTTCAAAAAACGGGCTTCGTCATTCGAAGCCCGTTTTTTTGTGCCCGATTTTTGCACGCTCCCTAATGCGTATAACTACATATCCTCGTTTATTTATACATTTGCGTATGTACTTTTTCAGAAAAAAAGATCCAAACAGGCCTGACAATACTAACATCAGGATTATGCATTTTATCAATGCACTGGCAATCATCATATTTCTGGCAGGTATAATCTGGAAACTAATTGAAATCTATTTTTTAAAATGAAGCAAATCGTTAATACAGAACAAGCTCCGGCACCAATCGGCCCTTACAGTCAGGCAGTAGCTGCAAATGGCTTTCTTTTTTTATCTGGTCAAATCGCGATCAACCCGTCTACAGGTGAGTTAAATGTAAACACCATAAAGGAAGAGACAAATCAGGTGATGCGTAATATCAGAGCCGTACTTTTGGAAGCAGGTTACGGCTTTGGAGATATTATTAAAACAACCATTTTTCTGGCAGACATGAGTCTGTTTGCAGAAGTAAATGACATTTACGGCTCTTATTTCGAAAAGGATTTTCCGGCAAGAGAAACCGTCGCCGTTAAAGGTCTGCCAAAAGGCGTAAACGTGGAGATCTCTGCCACTGCTTTTAAAGCATAGACAGCAACAGCAATACATAGCACATTGTATACGGCCACTTTAGATTCTCCAATAGAATACCTGAAAGGTGTTGGTCCAATGCGTGCCGAACTTCTGAAGAAGGAGTTGAACATTTTTACGTATAGCCAACTGCTCAATTTCTATCCTTTCCGGTATATAGACCGCACACGCTTTTACAAAGTGAATGAACTCAATCCGGAGCTGCCGCTCGTTCAGATTGTCGGCCGGATTACCGGGAAGGAAATGATTGGGGAGAAGCACAAACGTCGCATTGTAGCTAAATTTACGGACGAAACGGGCACCATCGAGCTGGTGTGGTTCCAGAGCCTGAAATGGGTAGACGAGAATGTCAATCGGGGTAAGGTGTACATTGCCTTTGGGAAGCCAACATGGTTCAATGGGCAGTTTAGCATTTCCCATCCAGAACTGGAGACCTACCCCAGGCCGAATACAGTTACGGGTAATTTAACCTTGCAGCCCATTTATAATTCGACGGAGAAGCTGAAGAAGCGGTTTCTCGATAGTAAGGGAATTCAGAAGCTGCAAGGTATGCTGATCGAGCAGCATATGCGGGAGATCTATGAGACCATACCAGCATACATCCTGGATAAATACAAATTGATCGGAAAAAGAGAGGCCATACGGCACATTCATTTTCCAGAGTCTGCCGAGGCACTTCAGCGGGCAGAGCGCCGACTGAAGTTTGAGGAGCTATTCTTCTTACAGCTGCAGATGCTCCACAGCAAACAGATGCGGAGCCTTAAATTCAAAGGTTCGCTATTCCATACTGTTGGTAAAAATGTAAATACCTTTTACAGCGAAATCCTGCCTTTCGAATTAACCAATGCCCAGAAGCGGGTGATAAAGGAAATCCGGATTGACACCCAACGCGGTGTTCAGATGAACCGCCTGGTGCAGGGGGATGTAGGGAGCGGAAAAACCGTTGTGGCGCTTATGAGCATGTTGCTGGCCAACGACAATGGCTTTCAAGCTTGTATGATGGCGCCGACAGAGATACTTGCCAGACAACATTATGCATCCCTTGTTGCCCTGTTGGGTGATCGGCTGGTGAAAGTTGCCATCCTTACGGGAAGCACGTCTAAAAAGCAAAGGGTTAGCTTACACCAGCAGCTTGAGGACGGAGAGATTGATATTCTGGTGGGGACCCATGCACTCATCGAAGACAAGGTTCAGTTTAAAAATCTCGGGCTTGTAGTTATTGATGAGCAGCACCGTTTCGGCGTCGAGCAGCGTTCTAAACTATGGAAGAAGAATGCGGTTCCCCCACACATCCTGGTGATGACGGCAACGCCAATTCCGAGGACACTGGCAATGACTCTGTATGGCGATCTTGATGTCTCCATGATTGATGAACTGCCCAGTGGAAGAAAGCCGATCGTGACCCGGCATTTGTATGAGGGCCAAAGGCTGCGGATGTTTGGCTTTATGCGCGAGGAGATTAAGAAGGGGCGTCAGGTCTATGTCGTATATCCCCTGATCAAAGAAAGTGAGAAGCTGGACCTGCTCCACCTGGAAGCCGGCATAGAGCAGCTGAGTTATCAGTTTCCCCGGCCTGACTATCAGATCAGCATTGTCCACGGACAAATGAAAAACGCAGACAAGCAGTTTGAAATGCAGAAATTCGTAAACGGGGAAAGCCAGATTATGGTGGCGACCACAGTGATCGAGGTCGGCGTAAATGTGCCCAGTGCCTCGATCATGATCATCGAGAATGCAGAACGGTTCGGACTCTCCCAATTACACCAGCTTCGTGGCCGTGTGGGCAGGGGTGCAGAACAGTCTTTTTGTATCCTGATGTCTGGGAACAAACTGAGTAAGGAAGGAAAAGTTCGTCTAGAGACCATGGTTCGGACAAACAATGGTTTTGAGATTTCAGAGATCGACCTGCAGCTAAGGGGTCCGGGTGACATCCAGGGTACGCAGCAAAGTGGTGTGCTGGACCTTAAACTAGCCGACCTGGCAAAAGATCAGGTTATACTACAAGAGGCAAGAAATACGGTCATCGAAATCTTCCATGAAGACCCTACGCTTTCCTCCCCTCAAAATGCCTTGTTGAAGTCCTTCCTCCATAAAAAAAGTCAGGGTATAACGTTCGATAAAATATCCTAATCTTCGTCGCTGCCCGGCAGAGATCCCTGGCCGGAGTAGGCCCCTTTGCGGATCACCGGCATCTTAAGATATTTAAACAGATCGTCCAGGTGCTGTAAGCTGCCGTTGGTCAGGTTGCCAAGGAAAACCACAACAATATCTTTGTCCAAATCGCGCACATAGATGTGACGGAAGCCATGCCACCATCCGGTGTGGTAAACGACTTTCCTTCCTTTGTCGCCATCAAAGATCCGCCAGCCATAGCCGTAGTTAAAGTGTCCATTGATTGGCTTATTGCGCCCTTTGTAGGCAGAATCCAGACTTGCTTTTTTCAATAGACGACCTGTTTTCAGCGCATTGTCGAACAGCACCAAGTCATGCACCGTACCGTAAATTCCTTTATCTCCGACCGGCCCATCTAAGAAGTTCTGTACTACAGAGTACCTCCAGGTACGATCGTGGCCGACAACATCCACCGGGATTTTCGGATATACCGTTGTAGAGTATACATGTGTGTTTTTCATGCCTGCAGGCTTGAAAACATTTTCCATCATGTAATCTGCATAGGTCTTTCCAGTAACCTTTTCAATAATGGCCGCGAGTACCATGAAGTTGGAGTTGTTGTAGTGGAACCGTGTATCCGGTGCGGCATACCGTGCCGGCTTATGTTGCTCAATAAGGGACATCACATCCATATTGCTCATGGGCTTCATCTTTTCTTTCCAGATGTTATCGGTAAAGTAAACGTAATTCATCATTCCACTTCTGTGGGATAACAACAACCGGACGGTAATTCCCTCGTATGGGAACTTTGGAAAGAATTTTTTGACGTTGTCGTCGAGTGTGATCTTACCTTCCTCTACCAGCTGAAGCACGCCAACGCCAGTGAAAGTTTTTGTTACGGAAGCAAGCTCAAATTCTGAGTTGATTTTCAGGCTGTCCCGGTGCAGGTAATCTGCCCATCCAATTGCTTTCTCGTAGAGGATCTTTCCTTCTTTAGCAACAAGCACATTACCATTGAATCCATATTTACGGTGCAGGTTGTCGACGAAATTGGCAATGTATTGATCTGCTTTTTTGGGGTTATACACCAGCAGAAGGCTATCTTTTTTTTCGTCGGAGAGGGTCCGTACCTTCGAATCATCATTTTTATTATTAGCGTTGGAACAGGCAGAAAATAAGAAAGTGACCAGAGCGGTCACCATTAAGAAGTAGCGGTAGATCATGAATGGTAGAACTCTATAATAAAAGGTGGAAAATTAAGAAATATTAATCCTAGTAACGCAAAAGAGTTTTAAACATTATCAGATACTTTACATTCTTCTTTGTATATAAAACTTAAATTTGCTGCAAAGAGAAAAAAATTATGAATTTTAGAACTGAACACGATACGATGGGCGAAGTGCAAGTGCCCGCTGACAAATATTGGGGTGCACAAACTGAACGTTCAAGGAATAATTTTAAGATCGGGCCTGAGGCGTCTATGCCGAAGGAGATCATGCACGCCTTTGGGTATTTAAAAAAGGCTGCAGCTTTAGCCAACACGGAGCTTGGTGTACTTGCTCGGGAAAAAGCAGATCTTATTGCCAGAGCCTGCGATGAAGTTATTGCCGGGCAGCTGGACGCTGAATTTCCATTGGTGATCTGGCAAACCGGCTCGGGTACCCAAAGCAACATGAATGCAAATGAGGTAATCGCAAATCGTGGCCATGTTCTAAACGGGGGCGACCTTGCTGACGATAAGAAGGTGTTACATCCCAACGATGATGTAAATAAATCACAATCCTCTAATGATACCTATCCAACGGCAATGCACATTGCTGCATACAAGCAAGCCAGCGAGATAACCATTCCCGGTTTGGAAAAGCTTAGAGCTGTACTGGACGGTAAAGCCAAAGAATTCAGTACAATCGTTAAAACGGGTAGAACCCACTTTATGGATGCTACACCATTGACCCTTGGCCAGGAGTTCTCCGGTTACGTACAACAAATAGACAACGGACTACGTGCAATTAAAAATGCACTGACCATGATTACCGAACTTGCACTGGGCGGGACCGCTGTTGGAACAGGTTTAAATACACCAAAGGGATACGACGTGCTTGTTGCACAAAAAATTGCAGAACTAACTGGTTTGCCGTTTGTAACTGCGCCGAATAAGTTTGAAGCACTTGCTGCGCATGATGCGATGGTAGAACTTTCCAGCGCCTACAGGCGTGTTGCAGTGTCTCTGATGAAAATCGCGAATGATATCCGTATGCTGAGTTCCGGCCCACGCTCCGGAATTGGTGAGATCATTATTCCGGATAATGAGCCCGGATCTTCAATCATGCCGGGTAAAGTCAACCCTACACAGCCAGAAGCATTAACGATGGTTTGTGCGCAAGTGATGGGTAATGATGTTACCGTTGGTATTGGCGGAAGCAACGGCCACTTTGAGCTGAACGTGTTTAAACCGGTTATCGCGGCAAGCGTTCTTCAATCCGGACGTTTGATCGGTGATGCCTGCGTTTCCTTTACAGACAATTGCGCTATAGGTATCCTGCCAAACCTGCCACAGATCAAAAGACACCTGGAAAATTCGCTGATGTTGGTTACCGCTTTAAACCCGCAACTGGGTTATGAAAATGCTGCCAAAATCGCGAAAAAGGCACATAAAGAAAATAAAACCTTACGCGAAGCTGCCGTGGAACTGGGATTGCTAACCAGTGAGCAGTTTGATGAATGGGTGAAACCAGAAGATATGGTTGGCAGCCTTAAATAAATAATGAATATTAATATAAACAGTTTCCGGATTTTTCCGGTGGTTTTACTGGTACTCTGCATAGCGGCTTCCTGCCAGCGGCTCCCAAACGTTCAGGGAAAAGGGGAAGTCTTTATGCAGGGTGTCTGGAATCAGGATAGCATTGAGAATTCCAGTGCATTGTTGAACTATACCCAGCACAAGTTTAAAATCACCTGCGATTCTTTCTACGTAGAGCTTACGACGCACTCCAAGGTAAATTACTATCCGGACTCCTGTTTTAACAACGGGGTATGGAAAGAGTACGCCAAAGGAATCTATCAGGTCAGAAATGACAGCCTGTTTCTGGAGGGTACTTACACAAAATCCAATTACAAGCAAAAGGTTTCCGGCTGTTACCAGACCGGGAGGTTTGGCAAAGCATTCTTTATCAATGCGGTAAAGCCGGACACCCTGTTTCTGCAGAGCACAAATGACCAAAGAGCATGTACTTTGATCTTAAAGGAAAAAATCATCTGTACTCCACAACCATTATAGAAAAATGAGCATTAATAAGAAAATTAGAATAGCCATACTTTTGGCAGTATGTTCGTATATGCCGGCTACCGCTTTGGCTTGGGGTATGATTGGACATCGTGTTGTTGGACAAGTTGCAGATACCTATTTGAACAGCAAAGCACGTAAGGCAGTAAAAAAAATCATGGGTGGAGAGACGCTTGCCATGAGCAGCAACTGGCCTGATTTCATCAAGTCGGACCCCGCGTTCGATTACCTAAATACCTGGCATTATGTGAATCTTCCAGCAGGATTGGATCAGAAAGGAGTGTTTTCCTTTTTAGAAAAGGATACAACGACGAGCGTGTACACCAAAATTCCAGACATGGTTGCGATATTGAAGAATAAGCAAAGTACCATGGATCAGAAGAAGATGGCCATGCGCTTACTGGTTCATATGGTTGGAGACTTACACCAGCCGATGCACACTGCCCGGAAGGAAGACCTTGGTGGCAACCGCGTGAGTGTAACCTGGTTTGGCGGCCGTTCCAATCTGCACCGCGTCTGGGATGAAAACCTGGTGGAGTATCAGCAACTGAGCTATACGGAATATGCGGCAGCGATTAACCACCCGACGAAAGAACAGCTGAATACCTGGAGAAATGCTTCGCTGCAACAGAGTGTCTTCGAATCTTATCAGGTTGTCGGAAAGATCTATGCCAACATTAAACCAGATGACAAGCTAAGCTATCGCTACAATTTCGACTACGTAGATATCTTGAATGAGCAACTGCTGAAAGGCGGTGTTCGACTGGCCCAGATCATCAATCAGATTTACGCTTAACCATCATTAAGTAATGGCCCCTAAATTATTCATGATCCTTCTGGGCTGTAAACCTCCAGGCAGGCACACCGAACAGCACGACATCTATTTTACAATTAACGACAGCATCGGAGATACCAAGGCAGATGTGCTGCGCTTTTGGCCGGAAGCCAACGGGCGGATACATATGGATGCCTGGCGGGAAGTGAATGCTGTAGATGGTTATACAATCAAAGTAGTGCCAAAAGAACAAGCCGGCATAAGCAGCTGGAAGTTGTTTTTTATCAACCTGGGCGGCTATCGCAAGGGCGAATTCGATGAGCCACACTATAAGATGCTGGTTGTTGCCGAGAGCCTCGCAGCGGCAAGTAAGAGCGCTAAAGAAAGTGCTTTCTACAAACACACCGGCTTTCCTGGTGCACCCTCGCATATTGATGACAAGTTTGGTGTTGATGTGGATGATGTTTATGAGATCAGCGAAATACTTGACGAGGAGCTAAAACGTAAGTATGCAATTGCAGTTATTGAAGGTTCCGTTTTGCAGCATGATGAAGTTCATCTTGGTTATATGCCTTTATACAAAAGCTAAAACATTTTTCTCCATAACCTGTTGTTCAGATAAATTAAAAATCTACAACAATGGGAAACAATAGAGTTGATATCGAAACATTGAACGACCTGCTGCAAATCAATAATGATCGTATTGTAGGGTATGAACGGGCTATTGAGGAATTGAAGCCTGAGGACAGCGATTTAAAGACGTTGTTTGTTCGTATGATCGGTGAAAGTCATAAATTGAAGCTTGCACTGGCGACTGAAGTTCAGGCACTTGGTGCAGATGCAGATACCGGTACAACCAACTCTGGTAAGATTTACCGTGCATGGATGGATGTGAAAGCTGTTTTTACCGGACACGACCGTAAATCGGTACTTGATAACTGCGAAAGTGGTGAAGATGCTGCACAACGGGCCTATAAAGAAGCATTGGCACAAGAAGATTTGTCTGCCAATATCAGAACAATGATTACGGAGCAAAAAGCGCAGCTTAAGTTGTCCCATGATGAAATTAAAGGCCTTAGGGATTTGCAAGCATCATAATATTAAAATATAAGGTTAAATCAGGGAGGCTGCATCATTAGTTAATGATCAGCCTCTTTTTTGGTTTAAAGAAAGCCCCCTTGTGAGAATTCACAAGGGGGCTGCTTTTTGTTGGCTTGATGTTTTTGATTATACGCCCAAGTCCTTATCCCTGTATTCGGAGACTTTGGTAATTGCATCGTTAATGGTATTGCTGAGAATACTGATAAAGGATCCTGATTTGGCTGAGGCCATAATGTATTTCAGGCACTCATCGCCATCATTGTTTATGATGATCGGCATATCCGGCTTTACCGAGCGGATGCCTTCCATGAGCAATTCGATGATTTCTTGCTGGGTGCGACCACGCAGGTAGCGTTCCTGGCAGATAATAATGCGGTCGAACATTTCTGCGGAGATCCTCGCGGTTTCCCTGATGTCTTCGTCCCGGCGGTCGCCGGTTCCCGAGATTACGCCCACATGTTCACTGGCTTCTATCGTTTTCAAGAAGCCTTTTATTCCATTAAAGCCGTCGGGGTTGTGTGCAAAGTCAACCAAGATCTTAAATTCCTTAAACGCGAAGATGTTCATGCGTCCCGGCGTTTGTGCCGCTGAGGGGATAAAGGTTTCGAGAGACATCTTGATATCTTCCGTTTTGTATCCGTAAAGGAATGTGGCTAAAGTAGCCGCCAGTACGTTCTGGATCATGAAGTCCAGACTACCTCCAAAAGTAAGTGGCACGTGCGTAACCCGGTCTACGCGAATCTTCCAGTCGCCCTTTTTTATAGTGATGTGGCCATTTTCATAGATTGCTGCTGTTCCGCCTTTTCTGCAGTGTTCCACAATAACAGGATTTTTCTCATCCATACTAAAATAGGCCACCTTGCAGTCTGCGTTGTTTCCGATTTTGACGCAATACTTATTGTCTGCGTTCAGCACGGCCCAGCCACTTCTTTTTACGGCGCCGATTACAACGCCTTTTACCCTGGCGAGATCGTCTAATGTGTTGATGTCAGATATGCCCAGATGATCCTCCTGGATGTTGGTGATCACGCCGATATCGCAGCGGTTGAAACCCAGTCCTGAGCGCAGGATCCCGCCCCGCGCGGTCTCGAGTACCGCGAACTCTACGGTTGGATCTCTCAGGATGAATTCCGCACTAACCGGGCCTGTGGTGTCACCTTCCGTCAATAGCGTATTCTGTACGTAAATGCCGTCAGAAGTGGTATAGCCTACCCGTGTGCCGTTGCTCTTTATGATGTGCGCAATAAGTCTCGTTGTTGTGGTCTTGCCATTGGTGCCTGTTACGGCAATAATTGGGATGATGGATGATTTTCCCGGCGGGTAGAGCATGTCAATAACCGGCGCAGCAACGTTTCTTGGTAAGCCTTCGCTTGGCGCCAGGTGCATCCGGAATCCAGGAGCAGCATTAACTTCCAGTACAACACCTCCATTTTCCGAGAGGGGGTGTGTCAGGTTGGCTGCCATGATGTCAATCCCGCAAATGTCCAATCCGATCACACGGGCAATTCTTTCACAAAGAAAAACATTCTGGGAGTGCACCAGGTCTGTAACGTCGATTGAGGTTCCTCCGGTACTCAGGTTGGCGGTGGACTTCAAGTAAAGAACTTCTCCATTGGGTACTATCGTATCCAGGGTATAGCCTTTCTTTTCGAGGAGGTCCATGGTGTCGCGGTCTACGGTTATTTCCGTGAGCACATTTTCATGGCCATAACCGCGTCTGGGATCCATATTCTCCTGATCGATCAACTGTTGTACGGTGCTGATGCCGTCCCCTTTGACATTTGCAGGAACCCGCAATGCTGCGGCGACCAGTTTGTTGTCGATAACCAGGACACGGAAGTCGTACCCGGAGATAAAGCGTTCGATGATTACCCGTCTGGAGTATTTTTGTGCATATTCAAAAGCAGCTTCCGCCTCTTCTAGTGTTTTTACATTGATGGTGGCACCCTTTCCGTGGTTTCCGTCAAGTGGCTTGAAGACCAGTGGAAATCCAAGATTGTGGACTGCACGGCTCACCGCCTCCGGGTCCGAGATGGTCACCCCTTTTGCAACCGGGATGGCTGCATCGTCAAGCAGTTTCTTTGTTTCTTCTTTGTTGCAGGCAATGTCGACAGCAATGCTGTTGGTATGCTCGGTCATCGTTGCGCGGAAGCGGACCTGATTCTTGCCGTATCCAAGTTGGACCAGTGAACTTTTGTTCAGCCGTATCCAGGGAATATGACGTGATATAGCTTCGTCGACGATAGAACCTGTACTTGGGCCCAGGCGTTCTGACTCGCGTAATTCACGGAGCTGCTGAATGTCCTGTTCCAGATCATAATCCACATTGTCGATCAATGCCTGCGCAATGCGCACAGCAGCCTCGGCTGCATATACCCCCGCTTTTTCTTCCAGGTAGCTAAATACCACATTGTAGATGCCACTTGTCTTGGTCTGTCTTGTTCTTCCGAATCCCGTATCCATTCCGGCGAGGGTCTGAATCTCCAGCGCAATGTGTTCAATGACGTGGCCCATCCAGGTGCCCTCCTCCACACGCTCGAAGAATCCTCCGGCCACGCCCTTCGAGCAACGGTGCGAATAGAGGGTTGGAATCAGGCTTTTTATCCGTTCCGAAAACCCATCAATAAGGTTGGTCGGGCTCTGCTCCAGCTCCTCTAGATCTAAACGCATCTGGATTAATTTTTTACGGTTTATTGCCCAAATGTTGGGGCCCCGAAGCACCTGTATACCTAATATCTTCATCATAAATTTTTAAATGGCCTAGATGTTTAACATGTACATCTCATGTAACGCAGCCTTACCCTGCCAAAGTTCATCTGGCGGTTAAGCGCTTTATCAGCTTTTCTCGAAACAAGATTTGCTTTATTTTTAATCCTGAATTGCAGGATCAGTTTTGCTGTAAAAATAGCATAATGGATTAAAATGTTTTTGGAAATATCCCGAATGGGGAAATAAATATCAGGCGAGTGAATACTGATCTCACACCGCTCTGTTCTTTTATACCTATGCTGCTTACATTTGGTGCCCCACGGCCTCATTCCGTGCATGTTTGGCGTATAATTCAACTTCTTTTTTAGCAGCAAATTTGCGCCTTTTGGAAGGTAAATACCTGGTTTTCTATTGTTTTTGTTAAATAATAGTTAAGGAAAACTTCAAACTTTTAGTTTTTAGCCCATATCTTTGCTGAAAATCGAACAAACAACTATTATAATGGCTCCAAAAGGGAAATTAATAATTATCGGTGGTGCGATAAATACCGGAAGCTTCACCGAGACAATGTTTGGCTTGGCTCAAAATATGAATTTCTTTGAACGGGGCATCTTAAAGCGAATTACTACTGAGTCTGTCCGTGATGTAGAGTCCAGATTTGAAATCATCACCACCGCTTCTCTTATTCCTGATAAGGTTGGAGAAGAGTACATAAAAGCCTTTGCACAGCTTGAAGTTTTTAACGTCGGCATACTTGATATCGGCAGCAGGGAGCAGGCCAACGATCCGGAGAACGTGGAGCGGATCAGGGCTGCAGAAGTAATCGTATTTACTGGTGGTGATCAGCTCCGTTTGTCCTCGATTTTTGGAGGTACCGATATCCATTCCCTGTTGCTGGACAAATATGAAAACGAAAAGGTTGTTATAGCAGGTACGTCAGCAGGTGCTGCTGCCAGCTCAAAAAATATGATATACCAGGGAAGCAGCAAAAATGCTTTGCTTAAGGGCGAGGTAAAAATCACAGGTGGACTTGGTTTTATAGATGGTGTGATCGTAGATACGCACTTTGTACAACGTGGCCGCATTGGCCGTCTTTTGTATGCCGCAGCAAGTAATCCTGGAATTCTGGGTATAGGCCTGGGTGAGGATACCGGTCTGTATATTTCTGGCGGAAACGTGATGGAAGCCATTGGCTCCGGCATGGTTATCCTTGTTGATGGGCGCAAAATGTTCGATACCAATTTAACCGACGTGGACATGGGACAGCCTGTGTCAATCAATAATATGGTGGTCCATGTGATGTGCGATGGCGACATCTATGACCTCCAGGAACATACCTTGAAAATTTCACACACAAAAGCGATACCCGTTCCTTAATAATGATGAAGTTGATTATACATGGGGGCTTCTTTAGTGAGTCTCATGCAAACCTGGAAACCAAAGTGGCCAAGCAAACGGCATTATCTGAAATTGCTACCCTAGGGTACGAATATTTAGAATCCCATACGGCATTGGAGACTGTTGTTCATGTGACAAGTTTGCTGGAAAGCGACGTACTCTTTAATGCTGGCATAGGTTCTCAGCTGCAGAGCGACGGTAAGGTTCGAATGAGCGCATCCATTATGGATGGGCACACCAACAAATTCAGTGGTGTCATTAATATTGAAAATGTAGAGCATCCAGTGTTTGTTGCACATCAGCTTCTTGAGTATGAAGACCGCGTGTTAAGTGGTGATGGTGCATTAAACTTCGCACGCGAAAAAGGTTTTGCCTATTTTGATCCTATTACGACGCAACGGCAGGAAGAGTTCGACGCCAGGTACAATCAGCTGGAAAATAAGGGTACAGTAGGCTGTGTAGCGATGGATGCAGAAGGCAACATTGCGTCGGCTACGTCTACCGGCGGTAAGGGGTTTGAAATTCCATGCCGGGTGAGCGACTCTGCCACAGTGGCTGGAAATTTCGCAAATAAATTTGCTGGCATATCCTGCACCGGGGTGGGGGAAGATATTGTAAGCGGTGCAATCGCCGCTAAAATCGCAACCCGCGTGACAGATGGATTTACATTGGAAGAGGCAACCAATAAAACGTTTGCAGAGCTGCAGGAAATTGACGGCTTCGCTGGGGTGATCGCCATCTCTCACCTTGGAGAGATGTATCACCGGGACTCTCACCCTTATATGGTATGGGCCTCATTCGATGGAACATTGAAGGTGTTTGGCTAAATAGTTATATCTTTGTATCATGTATAAACTTCTGACGGTCTTCTGTTTATTTGCATCACTAAATGCATACTGTCAAACAAATGGTTTTATTTCTCCCGACGTGTATTTTGATGGGGTAGCGATTAATATTGCAGTTTCGCACGTGGACGAACGTGACGGAGACGACTTTTTCTCCGAGGCTGATCAAACTGAAAAGCGCGGCGATCTGAACAATGCTTTAACTTTATTTGGAAAAGCGGCTTTTGAATACAACTCTTCACACAACTTCATGGGATATGGCTCTGCGTTACTTCGATTAAGTAATGTTCATATGCTTCTGGCCAATTACGCCGAGGCGGAACAGGTGGTTTTGAATGTCGCACTGAAAAATTACAGCCGTATACAAAATGTACATGGGCAGATGGATGCGTACAAGCAACTCGCGAAGATATACCTGGCTTCTGACAAGCTTACAGAGGCACTTTGGTTTTCAACACAGCAGGGTATCCTGGCGAGGCAGCTTAGAAGCAATAACGCCTACATCGAGTCGATTCTCGGCATTGCGAATGTTAAAATCAAGAAGAAAGAATACTCCGGTGCAAAGAAGGATCTGATCCGCGCGGAGGTACTGGCCAAGACAACAAATAATGTCGCTTTTCGGTCTCAGATAAGTGCTGCCAGGAATGAGATTATATCCAAACAAAATCACAAGATGTAACCGTTTCAACGATGTTAAACTTTTTACAGAAAAGAGACGTATTATTTACGTCTCTTTTTTGTGATTGCCAAAAATTGGTATCATATTGGTTGCAGGTAAATACAAATGGAATTTAAATTATTTAAAGAGATGTTAAGAAGAATCTTATTGGTGACCTTCACAGCTGCAGTGCTTGCGTGTAGTGCTACGCCTAAACAGCAACCACTGGTAGAGGGGATTCCGAATATCAAACCCGACGAACAACAAGGTCTGGTTTGTAAGGAAGTCGTGTCGCTGATAGAAAATTATAATTATAAGAAAGTCAAGATCAATGATTCCATTTCCTCTGTGATTTTAGATAGATATATTAAACAGTTGGACCCGTCCAAATACTATTTTCTGAGTTCGGATATCAAGGAGTTTGAGAAGTACAGAACGACTCTGGATGATGATTTTAGAAATGGCGACCTGAGTGCGCCGTTTTACATTTTCAATGTTTACCTGAAAAGGTATAACGACTGGATTACCTACTCGCTGTCTGCTATTGGTAAGAAGTACAATTTCAATGATGATGATACGTATGTTTACGACCGTGAAAACATGCCATGGCTAACTTCTACATCGGAGTTGAACAATGTATGGCAGAAGCGGGTTAAATATGAGCTCATTAATCTGCAGATTGCAGGTACTTCAGAAGCAAAAAATGTGGAGACTCTTACCAAAAGGTATCAGAACCTGAAATCGCAGGTAGGTAAAATAAATAACCAGGATGTTTTCCAGAGCATCATGGATGCCTTTACGGAAAGCATTGATCCGCATACCAATTACTTCAACCCTTCTAACGCAGTAGCCTTTAACGAAGATATGGCGCGGTCTTTTGATGGGATTGGAGCAAGGCTTCGCCTGGAAAATGAAGTAGTTAAGATTGAGGAGGTCATTCCGGGTGGTCCGGCATACAGAAGCAAGCTGCTGAGTGCGGGTGACCGTATTATCGGGGTTGCACAGGGTAACGGCGAGTTTGAAGACATCATAGGCTGGCGAATTGAAAATTCAGTTGCCAAAATCAAAGGTCCTAAAGGAACAACGGTTCGCCTGAAGATTATCCCGGTAGGGCAGGAATTGTCGGCCAAACCGGTGATTATTTCATTGGTTCGGGAGAAGATCATCATGGAAGATCAAAGTGCGCAAAAGACCGTTAAGACCGTAACATCTAACGGAACGACTTATAAAGTCGGCGTGATTACCGTGCCGGCATTCTACGCCGATTTCAAAGCAGCAAACGCAGGCGATCCGAATTATAAGAGTACTACCAGAGATGTTCGTCTACTGATCGATACGCTGAAGGCCAAAGACAAGGTAGACGCCATTCTGATGGATCTGAGATCTAACGGTGGAGGTTCACTGGTGGAGGCGATTGATCTCACTGGCTTGTTTATTGACAAAGGTCCGGTTGTCCAGGTGAAAGATCTTAAAGGAAGAATTGATGTGAGTGAAGATACCAATGCCGGTGTAGCATGGGACGGCCCTTTCGGAGTGATGGTAGACCGTTTGAGTGCTTCGGCGTCCGAGATCTTTGCCGGTGCGATTCAGGATTACGGAAGAGGAATTGTGATGGGAACGCAGACGTATGGTAAGGGTACCGTACAGTCTTCCATAGATCTAAATAAACTGTTGAATCCGTCTATGCTACAGCGGTTGGCAAGTCTGATCAATAAGAATGCGGCTGTCGGAAATGCACCGGATGCGAAAGCAATTGCGCCGCAACTTGGTCAGATCAACTTAACTATGGCCAAGTTTTACCGTGTAAATGGCAGCAGTACGCAGCACAAAGGGGTAGTGCCTGATATCGTCTTCCCTTCACTTTATCCATTGGATAAGATTGGTGAAGATACGGAGCCTTCTGCGTTACCCTGGGATGTGGTGCCACGTTCAAACTTTGTTCCGGTGCAGAACCTTGCTCCGGTAAAAGCGAGGCTGGTGAAGCTCCATCAACAAAGGATGCAGACTTCTTTAGACTACAAAATGCTGCAGCAGGATATCGCTGACATGAAGAAAAGAGATAAGGAAACCTCCGTAACACTGAATCAAACGAAATTAAAAGCGGAAAGAGATAGTCTGGAAGTGAAATCATTGGCACGCACGAATGAGTTACGTGCAGCAAGAGGTTTGCCTCCTGTTAAAAAAGGAGACAAGGTTAAAAAAGACGAAGCGTTTGATTTTATAGAAGAAGAGAGCTTAAAGGTGATGGCCGACTGGATGCAGATGAAATAATCTGCAAACGATAAGTAAGTTAAGGCACGCGGTTACTAGAGACCGGGTGCCTTTTTTTTATAGATGAACATTTACATTTATTTACATTTATTGCAACAGGCGGCCTAGTATGTTTGTCTTAGCTTTCGTAGCTTCAAACGATAAAACCATATATATGGATGCAAAACTAAAATTAGGCTTTTCTTTGTTGGCGCTTGTCGCCATTGCAGGTTGCCAGAACAAAGGCGGCAGTGCCGGCGACGCTGATGTTAACCCGAGAACAGTGTTCTTCGATAAGTCAGACATGGATACCACGGTAAGTCCTGGAGACAATTTCTACAGATATGCGAATGGTGGCTGGTTGAAAAATACGAAGATACCGGGTACCGAGATTGGCTGGGGCTCTTTTAATGTGTTGTATAATGACAATTTGAAGAACTTGCGGTCTATATTGGACGAAACCTCAAAGGTGGAGCAGAAGAAGGGAAGTGCTGCACAGAAGGTCGCCGATATGTTTGCCAGCGGAATGGATACGGTCACCATCGAAAGTTTGGGTGCAAAACCATTGCAGCCACTGCTCCGAAAGATCGATGAAATTAAAGACTACAAGGAGATGATAAAGTTCCTTGCCGATGGGTTTAAGGAGGCCGAGGGCGATCTGTTTGCGTTTAGCGTTGGTCCCGATGATAAGATCAGCAATAAAAATGCAGTAAACTTCTCACAGGCGGGAATATCCTTGCCAGAGAAAAGCTACTATGTCAACAATGATGCAGAAGCAAAGAAAATCCGTGCGGAGTTTCTCCGGTATGCAACACGGCTTTTCACCCTTACCGGGAGCGACGCTAAGGATGCGGCTCAGTTTGCTGACCATGTGCTGAGACTGGAGACCGAAATTGCGAAATCACATTCCAGCCCGGTAGAACTGCGGGACCCGCAGAAGAACTACAATAAGTTTTATGTAGCGGATCTCCAGAAGTCTACACCAAACATAGATTGGAAGGATGTTCTGGATCGAATGGACGTTCAAACGGACACGATCATCGTCGGCCAGCCGAAGTACTATCAGGCCTTAAGTACACTTATCGCTTCACAGCCACTGCAGGTCTGGAAACAGAAATTGCGGTTTGACGCCATCAACCGGTCGGCAGGTGCGCTAAGTAAGGGCTTTAGAGATGCACGTTTTGAATTCTATAACAGAACGCTAAGGGGGCAACAAGCACCTTCTGAGCGTTGGAAAATCGTGGTAAACAGTGTCGATCAAAACTTGGGTGAACTGCTGGGCCAGCTGTATGTAGAACGCTATTTTAGGCCAGAGGCGAAAGAACGTATGCTGTCGCTGGTAAACAACCTGCAGCGTGTTTACAACAACAGGATCGAGAAGTTGGACTGGATGACTCCAGAGACCAAGCGCAGGGCCCAGGCTAAGCTGGCTGCTTTCATTAAGAAAGTTGGCTATCCCGACAAGTGGAAGAAATACGATGACGTGGAAATCTCTAAGTCTACCTATTACGCCAATCTGCAGTCGGCGAGAAAACATGAATATAAGGAGATGGTAGACAAGTTAGGTAAGGAGGTGGATAAGACCGAATGGTTTATGACGCCGCCTACGGTAAACGCCTACTACAATCCCGCTTTCAATGAAATTGTGTTTCCGGCAGGTATACTTCAGTTCCCTTTCTTTGATTTCCATGCAGATGATGCAATAAACTATGGTGCAATAGGCGCCGTGATCGGGCATGAGATGACGCATGGGTTTGACGATCAAGGCCGGCAGTATGATAAGGACGGCAACCTGAAAGACTGGTGGACCAAAGTGGATGCAGATCGGTTTACACAGAAAGCAAAGAAGGTAACAGAACTTTACAATGGTTTCGTTTTGCTCGACAATCAGCATGTAAACGGCGAGCTTACCCTGGGTGAGAATCTAGCCGACATCGGTGGCTTGGCCATTGCATATGATGCTTTCAAATTGACAGAGCAAGGGAAAGGCAATGCCGAAATAGACGGCCTTACACCTGATCAGCGGTTTTTCTTAAGCTTTGCACAGGTTTGGCGGAGTAAAATGCGGGATGAGACAGCAAGGGTCAGGTTGAAGACAGATCCACATTCTCCAGATATGTTTCGGGTAAATGGATCGGTATACAGTATGGAAGCATTTTACAAGGCATTTGACATCAAACCGGATGCAAAGATGTTCATTAGCCCTGCTGACCGCGTTAGTGTCTGGTAAGAGACCCCTGTAGTTTATCGGCACAGATATTGCATATATAGACGAAATCTATATTATGAACGTGAAACGAACTTTTGGAACTATCCTTACCATTTTAGGAATTATAGGCTTGATCTACGCAGGTTATGGCTTTTCGCAGCATCAAGCCCAAACAAGGCAGCTTATCGTCTTCGGCATTATTGGTGTGATCTTTTTCTTCTCCGGGATCGGGTTGGTTAAAAACACGAAAGACGAAGCATAAAAAAATCCCCCTGTTAGCAGGGGGATTCTAAATATCTTGATTTGATTTTATTCCTTGATCAGGTCCTTATCCGCGGGATCCAATATTCTGCCCCCTTTATAGAAATATCTGGAGTAATAGGGTTCGTTCAGATTGCTGATCACCACTCCCCTGGATACAGAGGCGTGTGCAAAGCGATCGTCGCCTAAGTAAATTCCAATATGTGTAATGCTGCGGCTTTTGATTTTGAAGAATACAAGATCTCCTTCTATAAGCTCATCTTTAGGCAAGGGGTTAACCATGCTGAAAATATCTCGGGAGTTTCTTAGGATGGTTGTGTTGAAAACTTTGTCGTAGATGGCTTTGGTGAAGGCAGAACAATCAATTCCTTTCTCTGTGTTTCCGCCGAATCGGTAGGGAGTTCCGATCCATTCATATATGAATTTGTATAATTTTAAGTTTGAGGTCGCATCTACGGCAACGCCCATGACCTGAGAGAAATATTGTGATGCCAGGTTATCGGGGTCTTCTAATTTGTTGATTTCCTTAGCTTTAGATTGTGCGTTTACAGCTGTAAAGCTGCAAGTTGCAATTAAAGCAGAAAGCAATAATTTTTTTATCATGTTATACAATAAGTTTGGGTAAACAGTACTTACACTTAAACGTACACCAAAAGGTGTATTGTTCGACTCTCAAAAGTACATCATCTCGAATGGTAATCCAAATGTCACCGGATAAATTTTAAAAGTTATTCACATCTTCATCTAAGCGTCATGTGTATTTTACATGTATTTCTTCGATATATTACAATAAAAAACTAGATTTGCTCTCGTAAAAAAAAGTAATAGCCCCAAAAATGAGTGCAGTAGAAATAAATAAAGATACCTATCTGAAGTGGTTTGAGTCGATGTTGCTGATGCGCAAGTTCGAAGAGAAAACAGGTCAACTTTACGGACAACAAAAAATCCGTGGTTTTTGTCATTTATATATCGGGCAGGAAGCTGTAGTAGCAGGTGCCATATCCGCATTGACTCCAGAGGATTCTATGATTACTGCTTACCGTGATCACGCCCACGCTTTGGCGAAAGGTGTTAGTGCAAACAGCATTATGGCAGAGATGTACGGAAAAGCGACTGGCTGCTCAAAAGGGAAAGGTGGTTCAATGCACATGTTTAGCAAAGAGCATAACTTTTACGGAGGACACGGAATTGTTGGTGGACAAATTCCTTTGGGTGCTGGAATTGCATTTGCTGAAAAATATAAAGGCACCAAAAACGTGAACGTTTGTTACATGGGTGACGGCGCTGTTCGTCAGGGTGCACTAAATGAAGCATTTAATATGGCGATGTTGTGGAAGCTTCCGGTAATCTTTGTTTGTGAAAACAACGGTTATGCAATGGGAACATCTCTGCAACGTACAACAAATATGATCGATATCTATAAAATGGGACTTGGCTTCGATATGCCATGTGCGCCTGTTGATGGTATGGATCCTGTAGCAGTTCACAACGCTATGGATGAAGCGGCGCAACGTGCCCGCAACGGAGAAGGACCTACCTTCTTAGAGATGCGTACGTATCGTTACCGTGGTCACTCGATGTCCGATCCAGCGAAATACCGTACTAAGGAAGAACTGGAAGATTATAAATCCAAGGACCCTATCGAGAACGTAAGAGAAGTTATTCTGAAAGAGAAATATGCAGATCAGGCCTGGATCGAAGGCGTAGAAGCTAAAGTTAAGCAGATTGTTGACGATGCAGTGAAGTTTGCTGAAGAGTCGCCATGGCCGGAAGCTTCTGAATTGTATACAGATGTATACGTTCAATCTGATTATCCTTACGTACAAGATTAATTTTAAACTGATTTCAATTGATATTATAGAATGGCTGAAGTAGTTAAAATGCCCAAAATGAGCGACACCATGACTGAAGGTGTTATGGCGAAGTGGCATGTAAAAGTTGGCGATAAAGTTAAAAGCGGCGATGTTATGGCCGAAGTGGAAACCGACAAGGCGACCATGGACCTGGAATCATATTGGGACGGAACCATTTTATACATCGGTGTGGAAGAAGGTAAAGCCGTTCCGGTGGATGCCGTCATCGCGGTAGTAGGTAAAGAAGGTGAGGATTATAAAGCTGCACTTGAGGCTGAGGGTTCTGCCGCAGCACCTGCACCCGCTGCTGAAAAGTCTGCTGAAAATACAACAGCTGCAGCACCTGCTGCTCCTGCATCAGCTGGATTATCTGAAGCGGATCTGGAGAAAATGGGTGTAACTGTTGTTCGTATGCCATTGTTAAGCGATACAATGACCGAAGGCGTTATTGCAGAATGGCACAAGAAAGTAGGTGATAAGATTAAAGAAGATGATATCCTTGCGGATGTTGAAACCGATAAGGCGACAATGGAGGTTATGGGATATGCAGAAGGAACTTTATTGCACATTGGTGTGGAGAAAGGCCAGGCTGCTAAGGTAAATGGTATCATTGCCATCGTTGGTCCGGAAGGAACAGACATCAGCGCCATTCTTGCGCAAGGTAATGCAGTTCCGGCGCCAGCTGCTACAGATGGTAAGTCTGACACGCCGGCTGTCGAGAAAGCACCGGAACAAGCTGCTGAAGCGACTACTCAGGCAAGTGCAGATGGCGGACGTGTTAAAGCCTCCCCATTGGCGAAAAGAATCGCAAAAGAAAAAGGAATTGATCTTTCACAAGTTGCCGGCAGTGCCGACGGTGGGCGGATCATCAAAAAAGATATAGAGAATTTCAAACCAGCAGCGGCAGCATCAACAACTGCTGAAGCACCTGCACCGGCAGCTGAAAAACCAGCAGCATTACCACAGTTCATTGGTGAAGAGAAATTTACAGAGAAGCCAGTAACACAAATGCGTAAGGTAATCGCCAAGCGTTTATCTGAAAGCTTGTTTACTGCGCCACATTTCTATCTAACCATGTCTATCGATATGGATAGTGCCATTGCGGCACGTGCTAAAATGAACGAGTTTGCCCCGGTGAAGATTTCATTCAACGACATGGTGTTGAAAGCCGTAGCCGTTGCCTTAAAACAACATCCAAATGTGAACTCCTCGTGGTTGGGCGATAAGATCCGCTACAATGAGCATGTAAACATTGGAGTTGCAGTTGCTGTTGAAGACGGTTTGCTGGTACCAGTTGTCCGTTTTGCAGATGGGAAATCACTTTCCCGTATCTCTGCAGAGGTCAAAGACTTCGCACAACGTGCAAAAGCTAAAAAATTGCAGCCCTCGGATTGGGAAGGTTCTACGTTTACCATCTCTAACCTGGGCATGTTCGGAATAGATGAGTTCACAGCAATCATCAATCCGCCTGATGCCTGTATTCTGGCCATTGGCGGAATATCACAGGTGCCTGTCGTGAAAAACGGTGCAGTTGTTCCCGGAAACGTTATGAAAGTTACGCTTAGCTGCGATCATAGGGTTGTGGATGGAGCAACAGGATCTGCATTCCTGCAAACATTTAAGGCCTTGCTGGAAGAACCGGTAAGATTATTGGTTTAAATAATTTCAATTCTTAGAAAAGCTGCTTCGGCAGCTTTTTTTATGCCTTTTACTTTTTGTACTTTTGCGGCTATGTCAAACATCAAGCCGTCTTTAGCAAAAGGAACCCGCGACTTCTCTCCACAGGAAATGGTAAAACGTAATTATATTTTCGATACCATCAAATCGGTGTTCAGAAAGTTTGGCTACGCTGAAATCCAAACCCCTTCGATGGAGAATCTATCTACCTTAACGGGTAAGTATGGGGATGAAGGCGATAAACTGATCTTCAAAATCCTGAACAGCGGCGACTACCTGTCTAAAGTGCGCCCTGCAGAACTTGCTGCGCAGAACTCAAATGCGCTCACCTTTTCCATCAGTGAGAAGGCCTTGCGGTATGACCTTACCGTTCCGTTTGCACGCTATGTTGTCATGCACCAGAATGAGATTACCTTACCTTTTAAAAGATTCCAGGTACAACCAGTATGGCGTGCAGATCGCCCTCAGAAAGGACGCTACCGTGAATTCTACCAGTGTGACGTAGATGTGGTGGGATCAGCGAGCTTGTTAAACGAGGCAGAATTTATTCTGATCTACCAGGAAGCTTTAACCAATCTGGGCTTACGTGATTTTACCATCAAGATCAACAACAGAAAGATTTTATCTGGCATTGCCGAGATCATCGGGAAGCCCGAACTGATCATTGACATGACGGTAGCCATAGACAAACTCGACAAAATAGGCTTCGAAGGCGTAACCAAAGAGTTGCTTGATAAAGGCTTCTCGGAACATGATATCGATACCCTAAAACCGGTCATCCTGCTCCAGGGATCAAATGCGGAAAAGCTGTCCCGTCTCAAACAAGTACTGGCTTCCTCTGAAGCCGGTTTAAAAGGGATTGAAGAAATTGAGACCGTTTTTAACTATGTAAAGCAGTTTCTTGGGCACACAGATAAGATGCAAAACCTGCAGCTGGAGCTTGACATTACCTTGGCTCGCGGACTAAACTATTATACAGGTTGCATTTTCGAGGTCAAAACCAATGAGGCGGCTATGGGCAGTATAGGCGGGGGTGGCCGGTATGATGACCTCACGGGTATGTTTGGCCTTAAGGGTCTAACCGGAGTCGGAATTTCTTTCGGAGCAGACCGCATCTACGATGTTCTGCAGGAATTGGGGTTGTTTCCGGAGTCAGCTGCTGCTGGGACCCGGGTGCTGATCAGCAATTTCGATACACAAGCCGAATCTTACGCGCTGCCGATTGTTCAGCGACTGAGAGAGGCGAATATCGCTTCGGAGATTTACCCGGCGTCAGCGAAGCTTAAAAAGCAAATGGCCTATGCGGATGATAAGAACATTCCTTACGTGATACTGATTGGTAGCGACGAAATGGAAAGTCATACCCTCACCATCAAAGACATGAAATCCGGGATCCAGCAAAAATTAACAATAAACGAAATTCTGAATTTCCTTAACGGTTCTGCGAATTAGCACTCAGAATGGCCTAATCGCCAAGCTGCAATAAACAATTCCGATTTCCAGGTTGTTATACTTTCAAAACACCCTGAAACATGAGATCTATCTGGAAAGGTTCAATTGGATTTGGACTCGTCAACATACCCATTAAACTTTATTCTGCGGTTCAGAACAGTGGCCTGGACATGGATATGCTCGATGCCAAGGATCATTCGAGAATTAAGTACCAGCGGGTCAACGAGAATACACACAAGGAGGTTGAGTACGACAAGATCGTCAAAGGGTATATGCTGGATGAGAAATATGTCATCCTTGAAAAACACGACTTTGAAGAAGCCAGCCCCGAGAAGACCAAAATGATAGAGCTGGAGAATTTTGTCGACATTACCGAGATTAATCCGATCTATTACGAAACTTCATATTATGCCGAGCCGGAAAATCAGGGCAAGAAGGCCTATGCCCTGCTCTTGAAGGCATTGCAGCAGGTCAACAAGGCTGGTG
This sequence comes from Pedobacter sp., assembly GCA_045629455.1. GTDB lineage: Bacteria > Bacteroidota > Bacteroidia > Sphingobacteriales > Sphingobacteriaceae > Pedobacter. The sequence continues at coordinate 17,781 of JAZQRI010000011.1, read as the reverse complement.
TAGCACGATTTGTGCTGCGTAATACAGAAAATCTATGTGTGATCCACCCACGTGGAAACGTGTTGGTGGTCACTAAGATCAGATTTGCGGAAGAGATCCGCTCCGCGGAAGAAATCAAAGTGCCGCCACTGGATTCAGTGACCAAAAAGGAACTGGATGTGGGTCTGGCGCTGATCAAACAGTATACTTCGGAATTTAACATCGAAAGTTTCAAAGACGAGTACACGAAGGAACTTCTTAGAATCATAAAAGCCAAAGCGAAAGGTAAACGTGCGACCGTTAAAAAGCTTAAACCAAGAGAAGAGGAGTCGGGAAGCGATCTGTATAGTCAACTGATGCAGAGCCTGAGCAAAAAAGCTTAGATATAGTTATTTCCGGCAAGAATACCTTCGATCCGGTCCAGCAGATCATCAATGTCAAAAGGCTTAGCCAGAAACCCATTTGGCTTAAAGGCACCATGCTGAACGTTTTCTTCCGTATACCGGGCAGAGATCATCAGGACAGGGATGTGCTTAGTGCTTTCATTTTCCCGTATTTCCTGCAGCAGAACCCTGCCGTCCGCGTCAGGAAGCATAATATCCAGAATCAGCAGGTCTGGTTTCAACAGATCGATATGCTCCATGTAATTTGCACTCCTGCTCAATGCATTTACTTTGTAAGCCTCACTTTGTAAAATAAGGGTAATCACGTCCAGGATGGCGTGATTGTCTTCAATCACCAGAATGTTTTTGTATGAGGTTGAGCGGTTCTTCAATGCGGGATAAATTTCAGTACAAATATATTAAGCTCGATTTATCTTTTACATCTTTTTGGATGTTTAGATAACAATTTTTTTGCAAATGAAACCTTTTGACATCTGGTTCGTCTTACTATTAGTTTTAAGGTTAGGTGGAAGGTACAATTGTGGCGATTGTGCCTTCCTTTTTTTAAGACCTTCTAGAGCTGGGGCAGGTAGGTCGCCGTATTTACAACCGCCTTCAGTTCCTGCAGAATGGTATACAAGCCGAAGTTCGTCCGGTTAACATAGATGAAATGCTTCACGCCACGGGCTTGTTTGAACTCCGGCATCCTGGCAATCCGTTCTCCGTAGGCATACAGATCATCAAAGAATTCTTGCCTGCTGAAGTCGAATGTCTCACTTAAATATGGCTTCGCAAACAGTCCGATCATCTCCTTGTATGCATTGTAATAGAATTCCACCTGCGCAGGAGTATCGTTTTTGTGGATCATCTCTAATTTTCTGAACGCATCCAGGGTCTTTTCCTTGTCGTCCATAATGCCTTTGGTTACCAGCGAGAAGAATGGTGTATAGAAGTCACCCGGCAGTTCCTTGATGCATCCAAAATCAATAACGCCGAGCTTTTCGGCAGGGGTAATTAAGAAATTTCCCGGATGTGGATCCGCGTGTACCGCACGTAGCTCATGCTGCTGGAAGTTGTAAAAATCCCACAGTGCCTGTCCGATTTTGTTCCGCAGTTCCTGAGAAGGCTTCGTGTGCAGAAACTCTTTCAAATGGAGCCCAGGTACCCAGCCCATGGTAATGATCCGCTTGCCCGAAAGTTCCGGATAATAGGTAGGGAAAACAACATTGTTCAGATTCTTACATGCTTCAGAGAACTGTATGGAACGGCGCACCTCAAGTTCGTAGTCGGTTTCTTCCAGCAGGCGTTCTTCCACTTCCTTAACGTAAATGTTCAGCTCTTTTTCACTCATGCCCAGTAAACGGAACGCAAAGGGCTTAACCAGTTTTAGGTCAGAAGAGATGCTATCGGCAACGCCGGGATATTGAATCTTAACCGCGAGTTTCTCGCCGTGCAGCCAGGCCTCATGTACTTGCCCGATAGAAGCGGCGTTGCTGGATGTCGTGTTAAACTTATCGTAGATCTGTTCCGGTGTTTTGCCGAAATGCTTCGTAAATGTCCGTACGATCAGTGGGCCGGATAATGGTGGTGCGTTGTATTGCGACTGGGTGAATTTATCTACATACGATTTCGGCATAATGTTCTTATCCATGCTAAGCATCTGAGCGATCTTCAAGGCGCTGCCTTTAAGTTCACTGAGCGATTTGTATATGTCCGTCGCATTATCCTCATTGAGTTCCGCCCGGTCCATCTCAGGGTTAAAGAGCTTCTTTGAGTAATGCTTGATGTAATTTCCGCCAATCTGGAAACCAGTTTTAACAAACCTGGCAGAACGTTGTGTTTTTGTTGTAGGGATACTTTGCTGTTCTTTCATTCAATTTAAGATCTCGTCCGGTGTTTAAACGCGCCATTGCGGGAGAGGAACTTCCCATATTCGAACAGATTGTCAATAGGCGATCTTTCAAATAGGTCGAAAGTCACATTTACGCCCTTTTCGATCGCTTCATCCGTTTTTTCGAATCCCTGGCTATCGTCATTTACCCAAAACCGCGTAATGAATACAAACTGAGCCCAAAGCGCATCTTTATACCGGCTGCTGAAGAAGGTCCGGTTTGCAAGTTCGCCACTTTCCAGTCCGTCACTGATGATGTCTTCTGCAAAGCGTTCAAAGATCTCCCGGACACTGGATACCGCCTCAGGGGTAGCGAAGTTCGATTGGTGGTGTTTAAAAGTATATACAATAAAGCTGCGTTGTCTTTTCAATAGTTCTGTAAAGCTGTAAAAAAACGACAGCATACGGTCTCTGGAGGAATACTCCGGCCAGACTTCCTGCTGCTTTATTGCTTCAATAGTCTCTACAACCAGCTCCGCCCAGGTCGCCTTCTCAATTCCTTCGAAGGAGGCGAAGACATCGTAGAACTCCGCTTCGGTAATGTTTAAAGTCTTTACAAAGCTATAAATGGACTTTGGCTTCTCGCCATGCGTAAGTACATAGTCGATATAGCCATTAGTAATTTGCTCTGCTGTTGCCATGGATTTTTACCTTTATAAACGTAAAAACGGTGATTATGGTTTGTCTCGTCGGGAGAAAGCAGATGTAAATACATCACAGGGAAGTAATAATAATCAAGCTGTTAATGCCAAACCTAATCGCTTTGTTACCTGAACGTAAGGCTGACTTTTAAATATTTTATTACTTTTGATTCAAGTGCGAAAAAAGAGCCTACATATCCATAGAATTATATCTTATGCCTTGTTATGGGTATTTTTTATTGCGCTTACACCCTGGTCAGCGTTGCATCACCACAACCCCGTTGCTTATAGCTGTACAAATGAGCCTGTCTGTAAGCACAAAGTGCACATAGGGACACACGAAGGACAATGTTTAATCTGTGCTGCCCATTTCGAAAAGAATTATATCCATACCTTCCAATATTTCCCTGGGTATTTTACCAGTTCCATACTGCTGAAAAACCAGCCCGTTCTAACGAGCCTGTATACCAAGCTGATTACGACTGCCCTCCGCGGCCCCCCTGTTTCATAGTTCATTCCTGTTAATTGTTGGCTTCGGCCATTTCCATGTCTGTGGTGCGTTTCAACGCTCCAGCTTATCAATTTCCCGTCATTCTATGAAAACCATTAAGCTATCGGCGTTTGCCCTATTGCTCTCATTGCTATACGTTCCAACTTTTGCTTCAGAAACTGCCTTGATCAGAGGCGTTGTTACTGATGCCGAAACCGCGCAGCCGCTACCCGGTGCAACAGTTTCTATTCCCGACCTCCAAATTTCAGCTGTTACAAATGCGCAGGGCGAATTCATTTTCCCAAATGCACCCACCCGTGGTCGTTTCCTGATTCAGGTACGCTTTGTCGGCTACAAATCTTTCACCCAAATGGTCGATTTTAATAACCCGCCTGCATTGGTATTCGCGCTTCAGCAAAGTGTTATCGAAGCAAGGGAAATCGTCATAACAGGTTCGGCCATCAGCGCCGACCACCGCAGGAACAGTACATCGATCTCTACCGTGGGTAAGGCCGACCTCCTGTACCATCCTTCTACAAACATTGTTGATGCAATATCACGGATTCCCGGCGTTGCACAGGTCACAACCGGGCCTGCAATATCCAAGCCGGTTATACGCGGATTAAGTTCCAACCGGGTGGTGACGCTCAACAATGGCGTGAAGCAGCAAGGCCAGCAATGGGGCGACGAGCATGGTGTAGAGATTGACCAATACAGCGCAGACCGCGTGGAGGTTCTCCGTGGAGCTGCCAGTTTAATGTATGGGTCCGATGCGCTGGGCGGCGTCATCAATATTCTGGATGGTCTTCCCGCACCGGAAGGTACCATCCGAGGTGAATTCTTAACCAACTATGCCAGTAACAATGGCCTCACAGGCAATTCACTTATGGTTCAGGGCAATCAGAATGGGTTCGTCTACAAGGCACGCGGGTCTTATAAGAATGCTTATTCCTACAAGACGCCTACAGAGTATGTTCCAAACTCTGGCTTCAACGAAACGAGTTTTCAGGCCCAGATCGGGTTGAACAAACACTGGGGCTATGTTCATCTGGATGCTTCCAGCTATAAATCTAACATTGGGTTCTATGAGCCGCTACGGAATGAGGCCGGGCAGCTGGTAGATGAGGATGGTCTTCTATTTTCGGATCAACAATATAAAGACCGCACGCCTGCCTATCCCAAACAGGCCATCCAGCACGAGAAGCTTGCCCTAAACAGCAATTTGCTCCTGGACAATGGAAGCCTGAAAACCACTTTCGGGTACCAGCACAATCAGCGGCGGGAATTGGAATCGGCTGATGAAGGCCCTGCATTGTTTTTAAATAGCCATACGTACAGCTACGACATCCGATACTCCCACCACGAGATCAACGGCTGGGCACCGGTACTCGGACTTTCCGGTGAGTTCATGCACAGTATGAATACGACCGGGGCGGAACAACTTATTCCCGACTACGACAGCCAGGCATATGGTGCATTCGCCTACCTGAAGAAAACCTGGAACTCGAATACCTTCAACATCGGTGCCCGCCTGGACTATCGTAAACTTACAACAGTGGGCTTCGCAAGTGATGAGGTCTCCTTTCCAGCCATCAGCAATGCATTTAGTCATGTAAGTGCTGCCGCCGGGTTCACCCATGAATTCTCAGACGTTTTAAGCTTCAAGAGTAATGCAGGAACAGCCTTCCGTGCGCCGAATATTGCCGAGCTTTCCTCCAATGGCGTTCATGAGGGTGCCTTCCGGTATGAAGTCGGAAATCCAAACTTAAAGCCGGAGAAAAGCTATCAGCTTGATGTCTCTTTTGAGTACCAGAATGAATTCTTTGAGGCGAGCTTAGGCGGCTTTGCCAATTACATCAACGGTTATATTTTCTACGACACCAATGGCGAGGTGATGCCCGTTGAAGAAGAAGACGGCAGCATCCGGAACTTCCCGGTGTACAACTTCGTGCAGGATAACGCGTTTCTAAGGGGTGTAGAAGCATCCTTAACCCTGCACCCCGTAAGTTTTCTTCATTTTGAGAACGGATTTTCTTACACCCGGGCAACCAACCGCAGAACGGACGCTTCGTTGCCTTTTATCCCTGCAGCGGCACTGCGCAACGAGCTTCGCTTTGAACCCAAGATCGCCGGTACTTCGAATTCTTACGTCTCCATCGGTTTGGATAACTTCTTTAAACAAAATAGAGTTGATGCTTTCGAGCTCCCGACACCTGGGTATTCACTTTTAAATGCGTCCATAGGAACAACGTTAAAGTTAAGTGCGAATCAAAATCTCACCATCTACGTTGCCGGAAGAAACCTGTTGAATAAAGCCTACTATGATCACCTGAGCCGCTACAAGCCGGGAAGGCTGAGCGATGAAGATCCGACATTGGGTATTTACAATGCCGGCAGGAACATTACCTTCGGGATCACGCTTCCATTTACATTGAAGAGCCGTTAAACTACAGTTGTTGCTCTCATCAAACGTCCAATATGTACTAAACAGTCCCCTTTTTCGTTCCATGTTATTAATAATGCCCTGAAACTCTATGTTTAAAAGAACGCTGTACGCCCTCATCGCTTTGTTATTTATAAGCGCACCCCTATACGCCCAAAAAGTGGATACCTTGTCTATCACACTTGAAAATGTTCAATATCCATACCCCGTCAAATATTTCCCAATAAGCACAGAAGGACAGAACCTTCGGATGGCTTATATGGATGTAGCACCCATGCAGAATGCCAATGGCAGGACAGTTGTGCTCTTCCACGGAAAAAACTTCGCGGGGTACTACTGGACAAACGTAATCAAAGGCTTAATCGCTCGCGGATTCCGCGTCATTGTGCCAGACCAGATCGGCTTTGGCAAATCCTCAAAAGCATTTATCCACTATAGCTTTCACCAGTTGGCCAAATGGAACCGCGAGCTTCTGGAGAGCATCAACATTTCAAAATCTGTTGTTCTTGGACATTCTATGGGTGGTATGCTGGCCACCCGATATGCGCTGATGTATCCCGACCGTACAGAAAAACTACTGCTGGAGAATCCGATCGGTCTGGAAGATTACAGAACCTTTGTTCCCTACACCAGTACAGAAGCCCAATATGCAACGGAACTGAAAGCAACCGCGGAGAGCGTACGCAAATATTATCAGACCTCCTACTTTACGCGCTGGAAGCCGGAGTATGAAGAGTTGGTTCGCATTGCCGGCGGAGTAAGTTTAAGTGGTGATTTTCCACGCTATGCAAAAGTTGCAGCCATGACGTTCACCATGATCTATGAGCAGCCTGTTGTGCATGAATTTGCCAACCTGAAAGTCCCTACAGTGCTATTTATTGGAAAGCAGGATAAGACCATTGTGGGTAAAGGCTTGCTTTCTGCTGCCCAGCAAGCCCAGTACGGGCAGTATAGTGTATTGGGAAAGCAAACCGCAGCCAAAATTCCAGGTGCAAAACTGGTGGAGTTTAACGAATGCGGCCATATTCCGCACCTGGAAGTTCCTACTGAATTTATGGTAGCCCTGCTGGGAAGTTTATAGGCTTAGAAGAATCTAAAATTTGAAGTAGCCTTCTTCACTTTCCAGAATCTGTAATTGCCACAGAATCTGTTCCGGCTTCACCTGGAATGGCTCGTTGTTTAGGATGCCCTGGTAGACGGACTCAAACAGTGGCAGGTAACTTCCTGTTTCTGAGGCCACATGTTCAAGATGCTTCCTGCCATCGGAATCTATGGTGGTTAGTTGTCCTTCTTTTTCTTTGGGCTCTATGCCATATCCCGGTTCGCTAAGCTTCATGCCAGCCAGCAACTGTTCTTCTTGAATGTCAGCACGTTCCTTTATAAAGCTTCCACCATCTCCATGTAATACAAAGGCGGGGAGGGGCTCTACGACAAGCATACTGGCCGTCAGATACACATTCGCGTCATTCTCGAACTTCAGATGAATACTGAAGAAATCATCCACCTTGGTGTTTTTGCGGTTCTTGCCCAGTACTTTATAGTAGCTTAGGGGCTTTCCAAAGAGCGTCAGTGCCTGATCCAGCAAATGCGGCCCAAGGTCAAACTGTAAGCCTGTTGCAGGCATAATCTCTTCTTTAAACTTCTTAACACCGATGCCCGGGCGATAGCGGTCGTACCGGATATGAAGTTCATTCACCCTGCCAACCCGTCCGTTGTCAATTACTTTCTTTACTGCCTGGAAATCCGTATCCCATCGTCGGTTCTGATACACAAAGATCTTTTTTCCTACCTGCTCAGCCAGCTCAAACAACTCCGCTGCTTCCGCGACAGTTGCTGCGAACGGTTTCTCCACCAGAATGTGCTTGCCTTTTAGCAGCGCTTTTTTGGCATATTCATAGTGTGTAAAATTAGGGGTATTCACCACCACCAGCTCTATCTGCGCGTCATCAATCAGTTCATCCACGGAATCGTAGCTGATCAGGCCCGGGTAGTCCTGGGCGGCTTTCTTCGCATTACGTTCCGTAACGGCATAAAAATTAAAACCCGGATGGGTAGACAAAAAAGGGGCATGAAAAACTTTACCAGACATGCCATAGGCGAGCAATCCGGCAGTTATTTTTTGATCCATAGTGATTTGATGTTAACGTATTGGTTTAAATAATTAGCTTTCTAAAAATAGCAAATCAAAGTGTTAAACCGGAATTATATTGCCTTTCGGAGCATATAACTGTATCTTTGCGCCATGAAACCTTCAGAAACTCATGCAAAGTGGAAAGTTTTGCAGCAAAAAATCTCTAAAGAATTTGACTCTGATGTTCCTGATTTAAAGGTGGTGCTTTTTCTGATCGGTGTACAGGAACTGGGTAAAGGACCGGGCAAATACAGCAAAAGACAAAAGGAAGAGCTGATGCACATTGCAACCTGCCGCCTGTTAAGTGAGATGGGTTTTTATGAACTGGAAGGGCTGGACCAGGACGGCTGGCCGCACTGGAAGCTTGTTAAGCCCGTGCCTTCTTTCGCCATGATGGAGCAGGAGCTTCTGCTGAAATCTCTGGCCGTTCATTATTTCGAGGATATCTATGGAGAGGAAATGGGTTCCGAGTCAGAATAGGCAATTTTTAGACATAAAAAATCCCCCGTTGTTCATACAACGGGGGATTTTTATTTACAAGAATATTGGTCCGTAAAGGTTACCCTTGTGTTTTTGCCTGGTTTTTCAATTCATCGTTGGCAACAATTACAATTTCCACACGACGGTTAGCTGCTCTTCCAGCATCTGTCGTGTTGTCACCGATAGGCTCTGCAAATCCTTTTCCTTCAGTCGTCATTCTGGATGAAGGTACGCCCTGTGCTACTGCATACGCTTTTACCGCTGCGGCTCTTCGTTCCGATAAGCCTTTGTTGTAAGCTGCAGTTCCTTTGTTGTCCGTATGGCCAATGATCTTAATGTCTGTGCCTGGATACTCATTCAATGAGTTCGCTAAAGTTTTAATGTTCGTCTTCGCATCATCTTTCAGCGTGTTGCTATCGAAATCAAATAAGATACCGCTGTCAAACTTTACGATAATACCTTCACCCTCACGGATCACTTCTGCACTTGGAATAGAGTTTTTAATCTCTGCAGCTTGTTTATCCATTCTCTTCCCGATAAAGCCACCTGCAGTACCACCAACCGCGCCGCCTAAAACAGCACCTACAGCGGTATTACCAGCTTTTTTACCAATAATAGCACCGATTACACCACCAGCAGCTGCACCAATACCAGCACCCTTCTGTGTTTTTGTTAAACTGTCACAACCCTGGAATGCCATGGCACCTAATGATAGCGCAATACTTAATGTTGCTATTTTAAATCTTGAAGTCTTCATAATACTATTATATGTTTTGCTCCTGCTAAATCAAAACAGGTGCCAAGTATGTTCATTTAAGTTTTTATTGTTAACCAACAAGAATATTGCACAATAGCGGAGGAAAGCATTGAGGACAATCAACCAAAGTGTAGCGTTTGACCACAATTGTATACAATTTTACTCAGAAAAATAGGCTTCAAGTTCTCCAAGCGTGTTCTCGTCTGTAAGAATATCCTTGATGATGATGCCTTTCTCCAACAGGATAATGCGGTTACACACCTCGGTAACATGGTTTAAATCATGACTGGATATTAATGTAGTAACATTATGTGTGACTCTCAACTGCTTAAGCAACGTTTTCAGCCGGATTTGGGTCGTCGGATCGAGATTGGCAAATGGTTCATCCAGGATCAGCAGCTCTGGATTTTGCATCAGTGCTGCAGCAATGCCAATCTTGTTCTGATTGCCCTTGGAGAAGTCACGGATGTACTTTCCACTGTTCAGGATCTCGCCATTAAAGAATTCTGAATAGCGAAGCAAGTACTCCCGCACCTGAGCCTGATCCATGCTATGCAGGCTCCCAATAAAGATAAAGTATTCCTCGGGAGTGAGGTAGTCGATTAAGAATCCTTCATCCAGAAACGATGCAGTATAGTTCTTCCATTCATCCGAATGTGCCACATTGGCACCTTTGGAGCGGATTTGTCCTTCCGTTGGCCGGATCAGGTCCAGCAACATGCGGAACAAGGTTGTTTTTCCGGCACCGTTATTACCGACAAGCCCAATGGTTTCGCCAGCCCGGATTTGAAGTTCCGGAATGTCTACCACCGTTCGGCTTCCGTATGTCTTTTTTAAATCTTTAATGTCTAAGATCATGATCTTTCTTTTATGTCCTTTACCTGCAGAATCCTGAATTGAATTGAATTCAATTCAATGTTCTCCACGGTCTACGTCAGCATTTTCAACGCGCTCTGAAGCCTTCGGCAATTTTATATTTTCTCTTATTGAAAGCCGCAACTAAAAAGTCTACCCAGAAGCTCCGCGTGAACAAGGCGGCGAGACTCACGATAGCCAGCACCGCCAGTCCCCAGTAAGGACCTGCGTAATGGTGCACGGGCAGATAAAAAATAAAAGGAATCAAGAAAATCGGAAGGCTCATAATCATTGACGTGGCTCCGACACCCTGCCAGTTGAAGCTCGATCCTTTGCTTAAGTCGATATGTTTGTAGTTGCGGGTGGCAAGGTAAAGTACCACAATAGGGGCAATGCCGATACTGTACAAATAGGCTGCAAACTGGATCAGCAGGATCTTCCAGCTCATGAAACCATAGAGGCTCACAACGATGGTCAGTACCGTCGAAGACAACGTGAATAACAGCAGTTTGGCTTTAATGTAGTTCCGGATGCTGATCTTATTCGTCAGCATTCCATCAAACTCTGCACTCTGCCACCCAAACATGAATTGCCCGTACAGTAAAACCATGTTTCCAGTCATGAATACCGCAGCGAACAGCATCATACCAAACTCGTTCTTTTCCAGGGCCTCTCCACGGTAAAGGAGAAATCCATAAAATATAAACAGGAAGCCTTTGGAAACCGTGGATTTTGTGCGCTTGTTCCTTAAGATCAGTTTGATCTCCAGAGCAGCCAGGGTACCCACCTCCCCAAAGCGGTCGAGGAAGGGATAGTCGGTACTGGATTTTTTCTCCTCTCCGGCATTGAGCTCCTCCATGTATAGGTTGCGCCTTAAATACTGCGCATTTACAAAGAAGATCAACACCGCAAGGGCTGTGAATGTAAATCCAAGATACGGCTGTACACTAATCTGGCTAAATACCACATTTGATATCGCCGCAATGGAGAAAATCTTAACGTATTCCAGTAAAGCCAGCGTCAGGAGTAAGGCCATTCCAGCAATTACAAAGCGGCTACTGGAGATTGACAGCCGTTTTACATACAGCGCCAGATAATTGTTAAATAAGGCAAGAGACATGATGGACACCAGGTACATCAATGCCGTAAACGGTCCGTAGATGCCACCAATGTTCATTATGCAAAATGGGAAGAAAACAAACAGCGGTAAGATGTTAAACACGGAAAACATAGCTCTGATGTTCAGAAAGTTCACCAGCTTGCTTTTCGGGATATTAAGGTGGAGGTAAGGTACGATGGCCAGCGTAGGCAGTTCCTGCATCTGCAAACGGGATAGAAATTCCAGTGCAAAGTAGTATAGGATAAATCCATTAAATACTTCCATCACATTTCTGCCGGGAAACATGGACGTGATCAGCTTGTCCATGAAAAAGCCGACGGCAAGTGCACAGACGATCAAATAGAGGACCAGCAGCCCCAATATGATTTGAACAGCCACATTGCTGCCCTTTCCCCTGGAGCGCCAAAAGCCCGTCCATTGATGCGTTAGAAAGGTGTTCAGCATATCAGTAATTGTATTTGTCTTTCCAGTTCTGTTTCAGCTTCTCCCTGAGCTTTTCTTCCGCAGGATTTCGTCCCGGGTCGTATAGCTTCGTTCCGCTAAGGACATCCGGCAGATATTCCTGCGGCGCAAAGTTGCCTTCATACCCATGCGAATATTTATAGTCTTTACCATAACCGATGTTTTTCATCAGCTTGGTCGGCGCATTGCGGATATGTAACGGGACGGGCAGATTGCCGGTTTGTTTCACCAGCTGCTGTGCTTTATTGATTGCTTCATAGGAAGCATTGCTTTTCACAGAGGATGCCATATAGGTGACCGCCTGCGCCAGTATGATCCGGGATTCCGGAAAACCAATGACATTCACGGCCTGGAAACAATTGGTGGCTAGTAGAAGGGCATTTGGATTGGCGTTGCCAATGTCCTCGGAAGCCAGGATCAACAGCCGTCTGGCGATAAACAGCGGATCTTCTCCACCTTCAATCATCCGGGCCAGCCAGTACACCGCAGCATTCGGGTCACTACCCCGAATGGATTTAATAAATGCAGAAATAATGTCGTAGTGCTGTTCACCCGCTTTATCGTAGAGTGCCAGATTTTGTTGTGCATGTTCCAGCACATTCTCATTGGTCAGCACAATATGGTCGCCACCGATGCCGTTTATCGCAATTTCAAGTACGTTCAGGAGTTTTCGAGCATCACCGCCAGAAAGTCTGATCAAAGCTTCATGCTCTTTGATGGTGATGTCTTTCTCTTTGAGTACCACATCTTCCTTAATGGCGGTTTGGAGCAAACCCGCAAGTTCAGTCTCATCCAGTGATTTCAGAATATACACCTGGCTCCTGGAGAGCAATGCGGAGATCACCTCAAAGGAGGGGTTTTCCGTGGTAGCACCAATCAGGGTAACCAATCCGCGTTCTACCGCGCCGAGCAGGCTGTCCTGTTGCGACTTGCTGAAGCGGTGGATCTCATCAATGAAGAGTATGGGTAGTCCAAGCAGGCTGTCTTTCAACGCACTTGCCCTGTCAATTACGTCACGGATATCCTTAACACCTGAGTTGATGGCACTTAGGTTGAAAAATGGCCGGTCCAGTGTCTTCGATATGATATACGCCAGGGTGGTTTTACCCACCCCGGGCGGCCCCCAGAAAATCATGGAGGGCAGTTGTCCGCTTAGTATGGCTTTTCTCAATACTGCGTCTGTACCAACCAGATGTTTTTGCCCAACATATTCGTCCAGATTTTGTGGACGCATCCGTTCTGCCAATGGAGGTAGATTCTGCATAGAGGTGTATTTAGTTAAGGCTGCGTCTTATTCTGAGGCTTCTTCTTAAAAAACTTACGTTTTGGCTTCATGGCCGGTTTAGCTGATGATTCCGTTTCCGCGGGATGCACATCAAGGTGCGCCGGCAATGGGATGCGGTTGATCGGCTTGTCAATCAGCTTTTCAATGTTGGCAAACTTGCGTTTATCTTTTTCATTGACCAGCGTAATTGCCGTTCCGGTTGTGGCTGCCCTGGCTGTTCTGCCGATACGGTGCACGTAATCTTCTGGATCATGCGGCACATCGAAGTTGATGACCAGTGAAATTCCTTCCACATCGATACCCCTGGAGAGTACGTCGGTACCAATTAGAACCGGTACACGTTTGTTTTTGAATTCCAGCAAGATCGCTTCCCGTTCTTTCTGATCCAGATCGGAATGGAATGCTTCTGCCTTAAAACGTAGTCCCCGCAGTACTTTACCCAGATTCTTCACCTTTTCTTTGGTAGAAGCAAAGATAAGAATGCTTGGATACTGATCGGGCTTCATAATTTCGGTAAGTAGTTTTACCTTCTGACTGTCGTGAATGAAATAGGCCTGTTGGTTGATACCTGCAGCGGGTTGTGATATGGCGATGCTGATCTCTTCTGGTTTTTGGAGCAGCTTGGCGGCCAGCGTTCTGATCTTTGGTGGCATCGTTGCAGAGAACAACACCGTCTGACGTTGTTCCGGCAGATAGCTGATGATCTTCATGATGTCATCGTAAAAGCCCATATCGAGCATACGATCTGCTTCATCAAGCACCAAATGCTGTAGCTGATCGAGTTTCAACAGGCCGGAAGACAAGTGGGATATTAACCTTCCCGGTGTAGCGATAATGATGTCCACACCGTCCCGCATGGAGCGTTTTTGCTGCTCATATGCAATACCGTCTCCACCACCAAAGACCGTTAAAGAGCTGATGTTGGTGAAATAAGAAAGTGCTTCTACCTGCAAATCGATCTGTTGCGCAAGTTCGCGGGTAGGGGCAAGAATTAAGGTATTGTTGTGGCGCTCTTCAATCAGGCTGATCTTGTTCATGATCGGAAGCAGATAGGCTCCAGTTTTACCTGTACCTGTCTGTGCACAGGCAATTAAATCTTTGTTAGCAAGGATTAAAGGAATTGCTTGTTCCTGTATGGGTGTGGCATTGCGAAAACCCATCGCCAATAAACCCTCTAATAAGTCAGGGTTAAAATTAAAATCTTTAAAATCCAATATTGTTATGTTGTTATACTTCTATAAAGTTACTCTTTTTCGTTAGTATATAGTTCTTTTTTTTCGGTTCTGAAACCAGCACAGGCATTTTTATGCCGCTGTGCCAAGCGATAAAGCTCAGAACGTTTCAGGAGTCTTCATCATCACAAATAAAGTCTATTTCTTTTTGTCGGCATAGCCGAAAACCTTTTGAAGGAGCGTCGTAGAACGTGCATTGATGTTATTCCGGATCTGAAGCTCTTCCTGTGCCACCTGAACAAACATTCCCTCAATGGCCTTTTGCGCAACATAGTTCGATAAATTTGTATTTACCGGCTTTACCAGGGGAATCTTATTGTATGCTGTTGCCGCGTCTGTCCAATATTTCGTTGCACCGACTTTACTCAGGCTGCTCGTTACGACCGGACTGAACTTAGCCATAAGTTGTGATGTGGTTACCCGCTTAAAGTAATCTGTAGCAGCGGTGTTGTTGCCCAGCAGGATATTCGTGGCATCCGTAATGGTCATTTGTTTAATTGCGTCTACAAAAATAGGCTTGGCTTCTTTCGCTGCATCCTCTGCCGCGCGGTTCAGGCTGGTTACAACATTGTCTGCTAAGGATCCAAGACCAATACTCCTTAGGGTAGTCTCCACTTTCTGTGCTTCTGGTGGGAAAAGAATTTTGACAGCTGCGTTGCCCAGAAAGCCATCTTTAGCGGATAGTTTATCTGCACCGTTTGACGTCCCTATTTCCAGGGCTTGCTTAATGCCGGAGGCGATTTCGAGTGTAGATGGTGTTCCAGTTGCCGGAATTTGCTTCAGGATGCTCCCGAGTTGTGCCTGCGACTGAACATCACAACTGCTTAGTAGCATGAAGCAAAGGCCAAGTGTTGCTAGGGAAAGTCTTTGTAGTGTTGGTGTTTTCATAATCCCGTATATGCAATTATGTGGCCATAATCAAAGTGGCAGTCCGTCTCAAGGCATTGCCGGGGGTAAATCGATAAGCACCCGTTGTGAAGGAAAGATCTCCAAATTGTTATATTTGGATCTGACTGGCCAGTTTGTATGGTGGCGGATGCAATGAAGTTTTATAGTTGATTAAAATGAAGATGAAGTCATTAGTATGTTCCCAGCCGGGTGAATTTGAATATCAACAGGCAGAACGGCCCGTGTTAACTGCCGGCCATGCTGTTATTAAAATCAAACGAATTGGCATTTGTGGTACTGATTTGCATGCTTTCAGGGGAACACAGCCTTATTTTAGTTATCCGCGGGTCTTAGGACACGAGCTTTCGGGCGAATTGATCGAGGCTGATGATGCGCCCGGTTTTACTGTCGGAGAGGCGGTAACATTTATCCCGTACGTAAATTGTGGTAGCTGTATTGCTTGTAACAGCGGAAAAACAAACTGCTGTGTAAATATTAAAGTATGCGGTGTGCATATAGACGGTGGAATGGCAGAATATTATTCTATACCATCGCGCCTGTTGGTACATGGCGAAGGTTTAGGTTATGATGAACTGACTTTAATAGAGCCCTTAGCTATAGGTGCACACGGAATAAGACGCGCTGCTGTCAATCCGGGTGAGTTTGTTTTAGTAATCGGAGCCGGCCCCATCGGTATCGGTACTATGGAATTTGCCCGTATTGCCGGAGGTCGTGTAATTGCCATGGATGTCAACGATACCCGCCTTGCATTCTGTAAAGAGAAAATTGGTGTTGAATATACCATTAACGCCAACGCTAATGTTATGGAGCAGCTAAAAACAATCACAAATGGCGAAATGCCCACCGTGGTAATTGATGCATCTGGAAATAAAGATGCAATTAATGATGCATTTCAGTACCTGGCCCAAGGGGCACGTTTTGTGTTGATCGGCTTGCAAAAGGAGGCAATTTCTTTTAGCCACCCGGAATTTCATAAACGTGAAGCGACCTTAATGAGTAGTAGAAATGCTACCAGGGCCGACTTTGAACATGTTATTGATTCAATTAAAAAGCGTCTGATCAACCCGAAGTCTTACATAACCCACCGTACAGATTTTGAGAACCTCAGTGTTGATTTCAAAGCATGGCTTAGTCCGCATTCAAATGTAATTAAGGCTATCGCTACACTATAATGAAAACGAATGAGGGTGTCATAGAGTAAGCCAACAATGATAGATTTTAAACTGCCGTTTTCAGAAGCATCCTTCTGCCCATGATTTTTTTGATCAGTTGCTGGAGCTTTGCTACGTAGTCTTCCTTCAGCCATTCGGTGTAATTTTTAGTCACCCTCCCCAGGCATTTCGCATACTGTTTAATGCGCCAGTCGATTTCCCGCGTAAGTTCAGGAACCAGGGCCAGTGCCTCGGAAACACCGTCACCGTTGTCCACACACATGAGTGCATGCTGGCGAATAGAATCACGGATCACGATTTTAGGCTTCAGGCCGCGTTCCAACGCAGATTGATGGGCGGCTTGTACGTCAAAGGAAATTTCCAGACTGTTTGGAAACCGCGTGCGCATATCGGAAGGGATCTGGTGCGACTCATAACTTGTTTGTGTATGAAGACTCGCATAGTAGGCCTCTGGGTTTTCGAAAACAAATTTCCAATCTATCTCAGCGTTCCAGTTGCCAAAACGGTCAATGTTGTTCCCCAGGTCTATAATGGTAAACGTCTTTTTTTGTGGAAGAAGCCTTGATCCACGGCCAATCATCTGATGGTATAGAGCCAGGGAGGTAGTGGCACGGTTAAGGATTACTGCCTGAATCGTTGGTTCATCAAATCCGGTGGTTAGAATCGAAACCGATGTTAATATTGCACCCCTCGTCTTCTTAAACCATTTCAGAATTTCAGTCCTTTCAACTGCACTGGTATTGTTGTCCAGGTGCCGAATTGGATGGCCCAAAGCTGAAAACACCTCCAGGACCTTTCTGGATGTGAAAATACCGTTGTTGAATATAAGCGTTTTCTTCTTTTTAGCATGTGCTTCATACGCATGAACCAGCAAGTCTGTCATTGCTGGTGAACTGTAAAGCTCGTCAGATGTGCTCACGGTAAAATCACCGGTAAGTCCGGTCTTCAGCGTGTTGAGCTCAACATCATAGCGCCAGGCGGTAGGTTTAGCAAGGAAACCCTGGCTAATAAGTGATCCGATCTGTTCCCCCAATATCAGTTCATCATAGTTTTTATACATCGGCAGGTTGATGTCTGAACTGAGTGGAGTAGCGGTAACACCGATGATCGCTGCATCTTTAAACTTCGCCAGCAGTTTATGAAAGGAGTTGTGATGCGCTTCATCCACGATGATCAATCCGATCATACGCGTATCAATAAGCCCGTCGTTAATCCGGTTTTTCAAGGTCTCTACCATGGCCACATAACAGGCATAAGCTTCTTTCCGCGGGATTCGCTTAACCGTACTGTTGATGATCTTGTTCGGAATGCCCAACATTTGAAGCGCCGCCGAACTTTGCTTGCAGAGTTCGGTACGGTGGGTGAGTACAATTACTTTTCGCTTGTACTGCTCCACATACTTGCGGGCAATTTCCGAGAAGATCCTTGTTTTTCCACCGCCGGTTGGCAGTTGATAAAGCAGGCGGCAATTGCTGCCCTTGCCTTCCAACTTTTCGAAAATTGTGTCTATGTCCTTTTGCTGATAATGGTAGAGTTCTTTAGCTGGCATTG
>JAZQRI010000010.1:0-8278 GCA_045629455.1 Pedobacter sp. | reverse complement strand
TATAAGTTCGCCAATCCTTTTAAGAACAGGTACGAACCGGCAGCAATGGAGATGCCCCGCTCTCCCTGATCAATATTCGCGTTTTCAGGTTGATCAAAGTCGATCCGCTTCAAGCTGTCTAAAACATTGTCGATCAGTTGTGTTTTCATGATTATCAGTTTAACGTATTCAACAACGGTGCTACGCGAATGTTTGGCACTGCGGCGATTTTGTGATCCTGACAGCGTCTTGTTCCCTGTAAAATGGAAGCATTATAAATGTTTAAAACTGCACTTGAATTATTTTCTTCCGTGAAGGCCCGCCTTAATGTACTGGCTTAGCGGAAACTTCTTTCTCATGTTCAATGGACAGTACGCCATCTCCTTCGATGAGGAACAGGATCAAGCCAAGAAGAACAAAGCCGGACAGCCACAATTCAGCATACGGGCGCGCAATGTCGTCGCGCATGTTAACGAAGAACACTGCGCCTACAAGAATGATCAGATTCAGCATACAGCAGAGCCGCGTGTTGGACCCTACGGCAATCAGCAATCCGCCAATAATGTGTAATACAATAATCAGGTGGGCAAACAGGCTGATGGACGTTGCCGTGCCTAAGCTTGCATCCTTCATTAACTCCGTAAAAGCATGAAGATTCAATGCAAACTGCACTCCTTTCCAGACCAGAATCATACCTAAAACAATCCTGAAGTAGTCGAGCCATTTTGGGTGGTGATGATCCCCCCAGTTGCGGATTTTAGAGATTAAGTTCATAACGATGTAATTTGGTTACCTAAACTTACAAAAGAATACCAGTTGTTGCAAATGCAATTAAATCTGATACTTACGTAATGGACAGGAGCTATAATCCGGTTCGGATCTTAGAATACACACTTTTGCTCAACACCAATTATTCCAGGGAATTTATTTGAAAGCTCAACATTTTTCTCGTATTTAGGCAATCGATTGCAACAGGTCGGAACAGCCTTGCAATGCACAACCAATATAACCTATGAAATCAATCATCCAATGCCTGCGGCTGGCCGTTCTTCTACTCGTTCCTGTGATCTCACAAGGGCAAAGTACAGCCACCAATTATCCCTTTCAGGATCCTTCCTTAACCTTTGAGAAGCGTGTTGACGACCTCGTCGGCCGGCTCACCCTGGAAGAAAAGGTATCTCAGATGCTAAATTCCTCTCCCGCCATTCCCCGGCTGGGTATCCCGGCATACGACTGGTGGAATGAGACACTTCATGGCGTAGCCAGAACCCCGTTTAAAGTTACCGTGTTTCCACAGGCCATAGCCATGGCAGCAACGTTCGACCGCAATTCGCTGTTTCAGATGGCCGACTACTCCGCCCTTGAAGGCAGAGCGATTTACAATAAAGCTGTCGAGCTTGGAAGAACAAACGAACGCTACCTCGGACTCACCTACTGGACACCCAATATCAATATCTTCCGTGATCCCCGCTGGGGCCGCGGACAGGAAACGTATGGTGAAGATCCTTACCTCACCGCCACACTTGGTAGTGCCTTCGTTGAAGGATTGCAGGGCGATGATCCAAAATATCTGAAAGCTGCAGCCTGTGCAAAGCATTACGCAGTACACAGTGGACCGGAACCTTTACGCCACGTCTTCAATGTCGATGTCAGTGCTTACGACCTCTGGGACACTTACCTGCCAGCCTTTAAACAGCTGGTCGTTGATGCTAAAGTCGCAGGTGTCATGTGTGCCTACAATGCCTTCCGCACGGAGCCCTGCTGTGGCAGCGACCTCCTGATGGTTGACATCCTCCGTAATCAGTGGAAGTTCAATGGCTATGTAACTTCCGACTGCTGGGCAATAGACGACTTTTATAAAAACCACAAGACGCATCCGGATGCAGAGGCTGCTTCAGCCGATGCCGTATCTCATGGCACCGACCTGGACTGTGGAACTGATGCCTATAAAGCATTGGTACAGGCCGTGAAAAACGGCAAGTTACCAGAATCGCAGATCGACATCTCCGTGAAACGGCTTTATATGATCCGCTTCCGCCTGGGTATGTTCGATCCGGTGGCAATGGTTAAATATGCGCAAACCCCTTCTTCCGTATTGGAAAGCGACGACCATAAAGCGCATGCACTTAAAATGGCGCGGGAATCCATGGTACTCCTTAAGAATGAAAACAACACATTGCCCCTTCGAAAAACATTGAAGAAAATTGTTGTGCTTGGCCCAAATGCAGACAACCCGATTGCCATTCTGGGAAACTACAACGGCACACCCTCACACCTCACAACCGTACTCAACGGCATCAAAGGAAAGCTCGGATCTACGACTGAGGTCGTCTATGAAAAAGCAGTTAATTTCACAAATGACACCTTACTTGTTTATGCTGATGTGAGCCGCCAATACTCTTTTGAAGGCAAAGCAGGGTTTAAAGCCGAATATTACAACAACAAGGACCTTAGTGGCCAACCGACGGCCGTAAGAACAGAGCCGGAACTGAACAACCTGTGGCAGGAAGGCCAGGGTGTGATCGGCAGCATCAGGGCAAACAACTTCTCCGCACGGTATACCACCGACTTTAAAGCCATACAGAATGGCTCCATTACCTTCGAGCTGGATGCAGACGATGGATACCGCCTTCTTGTAAACGGCAAAGAGGTCTTAAATGCCTGGACAAAAAACCGGTGGGGAAGTCAGACTTACCGCCTTCAGACAAAGAAAGACAGCACCTATAACCTGGTCGTGGAATATTGGCAGGGTGATGGAAAAGCAAACGTGAAACTGAGCGCCGGCAATTACGAACGCACAGATTTCGCCGCACTAACCAACCGCATTAAAGACGCGGATGCCTTTGTATTTGTCGGGGGCATATCGCCACAACTCGAAGGGGAAGAAATGCGCGTCAACTATCCGGGATTTGAGGGTGGCGACCGGACTTCGATCATGCTTCCTGAAGTGCAAACACGGTTGATGAAGTCGCTGCAATCCACAGGAAAACCGGTCGTATTTGTGATGATGACCGGAAGTGCCATCGCCATCCCATGGGAGGCGGAGCATGTACCTGCGATTGTAAATGCGTGGTATGGCGGACAAGCCGCGGGAACTGCCGTAGCAGATGTGCTTTTCGGCGACTACAATCCTGCAGGACGGTTACCCGTCACTTTTTACAAAGGCGACAGCGACCTTCCCCCTTTCTCGGATTACACCATGACCAACCGGACCTACCGTTATTTCAAAGGCAAGCCGCTTTATGGCTTTGGATTCGGCCTGAGCTATACCACCTTCCAATACGACCAGATGGTCATGCCGGCATCAACAGCTAAAGGCAAGAACATACCTGTGTCTGTCCGCCTGACCAATACGGGTAGTATGGACGGCGATGAAGTTGTGCAGCTCTATGTCAGCAATCCAAACAAGTCGATCAAAACGCCAATCAAGTCTTTGAAAGGATTCTCCAGAGTAAGCCTTAAAGCCGGCGAAAGCAAAAATGTTAAGTTCTTGCTAAGCCCGGAAGATCTTTCTTATACCGGTCAGGCCGGAGAAACCATCCAGTTCCAGGGGCGCATAGAAATTAGTGTCGGCGGCAGCCAGCCAGATGAAACCGCCTCAACACGCGGCAATGTCGTCCGGAAAAACCTCAGCATACTTTAGTCAATTGAAACCAGCAAGATGAAGAAGTTACTTCTATATGTTAGTATGTTCACATGCGCTTCCAATGCAGCTGCTCAGGGCTTCGGACAGAACCTTACACCCGAGCAGAAACGGGTTCAGGACAGCGTCTGGCAGGCGATAAACACCAGAACAAATGCCGACTACAAAGCCATGCTTAACCTGCTGAAGATTACTTCCATCCGCCCGGGTGTCGACGGAAACAATCCCAACGCCAGTAATGCAGCCAACTATGATGAATCTAAAGCAAACCCCTATCCAAATCTGCCAGACCCGCTGATACTTAAAAACGGCAAGAAGGTTAGCGATGCGAAAACCTGGTGGAGTGCCCGGCGCCCCGAGATTGTAGAGGATTTCGACAGGGAAGTTTACGGAAGGGTTCCTGCCAATATGCCCAAGGTGACCTGGACGTTAACCTCCAGCACCCGGGATACCATTGGCGAAATCCCTGTGATCACCAAGAACCTTATCGGTCATGTAGACAATACGGCCTATCCGGCAATTAAAGTAGATATAGAACTGACCGTCATCACACCGGCAGGCACCACGAAACCGGTCCCTTTGATGATGGAGTTCGACGGCTTCCGCCAGTTCAGGAACTTCCAGCCGCCAAATGCCGGAGTGCCCTGGCAGCAGCAGGTCCTTCGCCAGGGTTGGGGCTACGCCTATCTGATTCCGGGAAGTATTCAGGCGGATTATGGCGCTGGCCTCACCGAAGGGATCATCGGCCTGATGAACAAAGGACAGCGGCGTAAAGCCGACGATTGGGGTGCACTTCGTGCCTGGGCATGGGGTGCAGACCGGGCCATGGATTATCTGGAGACTGATCCGCAGGTGGATGCAAAGAAAGTGGCCATTGAGGGGCATTCACGTTATGGGAAAGCCGCCCTGGTGACCCTGGCCTACAATCCACGGTTCTTTACGGGATTCATCAGCTCTTCGGGTGCAGCAGGTGCCAAACTACACCGCCGGAATGCGGGGGAAGTTGTCGAGAATGTCGCGAGTTCGGGTGAATACCACTGGATGGCGGGAAATTATATTAAATATGCAGGCCCGCTTACCTGGGCAGACCTTCCTGTCGATGCACATGAACTGATCGCCCTCTGTGCACCGAGGCCTGTGTTTATCAGCGTCGGTTCCAAAGGAGACAGCTGGGTAGACAGCCGGGGAATGTTCATGGCCGCCGTGGCAGCTGGCCCTGTGTACAAGCTTCTTGGCAAAAAGGATCTGGGCACAACGATCTATCCGGAAATACAAACGACCTTGATCGATGGGGAAATTGGGTACCGGCAGCACGAGGGTGGACATACTCCGGCACCGAACTGGGCAACTTTCATTAAATTTGCAGCGAAATATTTCTAAGGAATCTGACCCTGCAATCGCATACCCGCAATCCTAATTGAACAAGTCTATTGACTTTTCCTGCATCAGATCCCGGTAAAGCTCCAGGATCTGTGCTTCATGGGCTTCATACGGCTCATAGCTGGTCTTCAACAGTCCGTCTTCAAAGATACAGACAATCTGGTAGCCGCTTTTACCGCACTTCGCTAAGAAGTTCTTGCTGGGCTTCTGATTTAAATCCAACCGGGAATATTCTTCTAAGTTGTTCAGGAATATGACGTGATACATGATGAGGCGTTTATGTAAAAAATCGACAGTTAGGATTGGCGGTTTTTGAGTTCCAATAAAGATTTTCGCCGTAAGGCAGATTCATACCGCTGCTGCAAATGGGTATATTTAAGCTTCCAGTCTTCAGCTTCCAGTATAAACGGATGACCTCCGGACCGATAGGAACTGAAGGCCTCAGCGCCCGCTTTAAAATCCGCCGAAGTAAACAAGGCAGGAAATTCTGCCGAAAAATCATGTTTGATCACCATGCCTATCCGTTGAATGGTGTCGCGCGGTAATCTTGGTTTTAAAAACCAGTTGTAAACAGTCCTTCTGTTTACATTTAGAAGATTGGCCACATCAGTTAACGAGTGTCCTTCCCTTCTAATTATCTTTTCTACTGTTTCCCCGTAATGCGAAGGCATAATGTTGTCCATTGATCTACTCCTTTCTAAAGCTAATGTTCCACCACAACTATAACGGCTTGCTTTGCAAGCGATAAGCTGTGATGATTTTTAAAAAAATATCATACTTGTGGTAAATGCTGTATCAAAAGCGGTAAGTAGTGTGAAAGCATTTCCCAAATTGTGGAGATTTAAGCTCAAAATTTTTCATGATTTTACAAATCCTTTTGGCATTCCCCCATTTCCAGCTTCCAGACCACATTCGGCACCCAGATACACGTAAAGGATGTACATTATAGTGCCAATAAATAATGGATAGCAGCTTCAGCAGGCACAACCTTTAATTTAACATGGAGAACTAATATTTTTTTTGCAGCTTTGCCCAAACACCAGTTCGTTATCGTGAAAAGAAGTTTAACACAAATAGGTCCGCTGCTTTTACTACTGATTTTTTCGGTGGTACAGCTCCTGCCTGTTCTTCATCACCATACCGAAACCCTTAAGGTTGCTTTTCACCCCGCAGCTGAAAACACATCGAGTAAACACGTCATTGACACGCCTGCGGCAGATTGTTTGATTTGCGATTTCATTGCACACAAACAGGCAGACTACCCCTCCACGTTTACCGCACTTACTTTCACCGCATTCGAGGTGAAACCAATCACATTAAGTACCACCCACTTCCAGCAGCTCTTTGAAACTGCTGTACACACCTGGACAAATAAAGGTCCCCCTACTGTTTAATTCTTTCTAAACAACGATCTGTTGTTTAATCCGACAGCAGCAAGGCCATAGCACCTTGTAGCGCCGTCTTTGCCTGCTTTTTCAGGCCTTTTTATCACTTAATTTTTATTGTATGAAGATTTGGGTATGGTGTACAACTGCCCTCCTCTGCTATGCCGGTCCGCTGGCAGCACAGGAAAAAACAAGCCCTCCCACCGGCAGCATCAAGCTGGAGGAGGTAGAAATTACCACTCCACGCAATGCCGCACCGTCGACCAGCCCTTCGGCAACGGTCACCTCGAAAGACCTCGAGCAGACCCGTGGCGGAACGCTCGGTGAGGCCCTGAAAAACATTGCTGGCATCAGCACACTTCAAACCGGTGCAACCATTGCGAAGCCGGTCATTCAGGGTCTACACAGCAACCGGATCCTCATCTTAAACAATGGCATCCGGCAGGAAGGCCAGCAATGGGGGATGGAACATGCACCAGAGATCGACCCCTTTGTCGCCAGCAGGATCACGGTTATTAAAGGTGCAGAAGGCGTACGCTTCGGCCCTGAAGCCATCGGCGGCGTGGTCTTGGTAGAGCCCGCAGCACTGTCCAAAACACCTGATATAACCGGAGAACTTTACCTTACCGGAGCATCTAATGGGCGGGCAGCTGCGCTGTCGGGACAGTTGGATGGAGGTATACGAAAACTGCCTGGCTTTGCATGGCGCCTGCAGGGTACCGGCAGGACCTCTGGAAATATACGGGCGGCCGACTACTATCTGGAGAACACCGGTACCCGGGAAAAGAACTTCTCCGGCACCCTGGGCTACACAAAGAACGGACTGGCCACTGAGCTCTACCTCAGTCATTTCCAAAGCGAGATCGGCATTTTTAGTGGTGCCCATATCGGCAGCATAGAAGATCTGAATGCCCGCATTGCGAACGGGAGGCCATTTGAAAGCGGTAAATTTTCCTTTGCGATAGATGCACCACGGCAAAATGTTGCACACACCCTGCTCAAGTTCAAAGGGCACATCGACCTGAAGAACCGGGGGCAGCTAAACATGCTGTATGGCCTGCAGAAAAACAAGCGCGAGGAATATGATACCCGCCGGGGCGGACGCAGCGGCATCCCCGCTCTGGACCTCTCCCTGCTTAGCCAGACCCTGGATTTGTCATTCGAAAAAGCTACAGACAAAGGATTTAAAAACACGGTTGGCATCAATGGAATCGTCCAGGTCAACAACAATGTTCCAGGAACGCTTGCAACGCCGCTTATACCCAATTACGATACGTACACGGGCGGTGCATACCTCCTTAGCAAATTCCTGAAAGACAAGTATGTACTGGAAGGCGGAATCCGGTACGACCATAAATATCTGGATGCCCTGGGCTATGATGGCAACCAGCAACTCTATGGCGGCTCGCAGACCTTTGACAACATTTCCCTGAGCTTAGGCGCAGCAGTTCATCTAAACAGGAACTGGTCACTCCGGACCAATCTTGGTTCTGCATGGCGCCCGCCTACCGCAAACGAACTGTACAGCAATGGCCTGCACCATGGTTCGGCGGCCTTCGAGCGGGGGAATAAAGCCTTGCAAAGTGAGAAAAGCTATAAATGGACCAGCTCCGCGGAATACCATTCGGAGAAACTTTCCATGGACATGAGCGTCTTCTACAACCACATCGATCAGTACATCTATCTTCAGCCTTCCGGCGAATGGTATGAAAGCATCAGGGGTGTATTCCCCACTTTCGATTACCGTCAGACCAACGCCCGCTTTACTGGCGCAGATCTAAGCCTCCGGTACCGCATCAGCGATATGCTGGCCTACGATTTCAAAGGTGCATGGGTCCGCGCGAAGGACCTGACAAATGATCGTTATCTGCCCTGGATCCCTGCCGACAGA
>JAZQRI010000009.1:0-17848 GCA_045629455.1 Pedobacter sp. | reverse complement strand
ATCATATCTCATGATCCAGTTGCTGGCCAGGATATATGCCACAGGAATAGCGATCAGATTAGAAAGCAGAACCAGTTTCATGAAATCCTTATTTAACAGGAGCATCAGATGCCCTAAACCTGCACCAAGTACCTTCCTGATGCTGATCTCCTTTTTACGCTGTTCAGCCATATATAAAGCCAGGCCAAGCAAACCAAGACAAGAAATGAAGATGGCAAAACCACCGAAGAGGTTAGACAATATACTCAACAGTCTCTCGCTCTGTAGTTTTTCTGCCATGCCGGAACTTAAAAACTGAAGATCTGGCGGATAAGCAGGATTCAAACGCTGGCTGATACTTTGAATCAATCGAACAGAATTGGATACAGACTGACCGGCATTCAGCCTGATCAGCAATTCGCTAGCATCCCTGGGTTTATTGTAGAATACTGTCGGTCTTGCTTTTGAACCCAACGATTCATTGGCATGATCCTGAACGACACCCACTACTGTCATAGGCGTACGACCCCATCTGATAAGTGTACCTATAGGATTTTTGAGATTCATGATCTTAACTGCAGATTCATTCAGCAAAATAGAAGAGACCGTATCGGCCTTGAATTTACGTGAGAAATCTCTGCCTGATACAACTTTCGCACCAATAGTGGTGGTATAATCAAATCCTGCACTGCGGACATCAATCATTGTATTATCATCCTCCGCCTCGCCAGGCCACCTGATCGCACTAGTTGCGCTTCCGGGTCCGATAAAGTTATCTGAATAGGCTACAGCAGAACTTATGGCTCCAGCTTTCTTCAGCTCCGAAATGAAGAGATTTAATTTCTCAGGCTTTGTCCATTCCCCTTCAAGATCGATCTGCACGAGATTATCCTGCTTAAAACCTAGAGGTCTATTCTTCAGAAACTGGATCTGGGCGTAGATAACAATTGCACAGATAATCATGCAAATAGAAAGGCTAAATTGCAATACAACCAGTATCTTCCGTACCGGAAGCGAGTTATTGCCTATTCCGGTAACACCCTTTAATACTTTGACTGTCGTAAATGAGGAAAGATAAAATGCAGGGTAACTTCCGGCGATAAATCCTGTAAATAAAACAAGAGAGATGATTACACCCCAGAACAGAAAAGATTTATAATCGATCTGAATGGTTATATCCAGCAAATTATTAAAATAAGGCAGACAGGCTTCTACAATTACAAAGGCAACCATAACAGAGAAAAAGGACAACAATAAGGATTCGATTATAAATTGAGCCATTAAATTGGTTTTTGTTGAACCCAGTGCTTTCCGTACACCTACCTCACGGCCTCTTTTTTCTGATTTTGCCGTAGAAAGGTTCATATAGTTAATACAGGCGATCAGCAATACACATAAGGCTAGAAACAGGAACAGCTTAACCTGATCGATCATTCCGCCTGCATTCTTACCGTTCTCGAATTCATCATATAAATGGAAGTTGTTATACGGGAACAAAAAAGCTTCCCTGTTATCCTTATGGTCACGTGAAACCAGGAATTTTCTTAAAGAAGCGTCCGTAGCAGAAAAACTGCTGTTGTTTTTTAACTGTATTACATTGAGACAGCTCATTCCCCAGTTCCCTTTCTGCCGGGGGTCTTCCTGCTCATAAAATGCCCAGGTCTGCAATACCTCAAACTGGTTCGTCTGGTTCTTAGGAAGGTCTTCAATGACACCGGTAACACGAAGCAGCTTACGGTTATCATACTTAATGCTTTTCCCTACAGGATTCTGGCTTCCAAAAAGCCGCTTTGCAGTACTGGCTGTAAGTACCGCCGCATCTGGGTCATTCAATGCGGTCGCAGAATTGCCATAAATAAAATGGTAATCGAATATTTGGAGAAAAGAAGGATCGACCCATAGTGCCTGCAGCTTGAATTTATTTTCCTGCTGACTATAAAGTTTCTTCACCTCGCTCTGCGCCAGGGATATTCGGGAGATATACGCGATCCCTGGGATATTTTGCAGGGCAACTTCTGTGAGGGCCGGCGGTGAAGCATCCCCGGTAATAACCTGATTGTTATTTCTCATGTTCAGCTTTACGATATAATTTCTGTCGGAATTCTTGAACTGCCGGTCATAACTTAATTCATAATGCACATATAGCAACAACAACAGGCAGCATGCTAACCCGATAGCTAATCCACCAATATTGATCAGCGAAAAACCCTTATTGCGCCAGAGGCTCCGAAATGCGATCTTGAAATTAAGTCTAAACATGATGAGATGTAATTTACCGGTTTACCGGCAACGGACCAAGTTGGTGCCAAAGATAAAAACCGGGTAAATGGTACCTTCAGGAGGAAAAAAGTTTCGGAGTTGTTCGAAAATGCACAGTAGTCGTTCAAAGTTGAACAGTGTACGACCACGAATTAATATCTAGAGGGAGTGTAACGCGAACAGTTCTAAATTAACGCCGCTCAGAAGTCTCTGCTTTTTTCTCGCGTTTTAGAAACCGCCCCTTAGCTACAGAATATGATAGCTAAAATAGCAAGGATATAGTATACGTACTGAACGTTTCCGTACATCCTGGAATGCGTGAAGTTATACCAGCTTATCATCGGCTTCCTTTTCATACTCTAATATACAAATTTATAATGCATTGTATAAGACCAAGTTCTATTTTTATTAATTCTTCGCTAAACACGTCATCGAATCCATGATAACGTGAAATGGCTGGTTGAATCCTAGTCGCGGTGGTCGTGTTGCCCTTCGCTGAGCTGTTGTTTTCCGTCAGCCACATTTACGGTAAAATCGGCTGTATGCACTTTTCCAGTAGCCCGAACTGTAGCGTTATTTCTTGGATGTTTTGTGAGATTTACAGTAATTTTTTTACACGTTAACTGACGCCATCAGATGCCGATGACCACGCTAAATGGCCTTGTAGTAGGATCGAGGTAGAAATATGCCATTTGGAAGATTTCATATTTGGTCTAAAGGTTTTCTTTTTTCCTGCCTTATTTTCCTGAAATGACTCGGCGTTAGCCCGGTTACTTTTTTAAATTGATTACTCAGGTAGGCCACGCTTGAATAATTTAATTGGAAAGCAATCTCACTTAAAGAAAGTTCGCCATAGACCAGCAGTTCCTTAACCCTCTCAATTTTTTGTGCGATAAAATACTTCTCTATAGTGGTTCCTTCAACCTCTGAAAAAAGGTTGGACAAGTAGTTGTAATCATGGTGCAGCTCCTGGCTTAACAGGTCCGATAAATTCATCTTGATGTCGTTTGCGTTATGATGCACCAGGTCAATGATCACATTCTTTATTTTTTCTATTATCCTGCTTTTTTTATCATCAATTATCTCGAATCCCAATGGGATCAGGACTTCTTCCAATTTGTCTCTTTCTGCTGGTGTAAGCGCTTTGTCTAAGGACACTTCGCCGAGGCTAATGCCGGTCGACTGTAATCCAAGTTTGTCCAATTCATTCTGGACCACCATGATACAGCGGTTGCAGACCATGTTTTTTATATACAATGTTGACATATTGAAGCTTTATTATATTTGAGAATAAACCAGTAAAGATAGCTCTCCCTGGCTCCGATGCGTATATTCAGTTACGCCAGTAATGAGGCCAAAGGCTACCTGCATTTCTTAAGTCTATTTATCTTTGATTCGTTGCGTAATATTCTTTTGCAAATATTAACTATAAAATCCTCTTCCGTGTTACGGAATTCGGTTAAAGTTTTACGATATTTTAGCTTCTTCAACCAAAAGCATGTTGTGATGCGCTTTCATTCTTGCGCTGGCACTTACCGCCGTGAGTTGACGATTCAAGGAAAGGAGTAAGACGAGCAGGGTTCTACTAGCAATGTGCATACATTTCAACACTAACCAGCTTATCACCGTCGAAACAGAGAATCCACCATTCATCCTCTATTTCTTTTGATGCGCCGATATCAACCAACCGCAAATGACCTCCTCCAGCGTTATCAATTGTTCTGATTTTACCTACGGCCTTAGGAAAAATCTTCTGAACATCGGAAAGGGTGGTTTTAGCGTGGAGTGTTATCAACGGTGCTTTCAGCTCGAGATCAGGTCGCTTTCTGAAATCAATAATTCGAAATATGGCCGTATCGTTAACGAGAAAGAACATGCATTCCTGAAAATAAAGATACTGATATGGTTCTTCATGGAACTGACAGTCGGTTTCCGCATTGAACTTTATGATGCTATCCGGCTTTCCAACGACCTTGACGAAGTCTGAAAACTTAGATTTCAAAGGCAACACTCCATTTATCTTAACCGTACTATATGGGAGATATTCCGAATTGAACTTCGTCGTATCTACCTGGGCGGGATCAGTTGGGGGATCTAAGGACGTTCCCACATATTTCTTCGCGTCAGCGCTGTTGCAGCAATAGATTGCTGCAAGCAGCATTAACGCGAGGCAACCTTTTAAGTGTTGAATTATTTTCATGATGGAATCGTGAATGGATATTGCTTTACTTACATCGGCATTAATACACCATGTATAATTAGGAAGGTTCCTCTTTTTATTTCCCTTTACTGACACTATGGGTGGCAGAGAAATCTCCTTTTGTCCAATTGTAATTAGAGAAATTCATGCTCATTATATACGCTCCGGTTTTGGTATCTAATATGACCACTCCACTTTCTGAAACCGATGTCTGATATCTTCCTTCTTTCTCAGAAGCCCCGTCTTTAAAACTGTAAGTCCCCATTAATAATGCTGCGCTTAAAAACCCAATCAAAATCGATTTAACGTCTACGGAATATTTCATATAATTTAAGATGTTTGCTGTCCGGTGAATATACAATTATGGCTACTAATTAGATAATCTGTTGTACCTGTTACTTCAGGCGGTAGGATGAACCGACACGCCATGTGCGTAAGTAGCTTTCCCTGGGGTATAACTGCTTAACTACTACAAACATATCAAAGGTTGCTGGCCTAAGCAGACGACTGATCAGCTCTTACTTTGGATCCTTAGATAACCTTATTGAAACCTATGTCGGGGGCAAAGATTATTGGATCGCTGCCTCCGGCGAGGCCGTTGACATGATCAAGGGGAATACCGGCGAGAATACAAGATCCATACTGGACCAACTGCTACAGAACCAGCTTGAGTATTTTTTTAATGAAGAAGAAATGCAAAAGATGGTATTCTGGCAGATCAATATCAGTTTAATTTTGGAGAGAACCTAGGCGGCGTGAGACGATCCATATTGGGTTAGTTCACTCTTTATTCAACAGCTTCTTTGCTTCATCCAGCGCCATGATAGTTCCGAAATAAGCCGTATTCTGATTTGTTGTAAGATAATCCCCCAAGAATAAAGCTTTACTTAGCAACTGGCTTGAATTGTACTGGTCCGGCAGGCCGTTTTTTACCTTAGCCAACTCAACGAGTAAATTAACCACCAAGCTCAAATCTGCGGGCTTCAGTTTTTGTTCCAGCAGGTCTGCTAAAAAAGCTTCGTTCGTTAAATCTGCAATATCATGCAAGTTGAGACCGATTCCTGATTTCATCACATTGCTAAGTTCCGCAACCTGGATGTCTGTAGCTCCACTTTCTTTAAACAACGAAACTTTAGCAAGTAGCTTCCTGAGCGCCTCCCCCAGAGCGTCAAACTGTTTCATTAAATAATCGTGGTTTTCCATGCTGGTAAAAATTAGATTGATCAATAGCTAATGTAAGTGTTTTGGGAAGCTTACCAGCACGTTCGTAGCTTCTTTGGCTGGCAATACTCTCTCTGATGTAAAGCGGAGAGGGTCAGTCCCTGAAAATGAACATGTCTTGATGAAATATGATGAAGAAGCTTTAACTTTAATCAATGCGGTTCGTTCCGGTCGCTATTAACCTGGGCTAATTTTTTTTATGAAGCTTTCCAGTAATTGATAGGGATCTAATTCTCGTGGGACGCAGTGAATACGAGATTATAGCGACTGCAAACGTAAATACAGCTGTTTTAAATCTAAGTGTTATGATGAGTCTCAAATACAGCCTGTTGCTTGGTGTGTTACTGTTACAATTCCCGAATTATACAAAAAAGTGGGAGGGGAGTGATGTACCCGGACACAGTTTTGCAAAGTTCGAAGACTTCAATGGTAAACAGGACTTTAAAGTTAAGCTCGACCAAAAAGACAGCTTTCTTTTTAACTACAAGACGAATGTAAATGCCGGTGCGCTTCACCTTACTGTTAAATCATCCGGTAAGACGGTCTTAGATAAGGACCTCAAAGGATCTGAGTCCGGTCAACTGAAAGTTGAAAACACCCGTGGGGAGAACTACAAGTTCATCTTTAAAGCGAAACACGCAAACGGCAGTTTCGATATCACCTACCAGAAAATCTAAAACTTTCTACGAGGTATACCGCCTAGTCCAGAATAGATCCTATCTCAGCAAAGCAGTTGCATCATCTCTCAAGTTGATGACTATAGGAAAACCAGCTTCCTCAATAGTGGCTGCTTTTTAATTAGTGGGACACCTTCGCGAGTAGTTGTCCAATAATGGCGTAGTTACCTGGACCAAATCAGAATTCTGGGATGACCAGAGAAGGGCAGTTCCGGCATGCTGGATACAACGTAAAAAAAGCCTTGAAACAGCTTCAGAATTCGACCAGATCTCTGCCGGATGTCAGGCGCAGTTTAGCCGCAGCTTACCCGCATTTTGTGTGCGTTATGTGCGGGTAAGGTCCGGGTAAGGTGCGGCTAAAGTGCCCCTAATTTCCAGTGGTGGAAACACCCTTTTTACCACGCTTTTCAGCGCGTGTTTCAGGTAGTTTTCAACCACAAGGTTCCGGTTCCATTTGTGTACTTACAAACGGCAAAAGTGGTGTATTGAATTGCCGCAACTTTACGTTAGATAACCAGACCTCATTTCTAATTTTTACCTACAGACCAACGAACCATGGAAAATAGGATCAGTTTAAGGACGTTGAGAAACGCAGAACTTCTTCTACGGATAACCATGAGTGTTACTTTGTTGGTCGCCGGCATAAGCAAGTATTACAGTCACGGGGATTTCCACCGCTACTATCTGAAGCTGTTCTCCAATTCTGAACTGCGGATCAATCTGCCGCCATCGCTGATCGATATCTATCTCACTCTAATTCCGTTCCTGGAGGTGGGCATCGGGCTGGCACTGCTTACCGGGCTGCAGCGGCGATTCTTCATCGTCGCCTGGATCGTGTATTTTATCTCCCTGGAGGTCGGACATTACATTCTGGAGGAATTTATGTCGGTTGACGTCATCATTCCGATTATACTGTTTGGGGTTTTCGCCTACATATTGCCGGCGCACGAACCTTTTTGGTTTAGAATGGGACGGTCAAAAAGAACAGATCTCCACCCATTAAACTGATGGCTGATGGGCCGGTCGGGTTAAATTCTCGTGCCTGGCGGGATTCTTAAGGCGGCTTCAATCCTGGCTTTCTGTCGCAAATGATGACGCATGTGGATGTCGGCGAATTGAAGCCATTGTGTTGCACTGAAATAACCTAAGCCCGGATGCCTGGTTCGGCCTGCACAGTTTGAAGTATGTATGCTGATGGCTAAGGAACTTAACTGATCTTTCAACTGATGCAATCTACGGCGAATGTCTTCTATAGGTACTGGGGGAGGCAAATTTGTCGACAGTTTATTATTCCCCCGAATCTTGATATCTGGCAGTGCATTGTTGGCAAAGATTGTTTCTGCATCTTCTGTGATTTGTTCTGCCGTGTTTTCGTTTGAAATGATACAGGCGTCCACCTGGCTGAAGTAATAGTTTGTCTCCTCAATGAGGTGTATGTAAAGTTCTCCCAAAGACCATTCATCGGGCCCGGGCTTCTGATTAAGCAGATCCTCGTTGTAAAGAGACAATGCAGAAATCCAGGTTTCTATTGTTTGATGGAGTGTGGATCCGGTCATTTTCAAGTGCTTTAAGTTGTCACTGGCGAGCTGTCCTGCTGCATGCAATAGGCTTCTCGGGGTGATCAGTTTTGCTACCTTAACCCGGGTACGTGATCGAAAATACGGTTTAATTTGTAAGCGCAAATCAGTAATTTCATTCCGAAAAATTTTTCGCCTAGCCGGGAAGCATGCAGCCGGAGATCACCGCAATGCTGATCAATGAATTTCTAAAGCAACAACGCTGATCAATGCGTTTTTAAGGGATTGAAAGGATATTTCATCTATAAGGTTTGAAGTCAGGGAAGGAACAAAGTTTAGAAAATATTTCTCTTTGATAATCAATTGATTATTAGTAGATTAATATAATATTATCGTGGCAGACAATTTTGCAACCTAACCATAAATATATGAAAAAGTTTCACAACAAGTCGTTCACAGGATTATTCCTCCTCGCCGCTTTTGCGATCACCTTCTATGGGTGTGAAAAAGAAAAAACCTCTTCTGAGAACCCGCCGGATGGAAGTCTTGCAGCCACCAAGGTCATTACCACGGTGGGTGATCCGGTTAAGCTTTGCGATGCGATGGCTCAATCATTCGTTTGCAAAGATGAGCAGGGACACCCGGTAAGTATCGGCTTTGTCTTTTCTGAGGACGTATTAAACAATTTGCCGGATAAAATGACGACGGTGTCCATTCCCGTACCTAAAAACCACGGTACACTGGTGGATCACATCTCTGTCGATTATCAGCCAATTGGACACGAGCCTCCTGGAATCTATGACAAACCACACTTTGACATTCACTTTTACATGATTCCGGAGAGCGAGCAAATGATGATCGAGAATGGTCCTGAAATGGAGATCTTACCTGCGGCCGAATTCATTCCCCCAGGTTACCAGGCTACACCGGGCGGTGTGCCAATGATGGGTAAACACTTTAGTGATGTCACATCAAAGGAGTTTAACGGGCAGCCTTTCGACCGCACCTTCGTGTATGGCAGCTTCGACGGTCAGTTCATTTTCCATGAACCGATGATCACCATTGCGTATTTCAAATCCAAACAAAGCTTTAATGATGACGTTAAACAGCAGCCCAAAGTACAGCGTGAAGGCTACTATCCAAAGAACTATTCGGTTACTTATGATGCCGCTAACAAAGGGTACTCCGTTATGCTTAGTAATATGGTCCTAAGAAAGCCATAAGGTACATACGAACAGGCAACTCCTTTTGCCTGGCAAGAATGTATAGACCTTTTTTAAATTCTGAGTAAAATTAAAAGCCTGTAATCATGATCTATGATTACAGGCTTTTCACGTATGCTTTGTACGACTAGGTGTAACCCAGGATCTTTAGTACCTGTTTACTATTCTGTTCCTCGCCGAAGACCTCGAAGTTGAACGTCTCGTCGCGGTTGCGGCGGATGATCACGTGTTTCGGGCTTGGCAGCAGGCAGTGGTGGATCCCACCATAACCGCTCAGTACTTCCTGGTACGCACCGGTATTGAAAAACCCGAGGTACTGCACCTTCCGTGTTTTCGGCATAAACACACTGTTCATGTGTGCTTCCTGGTTGTAGTAATCCTGGCCGTCGCAGGTAATTCCACCTAAGTTTACGCGTTCGTACTCTGCATCCCAGTTGTTTATTGGCAACAAGATGTATTTCTGGTTCAATGCCCAAACGTCCGGCAGGTTGGTGATGAACGATCCGTCCAGCATCAGCCATTTCTCGCGGTCGTTCTGTTGTTTACGGCCCAATACTTTGTACAGGATCCCGGAAGCTTCCGCTACGGTGTACTTACCAAACTCGGTAATGATATCCGGTTCAATCACATCATGCTCCGCACAAATTTCTTTGATCCGTTTCACGATCTCATTCACCATGTATTCGTAGTCGAAGTCAAATACCAGGGAATCTTTAAATGGCATACCGCCACCGATATCCAATGTATCCAGTTCCGGGTTTATCTTTTTGAACTTGCAGTATAGCGTTACATATTTCTCCAGCTCCTTCCAGTAGTACGGGGAATCCGTGATACCAGAGTTGATGAAGAAGTGCAGCAGCTTCACGCGGAAGTTCGGGTTGGAAGAGATCTTGTTGTTGTAGAAGTCGATCACATCCTCCATACGCACCCCTAAGCGGGAGGTATAGAACTGTGAATCTGGCTGCTCTTCCGCTGCGATCCGGATACCAAGGTTGCAGGGTGAGTCCAGTTCCACCTCGTCGTCAAAAAGGTTAAACTCCTCTTTGTTATCCAAAACGGGGATAATGTTCTTAAAACCGT
The DNA here is from genome assembly GCA_045629455.1 of Pedobacter sp. GTDB lineage: Bacteria > Bacteroidota > Bacteroidia > Sphingobacteriales > Sphingobacteriaceae > Pedobacter. The sequence continues at coordinate 7,692 of JAZQRI010000009.1, read as the reverse complement.
CGTGCAGCATATCAATGATGTATTGCTTATACTGGTAGGTTTTATAGCCATTACAGATCACCGTAATGTCTTTGGTCAGGGAACCTTTCTTCTCCAATGCGTCGATCATCGGCATATCGAAGGCAGAAGAGGTCTCTAAGTGTATGTTGTTTTTTAAAGCTTCCTCGACGATGTGTCTGAAGTGGGAGCTTTTGGTACAGTAGCAGTATTTATAATCGCCACGGTAATTGTTCTTAATAATTGCCGTCTGGAAAAGTAATTTTGCTTGCTGGATCTTCTTGCTGATCATTGGAAGATAAGTAAAACGCAATGGCGTGCCATAGGTTTCAATCATTTCCATTAGATTTAGATCCTGGAAGTACAATTCATCGTCTATAACGCTGTATCCTTCCTGAGGGAAACCAACGCTTAGATCAAGAAATTCGGAGTAACTCTGCATTTTTTATATTTTTGACAATTATTTTAAGGTGGTGGTAATTAAATCGGTTAATTTTGGTCGCAAAGATAATCTAATCACCTAATAAAAGAGGGCAGTATTTATTTTATGACGAAAACGTTAAAGATTATCGAAGTTAAATCCGAGATTGGTGCAGGAACACGCGGCGCCAGTCTGGGTGTCGACGCCATAAAAATCGCCGCCCTGGACTATGGGAGCCGCTTTTTCAAGAAACACAACTGCATAGAGGTGCCCAATGAAAACCACCTTTTACTGGAGAGTTCAGGCAGCCCCTATGCCAAAAGAATTTCCGGAATTCTGACGATGGTGGAGCGGGTGAGTGACGTGGTGAAAGAAACCCTAAAAAACAACGAATTTCCGGTGCTCCTTGCGGGCGATCACAGCACCGCTGCAGGCACCATATCCGGCATCAAAGCCGCCTTTCCAAAGAGCCGTTTGGGTGTGATCTGGATCGATGCCCACGCCGATATGCACTCTCCATATACCACACCTTCGGGAAACATGCATGGCATGCCCTTGTCTATGGTGCTGGATGAAGATAACCTGGACGCCAAAGTAAATGTCCTGGACCAGGAAACCATCAACTACTGGTACCAACTGAAGAACGTCGGCAACATTGCGCCGAAGATCCACTATGAGGACCTGGTGCTGATCACCGCCAGGGATATGGAAAAGCCGGAAGAAAACCTGGTCCGAAAGCACAATGTGAAGAACTTCCCGACGGCGGATATCCGTAAGCGGGGGGTGGAGCGCATCGTACTGGATGTGATGATGTACCTGGATGCCTGCGACCTGATCTATGTATCCTTTGATGTGGACTGCCTGGATCCGACGGCCTCCAGAGGTACCGGTACACCTGTCGCCTCCGGACTGAGTGAAAGAGAAGCGGGTAGCCTGGTGTCCAGATTAATGACCTCCCCGAAAATTTGTGCCTTCGAGATCGTGGAAGTTAACCCCACGCTGGACAGGGAAAATCAAATGGCCGAACATGCCTTTGAGATATTGGTAAAAGCGACGAACGCTTTACGAAACGACTAAGAATTATGAGTATAGAACAACATATTATTACCGCAACCATCGCGGCTGTTAAAGAATTATACAATCAGGACCTTCCGGAGGCGCAGGTAGCTGTACAGGATACCCGTGCCGAGTTTGAAGGGCAGCTGACCATTGTGGTCTTTCCGGTGGTTCGGATGTCTAAGAAGTCGCCGGAAGCCACCGGAACGGACCTTGGGCAATATCTGGTGGAGCATGTGGAAGAAGTGACCGCCTTTAACGTGATCAAAGGGTTTCTGAACCTCAGCATTTCGGATGCATACTGGATCAACCTGTTCAATACCGAGATACTAAAGCCGGACTTCGGCAAGATTGCGCCGAACGGCAAAAAGGTAATGGTGGAATATTCCTCGCCAAATACCAATAAACCCCTGCATTTGGGCCACGTGCGCAACAACCTTTTGGGGTACTCTGTTGCCGAGCTGTTGAAAGCAAATGGCTCAGAGGTCTTCAAAGTGAACCTGGTGAACGACCGGGGGATCCACATCTGTAAGTCGATGCTGGCCTGGCAAAAATGGAGCAATGGCGAAACGCCGGAAAGCTCCGGCATGAAGGGCGATCACCTGGTGGGGAAATACTATGTAATTTTCGACAAGGAGTACAAGAAGGAGATTGAAGCATTGGTGCAGCAGGGGCAGACAGAGGATGAGGCGAAGAAGAATGCGCCGCTAATCCAGGAAGCACAAGCGATGCTGCTGGCCTGGGAATCCGGGGATACGGAAGTGATCGACCTCTGGAAGAAGATGAACGGCTGGGTGTATGATGGCTTTGCCGTGAGTTACAAGAACCTGGGTGTCGATTTTGATAAATACTATTACGAGAGCAATACCTACCTGCTGGGTAAGGGTGCCGTAGAAGAGGGGCTGGAAAAAGGCGTCTTCTTTAAGAAACCCGATGGATCTGTATGGATCGACCTGACGGCAGATGGCCTGGATCAGAAACTGGTATTGCGTGCCGATGGCACTTCGGTGTACATCACCCAGGATCTGGGTACTGCACAGATGAAATACGACGATTTCAATATGGATGAATCCATATATGTGGTTGGAAACGAGCAGGATTACCACTTCAAGGTGTTGTTTTTGATCCTGGAGAAACTCGGTAAAACCTGGGCGAAGGGACTGCACCATTTGTCGTACGGCATGGTGGATCTTCCAAACGGAAAGATGAAGTCGCGCGAGGGGACGGTAGTAGATGCCGATGACCTGATTGCGGAGATGATCAATACCGCAAGGGAGAAAACAGAGGCGCTGGGTAAGATCAACGACTTCTCCGAAGAAGAGAAAGAGACGCTGTACTACAACATCGGACTGGGTGCACTGAAATACTTTTTATTGAAAGTGGAGCCAAGAAAGCGCCTGCTGTTTGACCCTGCAGAATCCATCGACTTCCAGGGAAATACTGGGCCGTTTATCCAGTACACCCATGCGCGCATCAAGTCCTTGTTGAACAAAGCGGGTTATGCGACTGCAAGTGTGGACGATGCAGCATTGGAAATGAGCGGCACGGAGCGGGATATGATCATCCTGCAGGCGAAATACCCTTCAGAGATTGCACAGGCGGCGAAAGGATTCAGTCCGGCGAGCCTGGCGAATTACCTGTATGAGGTGGCGAAGCTGTTCAATAAGTTCTACCATGAGATTCCGCCGATCATTAAAGAAGAGAACGAAGGGCTGAAACAGCAGCGGTTAAATTTAAGCTGGGTAACGGCAAATATCCTGAAGTCAGGCATGAAGATCCTGGGGATTACGGTTCCCGAAAGGATGTAAAAGGCGTTAAAATTTTCACTAATAGTAGTAGATGTTATAATCATTATGTTCAAACTGAAAATCATTTCCTCGACGGTAAGACCTGGCCGCAAGGGACCAATAATAGCAAAGTGGGTTGCCGAGCAGGCCACGCAATCCGGCTTATTTGAAGCAGAGGTACTGGACCTTGGCGAAATTGGGCTACCGCTCATGAACGAACCGGTACATCCGATCATGCGGCAGTACACGCTTGAACACACCAAAGCCTGGAGTGCCAAGATCGAGGAGGCGGATGCTTTTGTGTTTGTAACTGCAGAATACGATTACAGCTATCCTGCGGCGTTGAAGAACGCTTTGGAATATTTGGTTCACGAATGGGCCATCAAGCCAGCTGGAATTGTGAGTTATTCCGCTGGCGCTTTTGCAGGCGTGCGCGCGGCGAAAGAATTGAAAAATGACCTGCTTTCGCTGAAATGCGTATCTCTGGGCGAGACGGTGAACATTCCGTTTTTGAATGAGGTTATCGCGGAGGACGGCACATTTAACCCGAACCAGCAGATGATCAAGGCGGCAAGCAAACTGTTTCCCGAATTGAACCGCTGGGCCAAAGGTTTAGAAATTATCCGGAAAGACCAGTAAGTTGGTTAAGCGTGTTAAACCAGAGCAGTCGGGTGAGGCTTTCCGAGGGCAAATAGCCAGGACAAATAGAAATAAAGAAAGGTCGACAGTTCCAGGTGTTAACATCCGGACGGGCGACCTTTCTGCGTTAGCGCAATCTGGAATTGTCTACGCTGCCTGGTTTTTTTTTACCTGGTTTTCTTCAGTGCCTAATTCCCTGCCAATATTCTACGAAGTTGCTCATCGGCCTCCGCGCGATATTCCTCGCGTTTGCTGTCATCAGCCTGATCCAAAGCAGCCTGTAATGCTTCCTTACCCAGGTCGTGGCAGTACGCCGGCGTTCCCGGTTGCTGTTTCCAGGATTCCGACAGGGAGCCACAATCAATGGGATCAAAGCCGATGGCGTCGATCAGTTCCATGACCAGTTTCTTCTGCTGGTCATCATCACCGGCAACAGAAAGCGCGATGCGGTCCGGACTTCCGGCCGGCTTACCTTTTTCAGCCAAACTCTGCGCGTAGATGTTATTAAAGGCTTTGATTACCGGATGACCAATCACGCTGGCCACCCAGGCGCTGTCCGGCATTCCGTCTACAATTTCTTTTAGTTCCCCATCGCGGCTCGGGTAGTAGTTTCCGGTGTCTACGATGGTTGCTTTGGACGCAGAAAGAACAGCTTTTGGAAGCTCTGGTACCGATTTCTCTGGAATGGTAACGATAACAAGATCTTCAGCGCTTGCAGCTTGTTCTGCTCTTACTGCTGTTGCACCCGTCTCTGCTGCGATGTCGCTTAATGTTTCCGGGCCGCGTGAATTGGAGATCATCACGTCATGGCCGAGTTTTGTCAGGTGGCGTACCAGTGCAGTACCGATATATCCTGATCCGATAATTCCTATTTTCATATGTTTCTGTTTTTAATATGTAAGTGTTGGTAGTTTAACCGAAAACAGGCCCCGGCAGTTTTTCTTAAATGGATTCCGCACCCAATCGCTTACCGGTTATTACCAAATCATGACGGAAGCGGGGTAGCGGTGTGTGCCGCTAGCCACCGTACTGCGGATACCAGTGATGCTCCACGGAATGCTTCCTGGTGCTGAATGACAGTCAGGGCATGATCTTGCGGGCGGCGTATGTGAAATAGAAGTTCTGATCTAAAAAATCTTAAACAAAAGGGCTGGCTCGCTTGTCCACTTTTCATCGTTAACATCTAAAAACCTGATTATGTCAACAGAAAAGAAATACGCGCTAATTACCGGTGGGAGCTCCGGAATTGGTTATGAGCTTGCAAAGCTTTTTGCAGCAGATCGGTACAACCTGATTTTGGTATCCCGAGACCAGGAACGTTTGCAAAGCCTGCAACAGGAACTTGGGCAAGAGTTCGGCGTTGAAATCCAGTCGATTGCTAAAGATCTTTCACTGAAGGAGAGCCCGCTGGAAGTTTACCAGGAAGTCAAAGCAAAAGGGATTGAGATAGACGTTTTGGTTAACGACGCCGGGCAGGGGGTATACGGGGAATTCACAGAGACAGATCTCGACAGGGAACTTGACATTATCCAGTTGAACATTGGCGCCTATGTGGTGCTGACCAAATGTTTTCTGAAAGACATGGTTGCCCGCGGATCCGGCAAGATCCTGAATGTCGGGTCGATCGCCGGCGAGATGCCGGGGCCATGGCAATCCGTTTATCATGGCACAAAGGCATTTGTGAATTCCTGGTCTGAAGCGATACGGAGTGAGGTCAAAGATAAGGGAGTAACGGTGACTGTCTTGTTACCAGGTGCTACAGACACCGATTTCTTCCATAAAGCGGGCATGGAGGAGTCCAAAATGGTGCAGGAAACCAAGCTTGCTGATCCTGCAAAAGTGGCTAAAGATGGATTTGAGGCATTGATGTCTGGAGATGATAAGATCATATCCGGCTTGAAAAACAAGGTTCTGGTGGCCATGGGCCACGTGATGCCGGACAGCATGGCTGCTGATCAGATGAACAAACAGCAAAGGCCGGTAGATGAGAAATAGTGAAAGCAGCCTGTTGGTTGCCGCTTAGGGTTCAAATAAAAGAAAAATAGTCCCGTCACATTGAGCGACGGGACTATTTTTTTACTGTTCAACTCAAGCGCTTCGTTTGAAAGCGACCGTAGCTGGATCAGCTTGATAGCTATAAAATGACTTAGCTTTTATCTGGTATAACGCCGGCTTTCTCCGGTACATCTTTCTTCTTCCGGAATACCGGGAAGGTCATCGGACTTCTTGAAGGGCGCTGATCGCCGAGCAGGATACCCCATTGTTTGAACGTTGCGGTATGGTCGAATATGATCTTAAGTACGGCGATGATCGGCATGGACAGGAACATCCCGGAGACGCCGGCAATACTTCCACCGATGACGACACCGAGGATTGCCATGAGCGCATTGATCTTAATTTTAGAACCCACGATCCGTGGCATCAGAATATTGTTGTCCAGGAACTGTACACCGGCAATTACCAGCAGGACGGTCAGCACTGGCCATAGATCCGTAGAAGAAGTTAAAGTTAGAATAACCCCGATCAGGTTCCCCAGGAGGGCACCCACATAAGGGATCAGGTTCAATATGGCGAAAATGACGCCGATCAGCAGGGCATGTTTGATGCCGAAAAGCAGCAGCAATCCGCCCAGTAAGATGGTCATGTAGGTCACCTGGATCAGCAATCCGACCAGGTAGCTCTTGATGATGGCTTCGGTTTCGTAAATGGTTTCTTTCACTTTCTCATGATCCTGCGGTTCAAACCACATGAAGATGAAGCGTAACAGGATGCCTTTGTAGAACAGCATCAGGTAAATGTAAATGGGGAGGAGGCCGACGAACACGAAGATTGACGATAAGGTTACGGCGGCACCACTGGCCATTCCACCTGCATAGGTCATCAGATCATCGCTCTTTTTTGCGAGAAAGGCCATCTGTTCCTTTGTGGAGATGTGCGTGATGCCACCTACCCAGTTGCTTAAGGACTTGATGTGCAGGGAGACGTTACTTTTAATCTGCGGGAAATCCTTGACCAACGTACTCATCTGGTTGACAAAGAAAAATCCGATGGCACCGACAACGACGACTAGGATCAGGAGACACAAGACAATACAAATGACTTCCGGAATTCTCATGCGCTGGAAGAAGCGGTAGATGGGTAGCAGCACGAGGCTGATGAAAAATGCCATGAGGAGCGGCATGATGATATCTCTTCCAATAACGAGGACGGCGACGACCAACACCAAACCCAATAACTCAATAGACCGTTTGACTGTTAATGGCCACTCCTTCATAATCATATCTTAATTTCTTGCTTAACAGACTAAGGTATCAAATGTTTCGGTAATTTTGCCGGTATTGAGAATTAAGATCCTTGCCATATGATTACAGAAGAGACCATCGTTGCCTTATCTACACCTCCGGGAATCGGCGCCATCGGCGTTATCCGGCTGTCCGGCCCGGAGGCGATCAACATTACGAATGCAGTGTTTAGTGGTAAGGACCTGACGAAGCAGGAGAGCCATACGCTACACTTCGGGTTGATTAAGGACGGCAATGTGGTGATCGACGAAGTGGTGGTCGGCCTGTTTATCGCGCCTAAGTCGTACACCAAGGAGAACGTGGTGGAAATATCCTGCCATGGTTCCAACTACATCATACAGCAGATCATATCCTTACTGATCCGGCGCGGCGCTTCAGCGGCCAAGCCCGGTGAATTTACCTTAAGAGCCTTTTTAAATGGAGGCATGGATTTGTCACAGGCCGAGGCTGTTGCCGATCTGATTGCTTCCGATTCACAAGCGGCGCACCA
>JAZQRI010000008.1:0-23521 GCA_045629455.1 Pedobacter sp. | reverse complement strand
CGGTATTGTCCCTGTTTTCGGTAAGGGCGGACTGGCCAAAAAGGGCATTGTTGTCTGCGCCGGGTGCCGTGATTAGTGGCTTGCGGAAGCTGCTGCCGGCCTGACTAAACTCCAGGTCTTCCTGTTCAAATTCGATGTAACGCTCATTCGGGCGGAACTCTCTTGCGGCGGCATAGTTTACGGACCAGTCGAGATCCAGCCTGGGACTTAGCAGGTGTTCTCCCCGCAGGGCATAATTTTGCACCCGCTGATCTTCCAGGCGCCGGCTTTTGTTGCGGCTGTTGTCGATCCCGCCTTTGGTTTCCCGCTTGATCCTTCCGGTAAATCCGGTGATCGTTTGCCTGTCATAAACCGGCTCAATATCATCATAGGTCGTACGGAAACGATTCTCCCGGTCGTCCCGCCAATTGTAGATGGCATCGGCAAAGATGGTATTGTTGTCGTTGATCTTATAGTCCAGTGCCAGTGCAGCACTGCGGCGGATGCGCTGCACGTCATATTTTCGGATGTCGAACTCCTGCACATAGGTGTTGTTGAATTCGTCTTTCACCCAGACCGCCTCGATGTTGTCTGAACCGAAATCGTTGTTGTTGTAGGATCCACTGGCAACCATACCGAGTTTATCGTTAAAAAAGCGGTTGCCATACACCAGGCCGCCGGTGTAGATCTGCTTGCCGCGGATGGGATTGTATCCACCCGCCAGCGTTGCGGAAATCCGCTCGCCGTTTGGCGAGGCACGGGTGATCAGGTTAACCGATCCGCCGATCGCGTCCGCATCCATATCCGGGGTAAGCGTTTTGTTCACCTCCATGGTGGCAATCATATCCGATGGAATCAGATCCATCTGCACATTGCGGTTGTCACCTTCAGCAGAAGGAATCCGGTCGCCATTCAGGGTGACGGAGTTCAATGCCGGGGCCAGTCCGCGGATGATGATGTTCCGTGCTTCCCCCTGATCATTTTGCATGGTGATTCCGGGTACCCTTTTCAGGGCGTCCCCGACGTTGGCATCCGGAAAGCGACCAACCTGATCGGAGGAGATCACGTTGCTGATATTCATATTGGTTTTCTGCTGGTTAAGTGCCCGGGCCTGTCCTTTAAGGCGCTCGCCGGTGATTACCACATTGTTAAGGCTTTCTGCGGCATTTCCCAGCACAAGGTTGACCAGGGTGTTTTCCCCTTCTTTCACGACCACATCTTTCCGTTGGGTCTGGTAGCCGATGTAAAGTACTTCCAATTGATATCTTCCTGCAGGTATGTTCAGGAACTCGAAGCTGCCGATCTGGTCGGACACGGTATAGCGATGGTCGGCATTTAACAGCCGTATTGTTGCCCCCGGTAGCGATATATTACTTTCCAGCTCGGTTACCTTTCCCGAAATCACGCCATTCCGCTGCGCCAGTGCAGAGAAGCTGATGCCAATACTGAAAAACAACAGGAGTAGTCTTTTCATCTTTGTCGATTTTTATGGTGATTATGGATCACGCGTTGTACGAATGATGCTCCAAAAGTAGCTTAGGCGTGTAATGTCAGCGTTAAGCGGAGGTTATTAAAAAGGCTTTTGTTTACAGCCGCTTCATTGCAGGTTCAGGATTCGTTAACCCGAGGCTGGCCTTATATTTGATATTCGGAACGCTGGCCGGCAGCCTTTTATTCACAAAATTGAAACAGTTCTTTACGCAAGCCTGTAGTGTATCATTATTCAATCATACTCACGTCCGATCTTTATGCCAGCGATAGATTCTTCTGTTTTTGAAACCATCTTCAACCAGACACCGATTCCTACAATGGTTTTTGAGGCAACCGAACCACACTTTATTATAGTTGCGCAAAACAGGCGGCATCAGTTACTAACCGGCACAACGGCTGAACCCCTTGTTGGAAAAGCAGCTGCAGACTTGTTTTTGCCCGACCCGAACGGCACCGACGGCCAAAGGGTTTACGAGATGATGCTGGATGGCTTTAGGCGATGTATCGCTGCGCGGACAAAGGTTACGCTCCCTCCTGCTGCCGGCCTGGTGGGTGGACCGGACCAAAGCAGCGGGGAAGTATGGCAGGCTGATCTTTCCCCTATTCCGGATGAACAGGGTCAGGTTGTCTTCCTGCAGTGTCAGTTCTTTGAGGCAGCAGAACCAGGCAGCGGAAGCGCAGCTGTTGCGGCCCTGGACGACCTGAGATCCCGCATGGACAGCCGTGATCAGGAGCTGTTAAAAAGCCAGCACAGCATGCGGACGCTAATTATGACTTCGCACTTCAGCATGTCGATTTTAAAAGGGCCGGAGATGGTCGTGGAAATTGCCAACCAGGAGCAAGCAAAGCTGTGGAATAAACCATTGGATCAGATCACCGGCAGACGCATCATGGACATCTTGCCAGAGCTCAAGAACCAACCTTTCCCCCTGCTGCTGGAGGAAGTTTACCGCAGCGGTATTCCCTACGGACAAGAGGAAGAAGTCTTTCTCCTGGATACGCCACACGGCAGCGTTAAGAAATATGTCAGCTTTTACTATGATCCGCTTCTCGACGAAAACGGATCTGTAGAAGGGATCATGATCAGCTCGGACGACATCACCAGGCAGGTGGAAGACCGGCTGCTGCTCCAGCAAAGTTATGAGAAGCAGCAATCATTAAACCGCGAACTCGCCAGTGCCAACGCGCAGCTCAGTGTAAGTGAGTCGAAATTCCGGAGCATGATCTCCCAGGCACCGGTAGCCATCGGCGTACTACGGGGGCGGGAGCTGATCATTGAAACTGCAAATGAGAAGCTTTTGGAGATCTGGGGCAACAAAGAAGGCATCATCGGCATGCCCGTAGGAAAGGCGTTTCCGGAAATTTCAGAGCAGCCCTTTTTGAAAATTCTTGATGATGTGATCACAACGGGCATGCCCTATTATGAGTATGAGATCCCCGTAGTGCTGGACTATGGCGGCGTATTGAAGAAAATATACCTGGACCTGCTGTATCAGCCGCTGAAGAACGCGTCCGGAACTACGGAAAGTATCCTGGTGATCGCGACAGATCTTACCGAGCAGGTCATCAACAGGCAGAAAGCAAGCCGTGCGGAAACCCAGCTTCGTCTGGCTGTAGAAGCCGGAAATATCGGCTCCTGGCACATTAACCCCTATACGAAGACACTCGAGTACGATGTTGTGCTTGCCCGTATTTTCGGCTACGAGGGTGCGGAGCCCATGACCTACGATCAGGCGATCGGGCAAGTGACAGAAGAACACCGGGAGCGCATTTTGCAGAATATTGCGGAGGCCATTGAGAGCAGCGAAGATTATGATATTACGTATGCGCAACGGAGGTTTAATGATGGCGCAATCATCTGGTTGCGTTCACTGGGTAAAGTGGGTGTATCGATCGACGGCTCGGGAACCGTGTTCGCGGGCATTGTAATGGATGTTACGGAGCAGAAGCTGGATGAGCAGCGTAAAAACGACTTTATTGGTATGGTAAGCCATGAACTCAAGACGCCATTGACCTCCCTGAGCGGCTTTCTGCAGTTGCTTCGACGCAAAGCAATAACGAACGGCGATACCTTTACCACAGGTTCAACAGAAAGGTCTTTGAACCAGGTCCGGAAGATGACAACCATGATCAATGGCTTTCTAAATGTTTCTAAACTGGAATCCGGAAAGATCGACCTGCATAAACGATGGTTTCCTTTGAACGAACTGATCCGGGAGATGGTTGATGAAGCGATGGCCGTCCAATCTACGCACCGGATCAGCTACAGCGGCTGTCAGGTATCCGTGTATGCGGACCGCGATAAGATTGGGAACGTGATTTCAAACCTGCTCAGCAATGCAGTGAAGTATGCACCTGGGGGTAAGCTCGTGGCGGTGACCTGTAGACTGGGAGAAGATTTTGTTCAGGTGAGTATAAAAGACGAAGGAATGGGCATTGCAGCGGAGCACCTGGAGCAGCTGTTCCAGCGCTTCTACCGTGTCCAGCCCAACAATGACAACATCACTGGATTCGGCATCGGTTTGTATCTGAGTGCCGAAATTATCCGCCGGCACAATGGACGCATCTGGGCAGAGAGTACCCCTGAAGAAGGCTCTGAGTTTCATTTTGTTTTGCCATTGAAACCTAATTCCTAACGAACCGATGTGAGCGCCCAGGGCTGTTCTGCATAATGCCATCGGAGTGGCCGCAAACAAGCCTGTAACTAAAGGTCAACTATTTGTATGAACAGATAATTATTTTTGCTCATAATTATACGATGTTTCACTTGCGTTTGTGAATGTGTTGTTCTATCTTTAAGATTAATAACATTATTATATACTTGAAAGAAAAAGCCCGGTACTGAAATTTCAAGTTTTATTAACGATTCCGCTCGACGCTCAACATAATTCCTTACGTTTAATCAAAATTAATGCGACCTCAAACAGCCAACAGGATAATGTCTTTGTATGCATTCTGCACATGGACACAAAACCAGCAAATTTTCCGGCCAGGTACATTTAGTCCGGGATTACACATTCCCGTTTGATGAGCTTCTATACGGCCACAGGTGCCTTTAGAAAGCGCGCGAAGTGACTGCAATAAACCAAATTTAAACCTAAATGTATTTTCGAATGAATCACAGAAGATTTATCCTGATCGCCATTGAGAATTTTTTAAATGCCGAACTGCATCCGGCGGCCATTCATGAAACGCTGGTCCTGAAACCACAGTCGTACTGGGAACAGGTATTCGAAGCCGAATGTACAGCTGCTGTGCGGGTGCTCAAGGAGCTGCGCTACCAGATACCAGCGGCAGAATGTACCAGGCACAAACAGCTCGTGTATGTGGACGCCTCCGGGATGATTGGCCTGTTGAAGATGTTCGAAAAGACCCAATTTGATGTTGATGGAGCGGCATATTCGCCGCATTCCTTGTACACAGCAGTTATACCCTTTCTGGAACGGGTGATCCGCTACATTGAAAGTACGGGCAACGACTATATGGAACCTGACACCGTTGTACCTGACCACCACCTGCACATCTGGCGGGAGGAGATCCGCCAGCGACACCTGGTCCTGCGCGCGAAGATGAAAAGCAGGGAAATTGACCCTGCGCTGCAGGAGATCATCAACCATCACCTGGAGCGCTTTCTACAGGATACATTCACCAGCTATCAGCAGCTGCAGTACAACCGGAGTCTTATTGACGCATTATCCGAACTGCTGTCTTCAAACAAAAGCGGCAACCGGGATACCCGGATGATTAATAAACTCGTGGTCTTAAACTTCAACCAACCGGCATTCTACGAATACTGCACCGGCAACATCGCTGCGGCGCTGAAGCAGGAACAAAGTCCGGAACGCAAATGCGCGCAGCTGCGTTGGTATGTAAAAGAGCTGAAAAGCCTGATGCCAAAGCCTGCTGTGGCACTGGAACCCACTACGCCATCACTGCGGAAAATGATCCTGGCCTATCTTTCTGCTGAGCTCAATTACCGGGAGGCGAAGTTTTCCGCAGCCCCCCCTGCAGCGTTGCCTGTGGATGCCCCGACAGTATCGAAGCCGGACATCATGGGAAAAATTGAAAAGCTGGGGATCAATGCGAACATGCGGTCAATGTCTGTCGTCCTTCAATATTTTGTACGGGAGAACTTCTTCCAGGTAGATAAAGGCGGCATAAAGCGCATTTTGCAATTCTTTGCGGACCATTTCAGCACCATCGGAACAGAGACACTCTCGGTACAAAGCATGCAGAAAAGGTTTTCTGAGAAAAATGATACCGCAACGCTTGCGGTGATCCAGGTACTGGAGAAAATGATCTCCGCCTTGAAAGCCAGTCTTGGCTCCTGAGGCTTAGCAGTTTCCGTCACATCCGGCAGCATACGCTGCCGGTACCCTGTGCGCTGATAGAAACGAATAGACGATCAAAAATTTATTTTCACCATAAAAAGTCCCTTTAAGGGTATTTCTGCAGCCGTGGAACTCCTGTGGAATTCCACAGTTCCACCGGCAGCGCCTTCGCATTTCTATTCATTTGTATCGTAATGTCTGTGTAAGTCTGACCAGCGACAAGCCCAAACGTTACGAATTAACAAATTTATAAACCCCTTTAAAAACTTAAAAAAATGGGAATTTACAACGAAGGCATCCTCGGCTTCTTCAGAGGAAAAGTAGGTAGAGTTATTGGTAGTGTTGTACGCGGTGTACATTACATGAAAGGACTCGGCGATCTCCGGGTGGACAATCCGTCCCCGGCACAACTTGATCAGCGAATGAAATTCGCTTTAATGACAGCATTCATCAAGCCATTGAAATCTCTTATAAAAACGGGATTTCCCACGGCTTCAGATGGGCCGACTTCTTTAAACCTTGCATTGTCTGCGAATTTAAAGAATGCCATAACGGGCGTGAGGCCATCCTTTCAGGTGGACTATGAAAAGTTCATTTTCAGCAAAGGAAGTTTGCCAAAGGCTGTAGGTGCCGGACTGGGCCTGCAGGACAATGCAAATCTTGAATTTAGCTGGACCACCACTGGTGCCATGAACCCAACCGACCAGGCAACGCTGCTGGTTTACAACCCGGCACAACAGACCTATGTGACCCTGCCGAATGCGGCACCGCGCTCGGCCCTATCCTACGTCCTTCAGTTGCCTCCTGACTTTGGCGGGCAGCTGGTACACGGCTGGATGTGCTTTGTCTCGGCCGACAAAAAAGAGGTGAGTAACAGTGTTTACCTGGGCGCTCTAACAATCATCTAATCTGGGTGTATGCATGCAGAAAGCCGCCTCGCTGGCGGTGGCTTTCTGCATACTAAAAGGTGTATGCCTTGCAAGTAAGCTTATTTAAACAACCAAACTCATGAAACATCTGACAACGAAACTAATGGCTCTTATCAGCCAGATTAATCCTTCTAAGCATAAGATGCTCTTTGATGAATGCATCGTGCTTTATGGCATGCTGCTGCTGCTCTGGATCTCCGGAAATCATTGGATGCAGGCCGCTTATCCGCTTGCTGGCAGCCTTGATCAGAATATCTGGCTCCTCATCATCCTCTCTATGATCTGCTTTCTGACCATCACCGGGATCTGCTGGTGGCTCCTGCAGCGCTTCTGGCTGGCGTTGGAGCTCCCTGACTTCAATCAAATGGTTTCACAATTTAATTCTTTACATCCATGGCAGCAACTCGTCTTTTTCTTGTCTTGCTTTGCACTGCTGCTCTTGACAGCAGTAGGCTCCCTGGTCGCGATTTGCTGACGATCGCAAACCTGGAGGTTGGCGTACGGGAGAAAACAGGACACAATGACGGCACAGCCGTCGAAGGCTACCTTGCTTATGTCGGGCTGAAAAAAGGAAATCCCTGGTGTGCCGCATTTGTGAGCTGGGTTTTCTGGAAGGCGGGCTACGCCAAACCCCGGTCGGGCTGGTCGCCAGACCTCTTCCCTCCTTCCCGCCGAACGAAATTACCGGTCCCCGGGGCAGTATTGGGCATTTACTTTCCGGAGAAAAGGCGTATCTCCCATGTGGGGCTGGTTGTTCGCGTTCAGCACGACTGGGTGGAGTCGGTGGAGGGGAACACGAATGCGGAGGGGAGCCGCGAGGGAAGCGGCGTATATAAGAGATTAAGGCACAAAAGATATGTAAGCACGTACTCCATTTGGAAAAACGGCGATGTCTCTTCGGAGGCTGGAACCTTTGCCCTGCGGGCAAAATTCCTGAGGCCTCTTCAGAGACATCGCCGTTTTTAGATGAAGCAACTGGGTAGGGCGCTTACATCGTTTGTGCATAGTCTGGGGCGGGATCCGGAAGAGGGTTAAGTAAGAAAATTTTTTATCGGCGAGGGGAAATGGCTGAAGGTGGATTGTTGCGGGTGGTTTGGGGAGGGTTGGCAGGTTGATTATTAAGCGGATGGAGAGATGGTGAGGTCACAATTTAAAGCAAGAGATATGAATTTTAGATGTAATGTAGATCGTATTGGTAGTGGTTATATGTGGAGGGCTATCGGCACAGTGCGCGGCATTTTGATGATGGTTATAGTTTATGTTTTGCCGGGTTGCGGATCGTTGAGGGATTTGGGTAAGGACAAGGAGATCATTAGGACTTCATCAGACAGCAGCGTAGCTTATACGGGTTTGACGAAGCAGCACAGCCGGCGGATGATGGAAGCGACCGTGATGAGCAGGGATTCTATGGAGGCAGACTACACCTTCGAGGTATGGCCTAAGGGAAAGTTCAGCTACTCGCCGGAAATGGGATTTGAAGGTGAGGCACTGAAAGTTACGATCAGGGGATCTCAGAAAAAAACGAGCGCAATAGCGGCACTTCAGTTGGTGGAGGATGAGGTAAGTCGGGTGGACGACCAGCGCCTTCAGTCTCAGCACAGGTCCGAAAGCCTCGAAAAGACGGTACAAGTTCGGCGAACGTTTGGATGGAAAATGATCGTTTGCATTTTGGTATTGGGTGCTATGCTGATAAAGCTACATAACCGGCAGGGTCAATAAATATTACTACATCCACCGAAGTATTGGTTACGATCTCTTATTTAAAAGTTCACGTTGGCTTAACTCCATTGGTGAAAAAGATTGCTTAGCTTTATTTTAAAAGAACAATTATCTCGTGGACAGATATTTAACAACCAGGCAATGGTGAGCAAAGATACGGCCGGGAAGGAAACAAAATTCGCATCCGTACACGCTGGAGATCAATTTGACGTTAATGAAGGAAACCAAACGCATTTGAAATCGTTGGTATAAATGTATCTAAAATCGTTGAAAAAACTTAAGACAATATAGCCTATGAACATTTTTGTTGTGATCGTTACCTACAATGGCAGTAAATGGCTTAAAAAATGCCTCAGCAGCGTGTATGAATCAAGTGTCGCTGTACAGGTGATCGTTGTCGATAACAATTCAACGGATGATTCGCTGGAAATTGTCAGCCAGTTTCCGGAGGTCAGAATTTTTCAGTCAAGGGAGAACCTTGGGTTTGGGAAAGCAAATAACACCGGTATACAATATGCACTTAACGACGGTGCAGACTATATATTCCTTTTGAATCAGGACGCCTGGCTGAGGCCGGATACGATTGAACATTTGCTGGAAGCGAGCCTAAATCATCCTGAATACTATGTCCTGAGCCCATTACACCTGGAAGGAACGGAAACTAAACTGGACCTGAACTTTCAACATTACATCAGTCCGGAGAACTGCCAGGGTCTCGTTTCTGACCTTGCAGTAGCACACACACAATTGAAGGACGTGTATGAGGTGAGGTTTGTGAATGCCGCAATGTGGCTCATACCGGCCCGCGCTCTGCGGGAAATTGGTGGGTTTGATCCTTTATTTCCACATTACGGCGAGGACAATGACTTCATCAAACGCGTGCAATACCATGGTTATAAGGTTGGCATCTGCCCGGGAGTAGTTGGCGTACATGACCGGCCTCAACGGAATGACTTTACCAAAGCCGCCAGGTACCACCGATCGCAGAAAAAGCTGGAGACGAATGCGTTGATCAAACTGAAAAATATCAACGCGGGTTTAGGGTCCATCGCAGCGCGGATTTATCTGAACATGTTTAAGGATATTCTGACATCTGTATTCCGGATGCAATTTTCTGAAACTGGAAAGCACATACGCGTGGCCTGGAATACCACGGCACAAATGGATCAGATCATCAAACACCGGACGATTTCCGAGAAATTGGGAGCCTCATCGGCCTGGCTGCGCAACAGCCATCCGGTAAATGCCATCCAGCTTCTCGACTACAGCATCCCAGGAGAAGTTCATTGAAAATTCCTTTGCTTTCTGCCCCATAGTCACTTTTAGACTTTCGTCGTCCAGGAACTTCTGTATCGCTTGTTGCAGCTCATCAACATTGGTATGGTCCACAAGTAAGCCCTGCTCCCCTTCTGTAATATGCCCGTCCATACCTGTCGCTTTGGCCCCGATGATTGGCAGACCGCAGGCCATAGCTTCAATATACGCGCGGCCGAAGACCTCTCTGAAACTTGGGAGAACAAACAGATCGTAGTTTTCGAGTGTTTCCGGCACCACCTCATAGTCGATATGTCCGTGAAAAAAGACCTTATCAGCGATCTCCGTACCTTCGACGATCCCCTTTAACGTATCCAGAAAAGGTCCATCTCCATAGATATCGTAAGTAAATCCTCCCTTGATCTGTAAAAGGGCGTACAGCACCTTGTCTATATTTTTCCAGTAGAGCAGCCTGGATACGGTGACGATCTTAAGTGTTTGATGGGGCGTATACACCTTATTGCGCGACAAAAAGCGCTGATCGATACCATGGGAGACTACATAAGAGTTGGGATTCATGGTATCAATGATCTCCTTACCCGAATGTCCGATGTTTATGACGGCTCTTGCTGCAGAAACAAACTTTCGAATGTGCCGGAAAAGGTATTCTACGCGGCCGATATGCCGTACGGTTATCACATACGGAATTTTGAACCAGCGGTGCAGGTTGTAGGCCATTCCAAGATCTGCGATCAGGTTGTGACCATGCACTACATCGATCTGGTTTTCCTTTATGATTTTGGAGAGACGATTTCTGTGGCGCAGATAGCCGAGGCTCATGTAGAAGGACCACAACTTTTGGTTCCATTTAAATGTGGGAACCCCGACGATCTCAATCTGACGGCCCCTGGAGGTATAATGCTGAAGGTCCAGGAAGCGCTTGTGATCTACATATTTAGACGAAAATGGCGTTAGAAAGGACGTATGCAGCACAAACACAAAGGTATAGGTAACATCAGGATGTAGCTGCTCATGCAATTCTGCGGTGGTAAGCAGAACATCATTCTCGCGGACCTTGTTTGGAAGAATAGGAGCAGGAAGTAAGTTGGTAAGAACCAGTATATTCATCGGTGCTAATTTAGACACACCAATACCAGGTCGTGCCGCGGTACCGGTAAATCAGTTTAAGAATTAAACAGCCGCTTAGCCCGGATGTTCTTGCCGGCAAAGAATTGTGAAAATATGTTTACTGTTCTCTCGCTGCATATAACACTATTGTACAGAGCGGTACAGTTTGTCGATTCTGGAGATTATGGAACTCCAGGAGAAACCCTCCGAAAACGTTTTGGCTTTCTTTCCCATCGTAATCTTCAGAGAGCTATCATCAATAAACTTTTGAATGGCGGCCTTTACATCGTTGACATCATTATGGTCGACAAGAAATCCCTGCTCACCTTCGGTAATGTATCCATCCATACCTGTTCTGCGTGCGCCGATAACCGGTAGGCCGCAGGCCATCGCCTCAATGTACACCCTCCCGAAAAGCTCCGTGAAGCTTGGCAGGACGAACAGGTCATACGTAGCCAGCGTTTGCGGAACCAGATCGTATGCGATATATCCGTGAAACGTAACCCGATCTTTAATAGAAGACTGTGCTACAATATCCTTCAAGCGATCCTCATAGGGGCCATCGCCATAAATATCGTATGTAAAGCCTGATCCGATCTGCTCCAGTGCATAGATGACCTGGTCCAGATTCTTCCAGTCCAGCAACCTGCAAACACTTACGATACGCAGCGTATTCCCGCTGGAGTATGTTTTTTGCTGTGAAAGAAAACGTTCATCTACCCCGTGGGAGATCAGATGCGAATTCTTGTTCCAGGATCCGACTTTCTGCTGCTCAGCATAGCCGAGGCTAATTAGGGCTTTCGCGCCGGCGACGAACTTCTTAACCCGCTGCTGAAAGTGAGCTATCCTGCTAAACTGGCGAACCGTAACGACATAAGGTATATTAAAGGATTTTGAGAGGTGATAAGCCATGCCTACGTCACCCATAATGTTGTGGGCGTGAATCAGATCGATTTTGTGGTCCCGAACGATTCGACTAAGTATTTTGCGGTTTCTTAAATAGGCCAGGCAAATGTAGTACGGCCACATAATCGTATTGAGCCGGTGGGCAGGAACAGAAATGATTTCGATCTCCCGTCCTTCGTAAGTGTACTTCCTAAGACCTAGAAAGGTCTTGTGTTCGCGATGTTTACCGGGAAGCAGATGCGTAAAAAAGGAGGTGGAGAGTACGAAGACAAAGGTATAATTGACGTCTTTGTACATGCTTTCATGCAGATCAGCAGTTCTAATCAGGACATCGTTCTCGCGGATATTTTTAGTAAGTATCGGCGCTGGAAGGACGTTGGTAAGCACAAGTATATTCATAGCATCTGGAACGGGTCTATTCGTATCAGAACGAATTTTGCATCAGGGTATTTCAACCGGCAGATTAGGAAACTAAAGCAAAATTGCAAACTTAATGTTAACTACTGCCTGTTTATAATTACATTTAGTATTTATTTCTAAAACTAAAAAAGCAAAAACTGGGAAGCAAGCCGATCCGTGTTTTGTGCATCAATATGTACACTGATCTGGCATCAGCGATCACCAGCCTATGCATCAGATCGCATGGAATTATTGAACAAACCATCAGCAGAGACCCTTCAGGCGCTGGAAGCGATACCAGCAAACATTTGCATACTTGCAGCTGATTACTGCGTCCTGACGGCGAGCGAAAGTTATCTGCGGACAACCGGAACACAACGTGAGCAAATTAGAGGGAAGTGTGTATTTGATATTTTCCCTGCAAACCCGGAAAGTCCTGAGGGTAATGGTATGATGCGACTTGAAGACTCACTGAATACGGTACTGCGAACCAAAAAGCCCCATCAGATTGAACCCTTTCGCCATGATTTGCAGGATCATCAGCAGCGGCCGCAATTTGTTCCGCACTACTGGACCACGATCAATACACCTGTTCTGGATGCGGATGGAAACGTGAGTTATATCATACACACGACAACAGATGTAACGGATACGATCCTTGCAGACGAACTGACGACGACCAACAAGGAACTTCGTGCGGAGAATGCGGCGCTGATTGAGTGGCAGGAACAAATGGCAAGGCTGAACCACCAGCTGAAAGAAAGTGAGGAACGTTTCCGTGGGGTTTTTGAACAGGCACCGGTAGGCATGGCGGTGTTAAGGGGGCCGGAACACATCATTGAACAGGCAAACGACAACATTTTGAAGATCTGGGGGCGGACCTGGGAGGAAGTTATGAACCTGCCGCATGAAGCGGCCCGGCCGGAACTAAAAGGACAACTGATCCATGGCTGGCTTGACGAGGTTTACCGGACTGGTAAACCACGGACAAACCGGGAACTGAAACTGAATTTCAAAGCGGGCACCGGGCTGCGTGAAGCTTACGTAAACTCCGTGTATCAGCCTCTCTATGATGGGCAGAACGGGGTACCCGGCATCCTGATTATTATTGATGAGGTAACCGAGCGAGTGCTTGCCAGACAGCAGGCGGAACGGGCACAGGAGCAGTTGCGCATGGCAATTGAATCTGCCGACCTGGGCACCTGGCATATGGATACCGAGAGCGGTGCCTTTTTCCCTTCGCCAAGGATGAAAGAACTTTTTGGCTATGGAAGAGAAGAAGAGATGACATTTGATGGTGCCATGGCCCAGGTGACCGACGAATACCGGGAGCAAGTGCGGAAAGCCATTGAGGGTGGTATACGGGCAGGTGAAAAACTGGATATGGAACATCCCATCATTGGCCGCAACAATGGGAAGCTGCGTTGGGTAAGAACAACGGGAATGCTGTACCAGAATGGAGTAACGCCTGCTCAGTTCTCCGGAACATTGCTGGACATTACGGAACGCAAAGAAATAGAACAGCGCAAGGATGATTTTATCAGCGTAGCCAGCCATGAGCTGAAGACGCCCTTAACGACGCTGAAAGCCTCCATGCAGATTTTGACTAAAATTTACGCCTCGGATCCGATGTCCGAAAAAATACCAGGTTTCCTGGAACGGGCGAACCGAAGCATGGCACTGCTGCTGCACCTGATTGATGACCTGATGAATGTATCGAGACTTCAGCATGGAAAGCTGCCGCTGAACCGAACCACCTTCAACCTGATGGACCTGATCCGGGAATCTTGCGACCGCGTGGGGGTACTGCGGACCCACGAGCTTGTTTTTAATGGCGACAGCCAGATGCAGGTATGTGCCGATCAGCACCGGATAGCACAGGTGATCGTTAACCTGGTGAACAATGCGGTAAAGTATGCAAGCAGCTCGAACAAGATCGTCTTCGAGGTAGCAAAGAGCGGTGACTACGTGAAAGTGGCAGTACAAGACTTCGGCCCGGGAATCCCAGCCGAAAAACTCACACATTTGTTCGACCGCTATTACCGGGTAAGTGATTCCGGCCTGCAGTTTTCTGGCTTGGGTCTCGGTCTTTATATTTCAGCAGAGATTGTAGACCGGCATGGCGGAAAGATCGGTGTGCTAAGCAGCCTGGGTCGTGGAAGTACCTTCTGGTTTACCCTTCCGCTGACACGATAAGTGTTGTGCAAAATTGCCGTTCATTAAATTCAATGCTCGGGCCAACCATTATGCTAAAATTCTGTTTACGTATATTTGACACTAACTTAATACAGAACACACGCGAGCGCAAAACATGAACATTACAAAAGGTCTGCAAGGAATAAAACATTCCCTATTTACCCGTTTATCTTACCTGATACCGAAGCAAAAGGGGCTGATTGTCTTCTACCCTACTCACCATAAATCCGGCTTTTCCGGCAATCTGAAAAGTTTTTTCACCTACATGAACAGCGCTCCGGAATGCAGCAGGTACACACCGGTATGGTGCACAGACAATAAGGAGACCTCCGGGGTGCTGAAATCGAAGGGTTACCAGGTGGTTCGTAACAAGGTAGACGCATACATAATGCTGCTACGTGCGGAGCACATTATACAAGATAGTACACATATTTTGTTGTGCGGCAACTTCTCTATTATACAGCTGTGGCATGGAAATGGATTTAAGAACTCCGCTTTGCTGGACACCACCAACTCCCTGGAGATGCGTGCCCTACTCAGAAAGGCCTATAAGCACTACAGAATTATCGCCGCTTCTTCAAAGGCGCACCAGGAATTGATGATCCGGAGTTTCGAAAACGAGAACGTACGCATCGTGGGCTCTCCGAAGAACGATGTGTTTTATGAGGGGCCGGAGTTGATTGCGCAGATTAAAAAACAATATGGCCTGGAAAATTACAACAAGATCTTTGCATATACGCCGACATTCCGTGACATTGGAGCTTTTGATCCCTTCCCGCCACGTTTTTGGGAGGAATTGAACCTTTGGCTTGACCAGCACAATGCGGTATTTGTGGTAAAAAAGCATCCCTGGGACAAGACATTGGTTGTTCCGGAACATTTTGAACACATTAAAGATTTTACCACCACATTTAGTGACGCCCAGGAGTTGCTGCTCGTTGCTGACGTACTGATATCAGATTATAGCGCCATTGTCACAGATTTCGCGATCACCGGTAAACCGATCATCTATTACTTTCATGATTACGACAATTACACAGACATACGCAGTTTTTATTACGATCTGAAAGCCGTTCTTCCCGGTCCGTTTGTATATGACAGTGAGCACCTTCTTGCCTGCATTCAGGATCTTTCCTGGTTTGATGACCCGGAATATCAGGTGGAATTCCAGAAATTTCTGGCTACCTTCCATACTTATATGGACGGTGACTCCTCCAGAAGGGTATTCCAGGAAATGGAGAAGCTCAATTAACCAAACCGAACAACACCTCATTTCAGCTGATGAAGCCGGTCTTCATCAGCTGAAAGGGAATAACATGCCTCCAGGCTTATAACATAAGGCCGCAATAACTTCTGGTGTTTGAAGTGCCTGGCCGCTAAACATTAACACTGATGAAAAAAATTTACTTTGTATTAGGCGGATTTCCTGTGGTTTCCCAATCATTTATATACAACCAGATCACGGAGGTGATGAAAAATAAGGATCTGGAGATCCGGATTCTGGTACTAAATAAGAAGAAGGGCAAAGTGCATGCAGAATATGACCACCTGAACAAACTTGTGGAATACCTGGCTTCAGGAAGGGAAAAAGGCCTGGTGAGTAAACTGACACTGATCCTGAAATCGTGTTTAAATCTTGCATTATCCAATCCTTTACTGCTCCTGAGGGCCCTGAACTTTCTAAAATACGGCCGGGATTCCGCCAACGGACACTACCTGATCCGTGCGGCACAATTTTCCCGGCTGCAGCCGGACCTCTATCATTGCCATTTTGGTACCACTGGAAGGCTGGTTGCAGACCTCCGGGATATGGGCGCCGTAAGGGGCAGGATGATCACCTCTTTCCATGGCAAAGACATCACGGTTTACCCGCAGCAATTTGGCAAGGACTATTACAAGAGGTTGTTTAGTACCGCGGATCTGTTTACGGCAAATTCACGCTTCATTATGGGGGAAATGCAGGACAATGGATGTCCGCCAGCTCAGATTGTTAAGATACCGATGTGCCTTGACCTGGGTAAATTTGCATTCAGAGAAGCTCCCCCACGTGGAAACACGTTTAAGATTCTCACTGTTGGACGGCTGGTAGAAAAGAAAGGATATGCCTATTCCCTTGCGGCAGTGGCCCTGCTCAAAGCTGCAGGAGTTGACTTTGTGTACAACATTATTGGTGACGGGCCTTTGATGGATGATATGGTAAAGCGTGCACGGGAGCTTGGTATTTCCGATCAGGTTGTATTTCATGGTGCCATGATGCAGGCTCATGTAAAAGATTATTACCAAGATTCGGACGTATTTATGCTGCCAAGCGTCACTGCGCCTAATGGGGACACCGAAGGTCAGGGACTCGTATTACAGGAGGCGCAAGCTATCGGGCTGCCGGTCGTTGCTACACTGCACAACGGATTTCCGGATAGCATTTTGGATGGTCATACCGGATTTCTGGTGCCAGAAAAGGACCCTGGGGCTTTATTTGAAAAACTGCGTCAATTGGCTGACAATGAACATCTTCGCCACACAATGGGTAGACTTGGGCGTCAGTTTGTGGAGAAAAACTTCGATGCGCAGCGGACGGCACAGCAGCTGCATGCGGTATATGATCAATTGATCAGCCGCAGCAGCAACTAAGACCGCGCCTGAGATGAGTCCGTTCAGAGCAACAGCTTACGCGGCTGCTTCTGGCGTACGGCATCCAGGATGTGAACACAGGCCACACAACACTACTCACAAATTTCACAGTTTAGCCAAAAGCCTTGGACTTTTAACGCTGAATACACCAAAAATTAAGACAATTTCTAGAAATTGTAGGTTTGATGCTACAGAATACCTCGAAATATAGCGCACAAAAATTTCACACTTTACACGAACAAAAACAATAATCTTCGGATGTCTTTAGTTTTTACTTCGTAAAAGCAGGCTTAAAATTGACTGGAAGCTAAAGCATCTGGTCGCGGCCGGGATCTTTAAAGATGGGCATAGTAGTACCTAAAATAGCGCACTGCGAAAACCCGAGAATAACCTGAAGTTTTATACACAAAATATCATCACTTTTACACATATTTGATACAAACCAAAACGCACTGCCTGGTGATCATTGTCCTCATTATACTTGTTGTACTCGCCGTTTTTTCTTGTCTAAGCATTTACTTCAATGCGCAGGAAGTTGACAGCGATGACGAAAATTTCTGACCGGGAAGCAGTTTCCGTTTCACATTTCCAACAAAACTTAGAAAGAATTTAAATTTAGGTACAAATGTTGTTATAGGTAGCGCAAATGCCCTGAAACAACGTAAAAGGGGGTTTTTAGTGATTAATTTACTTGAAACTATACAGATGGCTGAATAATATCATGTACAGTATAGTCGAAAAACTTTCAATACTTAATTTAAAATATTCGGATTTATGAGCAAACATTATGGACAGATTTTAGAGCGGGCAATTAGAAGAAGTGGAAGTTCAATCAGTGATGTAGCCCGTTTGTTGAACATCAATCGCCGCTCCGTGTACAATTGGTTCAACCAGCAGCAGTTGAAGCCGGAGCTATTTTATAAAATCGGTCACGCGATCCACTATGATTTCTCCGTTGATCTTCCAGATTTGTTTACGCCGGAAGACTTCGCATTGAAACCACGACTGGCGGTAAACTTCCGTGGTGAGTTAATGGAAGAGCATGCGAACCAAGCTTCCTGGAAAGAGAAGTACATCGAGTTACTGGAAAAACATAATGCTTTGCTGAGCGGGTTGGTTGAAGCAGAACAACAGCAGAACGACTAAGGATTACGCATACCAGGAACCTGTCCGTCAACTGATTTGCGAATGGAATGATCATTGGAAGAAATGATCATGCTTTTTGCTGATCTAAAAAGTGAACTCATTGATCTGAGCAGTGTGGGATTTATAATCCGGACACTTATTCAGAATTACATTGTAGTTATAATCGACTATACAGATAATTTTATTGCCGCCTCTTTTTAAATCCAAGTGGCTCTCTGCGATAATATCATAATCTTCAGAATCAAAAGTTCTATATTGAAAACTGGTGTCTAAATAAATAACTCTATACATCATATCACATATTTATAAAGGATACAACGCCGGGATTGTTCAGATAGTTTAATAAAATTCATATAAAATCTGCCTGGGAATGGCGGAAAAAGGTTCAACAGCCTTACCGGACTAAATTCTACGCGCCTGGAGCGGCAAAAAAGACGTTTTCCCTTACGTACGGCAACTGTGAAAAATTGATTACATTTTATTCTGGAAATCAGAAATCTTCAAAGTCTGCATCAATTTCCTTTGCACGGAGCACCACATGAATTGCGATGAGCAGATCTAAAAGAACTAAGGTTACCAACATGCTTTCCATAATATCTGGTTAAAATGAAAATCTATCCCGGGTATTATGGGGCTAAATCTCGGTAGTAAACTAAAGTTAATTATACAACAATAATATTGTTAACGTTATATTTATTTTTCTGTTGGTCTATTACATCTACCACCTTATTTTTGAAAACAGTTGTTTAATCGTATAGTTTTCGGTTCTGTCAACTTCACTAAAGATATTACAATCCGGCACAACGTTAATTCATTAAAATAATAAAAAACCGTTGAGAAAGAATCGGACTTCGTCAAAATAACCATAAGAGATTTGGGCATCGGCCTGTCGGAAGAACAGCAGGAAAGGTTCTTTGAACGTTTTTACAGGTTGGATGATAAGAACTTCTCGGCAAGCGGCCTGGGCATGGGGCTGTTTATCTGCCTTGAAATCGTGAAAAGTCATGGCGGCAAGATGGAAGTCCGAAGTGAAATTGGTAAAGGAGCGGCGTTTTCCGTGATGCTACCGATAGTATTCTGACATCCTGTTTAGATTGTGCGGATACGTACTTTAGCCAGGCAGATCGCTTGCTTAACTGGAAAATTCTTGTAATATTGTGTAAGAAGATTCCTTAATACATATGCGCCTCACAGACAAGCATAAAAAAACGGCGATTAATATAGATTCGCTACTGGAACACACCCAATCTACCTTTGGCAAGACCATAACGAGTAATTATGACTGCTGCAACCTGGCGGACGAGATTTTCCGGAAAACGGATTTTCTAATTAGTGCGCAGACCCTACGACGAGTGTTCAGGCTCATCCAGTCCAAGACTGGGGCATCGAAATACACCATAGAAGTTTTGTGCCGCTATTGTGGTTACCAATCACTGGACCAGTTTCTCTTCTACAGCGAAAACTCTTCTATGAATCCTGCCAGGTTGAATGAGGCCACGATCTACAAGGACTTCTTCGATGTAGAAACCGTGCCGATATCCAGACAGGAACTAAATAGCACGTACAGGATGGCCGTGAAAAATATCCTGAAGCATCTGTACAGCGACAGGGACCTGTACAACCTGGTGGTTCCAATGCTGGCCGACAATCGTACGGCACAGAACTACCTGTTCGAGCAGTTTCCGTACATTGATGGTTTGGGTAGAGGATTCGCTGCCGGGTATAACTTCTATCTCCAACGAAAGCTTGAGCCAGAGGCCCAGTGCTTTGGGAATGCCATCTTGTTTTTGTCTGCAGTTTTACAGAATGACAGAAGTGGATTGGACACTTACCTGAATGCCATTAACTCCATTTCTTTGACCGCGATACACCATCCGTTTAGCAGAGCAAGATATATTGGCAGCAACCTGCTTTACCATTATGTCACAGGCAATCAGCAGGCGTTAAGCTGTTGGGTTCAGATGGCGCTTTCAGATCTGACCGGAAATCCCAATGCATTTGGATTTCAATCTGAAAGCCTGGAATATGAGCGGATGATCGCGATCTATCTTACACTTTGCGATTGTCATGAGGTGGTGATCACCGTGCTGAGTCCGGTGTGGAAAAGAGTAAGCATGTCTCCAATGGACCTTGAATACGGATATTGGTTGACGCCGATAAAAATAATGCTATTTAAGTCACATGTATATTGCGGCAGAATAAACGAGGCGCTTGCTATTCTTCCAAATTATGAACCTGTCGACTGGATGCTGGAAGACTATTATCGGATACAGTACCTAGATGCAAGACTGAAAATCACTAACATAAAATCAGAGAGAAAAGCACTTCAAAAGGACCTGAGCAGGTTGATTTCCAAAACAAATTTCTTCTTTTTCGATAAACTACTGAGTTAAACGTAGCAATTTCACACTAGTGACACTGGTTTAATTCTTGGTGTTGGTTGGTGACGGCAATTGACGGGCGTAAATAATGCGTAGCTGCCGTGTACCCGAATTATATATTGTACAAAGTTGTACAGGCGATAGTTTCCAGAAGTCGTCTATATTAGCTCATTGCTAGGTAAGAAGGTATCCAAATCGTTCCAGTACACAGCGGAAACTGGCTATATAGCTTCTTCTCCTGAAGAAGCACCTCAAAATTAAACCTTTACGCTCTCATCTCGAGGCTGGATCATTCGTGATTTAGCCTCTTTTAATGAATTGTGAGGATCAGATTCGACCACAAGAAGCTGTGATGAGACGTGAGTTCAGCGGCTAGTCTAAAACCGGAAAGGTTACGAATAATTTCCTGCACAAATTGATGCGAAAACCAATGGTAAACCCTGACGTAAGAAACCCAGCAATAATAATGGTGTTGATTTTAGTTAAGATCTTAGCTTGAAATGAAATCGACCTGACTTACTTTGCTTATATTTGGGATTCCATAAACGAATAACTAATATGTTTTTTTTCAATCGCAAACGAAGTGCTTACTCAGATTTTTCAGAAGTTGGCTTGGATATGCATTCACACCTAATCCCAGGCGTAGATGACGGCGCGAAAGATGTTGAAGACAGTATCAATATAATAAGTGGCCTAAAGGAACTTGGCTTTTCTTGCCTGATAACAACACCACATACCCTTCAGGGGATTCATCCCAACACTAAGGATACACTCCAAACTGCACATTTGTTACTGGATGGCCGGTTGCCTCAAGGCATATCATTGCGTTTGTCATCTGAATACTACCTGGATGAGCAGTTTCATGAACAACTGAATGCAAACGCGTTAATGCCTCTTCCGGGAAATCGACTGCTGGTAGAGTTCAGCCAGATTTCAAGACCATTAGATCTCGAGGAAACCATCTTTAATCTTGGGATTAAGGGATATCAAGTTGTACTTGCCCACCCGGAACGGTTTATATTCTTTCACCGTCAATTTGACTATTACAAACGTCTGAAAGAAATGGGTGTTGAACTGCAGGTAAACGCACTATCTCTGACGGATCACTACGGAAAGAACATCAAAGCTGTTGCGGTGAAGCTTGTGGAAAATGATATGATAGACTTTATTGGCACAGATATTCATCACGCCAGGCATCTGGAGGTATTGAAGAAGGTACCTTCAACGAAAGCATTTGCCCGCCTGATTGAAAGCGGCTTGCTCAAGAATAAACATCTGCTTTAGTACGCATTTTCTTCTCCGCGGACGACATTAATCACGGTCATGAAAATGATCTTTACGTCGAGCATTGCCGTCCAGTTTTCCAGGTAGTGGATATCAAATTTAACACGGTTCTCCATGTCCTCGTGCTTGCGTGTCTCCCCCCTAAATCCGTGAACCTGCGCCCAGCCGGTGATGCCCGGCTTTAAGAAATGTCTCACCATGTAGTTGTTGATGATTTTCTTGTATTCATTCGTGTGGTTTAACATGTGTGGCCTGGG
The DNA here is from genome assembly GCA_045629455.1 of Pedobacter sp. Lineage (GTDB taxonomy): Bacteria > Bacteroidota > Bacteroidia > Sphingobacteriales > Sphingobacteriaceae > Pedobacter. The sequence continues at coordinate 1,493 of JAZQRI010000008.1, read as the reverse complement.
ACCAACCACGCTCATGTTTCCAAGAAAAACATTGAAAAACTGAGGCATTTCATCCAGGCTGGATTTTCGCAGAAAACGACCAATCGGGGTTATGCGGTCGTCAGACTTACTTGCCTGCTTTTTATCAGAATCGTTGTTGATTTTCATGCTCCGGAACTTATAGCACCAGAATGGCTCATCATTACGCCCACTTCTTAGTTGCTTAAACAACACCGGACCAGGGCTCTGCAGCTTGATCAGGAGTGCGAGAATCGGGTAAAGCCAGCTTAAAATAAATAACATGACAAGTGAACTAAACACAAGGTCAAAAAGTCGCTTTTTAAAGCGATTACCCACGTCTTCCAGGGGTTCTTGCCTCAGGGTTAAAACCGGAAACTCTGTTCCAAGATACTGCAGCATATAAGGTGATGCGCCGGCACCACCGATGTCAGGCACAAATTTCAACCGTACACATTGCCTGTCGGCTTCCTCTTCAAGTGATTTAACCTGTGACATGCGTTGAGGAGACACAGCTACATATATATCTTTTACGCCCTGCTTTGCTGCCTCAGCAATCTTCCTGGCAACAAAATCAGGGACCGCAGCGCCCGGCTCTGCATAGATACTTTCGTCATCACCAACAAACCCACAGAACTCCAGACTTCGCTGAGATTGAAGATAGCTGGAGAGACGAATGGCTGTATTATTTGAACCCATTACAGCAACTTTTTTGGCGCCTTTGAACTTGCTGATTAATACATACTGGAATGATGTCCCGATAAACCTGTTGAAGATAAATCCAATAGAAAGCAAACCGTAGAAAATCAGGATGAAAGTTCTGGAAAAATCAACATCTTTAGAAAACAACAGATACAAAGCAAACAGAATGAAATGTAATGCTACACTTCTTAATGTACCGCGGTATATATCCTCTAAGCTTCTTGACCCATACAGACTATACAAGCCAAAGCTAGCCGTACAAACAAGCCAAATAAGATTACAGATGATGATGTGGTTCTGAATAATCTCCGCAGAGATAGACTTTCCCAAGTATAGCGTCGCGTAATATGACGCAATATAGATCACATTGACCATAACAACATCTGTTATGGGCATAATATGTTTAAGGATAAAAATGGAACGGCTTTGTACTGACATAATGTTTAGACAGACATGTCAACTCAACTATCGGCCCATTCGTTCCTGGTGACTGAAACTTGTTCTTAAAATATGAAGCTTTGAGTATCCGATGAGAAGAAACGTGTAAAATGCTTTCTAAATAAAGGACGAGAACTACTACAAGTTGCTGAATACACCAACTTTGCTGACGCTATCTGTGAACAATCCGTCTTATTTTTGCACTTTTAAACGGTTGTTAATTTCCCAACCCAGCATCAATGATTCCGTAATATGCTGGCTTAGGTTTGTAGAGATGGTCAAATAACATCGGGTAATCGTGCATCTTGCTTTTCGATTTACTATTCCAATATGAATCCCGATCGCCTACACCCCAA
>JAZQRI010000007.1:0-8533 GCA_045629455.1 Pedobacter sp. | reverse complement strand
ACCAACGCCCGCTTTACTGGCGCAGATCTAAGCCTCCGGTACCGCATCAGCGATATGCTGGCCTACGATTTCAAAGGTGCATGGGTCCGCGCGAAGGACCTGACAAATGATCGTTATCTGCCCTGGATCCCTGCCGACAGACTAGAGAACAGCATCGGCTATCAAAGCAGGCACAATAACAACACCAGGACGGAAAGCTACCTGAAGCTGAGCCATGTTTTCGTTGCCCGGCAGGATCGTTACCAGGAAAATAGCGACTACACGGCTCCGCCCGCCGGTTATCACCTGCTCAACCTCAACGCGGGCATCTCGTTCCCCCTGCAAAAGTACCGGTTAAGTTTAAATACCTCCATCAATAACATCAGCAATACCGAATACAAGGACTACATGAACCGGTTCAGATACTATGCCCATGATCAGGGGAGGGATCTGATCCTGCGGGCAATACTCAAATTTTAAATTATTTAATGTTTCACTATAATCTCTAAAACCATGATTAAAATCAATCGCCTGTTATCGGCCACAATGCTTGCTGGCCTGGTATGCACCTTCAACGCCTGTAAAAAAGACAACCCTGCTCCTGAAGTGCCTCAGGAGGAGTTCAAAAGTGTCGTCTTCAACTTTATTGAACTGGAAGCGCATGGCGACCATTTTCACAGCAGTACCGACACCGTTAAAGTGGTATTCGGTGCAGACGGCAATGCGACACAGGGCCACTATGACCTGCACTCCAAGGCCAGTTACCGCCTCAAGGTCGTCGCTTATGATTTCGCCGGCCGCGAAATGCAGCAGGAGTTTGTTGACGCTGCCGATGAGCACCAGATGTTTATCACCGGCGCACAGGATGGCGTACTCGATTACGTGTATGAGGACGACAAGGTCGGTGTTACCGGTATCCTAAGCACCCTGAAACCTTCAAACGGATCAATGACCCTTACCGCAGTCCTGCGCCATGGACTGGACAAGTCCAAAACGACTGCTAACGACTGGGACAATCCAAACCACGCTGGCTTCGGTGGCTCGGCAGATTTTACCCTGAAATTACCGATCCATGTTGTTGAGGGACATGATGACCACGATCATTAAGCATGCAGTGAATTTGTTCAAAGCCCGGCTTGCGCCGGGCTTTTTTTGGGCCCTATAAATAGCTACTTATAGCTATTGCCCGGAGCCCTCCCGTCCGGTAATTTCAAGCCACACAAACCATCAAACATCTTATTATGAAGAACTTAACGTTATCACTGAGGAATGGTATGCTCATAGCCGGCGTACTGTTTTTTGCAAATTGCCAAAAGGAAGAGACTTCCGCGGTACCAGAAAAGCTGTCGGCAACCAAGGCTGCGCCTATGGGAAACACAAAGTACAGCATCATGACCAATGGAGAAGACCCATTGCTGGTAAAGGTAGAAGCAGGTGGCGGAAAAACAGTTAGTTTTTACGGCACCCGCGACAAAAACGGCCTTCCATGTACGTTAGATGCGATCCTGCACACGCAGGGCTCGGAAACCAGTAAAATCTTTCTGGACGAGAAGGGCCGTCCGCTGAAAGTCACCGCTTCAAACGGGGTCATCCTCCGGTACGAATGGACCGGGCCGAAAACAGCAAATGTAACTGCCATATCCGGCGATGGCAAGACCCAGGTGAACACCTCCATCGACTTTACAAGTGCCGCCACGATCAAGAAGACAAAAGAGAACATCAACAACACCAAGGCGAGTAAGCAAGCCTTCAAACCCCGCGGACCGTTTATCGCGTCATCCAGCAAGAAATCCGCTGCTCTGGCACCCCCCGTTCCCTGGTACAACGGTTTAGTCGATCTGGCAAAATGCGGAGCTCCCTTCAACTCGGATGATATCTTCGTAGAGCTTAAGGCCGATAACATCACCGATCTGATTCCGGTTTACTATGGTCTTGAAACCGGCAAGTATGCCTTCCGGTATCCGCGCTCAAACGACTTAATCGTCAACGCCTGCGATGCAGCACAAAAAATAAGAGACCTGGTCATGCCGATTTGCGCAACTAAAGGCTATATCAATGAGACCATAGCTGTTGTGAACCTTATACTCGTATCATCCGGCGTGGAAACCAGCATCATCGCCACGTTCACCCTTGCCGGTTCCGATGCAGACCTTCTGTTGAGTAGCATCTGCCAGATCGCAGACGGCGGAATATTGGGCTGCGAAGACCTGGGCGTTGCGCGCATCTTTAACAATATACAGCTGACACCTGTGGTAGACGGCGCAAAAGGAACAACCGTTGCCGCTGCTGCCAATGGGGCCTTAACTACCCTTAGTTTCCAACTGGCTTCCCAGACAGAGATCAAGTCCTTTGTGCTTGTTCCGCCAAATCCACCGGCAGGTGTATCCTATACTGCAATTGCTGACATATCCTGTCTGCCGGTCGGCGCAGTGGTATCGCTTTCCATCGTGGGAACAGACGGTTACACAGATGAAATCACCTATACCGTTTTAAATCCCAACTCCGATTCCTACACCCTGGAAGTTCCGGGTGCAAACGCTGCAGTCCGTGATGTCGTAACTGTGCGGGTGACCCTGCCAAGCGGCAGCCCGCTGGAGAGTACCGCCTATCTGGTCTTCGGGAACTAAATACTTTTCACGTCAATACAAAAAAGCCTTTCAGATGGTCTGAAAGGCTTTTTTACGTGCGATTATTTCATCAACCGCACTTCAAAAATATTGGCGACGGATGCATCCGCTCTGGCGACGAACTTCAGTTCCAGTTCTTTGTCCTTAAAGCCATCTGGAAGTGCATATTCTTCGACGAAGAACTGCTGTCCCTTTGTTCCATCAAGCGTAACGGTTGTCAGCTGCTTACCATTTACAAAAACATCGAAGTGCCTGTTGCGGTCTGAACCATGGTAGGTCACACTTAACTTCTTAGCCAATCCTTTGTCATTCTTCAGCACATAGCTAAACCATCCTTTCGCGTTCCGGTAATGCCGCTCCATAAACAGACCGGCCTCCGTATTTTCTCCTTTAAACTGGTGGTCTGATTCCGGCTGTTGCTCTCCGGTATTGACCATGTCTATCGTAAGCGCTTCCAGCTTCGCTGCAGCATCTTCTTTTATTCTGACTGCCTCCAGCACATTCTGTAGCTTATCCGGACTGGTGTAAGGCCAGTACACGATGTAGCGCGTATCAAACAGCGTATAAAAGGGAACGAGTTGAAGTCCTTTATATTTCTCCTGATAGATCAGGTTTGAAGCCAGATAGCCCTTCATCGGAGCACCTTCTGCAACGATCCCCCGCGCAAGTTCATCCTTACGTCCTACAATAAGGGGTGCATCATCCAGGGACAGAAGCGGTCCGGCGGCGATATGTCCCATGCGGCTGCCATCTGCGATCTGGCCCACCAGGTCGTTCGTGCCTGTTGCCGCAGCCAGTACGATCGGGCCGTGCAAAAAGGAGACATAGTCCGACTGGTCCGGCAGAAATTCAGTAGTCGTATGCATGGGTACCGTGATGGTGATTTTGTCTCCGGATTTCCACTTCCGCGCGATGCGCACATAAGCAGCGGCATCACCGGAGACCGTTTGCGGCTTTCCGTTCACCGCAATCTTCATCTTTCCCGCTTCCACCCATGCCGGATAGCGGATGTGCAGCGCGAACTCCTCCGGTTTATTAAGCTTCAATTCGATTATCGATTGTTCACTTTCCGGAAAGCTGGTTTGCTGAATCAGTTTAAGCCCTTTTTTCTTCCATTCCAGTGTGGATGCCATAAAAAGGTTCACAAAAAGATCCTTGTTGTCATGTGCATAGATCAACTCCCCGTATTTTCCATGGTTTTCCAGCCCGGAGCCTACACAGCACCAGAAGTTCTCCTGCGGCTGGGAGTACACCTTGTAGTGTCCTGGCCGCATGGGCGTAAAGTAGGCGAAGCCACCCTGCGGATGCTGGGAAGAGAGAATATGGTTGTACACGGTACGCTCATAGTAGTCCATGTATGCTGCCTGCGGATGCGCCAGGAACAGATGTTTGGTTAACCGGAGCATGTTGAAGGAATTGCAGGTTTCCGGACCTTCCCGGGATTCCATCATGGAGGAGAAGTTGTCGGCCGGATTAAAGTGCTCCCGTACACTGTTGCCACCAATGGATACGGAACGGTTTTTAACAACCGTTTTCCAAAAGAAGTCTGCTGCGCCGGCCCAGTTTTTATCGTCCGAAAGCTCCGCCACACGCATAAACCCGATGACCTTGGGAATCTGGGTGTTCGCGTGCATCCCGGTTAACTGATCCTGTTCCTTCAGCAGGGGATCCAAAACCGCCTGATGAGAGAATTTACGTGCCAGCTGCAGATAGCGGGCATCACCGGTAATCGCCGACACATCGGCAAACACCTCGTTCAAACCCCCGTGTTCACTTCTTAACATTTCCTGAATCTGGCTGTCAGACAAGCGGGAAGTAAGCTGGTACGCCCAATCCGCATATTTAACCAGGATGCTTTTGGCCTTCGGACTTCCCGTTAATGAATAGGCATCGATAAGCCCTGCGTAGAGCTTGTGGATGTTGTACAGGGGAACCCACTTGCCATTTAAGGAAAAGCCGTTCGCTTTTATTTTTCCTTCGGCTATATCCTTCCACATCGCTTTCCCACCGGGCACGCCGCCAATATAGCCGTCTCCACTCTTCTGCTGGCAGCGTTCCAGTTCATCCAGCATATAGTTCAGGCGTTTGTGGACTTCCAGATTCCCGGTAGCCGCATACATATTGGATAAAGCAGAAAGATAATGACCACCAATGTGGCCATCCAGGCCTGTGTTTTCCCAGTTGCCATAGCTTTCCTTCTTGGGTTCCAGCCCCGCTTCCCGTAGAAAGGGTGCAAGCAGCCGGTCGGGATCCAGCTCCAGCATATATTTCATATCCGTATGCTGGGCTTTCAAGAAAGGCCCATCCAATAGCCTTACAGAAGAAAGCGGAAAATTGCTGAGGGCTGCGGTTTGCGCCTGTGCGAAACAGGCCGAAAAAACAAGCCCGATAAGATATAAGTGACGCTTTTTCATTCGTATATGGGTGCGTGTTTGCTCATCATGGTTTCTCATTTTATTACTTAATCACCTGAGATTGATTTGCATGCAGGTTGATCTGAATGAACTAAAGTAGGTGTTAAGTTTTAAATGTCAAAACAACATTTATACAAATATGCTGCCTCATGCAGCTAAGGCAGGGTAGCGACCGCTGGATCCGGCAGTACAGGTTTTCGGAAGCTACCGAACAACAGTCGCTTTAGTTTGTCTGAAAAAGGATATTCCAAGTATTTATAACTCAAAATACCGAAGGCGGTAGACAGTGCGATAAGGAAGATCGGGATTATCCAATTCCAACTCTGCAAACTTGCGCCGACGCGGTCCATGATCAGGAAGCCAATATTCTGATGAATCAGGTAGATGGAATAGGATGCAACGCCAATGTGCGACAAGGTCTTATTCGAGAGGAACGAAAGATAGCGGGGCTTAAAAAGGAACAAGATAAAGATCACAAAAAATACCGTGCTGACCGCTGTGACATAGACGTCTGATAGCAGGATCATTTGAACCAGGAAAATTCCCGCAAAGAGGATAATGAGCTTCGCATCACGCTGTTTACTGAAGTACATCTTGTTCAAAACAATTCCCGCAAGGAACCAGCAATTGTGTTGAAACAGGTTGAAAATCCAGAAAAGGGTTCTACCCTTCAGGTGTACACCCTGACCAACAAGCCCTTGCATCAACTGAGAGAAATTTTCCAGTCGGAATAAGAAGCTAAGGGGCACAGTAATGACGACGAGAATGATATAGTTGCGCAGAAATTTTTTGGGTGAGACAAAATATATAATTCCACCGATCACATAAAATTGCAGCTCGGCCCAGATCGACCAGTATACCCCATCCATGTACTGAAAGTGGGTCCCGAATACACTATTTATTAACTTCGGCGACAAAAATGTATATGAAAACAAAAGGTTATAAATACTTGCACAAGCCGGCTTCAGGTTGTTGGTATCAAATGCCCAGAAAAATAAGTAGGTGGCTGTGGCGCAGATCATCATTCCCGGCAGCAGCCTTACAACACGTTTTTTCATGAATTCGATGAACGTGTTCGACTTAGACAAGGTCAGCGTAATGACAAACCCAGAAATGATGAAGAACAATTGTACGCCAAGATTACCGTAGCTGAAGATGGCTGGGACTTTGAAATCATAGGAATAAAATACCCCTTGATACTTTCCATAGAAGTGAAAGATCATCACCATCAATATTGCAAGAACTCTTAGGCCATCTAAGATCTGGATTCGGCCGGCTTTTTCCATAGGGTAGAATTTGAATCCTGAAAGTAGTCATACCTACTGTGCCAACGCAAGCATTTAGCAATTTGATTAAAAACATGTTCATTTTTAACACTTTTGCACATCGTCGTCTTATTTGGTCTTGGGCAAAGCAGCACTGCGCCGGATTATTGTTTTTCTCTTTAACGTTATGTCACTGATAACCAATCAAAATCGTTACAATCAGCATCAGAAAAAACGTTGCTTTAATGTTAACTTCCTTTTATTAACTATTGTGTCTTGTTTCTGAACCTAGTCTGATCATCAATGCCCCGGGGAATGTAGGGTGATGGGTTGCTGATGTTTGCTTTTGTCTAACCAATTAAAACAACCCATATGGAAAGAAGAAACTTTTTAAAGAGCGCGGCCACCCTGACCGGGATGGCTACGGTTACCGGCTTAGCCATCAATCCAGCCGAAACCTATTCCAGACCATCCAAACTCGTCATTACCGACATCCGGGGCGCTACTGTCAGAGCGGGGGGTGAGAATTACCCCATCATCAAGATCTACACCAACCAGGACGTATACGGGCTTGGAGAAGTACGGGACAGCGCAAGGCTCAGCCAGGCGTTGATCTTTAAATCTTACCTGATCGGACAGGATCCACTCAACATTGAAGGCATCTTAAGAAGGATCAAACCAATGGCAGGCCAGAGCCGTAATGGCGGTGGGTACAGTGCCATAGACATGGCCTTATGTGATATTGCCGGAAAGGTACTTGGTATCCCGGCGTACCGGCTTTTTGGCTCAAAAAGAAGAAGTAAAATTCCCGCTTATTGCGACACCCCATCCGAATCCGATGTGGAGGTTTACAAATCTCAAATGAAGAAACGGGTGGATCTGGGCTTCAAGCACTACAAAATGGATCTGCAGAAAAGCCTGATCCGCGATAAACCAGGTGCATTGGCGGGGCAGTCGCCAACCGACAAAGGACTTGGCTATTGGGGTGAGATTGTCGCCTCGGTAAGAGACGTGATCGGATATGATAAGATCCTTGGTGCCGATCACTTTGGCTATTTAACTGTTGATGACGGTATCCGCCTTGGCAAAGCGATGGAAAAGTACAGCCTGGCCTTTATTGAGGATGTCATCAACTGGGACCGCACGAACTCCATGCAACTGAATAAAATGATTACGGAAGGTTCCCCTACCCCTACCCTCAACGGCGAGGATCTCTTCGGCTTTGAAGCTTTCCGGCCATGGATCGAGAACCATGCGGTGGACATCATCCATCCGGATATGCTGACTTCCGGTGGGATCATAGAGACCAAGAAAATTGCAGAATATGCGAACATGTTTGGCATACCGGTGATGTTCCACATGGCTGGATCTCCTGTGGGCTGCATGGCCAGTGTCCATTGCGCTTGTCTGGTTGATGATTTCATCAGCATGGAAAACCACTCGGTGGATACGGAATGGTGGGGAGACCTGGTTACGGGCATCGACAAGCCGATCATTGTCAATGGCGAGTACACCGTTCCGGAGAAACCCGGACTTGGTATAGAGCTGAATGATGAAGTGATGAAGAAACACCTGATTATCCCCGGCTATTTCGAACCTACCCCGCAATATGATAAGCCGATGGTTGGTACGCATTTCGGCGTTCCGGTTGACGCAATAAAAAAATAGCGGATATAACCTGCAACACTTGCAAGTACCCTGCTGCAGATTCTGCGGAGCATCAAAGTTAAACGCCCTTCCGTTTTCACGGAAGGGCGTTTTTGTTGGCGAACATAAGCCGCATGCCGAAATTAGGTGCTTCAAAGCTATATTCTCCCCAAATTGTGCGTAGAATAATAGTTTATGCGAAGAATACCAGCCCTATTCTACGCAATTCATGCATAGTTTACTTACTTATGCGAGAATGCTATGCGTACCTCAGTCCACACCCCAACAAGCTGTCTCAGCTCCAAGCCTATTGTTTTGTGAGCATAAACAGCCAGGTAAAAAATTACGACGAAAACTTAAACTTGTCTACTGAAGTTATTTAGCTATGTGTGCACGATATACCCTTACCAAAAAGCAGGAAGAAATCCTCAAGGCCTATGCCGTTAAGCTCTTTGGTGAGTTTACACCCAACTATAACTTAGCGCCTACTCAGGAAGGCCTGGTGATTACCGCGGATGAACCGGATACCGCACAGAAGATGCATTTCGGCCTGGTACCCTACTGGGCGGCGGACACCAAACTCAACATAAGCACCTTAAAT
>JAZQRI010000006.1:0-18426 GCA_045629455.1 Pedobacter sp. | reverse complement strand
TTGTACGGCTGGAGCAATCGTTCGCTAGCTAAAATACAATTTTAAATCAACTTACTTCCCAACATCAAATTAAGTAACCATGAATTATCTTCTGTTTCTTAGGGATGATTGTTTTACGCATCAGCCTCGGGCGACCATGATAAGCAAGGGCATGCGCACCAACAATCATATAATCGACCTGATGTAGATTAAGAAGTTCAATAAAATCTATGAAGTCGGGTTCAAACATCATAACTGTCTTTGATTTACAACCCTTTCAATCTTCGTTGGAAAAGGTTCGCCTGCCTGGGTGTAATAGTTCCTTCGTAGACGAACCACTTCCGAAAGTCTTTCAGAAGCCTCTCTACTCAACCAAAATAAAACATCAAGATGATCTTCGTCCTCCATCCTGACCTGATTCACGACCATGGCCATCTTTCTAACTGTTTCCATTTCTATATCCTAAAATATTGCCCTTGAATTGCCTATCAAAAATACGAAAAAATGACCGCAATACGTGTTTTCATCCACTCGGGATTATTCCTTAATCATTCAACGAGGAGCTTTCAAAAGGAACCTTTCTTTGTACCCGCTTCAGCTGCACATAGTCGGAAGGCAGCATATTGAACCGCGTCTTAAACGTTCGCGCAAAGTAGTTTGGCGTAGAAAACCCGACCGCATAGCTCACCTGTGCAATATTCATATCACTCTTCTCCAGCAGCACAGCCGCTTTATCCAGCTTCACCGAACGTATAAACTCCACCGGGGTCTCTCCGGTAAGCTGCAGGATCTTAGTATACAGCGAGCCCCGGCTCATCCCAACATTCCGGCTTAAATCCTCTACGGAAAGCTGCGGATTAGTCAGATTGGACTCAATGTACTGAATGACTTTGCTCAACAGCTTCTCCTGCCCGGACTCAAATTCATGCTCTGGCTGAAGCAGCTTGATCTGCCTGGAATATGTATTCTTGAAGCGTTCATTTAAGATCAGCAGGTTCCTGATCTTAATGTTCAGGATTTCAAAGCTGAATGGCTTCGTCATGTAGTCATTTGCACCGGTCTCCAGCCCCAGCAACTGGTTCTCCTCTCCTGTCAACGCAGTTAAGAGCAGCACGGGGAGGTGGCTGGTTCTTTTATCCTGCTTTATTTTTTTACAGAGGTCGATGCCACTGACGTATGGCATGCTGATGTCGCTGACAACGAGTTCCGGATGTGCAGAAAGCACCTTCTGCCAGCCTTCTTTACCATTGGAGGCTTCCACTATCCTATAAAAAGTCTTCAGATTGTCCTTGAGGTAAAAACGAAAATCTTCATTGTCTTCCACAAGCAGAATAACCGGCAGCTGTGAAGCGCCCCCCTGGACTTCCTTCTGCATCAGCCCTGCCGGCTCTTCAAACGGCTCTGCAACCAGTTCAACCTCCTGCAGCTCCCGGTCATCCAGTTGCTCAAAAGGAAAGTAAATGGTAAAGGTAGAACCGCTTCCGGCAATACTTTCCACCTCAATGGTTCCGCCATGCATCTTCACAAATTCCTTGGTAATAGACAGCCCGATGCCACTGCCCTGGTTGAGTACCGCAGCACGCTGCCCGCCCTGGAAAAAACGGTCGAATATCTTATCCCGCGCCTCTTCCGCAATACCAACGCCAGTATCGGAAAGGCTCACCTTCAGTCCCGTCAGGCGGTTTCCTTTTTCGATCTTCAAAATGATGTCATCTCCCTTCATCGTGAATTTAAAGGCATTCGAGAGCAAATTGAACAGCACGCGCTCAAGCTTGTCGTGGTCGAACAGGGTAAAGTATGATCTGAAGTCACTACTGAACTGAAAGTTGATCTGCTTTTTTGCAGAAAGATCCCGGAAGGATTCTGCTACATCTTTCGTAAAGGTGATGAAATCGCCCTCCGTAAGGTTAAGCTTCAATTCCTTCTCCTCCAGCGTCCGGAAATCCAGCAGCTGGTTGACCAGATTCAACAACCTTCGGGCATTTCTGCGCACCATATTCAGGCGCTCGGCCTTCGCCGGGTTGCCCTCCTGCTCCAGCAGCTGATCCACAGGGCCGACGATCAGGGATATGGGGGTACGGAATTCATGACTCAGGTTGGTCAGGAACTTGATCCGGAGCTGATCAAACTCATGCAGCCGCTCCGCTTCCCGGCGCTCCTGCTCAATCATCTGCCGCACCTGAGACCGCTCCTGTTCCAATGCAAACTTTGCTTTAAGCCGTTGAATACCGCGCAGCCGGATGAACCACAGCAGGGAGGCCGCCGCCAGGACGTACAATGCATACGCATAGTAGGTCATCCAGAATGGCGGACGAACCGAGATGGCGATGGACGTAACCTTACTGCTCCAGTCGCCAGCTACACTGACGGCTTTCACATAAAACGTATACTCCCCGGGATCAAGGTTCGTATAAACAGCTGTATTTACCGTTCCCACATTGTTCCATTCCTTATCAAAGGGCTCCAGCTTATACATATAGCGGTTGTCCTGCGGCGTCGTGAAATTGAGCGCCGTAAAGCTCAGGGAGAAGTTCTGCTTATAGTCGACCGTTATTTTCTTTGCCACCGAAATGTGCTCGGGAAGTTCGGATCCGCCACCAGGCGTCACACTTTTGTTGGCAATCTTGAAGTCGCTGAGCACAACATTCGGCGTCTTGACATGGGACTGCAGCTGTGCCGGATCTGCATAGTTGAATCCATCTGCCCCGCCGAAGAATAGCGTGCCATCCGGCAGCTTCAATCCTGCACCGAGTACGAACGGACTGCGCTGCAGGCCATTGTAATTGCTGTAATTTCTAAATCTTTTCGCCCTAGGGTCAAAACTGCTCAGCCCCTTGTTCGTGCTCACCCAGATCAACCCGCTCTTGTCTTCAAGGATCTTGTAGATCGCCCCGTTGGCAAGGCCGTCATTTTCCGAGTAACTGATAAACTGCCGCTTCCGGCGATCGTATCGCGCCAGCCCGCCTTCGGTCATGCCCACCCAGATCGTCCCATCTGAAGCCACAAAGATCGAATTGACATTGTCCTTGGGCAGATTACTATTGGCATGGTTCAGCTCCCGGAACTGGTCTTTCAGCGGATCGTATAGGGCCATGCCTGCACCGTTGGAGCCAATCAGGATATTGCCGTCATGGTCCTCCGCGATGGCGCGGATATAGCCTTCGGAGGGAATGATCGTCCCTTCTTTTTCCTTGCTGGAAAAGTGAAGGAATGTCTTCTTAATGGCATCATACCGGCTCAGCCCCTGCCCGTTCGTGCCCACCCATACGTTTCCTTTGCTGTCCTGCAGGATGCAGAATACATCCTTACCGCTGATCTGATCTGCAGCCGCACCGGCGGACACCCGCCTGCTCGTCCCGGTTTGGGTGTCATAAATAAATAAGCCGTCCAGATACGTTCCGATCCAGAGCGCCGTACCCACACGTTCCATCGTCAGAATGGCCTTCCCGATGCCACCGGCACCAACCGGCAGGTGTTTAAGCAGTCCGGTCTTCCGGTTGAAAAGATTAAGGCCTCCCCCATCTGTCCCGACAAACACGCCGGAGCCCTCCGCCTGTACAAAGGAGGTGACTACGGGGGCACTCAGGCTGTACGGATCGAAAGCATTGCTTTGCCGGAGATTGAAAAAGGCGACATTCTTGTCGTACTTGTTCATCCCACCGCGCACCGTGCCTACCCAATAGATATTTTCGCGGTCGATGTTGATGCATTTTACCGCTTTACCGACCAGGCTGTACCGGCTGCGCGGATCACGTTCCACACGTACGACATCCCGGCCAAACGGATTTGTAGACGAAGGATTCAGTATATTGAGACCTCCTTCCGTACCCACCCAAATGCCGCCGCCTGGCTCAGCAGCGATCGCATAAACGATGTCGCTGCTTAAGCTGCGTGTATTGTCCGGATCGTGTTTGTAGTTGATGAAACGATCACTTCCAGGGACCAGCATGCTCAGGCCATTGTCTGTACCCACCCAAAGGTTGCCTTTGCTGTCCTCTGCAAGGGAGCGCACCGGGTTCGCGGCCAAACTGCCCGCCTTACCGGCTTCATGGGCAAAGTGTTTAAACGTATGTTGCGCCTCCTGGTAGAGGTAGAGGCCACTGGGTGTTCCAAGCCAGATCCGCCCATTCCGGTCTTTGTATATGCGGGAGACCGTTTTAGAAACCACCGCCTGGTCTTTGGAATTTTTCGCATCAAAGATGGAAACCTTTTCTGCCTTTGGATCAAGCAGGAACAGACCGTGGTAAGTGGCGAGCCACAGTTTGCCGCCCGGCCGTTTTACGATAGAGACGATTGGAAGATTTAAAACCTGATCATAGTTGACGAAGGTATCCTTCTTGCGGTTGTACAGAACAACGCCCGAACCCGTTCCGATCCATAGGTTGCCCTGATCATCTTCATGCAGATCAAGAATTTCGTTGGACGCGATACTAGTGGCATCGGCACCCTTATGCCGGTAAACGGTAAACTGCTTGCCATCAAACTTGTTGAGCCCGTCGTCTGTGCCGAGCCACATGTAACCATAGCGGTCCTTCAGGGTACAGGTGATGTTGTTGGAGGAAAGCCCTTCCCTGCTGCTTAAGTTTATAAACTTCAGATCCGCGTCCTGGGCATATACCCGGACGGCAAACAGCAGAAAAATAATAAAAAAGTACCTAAACCCACAATTCCGCATGTTACATCATCTTATGCCATTCAGGGTTAAGTTAGGTATTTTCCCTGTTTAAATCCATGATCGTCGTAATTTGATCCGGATCGAGGCCTTCATAAAGGCGCAGATAGAGCAGCTCTTTCTGTGCGGGCGTCGCTCGGAAATCGAGGTCCATTGTGAAAGCATAGTTGTTCTCCACGCGATATGCATCGTCAGCAGCCAATTGCTGCTGCAACATCCGGTGCCGCAACGCTTTGAAGAGATACGGCTTCAGCGCTACCTCCTTCAACTTTTCCCTGCTGTCCCATAGGTCAACAAAAACATCCTGGATGCTGTTGCGCACGAAGTTTTCGTCCGGAACAAACCTGATACCGTACCTGAACATGGCATCGGCACAGGTGTTAATCATCGAGGTGTATGCTTGCTCCTCCCGCGCTTCCAGGCGGGTAAAAAGCGCTACTAAACTTATTAACATAGCTCAAATGTTTATTCATCCTTCATCTTCCAATTCCTTCGGCCTTGCCCCGGCTATTTTACACGGGCAACACCTTTCGTTGTTTGCACGATCTTCTGGATCGTACCATCCGGGTTGTAATACATATAATCGACGCAGATCGACCGCCGGTAGCTGCCACCTGTTTCCAGGGCGCCATTGTGGTAGAAGAAATAGCTCTTTCCCTTGAAATCCAGAATTCCCGGATGGGTGGTAAAGCTGTTGGGCACATTCTCCTGAATGATTCCACGGTAGGTCCATGGCCCCGTCGGGCTTGTCGCGGTACAGTATTCGATCATCTCCGGCTTGGTCCCCGCACTTGCGTAAACCAGGTAATACAATCCCTTACGCTTGTACACCCAGGGGCCCTCGATGTAGTTTTTGATTTTGAGGGTCGTAATCTCCCCATCCAGCTCGATCATGTTCTTTTTTAACTTCACCCACCTGCAGCTTAAGTTGCCCCAGTACATGTAGGCCTGTCCGTCATCATCAACGAACACCGTCGGATCGATATCGTCCCAGGTATGCTTCACGTCGGTTGTCATCTCGTTGACGATAAGTGCCTTTCCGATGGCATCTTTAAAGGGCCCTGTAGGACTTTCGGACACCGCAACACCGATTGCCGCCCCGCCTTTACTTACGCTGTCCTTCTTATGAAAAGTGGAGACAAACCAGTAGAATTTTCCGTCCCGCTCCACACACTGCGCCGCATAGGCGTCTCCTGTTGCCCAGGAGAAGGTTGCAGGCGATAGTAAGGCCCCGTGATCTTTCCACTTCACCATGTCTTTAGAAGAAAATACATGCCAGTCGGGCATCTTATAGTTCGTTGCCGTCACGGAAGCCGTGTCATGGCTGGTGTACAGGTACACCGTCCCATTATGAACCAGCGGTGCCGGATCGGCTGTAAATATATCCTTGATTATCGGGTTCTGAGCCGATGCCCCTGTCGCCAGAACACCTGCAAAAGCTGCAATCAGCAGTAAAGTCTTCATCATTTATATATCGTTTTTTAGCGTCTTTGAGCGATCATAAGCTTTTTCATTTTTTTGTGCGCTTATGATCGTTTCATCATTTACATATTGTTTTTATCATTCAAATTTTACCCAGTCCACTGACGTTTCTCCCCGGCTCTTCAGCAGAACGAATAGATCATGAACTCCGGCAGGTATTTTAGCCTTTGCGGATGTGCTTAACTTCCAGTCTCCGGCAGCTGAAACCACTACCGTGCCCAGCAATGGACCATCCAGGCGATCTGCCCGCAACTCTATAGATGATCCTGCTGCGGAAAGCGCACGAACCACAACCTTGCTGAACTTGGTTTTTCCAAAGTCCACCGCATTGTACCGGATCCATGCCCCTTTTCCAGGCAGTGTCGCTTTCCAGCCTTTCATCCGCGCTGCGGTATCCAGAAAGCTGACCGACACACCTTCCCCGGCACTGCTGTAGCGGTCGACCTGGATATTTTTCCCGGCGGCAGACAGCCCTACTCCTCTTAAAGTGGGCACCACCTTCCGGATCGTGCCGTCGCTGTTAAATGATAAGCTGTCCGCACGTATAGACCTGTTCTTATCGAAGTTTGGCGAAAGATCCTTGTCGTGATAAAACAAGTACCATTGATTCTTGAAGTTGACGATGGAATGGTGATTGGTCCAGCATCCGCTTTCAGATGCATCCATGATGACCCCCTTGAACGTAAAAGGGCCAAGCGGTGAATTGCTTGTGGCATATTCCAGTCTTTCTGTTTTGGGATCCACATGCGGATAGGTCATGTAGTATATACCATTGCGCTCGAACACATAAGGTCCTTCTTTCAGCCCTTTTGTCGGAAGATCCTGGAGGATCACCGGCTCAGAGGCCAGCTCAAGCATATTCTCTTTCAACTTTGCACCGTAGATATGGCCCTGCGACCAGTACAAATAGGCCTGCCCATCTTTATCGATCATGACATTCGGATCAATACCCGAAACATTCTTGATCGGCTGCGGCTGCGGAACGAAAGGTCCCGTCGGCTTGTCGGAAACGGCAGCCCCCACGGTAAATCCCCTCGCGATGGTGCTGTCTGCAGGTGTAGAAGGGAAATAAAAGTAGTATTTTCCATTTCTGTACACGCAATCCGGCGCCCACATGCTGTAGCTGTTGGGCTTCACCCAGGGCACTTCATTCTGCGTAACGATGACCCCATGATCGGTCCATTCGGTCAGGTTTTCGGAGGAGAATACATGATAATCTTCCATAACAAACCAGTTTGCCCGCCCTTTTCCCGGAGCAGGCGGAATATCGTGCGAAGGGTATACATACACCCGGTCGCCAAACACTCTTGCCGTCGGATCGGCGGTATACTGATCGGTAATCAGTGGATTTTGCGCGACGAGTTGCGTTGCGCTGCAAAGGAGTAATGCAACCACGATCCCTGACCATCTTTTCTTTAACATACTTTTTAATCTTTAAGAATTGTATAACATTTTCTATATCACTCACCGCTGCATAATTTTAGCCGATGTATCTTTTTAGAAACCCAGCCGGCAAAGGCGGTCAAGCCCCATCACGCAGCAAAGCGATGTATCCCTGCGCTCTTTCCTTTTTGAAGAAAAAAGCCGCCTGGTTCTTATTTAAATAACAATTGCGACATCTGGTACAGGTTGTTCCTCCAAACCGGCCAGGTATGGCCTCCCGGATATTCGGAGTAATCGTACTTGATGTTCATCTCTTTAAACCTGGCCATCATGGCCTGGCAGTTGTTGTAGGCAATATCTTCCTTGCCACCCATAGCGATCCAGAACAGCTTCAAATTGTTGTTGATCGTCGTGCTGTTCTTCTTCATAAAATCATACTGCCCATCGGTGATCTCCTTCTGTGCCGGAAGCCAGCCGGAGCTAAACACCCCCAGATACGAAAATAGATCTGTGTTGTTGACCCCCGCATAGAGCGTTTGAAGCCCACCCATGGACAGACCGGCAAGTGCCCGGTCTGATGCTTTGGCCGAAACGTTATAGGTCTTCTCCACAAAAGGGATGACGTTCTGCTTCAGCTCGGCTTCAAAGGTTTTCAGCCCTTCTATACCCATGCCGGGCGCATTGAAATTGCCGTCCACCATAACCACCAGCATCGGCTTCGCCTTGCCTGCAGCGATCAGGTTGTCCAGAATCAGGTCCGTACGGCCCTGGGTTGCCCAGCCGCGTTCATCTTCGCCACCGCCATGCAGCAGGTACAGTACCGGGAATTTATCAGCCGTATTCCCATCGTATCCCGGGGGGGTATACACGTAGCACCGCCGCCAGGTCTGGGTAGTATTGGAATAATAACGGTTCATCCGTACCGATCCGTGAGGGACATCCTTCACTGCATAGTAATCTCCACCAGCAAAGGGAATCTCGATGCCGCTGGCCATGCGCCCCATTCCATAGAATGTTTCGCTTGCCGGATCTGCCACCGCGACTCCGTCGATCAGCAAAGAATAGTAATGGAAGCCCTCTGAAATGGAATCAGTGGTCACTTCCCAACTTCCATCCGCAGCCTTGGTCATATCGTACTTGCGGCCCAGATCCACCTGAACTTTCTGTGCTTCGGGTGCTTTGACTTTGAACACCACCCGGCTATCGGGTAAGACCTGCGGGTATTTCGCCGACCTGATGTTGGTTGACGCCTGCATCCCAAGTACACTGTATTTAGCGAACAGCGCTGTATTTACCGGCTTGAACAAGAGCTGTGAGAACATATACAGATCATTTTTCCACACCTTGAAATCATGCCCGCCCGGTTCAACATAAAATATATGCGGAACATTATTCTTCTGCAGATAGTCGTGGGTAGCGCTGCTCAGGCGCATTAAATTATCCGCATCCCCGCAGGAAACCCACAATACTTTCAGCTTTTTTGCGGCTCCAGGGTTCGGCAGCAGTTCCTCCGGCTTCTTTGTATTGGGCGCGGAAGAAAAACCACCGACCCAGGCGAACTTGTCGAGGTTACCCAGACCGAAATTCAGCGACTGCCCGCCGCCCATCGACAAGCCCGCAATGGCGCGGTTTTCCCTGTCGGTGTAAACTTTATACCTCTTCTCCACGAAGGGAATAAGATCGTTCAGCAGGTCCTGCTCAAAAGTGGCAAATGCCTGAACCTTCTCGGGACTGAAAATATTCCCCGTCGCACGATCATCCTTCATTGCCCTTCCATTGGGCAGCACAACGATCATCGGCGTAAGCTTGTTAGAAGCATACAAATTGTCGAGGATCACCTGAGGTTGTCCATTCTTAAACCATTCCTTTTCATCTCCGCCGATGCCATGCAGCAAATAGAGCACCGGGTATTTCTTGCTCTTGCTGTAGCCGGGTGGCGTATATACTAGAGCCCTGCGGGTGCTGCCGACGGTTTTTGAAGTGTACGAAATGGTGTCGATCTTTCCATGTTTGATATCCACCCTTGCGGAATCGAAACCCGCAGGTGCAGACTTCTCCAGGGACTGGGCGATAGCAGAAATGCAAAAAGCAATAAAGAGGGTTAGGGAGAGCGTCACAGACTTCATGATCATATCCTAGGTTTAAATAGATTGATGTTGGTTCATTGTTTAATGTTGCTAATTCTTAAATAACTGCGGTAAAGAAGTAGCGAGGAACAGCCTGCAATTCATCCAGGTATGCCCTCCGGGAACGATAAAGGGCTCCAGGTTAACTTTCTTTTCTTTAAACATCGCGATGTTCTGCTTGACCGGTTCGTACAGAAAGTCATCCGTGCCTACACTGATCGTAAATAGCTTAAGCCGCTTGTTTATTGCAGCTGCATCCGGGTTCCAGCTGGCGAAGTTCTTTTGAAACTCCTCGGTTGCGGTATATGGTGCATACGAACAGATGTACGCAAACTTATCTGTGTTGGTCAGCCCGATGTTTAAGGTTTGTCCGCCGCCAACAGAAAACCCGGCTACTGCGCGGTGGTCGCTGTCCGCAAGTACCGGATAGTTTGCTTCAATGAAAGGAATAATATCGCTGATGACGTCCGGGGTAAACTGCGGCATCTTTGCCGGGCTCACATTGCCGTAAGGCATAACGATAATCATGGGTTTCGCCTTCTTTTGCGCGATCAGATTGTCGGCGATCAGGTTTGCCCGCCCGACTTTCGTCCAGGTTTCTTCCGTATCCGAGCCGCCGTGGATCAGGTAAAGTACGGGGTACCTGGTTTTACCACTCGGATCGAATCCCGGAGGTGTATACACCAGTACCTGCCTTGTGGTGTTCAATGTGCCCGATTTGTAATAACGGTAGCTGACTTTCCCATGCGGCACGTTTTGCAGGGCATGCACCAGCGGCGCACTGCCCTGCACATCTACAATACTCCGCTTGAACCGTTCATTCGCAAAGATCTGCGTGTTGTTGGGATCTGCCACAGAGATGCCATCTGCAACAAAGCTGTATGGATAGATATCGGGCTTTACCGGACCGACGGTAATGCTCCAGACTCCGGAGGTATCTTTTTTCATCTGCTGATTTGCAGTCAGGAATTCGCCACTTAGCTCAACTTTTTGTGCATTCCTTGCATCAAAGCGGAAGGTGACGGTATTATCGGGGTGTACTTCCGGGGAAGTAATGGAAGGACGTCTTTGTCCCGAGGCATGGAGTACAACAAAAAACAGCAATATATAGCATGCAAGTAATCGCTTCATAATTTTAGAGGTCATCGTTTCATATTTTTACAGGTGGTCGTCTGATATCTTCAGGTAAGCATTTCATCATGTAAACAGGCCGAGTAGTGCCATTTGAGCGGCCGAATTACATTTTAAATGGCGGGCTGTACCGGTTTATTAAAGTTGCTTACTATACTTTATTTAAACAGGAGTTCTGTGGTCTGGGTCAGATATGCTTTTGTGTTCATCCAGGTATGACCACCACCGCTAACCAGCTCCTTGTAGTTCACTTTTTTGGCCTTAAGAAAGTTCATAAACTCCACCGTTCCATCGTATAAAAAGTCTTCGGTCCCCACGCTGATCCAGAATAACTTAAGCTGGCTGTTTGTGCGGCTGGCATTTTCGTAGATCGGTTTATAGCTGCGCTCCATTTCCTGGGGACTCAAATAGGAGCTGTAGCTGCAAACCCAGGAGAACTTATCCATGTTGTTAAAAGCAGTGCGTAAAGTCTGTCCCCCACCACGGGAAAAGCCACCAATGGCCCGGTTGTCTTTATCGTTCAGGGTGCGATAACTCTTTTCCACATACGGGATTATATTTTTAATGAGGTCATCTTCGAAGCTTTTTGCGCGGCTGATTGCATCGGCATTATCGCGTCCTGCGGGATCCCCGGGTTTGAGCCCATTTGTTTGTTCTGCAACTCGAGCCGCGATATTGCCATAGGGCATCACCAGGATCATGGGTTTTGCTTTTCCCTCCGCAATCAGGTTGTCCAATATTACATTCGCGCGGCCAACCTTGAACCAGGCCTCCTCCGTATCGGTGGTGCCGCTGATCAGATAGTAAACCGGGTATTTTTTAGCCGCATCCTTGTCGTACCCGGGCGGGGTGTACACGACTACGCTACCTGTTGTACCGGAAACGGAAGGGTAGTATTCATACGAAACGATTCCATGGGGCACATCTTTCATCGCGTGAACAAGCGGGGTTTCACCAGGGATGTCAACCAGGCTGGCTTTGAAACGTTCGTTGGGGAAGAATGCAGGATTTGCAGGATCCATTACCGACAGCCCATCGACGACAAAATTATAAGGGTAAATATCGGGTTTTACCGGCCCAACGGTAACACTCCAGATTCCGGCGGTATCTTTCGTCATGGATACGCGTTCTTTTTCAAATTGCGCACTGAGCTGCACGTCCTTCGCAGTGGGCGCCTGGTAGCGGAACGTTACGCTTTTGTCGGCGTGTATTTGGGGAGATACCACTAGCGGTCCCCGCGGCGGCTGGCCCAGGGCATAGCCCGAAAATAGAAGCATGGCCCCAAGCAGCAAGATTTGACCTGATGATCTTTGTCTCATTGAAATATACAAGTTTATAAAGGTTAGATTGTATTTGTGCAGATCCATTGCAGGATGCATGCTGCGCCCAGGTTGGATTGTACATCCTAAAAGTATTTCAAATGCGAACATTGAAGTGGGTGAAATGTCCAAGAATAGGAGAAAAATGTTAAAAGGCATCATAGCCGGTGCTGAAAAGCCCCTCCATCAAAGTTGCCCCGGGAACATTGCGGAGAAAAGCGAACTTCGAACCACCGCTTACATCAATCCGCAACCAGGCTATTTGCATCAAAGTCCTGCTTCGGCAGCGCGGCTAAGCGCACAGTTAAATTAGATTTTGCATTACGCAACAGAAAAGGGCTGGAACCCGGCGGTTTTCCGGGTGTTTTCACAGCGTAAAGTGAGTCAGCGGAGGGAATGAAATGGCGAAATACGCGTAAATGCTCCACTATTGCCTTTGCGCCGCACGAAAATTACACCTCAAAAACAAGCAATTCGAGACTGAATCACAGCGGATTGTAAAAAACATTAAAATATTTTAAACTATTTTGAAATATTTTAATGTGCTGATATATGGCTACAAAAGCAAATGGAGACCGTTTCCGTGTAAAAATTCCCCAACACTAGGCAATAACTGGATTAATATTCCTTTGTCAATATATGTGCCAGTTTTTCAGTTACGTATTTATCCCGTACATTTGCACCGTATTTAACACACGCAAAAATGAAACTAACATTTACTAAAACACTGATCGCGATCACTGTCTCGACAATCGCATCAGTAACAGGCGCGAACGCGCAGTCAACTGCATCAGAAACAGCTTCAATAGAAGCTACATTAGTTACACCTATCTCGATTACAAAAGATTCGGATATGAGTTTCGGCAAGATTGCCAATTCATCAGAAGGTGGAACAGTTACTCTGGCTGCTAATGGCACAGCGACTATGACCGGTGGTCTTTCGGCCGTAGCAAGCGGCGGCACACCAACAGCTGCAGCTTTTACGGTCAGGGGAGACGCAGGCAACACTTTTAACATTGAAATGCCAACTGTGCTTACACTAACTGGTGCCGAAGGCAATACTACTCCGTTAGAAGTAGCATTGTTCACAAATAATCCTGATTCTCAGCTTTCAAATGCTTTGACAAACGGAATTAACGTGATTACAGTAGGTGGAACATTTACCGTTTTACCAGGAACAGTAGCTGGAACTTACTCGAATGCGACTGGTCTAACGGTTACTGTAAATTACAACTAAGCAGTATTGATGATAAGAAAACGCTTCTAACGAAGCGTTTTCTTTTTAATCCACACTAGTATCGTGAAACAAACAATGATTTCGATTCAAAAACAACATCCTACAAAAGCGCTATTCATCTGTTCATTTGTATGTTTTCTGTTATTCTGCTCAGATGTTTTTGCTCAGGGAGACCTGATGATTTATCCAAAAAGAATTGTCTTCGACAATACCAGGAAATCACAGGAACTTAGCCTTTCCAATAATGGCACGGACACCGCCCGCTATGTTGTTTCCGTCGTCCAAATCAGAATGAAGGAAGACGGCAGCTTTGAGGCCATTACTTCACCTGACTCCACACAGCAGTTTGCAGATCAAAACTTCCGTTTTTTTCCGAGAAGTGTGGTCCTCGCACCGAAAGAAGCACAAACCATAAAAATCCAGCTCGTAAAGACCAGTGAACTCAAACCCGGAGAATACCGGTCCCACATTTATTTTAGATCCGAAGAAAAAGCAAAGCCACTGGGGGTGCAAGAAAAAACGAACGCGGCATCTTCTATATCTATAAGCATTGTCCCCATTTTTGGGATATCTATTCCGGTGATCATAAAAGTCGGAGAATCTTCGACTCAAGTCGCAATCACAGAGAAATCATTCGATGTAACTACCGACGCAACTAACATCACAAAACCCGTTGTCAGTCTTAAAATTACCCGAACGGGAAATATGTCCATTTACGGCGATATTCAGATCGAACACATTTCACCATCCGGAAAAAAGACCACCGTTGGTATTCTAAAAGGAGTTGCCATCTATTCTCCTACGGCGGCACGCCGTCTTAAGATCGCGCTGGATACTTCTAGAAACACAAATTTCCGCAGTGGAAAACTCCACATTACCTATTCGGACCAATCACCTAAAGCAGTAATATTTGCTGAGGCAGAATTGACCTTCAAATAATGTCGATCCATACCAGGAAATGCTTCAAATCACTGCGAATCGATAGTACACGCAACGCATTTTTGGCTTGCCTACTATTCTTTAGCTTGCACTGCTTTGATGCAAACGCACAAATCTCCGCAACCACCACCATCCAGAACCTCAGTTTTGGTGCTTTTTCGCAAGGGACGAGTGGCGGAACCATAACCATTTCAAACATCGGCATAGCCAGCACCACCGGTGCAGTCCAGTCCGTCAGCCTTGGTGGCAACCATCTGCCCGCGCAAGCCATATTTGAAATCGAAGCTCCACCGGGAACAATCATCTCCATCTCCAACGGTCCGGATGTAATCTTGAAAGGCAGCAATGGAGGTACAATGACTTTACGGCCCGGCAGTTCCGATCCGGCAACACCATTCAGCGTGACGAACCCAGGCGGCCGCACGCAAATTCAACAGGGTGGTACACTAACCATCGGAAATCCAGCCTCCAATCCACCAGGAACGTATACCGGAACATTCTACATCACTTTTAACAATGAATAAAACCTCGTGGTCAGGGGTCCGGGTTCCTTTATGTTTGTGCCTGGCGGTGTTGATGGCCGTGTTGATCTGGCCGGAAAACACCTATGCCGCGGATGATGATGCTATTGATGAAATTTCCATTACCATTACAGTACAACAGATCGGCAATCAGGAGATCACCGCCCTCATCAAAAACGAAGAGATCTATTTACCCGTAAAGGAACTCTTTGACCTCCTAAAGATTAAAAGTACCACCTCCGCAGATTTCAATGCGATCAGTGGCTCCATCATAGACCCCAAAGCCTTGTATAGCATAGACAAGTTAAACAACCGCATTGTCTATCAGGAGAAGCAATTTAAGTTGCCATCTGGCGATCTGATCCGCTCGGGAACAGCCCTCTACCTGAAAGCACAATATTTCGGTACGATATTCGGGCTGAGCTGCGATTTTAAATTCCGGTCGCTCTCCGTTTCTTTAACTACCAAACTGGAACTCCCCGCCATCCGCGAGCTGAAGCTGCAGCAGATGCGGAAGAATCTAAGCGCACTTAAAGGCGAGAAAATAGCAGACACTACAGTGGCGAAAAGCCTCCCTTTGTACGACCTCGGCACAGCCGACTGGGCGATAACCGCATCGCAGGACAACGTGGGAAACAGGAATACCCGGGCAAACCTCGCAATAGGTGCCGTGCTTGCCGGCGGAGAAGTAACGGCAAACCTGACTTACGCCTCAAACCGACAGCTGGCACTCGACGACCAGGTCTTTCAGTGGAGATTTGTAAACAACGACCAGTCTGCCTTGCGTCAGATTACCGCCGGAAGAATTTACACCCAAACAACCAGTACCCTATATGGCCGGGTTAATGGCGCCCAGCTGACGAACGCTCCAACAACCTACAGGCGATCTTTCGGGACCTACCGTGTCAGCAATACCACGGAGCCGGATTGGACCGTAGAGTTGTACGTCAATAATGTACTGGTGGATTATGTAAAGGCAGATGCTTCCGGATTTTACAGTTTCGATGTTCCCCTCGTTTATGGCAACTCTGCCATAAAGACCCGTGTATACGGTCCATGGGGAGAAGAACGTACCGAGGAACAAAACATCAGTATTCCATTTAACTTTCTTCCTACCGGCCAGTTCGAATATGTACTTAGCGCCGGCATGGTCGATGACGTACACAACAGTATCCTAACCCGGGCCGCCTTTAACTACGGTCTGAATGCCCGCATAACCATTGGCTCGGGTGCAGAATATGTTTCTTCCGTAAATGAAGGCGTCCCAATGCCTTTTGTAAACTCCTCCATACGCGTCAGTTCGGCGCTACTTCTTTCCGGACAGTTCAGCCCCGGTGTAAGCGCTGAAGGCACGTTAAATTACCGCCTTCCCGGAAATGTGCAGCTGGATGTGAACTACACCAGATATGCAAAGGAACAAACGGCCATTATGTACAATTACCTGGAGGAAAGAAAAATCGAACTCTCCGTACCCATCCGGAGCAAACGCTTTAATGCCTACTCCCGCTTCTCTTTCAATCAACTTGTGCTGTCCGGATCTAAAGTCACGAATGCGCAGTTTCTGATTTCTGCATTGCTGGCCGGAGTGAACACCAACTTCAGCACCAATGTCTTGTACACGGACCCGGCGAATCCATATATCTACAGCAACCTTTCCATGAGCTTCCGTCTGCCCAAGGCTTTAAGGTTCACACCACGTATACAGTACGAATACAAAGCGCATACAATTAGCGGCATGAAAGCAGAACTGGAACGCGGACTGGGCCGCATTGGCTTTGCGACGGTTGCCTATGAGCAGAATGCCCGCAGTAATTTCCAGGCCATTACCCTTGGGCTCCGCTTAAACCTCTCCATGGCGCAGGCTTACTTCGGCGTTACCCATTCCAATACGTCCACCGCCGCGGTTCAGTCCGCCAGCGGCAGCTTGCTTTACAACAGCAACAACAACAGCCTGCTGCTCAGCAATGAGCGGAATACCGGCCGAGGCGGGCTAACCCTCCAGCCCTTTCTGGATCTGAACAACAATGGCAAGCGTGATGGAGATGAACCACGGGCGGCCGGCTTGAAAGTTAAAGTGCGTGGCGGCCGCGTTGCGCCGGACAAAGGCGATACCACCATCAACATCCGGGGATTGGAGGCTTACACGAACTACATCATTGAACTTGATCCAAACAGCTTCGATAACATATCCTGGCGGGTGAAGAACAAGTCCATCGGTGTGACCATCGAACCCAATCACTATAAGTTAATCGAAGTACCCGTTTCCGTTGTCGGCGAGTTTTCCGGGCAGGTTTACCTCAGCGATTCCGCCGGACGCAAGGGCCAGGGACGTATGATCGTCGACATTTACGACAGTCACCACGTGCTGGTCACAACGACAATCACGGAGCCTGACGGTTATTTTACCTACCTTGGCCTACCACCGGGTAAGTACACCGCCTGCGTCAATCCTGAACAATTAAAAAAATTAAATATACAACCGGTTCCCGACATCCCTTTTCAGATTCTTTTTAATATGGAAGGAGACATCGTAGATGGACTCGAGTTCAACCTGAAAGATCAACCCTGACCACTTCACAATTAAAGGCCGTACCCTGATGAAAAAACTAGCTGCTACATACCTGTATTCACTGCCCTCCAAACCGGTTCCGGTAGCTGCTGTTTGTGCATTCGTCCTGCTTATCTGGAGCTTTTCGGGCTGTCAGTGGTCAAGTTTACCATTAAATCCAACAAATTGGGAAGGGATTAAAATCAACCTCTTTAATGGTGCTGCTTCTATATGGCTCAGCACTTTTTTACTTTTATTTCTGGCCGCATGCCTGCTGGATCTGTATGTCAGTTCGAAAAACCAGTACAAGCGTCTTTTCAGCAACAATCCTACACCGATGTGGATCTACGACCAGAAAACCCTTAGAAAGGTGGCGGTAAATAATGCGGCAATCTTCGTTTATGGATACAGCAGGAAGGAATTTGAAGGGATGCACATTCTTGACATCGTTAATCCGGATGATCATTCCAGAGTGACTGTGATGACGAAGACGGATTCTGGAGATTACAATTCCCGTGGCAACTTTGAACTCCTAAAGAAAACTGGTGAACCAATCATCGTGAACATCACCTCCCATAAGATCCGTTTTAAACGACGGGACTGCGTGATGGTGATGTGCGAAGATGTGACCCTGCAGATGCTTCAGGACAAAAAATTACAGTCGCTCCACCAGGCAGAGAAAGAATACCAGAAAGAACTGGAATCTAAGATCCAGCAACTGAACGAAACGCTGCAGGAAAAGCAAAGACTGGCAGAAGTGATCGACCGGATACACAATATGGTCATCATCACGGATACTGCAGGCGTCATCAGCTGGGTCAATGAAGCGTTTATTCAAACAACCGGATACCGCCTTGATGAAGCAATGGGGAAAACAATGGATTTTCTCCGTGGCCCGCAGACCGACCCCAATATGCACGACAATATCATGCAGTCCCTCAGAAACGAGGACTTTTCTACCTTTGAAGTGGTAAACTATTCCAAAGCCGGAAACGGGTATTGGGTAGAAATGACCATCTCTGCTGTGCATAATGAACACAGTGAAGTTGCACGCTACATCTTTGTTCAAAACATCGTCACCTCCAGGAA
>JAZQRI010000005.1:0-112278 GCA_045629455.1 Pedobacter sp. | reverse complement strand
GAAGAAAAAATAAAAGAAGCGTGGGGATTAGCTTACGAATCTTTATCGCCATACATGGATATTAATGGATGGGTGAGAGCGGCAAACCTTCATTTTTATTCATCAGATAGCTTACCATTTAAGACTGAAACAATCGTTATGGATGGACGAGACTGGTATAGGCCGTTGGCTTTAGCTGGTATAAACGATAACAATGGTTGGATTAAAATAAACTCAAGGGCTGACCTGCCAAAAAACGAAGGACTTTATCTTTTTGCATGTGATGATTCTAAATACAGACAATTATGGCATCAAGAAGATATATCACATGGAGGCGTTACTCATTGGAGGCCGATTAAGAGGATACCGCCACCCGTTTATTAACCTACAACAACCCATAAGGAGGACCGTCAGGCATCTGCTCTTTAATCAGGTCAACGATCATCTGAATATCAACGGTGGTGAACTCAGGAGAATCTATGTGCGGCCTCCATTCACCACCTTGCCAGCGTACCTTACCATAATGATACCGATCAACCAGGACAGACCAACAGCCGCCACCTCCGGGCATCCATTCAATCTCCAGCGTTTTTGTTTCATCCCCATATGCCAGGGGTAAGCTAATCCGGGGGTTCATAGGTCCTGTTTTTCGATAGCATCACCAATCAACCGCGTAAGTTCTTCCGGGATCTCGTCGCTCTTCCAGTCTACAGCCGGATAGTCTTCGCTGATATCTGGGCGAAGTGTTCCAAGCAACTGCTCATCCTGGTATATCTCGTAATAAGTAGCTGCACCGTCAATGAAAGGCAGAGCGTAGAAGGTTAGTTCCGTCCCCTGATGGTTGACAGTTATTTCTTGTGGTTCCATGAGGGGTACAACAGTGGGATGCATAGGGTTGTTTACTTGTTTTAACAACAAAAACGAACACCAAACCGCACACCGGAAATAAATAATGTCCATAAACAACTAAAACATAGCACATTACAAGCTTTGCAATTAACCCCTTCGGCTCCACAGAAAGCAGGTCTAAACTGAGCTTTAAACGCACGGGGCCAGCCATTTGCCGCGTCTCTTGTTCAACGCTAAAGGAAATTCAGGCCTGATCGGGTACCTTTTTAAAAATCTTCAACTAGTTGAACTTTTTTGCAGCCGGGGCCGGCGACCTTTGGTTTATGGAAAATATAAAAAGCATAGAAGAAATCATTCTCATCTACACCGATGCGTGGAATGAGACCGGGCGTGAAGCCATCCGCGAAAAGATCGACCAATGTTGGTCGCCTGAAGGGACATTCACCGACAAGGTAACGGACACCATTACCGGGAGGGATGCCATCACCAACCTTATTATCAGCTCGTACGACCAAATGGGTCCGCGGACCTTTACGGTACTGGCGGAGCCGGCTACACACCACCGCAGTGGTCGTTTCCGATGGCTCGCTACCCGCCCTGAGGGTTACCCCGCAGAGGGGATGGATTATTTTGAGTTCGATGAACAGAATCGGATTACCCGGATTGTCGGCTTCTTTTAAATACTTATCTTAGCAAGTGGACCAACTCATCCTGAACAATTTTGCCATGCACATCGCGCTTGCCCCTCATGAACAGGAGCAGGCGCTTTCGTTTTTTAAGCTCAAGGAAGTGAAGAAGCGCAGCTGGCTGTTGCATCCCGGAGAAACCAACCGCTACATTTATTTTGTGAAGCATGGGTGCCTGCGCATGTTCTATACCGATAAGAGTGGCGAAGCCCACAACATTGCTTTCTATCCGGAAAACTGGTGGGCCACCGATATCGTGAGCTTTTTTAAAGAAAAGCTTTCAGCGAATGCCATCCAAGCAATGGAGAATAGCGAGGTATATTATATTTCGTTGCCAAAACTCGAAAGACTGTTCCAAACCATCCCCAAGTTCGAGCGGTTTTTCCGTATCCTCACCCAAAATGGCTTTGAACTTTACCAGCATCGCATCACCTCCCAACTGTATAAGACCGCCGAGGAACGCTACCTCGAGTTCCGTAGGCGCCATCCGGGGCTCGAGCAGCGCATCGCCCAGAAACACATCGCGAGCTACTTAGGCATCACGCCCGCGTTTCTAAGCATGATGCGAAAAGAAAGCCGGGTCTGATTTCGCATCCAATGGCCTTATCATTCCATTTATAGGCTTTAAACGCATTGTTTAATGATGCTTCAAACTGTATATTTAGAATACCAAACTAAATACCATGCGTCCTATGCATCTCGCGGGTTCTATCAAAGAAATAGCCCTGACCGTCAGCTACAGCCAGATGTATTTCGGTGCAGAAATCATAAAAAGGAATTCAAGGGCCTTGACATCGATGTATGTATAAAAGCCTCACATTGATGTAGCCGAAAGGCTGGTGGGGAAAGCATTTTAGAAGATCAAACAAATTAAATATAGAATTATGAAAGCAATTAATCCCTGGATCAACTTCAACGGAAATGCGGAAGAAGCCTTCAATTTTTACAAATCAGTTTTTGGTGGAGCATTCGAAAAAGTTGTTCGCTTCAAGGAACTGGCGAGCGATGATTTTCAAGTATCCGACAAGGAAGCAGATAAGATAATGTACATTTCCCTGCCTATAGGGAACAATAATGTCTTAATAGGGAATGATGTTCCCGAAATAATGGGCCGAACAAACGAAGATGAGAACAGGTCAAAAATATCCATCCGTGCGGAAAGCCGTGAAGAAGCGGATAAAGTATTTAACGGATTATCGGAAGGCGGAGATGTTGAAGGGCCCATTGGCGAGGGTCCCTGGGGTTCATACGCCGGAATGCTTAGAGACAAGTATGGCATTGAGTGGATCGTGGAATTCGACCCAAATGACAATCAATAGCTACACATACACGGTTTATTTATGGATAAACAGCCTATCAACACATTTTGCCCGGCAAGTCAGCAGGATTGGAGGCAATGGTTAATGAAGAATCACGGTACGCAGCAATCCGTTTGGCTTGTTTACTATAAAAAAAGCGCTGATGTCGCCACGATTTCCTGGAGCGAAGCAGTAGATGAAGCACTTTGCTTTGGGTGGATAGACAGCACCCGGCGATCACTCGGTGACGACAAGTTCATGCAGTTTTTCTGCAAACGGAAGCCGAAAAGTGCATGGTCAAAAATAAACAAGGAGAAAGTTGAGCGGCTGATGCGTGACGGGCTGATCGAAAAAGCTGGATTAGAATGTATTGATGCCGCAAAGCGCAACGGCTCCTGGTCGATCTCAGACGATGTGGAAGAAACCAGGATACCGAAGGACTTGGCGGATGCCTTTGAAGAACACACCGGTTCAGCTGAATTTTTTGAAAACTTAAGCAGATCTGTGCGGAAAATGATCTTGCAATGGATTACAACTGCAAAACGGCCGGAGACCAGACAAAAAAGAATTACGGAAGTTGCAGCGCGCGCCGCAGAAAATAAGAAACCGGAGTTTTTGACCTGAATACCTGATTGTTAGCTTTCCTGCAACAGATTGTTAGCGTTCCCTGCTACGCGACATTATGCGCTGAATTAAATGTCGTAATGATGCCCTGAGTGCTACCACGGACAACTTGCCGGTTCAGGAAAGTATTCTTCACTGATGAATTTACCTGTCGGGCCATCTTCTCCGATCAAAGCATACTTCGCAATCCGCTTGCCGGCTTCTTCAGCGGTGCTTGTGCCCTGGTGACCGGTGAAGTCGGTCTGCGTCCATCCCGGGCAGACTGCATTCACTTTAAACGGGGTGTTGAGCAGCTCGTAAGCGAGGTGTAACGTATACATGTTCAAAGCCGTTTTGGACGATTGATACATGACATACCGGGTCGGATAAGAGTCATTGTTCAAGTCTGCGGCCAGCGTAAGTGAAGCCATGCTGGTGCTCACATTCACAATGCGCGGTTCCGGTGATCTTTTTAATAAATCGATGAACGCTTGCGTAACACCGATCACGCCGAATATGTTGGTCGCGTACACTTCTTTGAAATCGTCTAAAGTTGATTCCAACGCCGATTGCCGGAATCCACCGGAGATTCCCGCGTTGTTGACCAGCACATCCAATTTTTCCGTCTTTTCACCTATTAATTGCCGCGCAGCAGCGATTGATGCCGGGTCGGTGACATCCATTGTCAGCGCTTCAACATTTTCGACCCCGGCTGCTTTAAGTTTTTCTACGGCAGAAAAGCCGTTGTCCGCATTGCGGACGCCCAGAAATACATAGAATCCATTTCGGGCAAGTTCTTTCGCTACTTCAAAGCCAATACCTTTATTGGCACCTGTTACTAATGCTGATTTCATCCTTTAAGCTGTTATATAATTTATGAACAGCAAAAGTAATCTGCTGCAAACCGGCGCTACTGGACAAATCGGCTTATTTGCCGGACAAATCACGTGGTGCTGCTAGATCGCGGGACTCCGCTACATAGGCTCGCACGCTTTTGCCGGTACTTTTCCGAAACAGTCGGGAGAAATAGTCCGGATCATTGAAGCCAAGGGCATAAGCCACTTCCTTAACCGAAAGCGTTGAATACTGAAGTTTCCGCTGCGCTTCCTGAATCAGCCGGTTGGTCATCCATTCTTTTGGCGAAATACCCGAAAACTCTTTTACTACACTATAAAGGCTGCTTGTTGTCATCGACAGCTTCTCCGCGATGCTATGTACGTCGTGCTGCTCTGTAAGCTCATTTTCTACGGCAAGTTTAAACGCGATATACCTGGAAAGTTTTGGGTCTGTAATGTTGGGCTCCCGATCATGATTCTCAAAGTAGGCGGTGTTGAGCTCCGTCAACAGGGCATTTAGATGCGCCAAAATGATCTCTGTATTTTGTTGCTTCCCGGGGGAATGAAGAAGCTGGAACAGAATGGAAAAGGTCGACTTTACCCGTTGTTTAGCCGCTGCATTAAACCTGATCATGTTCGAACCAAAAGGGTTTACAAGAAAGGGATAAGCACGCGGGAGCAGGGCCAATGTGTTTTCGTCAAAACCCAGCTTGTAGTTTTTATTTTTGTTATGCTTTAGTGGATTGGCGAAAATCTGGTTTGGCAAACCGAAGACCAGCTGTCCATCCGAAATGGTGATGTCCTTTAAGTCTGCGGTATAAGTATCTTCACCCTGATCCATAAACACCAGGTAGTAAAAGGACAACCGATGCGGTTTTAACAGCCGCCGCAGAATATCATCCGGCAACGGTATTGCGCAATTTTCATTCAGCGTAATCGGCAACTTGTCGTGGTGCCTGATTTGATTCAGCAGTCCTGCAGTCTCTTCCATTTTGGCGTTTCTGATAGAACAAATATGATCATTGGCATCGAGAAGAACAACTTAAGATTGCTGTCCACAAAGGTGTGGTCATAACATAAGCCGGAATAGTTCCTGACCTGGCTTTGGCCTACCTTTTCCTTAGCAAAGAGGTAAAGGAAAGGTAAGGGAAAGGTAAGGAAGAGCTAAGGAAAAGGTAGGGCAGTCCGCGTCAAGAATCATTGTGTCTTGTACTGAAATTACTTAACACCTGATTCCATTTTACTGAATTTGCTTTACATTTTCATGTTGCTTTTCTGACCACACCTTACATCCTGAAAAACCGCTGCCTACAGAAGCGCTGTAAACAACAAAAGGTTAACCTTTTTTAAAGATTAACCTTTTGTTTCTAAAACGAATGTGTTGGAATCAAATCCTTATTTGCGGATACGTATCTCAAATGTTTTGTCGCCAACCAGCGACTTTATGAATCCAGTTTGCGAATCAACGTAAAGTATCAGGGCTAAGATAATGAGTATAGCCAGGACGATCGCTTTTCTTACAATATATTTCCGGCTTGTCGATGGGCGTGTAACCGCCACCGGTTTATTTGCTTTATTCTTCTTTTTAACAGACATAGTGACCACAAATATCGTAATAATAGATGCTGCGGGCAAATACCCATAGTGCAGTGCTCTTTATATCTGACCGTAGTGGATCATGTCCGGAATCAGCAGTTGCTTAATTTTGAAAGATATTTTCGAACGCAAGTCTGCAATCTTTACCAATCTCAAGTGGTAGACCATCTTTCAAGTGGAGCTGCACACTGCCTTCTGCAGAAGTAAAGTAACGGAAGTAATTGTGAATGTTATCTGTTTCGCCGGTGAAAGGGTGGTTTCTTTGACCAAACCAGCGCTGGTATTTTGAATCAATTGCAATAAGTTGTTCTTCGAATTGTTCTTTTTTACGGGTAGTTGCCTCTGGGGTATCTATTTTTGTTTCAATCATCAAGTGCAAGGTACATAAATTAAAATCAAATAAATGACTGTCAGCGCATTGTGACAGTAGTGTGTTGCGTTTGCGCTGTTAAGCTCAAAATGGGTACTGTCTCGGCTCCACCTGTACGCTGACCCACTGTACGGAGGTCATCTCGTCAAGTATGAAATCACCGCCAAAGCGGCCGACACCAGAGTTCTTCTCGCCGCCGAACGGAGTGTTCATCTCGTCGTTCACAGACTGGTCGTTAATGTGTATCATGCCTGTCTCTACCCGCTTGGCGAACTGAATACCCCGCTGCAGGTCCCTCGTGTGGAGGGCGCCACTAAGACCGAACTCCGTTCCGTTGGCAAGTTCAAGTGCCTCTTCATCGTCTTTGAAAGATACCAGACCGACCGCCGGCCCGAATATTTCCTCCTGGAAGATGGGCATATCTTTGGTTACGCCGGATAGTACCGTAGGTATAACCACGTTCCCTTCCGCAGTGCCTCCAGTTTCCAGTTTTGCACCGGCCTGTACGGAACGTTCCACCAGATCAAGCACGTGCTTAACCGCTTTGTTGTCGATCAAAGGCCCGATAATAGTGGTTTTGTCCGAAGGATCCCCATATGAAAGTGCTGCAGCACGGCGGACGAACTTATCTTTAAACTCCGCATAGATGCTTTCATGAATTAGGATCCGGTTGGTAGACATACACACCTGTCCCTGGTGGATAAAACGTCCGAAGATTGCGGAATCTACTGCTCTGTCCACGTCCGCATCGTCCAGGATGACGAAAGCATTGTTTCCGCCGAGCTCAAGTGCCAGCTTTTTTAAGCCCTCGCCAGCAATTTTGCCTATGCCCTTACCTACAGGTGTGGAGCCGGTGAAGGATATCAGCTTCGAAGTTTCATTGGCAACAAAATAATCGCCTATCGTTCCGGATATGCCGACAACACAGTTCAGGACACCTTTAGGGATCCCGGCTTCCTCAAAAAGCTTTGCGATGATCACACCGCCGGTCACTGGCGACTGGGACGCCGGTTTTATGACTACAGCATTTCCGACAGCCAGCGCGGGGGCAATTGTGCGCATGGAGAGGTAGAGAGGGAAGTTCCAGGGGCTGATCATGCTGATCACGCCCAGCGCTTTGCGGAACACATACGTTTCCTTGCCTGGAGTATAGGAAGGAATGGTCAACCCATTTACCCGGGTAGGATAGCCCGCAGATTCAATGAGCATGTTGTACGTTTGTGTAACCTCAACCTCGGCTTTGATTTGGGTGCCGCCAACTTCTGTGATGATCCAGTTGATGAATTCCTCTTTTCGCTGCATCATAATCTCCGCCGCACGAAGCATCAGGTCACGCCTTTCCAGTGGATGTCCTTTGCTCCATCCTTTTGAAGCCTCCTTAGCGGTAGCGAAAGCCTCATCTACGTCATCCTTGCCAGCTCCCTTATAGGTGTTTAACAAGATTCCATTGTAAGGATTCAGGTTTTCGATCACGTCGTCGGTACTTCCTTCCCGCCACTCGCCGTTGATATATTGTTTGTTGAGGTCAGTGTATTTTTCCATGATGCCGGGTCTGACTGTGTAGTATTAGTTTATGATTAATTGAGAAGCTAACACCAGGGGAGTGAGGAGGTTTTGGTTAATTTAAACTCGTCTTCATTCTGACTAAATTATGATGAATGCAGAAGTGTTCTCAATGAATGTAGCTGATGGTTGTCGGTACGCATCCGCCCGGGCGAATGCATGAGCATACACAGGCATGTAAAAAAGTGCTTTGCCTTGTTCCCGGTGAAATTCGTTTTTTACCTTTAATACAATAAACCTGAAGAATGACTCAAGAAGCGAAATGGCAGAATGACTGAAGAAGCGAAACGATTAACGAAGAAGAGCTGGAAGAAATGGGGACCCTATGTCTCCAACAGGCAATGGGGAACCGTGCGGGAAGACTACAGTGCTGATGGGAACGTCTGGAATTCCAACACGCATGACATGGCACGCAGCAAGGCCTGGCGCTGGGGCGAGGAAGGAATTGGCGGAATATCAGATTCAAAACAACAGCTTTGTTTTGCACCCGCTTTTTGGAATGGTAAGGATGGCATTGTTAAGGAAGTCTTCTACGGCCTCACCAATTCTGAGGGCAACCACGGCGAGGACGTGAAAGAACTGTTCTACTATCTGGATTCTTCGCCGACACACTCTTATATGAAGATGCTGTATAAGTATCCACAGCAGGCTTTCCCGTATGAAGACTTACGGGCGGAGAACGCGAGACGGTCGCGCGAGAACGCAGAATATGAGCTACTGGATACCGGAATCTTCGATCGTGACGAATACTTCGATATTTTCATTGCTTATGCAAAAGCTGCTCCGGAAGACATCCTGATTGAAATGACGGTGCACAACAGGAGCGATAAGGCTGCGGCATTAACCCTTTTGCCGACCCTGTGGTTCCGGAATACCTGGTCATGGGGAGATCAGGAGAAAGTACAATCTATATCCAGGATAAGTAATACGCAGCTGCGGATACAGGATGCTTCTTTAGGGGAGTATTTTCTAGATAGTGCGCAGCCGGTGCACTGGTTGTTTACAGAAAATGAAAGTAACACCTCCAGATTGTACGGATATGATAACGGAAACAAGTATTGTAAAGACGGAATAAACAATTACGTTGTACACAACGACTCCTCGGCGGTTAATCCCGCGGCGCGGGGAACCAAAGCTGCAGCGCTGATTGCGCTGCAGCTCGAGGGTGGCACATCGCAGGTCGTCCGCCTGAGGCTATCCAAGGGTACTGCAACAAGTCCTTTTGCAGACTTCGACAAGATCTTTAAGAAGCGTATGCGGGAGACGGATGAGTTTTATCAGGCCCTGCAGGAAAACATTGACGATGCCGACGAGAAGCTGATTCAGCGCCAGGCACTTGCGAGTTTGCTCTGGAACAAGCAATTTTATTACTACGACGTGCCGGTCTGGCTTAAAGGTGATCCAGCCGGGCCCATACCACCTGCTGGCCACAGCAACTCCAGAAATCTGAACTGGAAGCACCTGAACAATGCAGACATCATTTCGATGCCCGATAAGTGGGAGTTCCCCTGGTATGCCTCCTGGGATCTCGGCTTTCATTGTGTTAGCCTGGCGCTGGTTGATCCGGAATTTGCGAAGCAGCAGCTGATGTTGCTGACCAAAGAGTGGTATATGCACCCAAACGGGCAGTTTCCAGCTTATGAATTTAACTTCGACGATACGAATCCGCCTGTTCATGCATGGGCAACATGGGAGGTCTATAAAATGGACCAGAAAAACAATGGCGGAATGGGAGACCACGTATTTCTGGAATCGGTATTTCAGAAGCTGCTGATCAACTTTACCTGGTGGGTGAACCGTAAAGATGAACATGGGATTAACATTTTTTCCGGAGGCTTCCTTGGCCTGGACAACATCGGCGTGTTTGACCGGAGTATGAAGATGCCGCCGGGAATGTCTATTCAGCAGGCAGATGGCACAAGCTGGATGGCCATGTACGCTCTGAATATGATGCACATCTCTCTTGAACTTGCCCTCCATAATCGCGTATATGAAGACATGGCAACGAAGTTCTTTGAACATTTTCTGTACATCGCCGGGGCAATAATGAACATTATGGGCCTCGGTGATACGGGTCTGTGGGATCCGGAAGATGAATTCTTTTACGATGAACTTTTTGTAGACTCCACGCGGACCCTGAAACTGAAGCTGCGCAGCATGGTAGGTCTCATTCCATTATTCGCAGTAGAAGTTATTAGGGACGATACGCTGAAAAAACTGCCACTGTTTGCAGCGCGAATGGAATGGTTTCTGACCAACAGACCGAATCTTGCAACACTGGTGTCCCGATGGACCGAAAAAGGAACCGACGATAAACACCTTTTAAGTCTGTTGCGTGGCCACCGGGTCAAGCGTATCCTGTTCAGAATGTTGAATGAAGCAGAGTTCCTAAGCGACTATGGCATCAGAAGTTTGTCTAAGACCTACGCTGATGAACCATATATATTTCCATCTGAAAACGCCAACCTGGAGGTGAAATACCTGCCTGGGGAAAGTGATAGCGGTATGTTCGGTGGGAACAGCAATTGGCGCGGCCCAATCTGGATGCCGGTAAACTATCTTATTGTGCGGAGTCTGCTTCGCTTTCATGATTACTACAGCGATGACTTCATTGTGGAATATCCGACCGGATCTGGCAACCTGCTTTCACTTCGTGAAATCGCCATGGCACTGTCCGAACGGATTATCGGTATTTTCAAACGCAATGCTGCCGGAAAGCGGGTTTTCTTTGGCGACAATGAAAAGCTTCAGCATGATCCCCATTTTAAAGATTACCTGTGGTTCAGTGAGTATTTTCACGGGGACAGCGGTAGGGGGCTTGGTGCCTCACATCAGACCGGATGGACGGCGCTGATTGCGAATCTGATCAACAGCAGGCATCAAACGCCGGGGAAGTAAACGATAAACCCCGCTATGATTGTAGCGGGGCTTTATCCTGGAAGACTATTTACATCCGGATTGAAGACAATCCAGCATCAAATAATTGCTTAAATGGTCCTTCCCGGATATTGTTGCAAGGCAACCTCCAGGCAATCCATGGCTTTGTTAAGTTCTCCTGTGTTTAAAACATAGGCCATTCTGACTTCGTTCTTGCCGGAATCTGGTGTGGAATAGAATCCTGTAGCAGGGGCCATCATAACAGTTTCGCCATTCAGCGCAAAGCTTTCCAGCATCCATTGGCAAAATGCATCTGCATCATCAATCGGGAATTTGGCTACGACATAGAATGCGCCGCCCGGATTTGGGCAAAATACCCCTTCAATGGCATTTAACCTGGCCACCAAAGTATCTCTTCGGAGGGTATATTCTTTGTTCACTTCTTCAAAGTAGCTGTCGGGAGTGTCTACGGCGGCCGTACCGGCGATTTGTTCTACCATCCCCGGGCTTAGCCGTGCCTGTGCAAATTTCAAGGCTGATTTTATGACCTCTTTATTCTTGGTGATCAAACATCCCAGCCTCGCGCCGCAGGCGCTGTATCTCTTTGATACCGTGTCCATAATGACCACGTGCTCTTCCAGTCCCTCCAGATGCATAGGGGAGATGAATTCCCTGCCGTCATAGCAGAATTCTCGGTAGGCCTCATCAGAGAACAGGAATAGATCGTACTTTACACAAAGTGCTTTAAGCGCGTCAAGCTCTTCCCGGGAATAAAGGTATCCGGTAGGATTGTTTGGGTTGCAGATGATGATCGCCTTGGTTTTATCCGTGATCAGCTTCTCAAATTCAGAGATTGCCGGCAGGGCA
The DNA here is from genome assembly GCA_045629455.1 of Pedobacter sp. Lineage (GTDB taxonomy): Bacteria > Bacteroidota > Bacteroidia > Sphingobacteriales > Sphingobacteriaceae > Pedobacter. Next base: position 100,754 of record JAZQRI010000005.1, on the reverse strand, counting down.
AATCCGTTCTCGATATAAGATAATATGGGTTTAACGACAACGTTGCTCATGCAGGCAAAACCGTTGTAATTGGCATAGAAAGGCTCTGGAATGATGATCTCATCGCCTTCATTTACGCAGGTCTGCATGGCGATGGTGATGGCCTCAGACCCACCAACAGTAACCAGAATGTCCTCCGGGGTAATGTTGTAGCCGAGTTTGTTGTAGTATTCCGCAAGCTTGCTGCGGTAGGTTAGGGTACCCTCCGAGGAGGTATAGGCCCAAACATCGAAGTCTATATTTTTTACCGCATCCAACATGCCCACAGGTGTGGCAATGTCGGGCTGTCCGATATTTAAGTGGTAAACCTTTTTACCATCACGCTTGGCCTGATCGGCGTATGGTGTAAGTTTTCTAATGGGCGAAGCGGGCATTTGAACCCCTTTTTCTGATATATTAGGCATGGTGCAAAAATAAAAAACCCCGCTGATTAACGGGGTTTTTGTGATGAATATCTTTTTAAGTCTATTTGGCTATTGTCTCCCCTTTAATGTAAAGCACTTTTGTAGTGGTTTTGGCATTAGAAGTAATGGTCACGATCTTACTGAACGGAAGAGGCGCGCCTGCAGGGTTAAAAGTTACCTTGATCAGCCCGGATTCTCCTTTCTTAACAGGTGTCTGCGTATATTCCGGAACGGTACAGCCACAGCTGGTTTCTACTTTTGAAATGATTAAAGGCTCATCACCTACGTTTGTGAACTTGAAATCTATAGAAACAGGAGTGCCTAAGACCACCTTTCCGAAGTTATGGGACTCTTTATCGAACTTAAATTCAGCAGTTTTGCTTTGCGCATTAACCGCCACTGTTGCACCAAGGAATAACGTAAATAATAAAATGAGTTTTTTCATAAGTTATAAAGCTGTTTGGTAAATGATAACGTGTGTAAGTTGTTTACGGTTGTACTAAGTATATTTCAGGTGTATAATATTGTTAAATTCAACTAAAATTCCTGATCTTATTTATCAAACAAAAATAAGGTTTTATTTATACATCCGCGGCATTCTCTTATTTATATTACAATCCACGGCTTAGCCTTCGTTTAGAAAATTCATATCTTTGCCGGGTAATAAATTGCTTATGACGCCAGATATCAGCCTTACAACCAATCCAATTGATACCTCTGAATTGACTTTTGATGACTTCAAGAAGATTGTTTTCCAGGATTATAAAATAGCTGTTGAAAGCAGGCAAGCCAGCTTACTGGGACGTAAAGAGGTGTTATCCGGCAAAGCAAAGTTCGGAATATTCGGCGATGGAAAGGAAGTTCCGCAGATTGCCATGGCTAAAGCATTCCGGAATGGCGACTGGCGCTCCGGATATTACCGTGATCAGACCTTCGCATTCGCGACAGGCATCACCAGCATCAAAGAATTCTTCGCTCAACTATATGCCCATCCGGACGTAGAAGCCGATCCATCCTCTGCAGGGCGGCAGATGAATTGTCACTTCGCCACCCGCTCCTTAAATGATGACGGCAGCTGGAAGGATCTTACGGAGATCAAAAACTGCTCCGCAGATATTGCACCGACAGGAGCGCAGATGGCCCGCCTGGTCGGACTGGCATACGCTTCGAAGCTGTTTAGACAGAATCCGGAACTGGATTATTTAAAGAATTTCTCTGTAAAGGGAAATGAGGTGGCTTTTGGTACCATCGGCAATGCCTCGACTTCTGAAGGGGTATTTTTTGAGGCGATCAATGCCGCCGGCGTTTTGCAAATACCCATGGCCGTGTCTATTTGGGATGATGCCTACGGGATTTCTGTTCCGGCGAAATACCAGACGACTAAAGAAGATATATCTGAGATTCTAAAAGGACTGCAGCGCAATGAAACGCAAGCGGGATATGAAATTTATAAAGTGAGGGGCTGGGATTATCCGGCACTTTGCGAAACTTACCAGAAAGCCATAGATGTTTGCCGCGAGGAACATGTTCCGGTACTAATTCATGTAACGGAAGTTACCCAGCCGCAAGGCCACTCGACATCAGGTTCCCATGAGCGTTACAAAGATAAGCCGCGGCTCGAATGGGAAAAAGAATACGACTGTATCGCGCAGATGCGGAAGTGGATGCTGGAGTCTGCAATTGGTACAGAGGAAGAGATTGCGGCCATTGAAGCGGAAGCGAAGATATTTGTCCGGAATGCACAAAGAGCAGCATGGACTGAATTTCTGGGCAGTGTCAAGGACGAAAAGGATCAGGCAATAGCCATGATCAACGCGCTTGAACCAAATAGTATAGCGCTTAAGAAAATTACGGCGCAGCTTGCCGCAACCCCAGACGCTTTGCGCCGGGAGCTGATGTCTTCTATACGCAAGGCACTTCGCTTAACCATAAACAAGCCGTCTGATGCCAGAACAAAGTTACTGGACTGGTATGGTGAGGCAAGCGAGGCAAACGCCGAACGGTACAATAGTAAATTGTTTACAGACGGCATCGACAGCCCCTTTCTGGTTCCCCAGACAGCAGTGTCGTATTCCGAAAACAACAAGATGGTGGATGGCCGTGAACTGCTGAATGCTTGTTTCGATGCAAATTTTGCCCGTGATCCACGTCTGGTTGCATTTGGCGAGGATCTGGGAAGCATTGGGGATGTGAACCAGGGCTTTGCAGGCTTGCAGGCCAAATATGGAGAATTAAGAATAACAGATACCGGGATCCGCGAGATGACCATTGTGGGACAGGGCATTGGAATGGCCATGCGTGGTTTGAAACCAATTGCTGAAATACAGTATCTGGATTACCTGCTTTTTGCCTTGAATATATTAAGCGATGATCTGGCAACATTGTCTTACCGCACAAAGGGTGGTCAGAAAGCGCCGGTCATTATCCGCACACGCGGACACCGTTTAGAAGGGGTGTGGCATTCGGGATCTCCCATTGCGATGATCCTCGGGTCTTTGAGGGGCTTACACATCTGTGTTCCCCGCAATATGACGCAGGCCGCCGGGATGTACAACCTGCTGTTCCGGTCTGATGAGCCCGCCTTGATGATCGAATGTCTGAATGGATACCGGTTGAAGGAAAAGATGCCCGACAATGTCGGCGACTATACCGTCCCTTTGGGGAAAGCGGAAGTTCTTCGTGAGGGAACGGACGTAACAATCGTTTCCTATGGCTCTACTTTGAGAATAATTGAGGAGGCTGCGGAAGAATTGCGGCAGATGGACATCTCTGTGGAGATCATTGACCCGCAGACTTTATTGCCGTTTGATACGGATCAGCTCTGCGTGAAATCACTTCAAAAAACAAATAAACTGTTGGTTGTAGATGAAGATGTGCCTGGTGGCGGAAGTGCTTATTTGCTCCAGCAGATTGTAGAGGTGCAGAAGGGATATTTTTACCTGGATGCGCAGCCGGCAACATTGACTGCTAAAGCACACCGTACACCTTATGGCTCGGATGGTGATTATTTCACCAAGCCTTCGGTAGACGATGTGATTGAGACGGTTTATAAGATGATGCACGAACACAATGCATCTAAATTCCCTGCTATATTTTAATTCAGGCGGCTGGCGCGGTTGCGCAGTAACAGATCTGCGAGTACCAGCGCTGCCATGGCTTCAACAATGACCACCGCCCTCGGCACAACACAAGGGTCATGCCGGCCTTTGCCTTTGATCTCTGCTGCGTCACCGGCTGCGTTTACCGTTTGCTGGTTGTGCATGATGGTTGCGACCGGTTTAAAGGCAACGCTGAAATCTATTTCCATGCCGTTGGATATGCCACCCTGTATGCCACCAGAAAAGTTGGTTAACGTTGTAGGCTTGCCTTCTTTGATCAAAAAGATATCATTGTGTTCGGAGCCCCGCATTTCACTTCCACTAAATCCAGATCCGTATTCAAAACCGTGTACGGCATTGATGCTCAGCATGGCTTTACCGAGTTCTGCATGTAACTTGTCGAACACCGGCTCACCGAGGCCGACCGGGCAGTTGCGGATAATGCAGCTCACTTTCCCGCCAATGGTATCTCCATCTTTCCTTACTTCATCAATGCATTCAATCATTTGCTTTGCTGTCCCGGGGTCAGCGCAGCGCACGATATTTTCTTCCCGCTGCTGATAAAGTTCTTCAAGGCTGAGATCGGAAAGATTAGGGGCATTTATTTTGCCGACAGCCGATACATGTGCAAAGATCCCGATTCCTTCATGTTTCAGCAGTAGTTTGGCAATTGCTCCTGCAGCTACACGTGCTGCGGTCTCCCTTGCGGAAGACCTGCCGCCACCACGGTGATCGCGGAAGCCGTATTTGGCGTCGTAGGTATAATCTGCATGCGAGGGGCGGTAAACATCTTTATTGTGCGCGTAATCCTTGGAGCGTTGATCCTCATTTGGGATCAGCAATGCGATGGGGGTACCAGTGCTTTTACCTTCAAATACGCCCGATAGGATTTGAACGGTATCACTTTCCTTACGCTGGGTGGTGATTTTAGATTGTCCTGGCCTTCGCAGGTCCAGCTCAGCCTGTATAAATGCCTGATCGATTTCCAAGTTTGCCGGACAGCCATCTATAATAACGCCGATTGCTACTCCATGCGATTCTCCAAACGTGGAGATTTTGAACGCCTGTCCAAATGAATTCCCTGCCATACTAATGTTCTAAATTATAATTCTTTGATGCTAAAACCGGCCCTCGTCAGGTCGTTCCAGAAATCTGGATATGACTTCTCCACCACCTGATAGTCTTCCATCTCCACTTCCTTGATCAGCATAGCCAGTGGCGCTAAAGCCATGGCCATACGATGATCATCATAGGTTTTGAAACTCACCTTTTCTGGAAAATTCAGATTCGAGCAGTCGAGGGTGTAGATCAGATCTTCTTCAAGAAGTTCCACGCCGATCTTCGCAAGTTCATTCTGTAAAGCTTTTACGCGGTTCGTCTCTTTAATTTTTAAGGTTTCCAGACCAGTGAGCTTTAAGTTGATGCCTTTGGCTGCTGCACATACGATAATGGTCTGTGCAAGATCCGGGCAGTCCTTTAGATCGAGTACGTCCGTGTGGGTAATATCCAGTGGGGCAGAGTTTAGCTGTATACCGTCCTCTGTTCTTACAGATCGGACACCGAAAGCATTCATTATACTTTCAATACGGCTGTCGCCTTGCAAACTGTCTTCTTTGAGATAGGGTAGGGTTACCTGAGCCTTTTCAGACAGCGCAACAATGCTATACCAATAGGAAGCAGCACTCCAGTCGGGCTCTACAACTAGTGTTGCATCCCTGAATTCCTGGTGCTCAATATGGATCACATTGTCATTCCAGGCATGGCGTATTCCCGCTTCTTCCAGCATCTTCAAAGTCATCCGTACGTACGGCTCTGAGGTCAGATATCCTTCAATTTCCAGGAACAAGCCAAGTTCGAGTGTAGGCGCTATGATAAGCAGTGCAGAGATGTACTGGCTGCTGACATCACCCTTGATCCTGATCCGGTTTGTTTTCTGCTTGAAGTTCCCGGAGATCAACAGTGGTGGATAACCGGTTTCTTCTTTGTACTCAATGGATGCACCAAGGGTGTTCAGGGCTTCGGTAAGTAATTTAACTGGGCGTTCCTGCATTCTTTTAGATCCGGTCAGTTCGAAAGACCGGTTAAGTGTTGGCAAGTAAGCCGTTAAAAAACGCATTGCTGTGCCCGCATGGCCAACGTCTATTGTCTTGGTTTCGGATGCTGAGTTCTGGAGTCTTGTTAGGATCCCACTTAATATCACCGTGTCCGCAGCATCTGAAAGGTTTTCAACTTTAACCAGGCCTTTACTGAGTGCCGAGATGATGAGTGCCCTGTTGCTTTCGCTCTTTGAGCCGGTCAGATAGATTGTGGCCTCAGTTTCCTGGTTTCCGGAGAAGGTAACAACTGCGTTCTTTTTGTTGGTCATGGGGGATTACCGCTTATAATGTGCTTGGAAACTAAACTTGTAAAGGAGCTGGGGCTTCAACGATGTTTGCTGGCGTTTTACCCTCGTTCATAATCAATGTCTGTTTTCTTATGGACTCTCCGTGTACAAGTTCCAGGAATTTCTCTGTGAAACTTGCATCCAGTTTCAATATTTTGGCAATAGCACTGCGTTTCTTCATGATCTCATCCCAACGGTTAACCTGAAGGATGGTTACTTTGTTGTCTCTTTTGAATTCACCGATCTTCTCTACTAAAGCCATGCGTTCTGCCAGCTTCTGAATCATCAGGTCATCTATTTTATCAATTTGTTTGCGTAACTCAGCAAGCTTGTCTGCAAATTCTTCACTCACAGATTCTGCCTGGCGGATAGAGAGCTTGTCGGCAAGTTCAGAAAGTGCTGCAGGTGTTACTTGTTGTTTCGCGTCAGTCCACGCAACAGATGGGTCAATGTGCGACTCGATCATCAATCCTTGCATGTCTAAGTCTAATGCTTTCTGGGCAACATAAGGAATCAGTTCTCGGTTTCCGCAAATGTGACTTGGATCGTTAATGATCGGCAATTCCGGGCATAACGTTTTCAATTGAATGGCAAGTTCCCACATTGGCTCGTTACGGAAAGAGCTTTTCTCGAATGAAGAGAATCCACGGTGTATGGCACCAATTTTAGTGACGCCTGCATTGTTTATGCGTTCCAGTGCACCAACCCATAAAGATAGGTCAGGATTAACCGGGTTTTTAACCAGCACAGGAATATCTACACCTTTAAGTGCATCAGCAATTTCCTGTACAGAGAAAGGATTTGCTGTTGTTCTTGCACCAACCCATAAAATGTCTACGCCAGCAGCAAGTGCTTCTTCCACATGTTTTGCGGTAGCAACCTCAACTGCTGTTGGGAGGCCTGTTTGTTCTTTGGCTTTTTTCAACCATTCCAGGCCGATGCTGCCGATTCCTTCAAATTCTCCCGGACGGGTACGTGGTTTCCAGATTCCTGCTCTTAAAACGGAAACTTTTCCTGTTTCCGCCAGCAAGTGAGCCGTTGAAAGCAATTGTTCTTCCGTTTCTGCACTGCACGGTCCGGAAATAATTAACGGCTGGTTTTTGATGGAAATCCAACTGCTAAGTGGCTGGATGTTTAAATTTAATTTCATTATCTATGCTTTTACGTTTGCTAATTAAGTATTTATTGTTCTGGTATGTGTTTTTTTGCCTTACTCCGGCAGATCTATGTTCGAATATTGATAGGGGAGCCTAAACTTCGTCATTTTTCACGTATTCACCCATAATATTGAAGTTAACCGTGTATTTTAATACCTTTCTTATGGCGATATCATAGCGTTTTACATCTGTCCACTCTATATCGATGTAAAAATTATACTCGTTTCTTTTGCCAAGTACCGGCATGGATTGAATTTTGGATAAATTGATTCCCTCTTCGGCGAAGATGTTGAGCACCCGGGATAGCGCACCGACAGCATTGCCCACCTGAAAACAGATGGAAGCTTTGTTTGCAGTCGTAGTTTCATCCTCCGGAATGTTCTTAAGGATCAGAAAGCGGGTATAGTTCTTTCGGTTTGATTCTATATGTCTTTCGATGATGTTCAGGTCGTACAGTTCAGCAGCGAGTGTGTTCGCAATAGCAACGGTATCGGTAAGCTGTTGTTCCCTGATTTTCTTTGCACAGGCAGCGGTATCACTGCTTTCCACAACCTGAAGATGAGGGAACTGATCGATGAAATCAATACATTGTCTAAGGGCAATAGGGTGGGAAGTAACGTACTTGATGTCTTCGAACTTCACACCAGGAAGGGCCATAAGGTGCAACTGGATCGGTAGGTACACTTCTCCTGTGATTGATAAATTGTAATCACGTATCAGGGAGTAATTGGGCAGCAGACTACCGGCAATTGAATTCTCTATGGCCATGACAACAAAGTCTGCATCACCATTTTTAATGCTTTCGCAGGTCTGCTTAAAGGAATTACATTCTATTGTTTCAATGTCTTTCCCGAAAAACTTGAACGCCGCTTCCTCATGAAATGATGCTTTGATACCCTGAATTGCAACCCTTGTTCCTTCTTTCATTTTTATCTTAATTAAGCAGCTTTTGTAACCGTACAAAACTGCCTTGGCGTAAACAAAAAAAGTCCCGGCTTGTGGCCGGGACTTTATACAATATCTCTATTTAGATTGCATATTAGTCCCGGCTCTTACTAAAATAGTAAAAGTATCCAAACCAATATGTAGTGCAATTATTCATCTTTGTTGTTGTTTGTCAAATGTAGCAACAAAATTTAATTTGTCAAGAGTTAAATTAAAAAAATTTGTTTCTGTATTTAAGCCTAAGCGATGGCGTAACAGAATTTAACTGATATTTTGCTTCTCACTGAGCTGCAAGGGCTCTTTTGTTCCGCAGAACCAATTTGTAATTTCCTTAATGTTGTGTGTGCTCTTTCCATAAGGAATGTATCAATCTTCAATAAGGACGACGGCGATTACCTTTTATAAGCCGAAATGTAGTACTCCAGGCTCTCTGTCAAATCCTGCTCCGCAACCTTACAGTTAAATTCACATTTACCTATTCCCTCAAGCAAGGAGAAATAGATATGTCCATGCTCGTTTTTCTTGTCGCTTTTAAGCAAGTCCAGGATCTTTTCAAAATTCGCAGGTCGCATGTTGTGTTCTGGGTAGATGCTCTTTATGAAAGTTGTCAGATCATCCAGCTCGGCTTGTGTTAGCGTACTGTTTTTCACAGACAAATAACCCTCACAGATCATTCCCACGGCTATTGCTTCACCGTGCGTGAGTGGATTTTTACTATTGCTTAAGGAGAAGCTTTCTACCGCGTGCCCGATCGTATGTCCAAAATTCAAGATCTTTCTCAAGCCTTTTTCGGTAGGGTCTTCTGTAACGACCTGATTTTTCAGTTCTACCGATCTGAAGATCAGTTCTGGATCAGGACTCCTGTAATCACTCTTTTTAAGTGCTTCATAATACGGTGCATCAAGGATCAACCCATGTTTAATCATCTCGGCGAAGCCGGAAAGCAACTCGCGCTCCGGAAGGGTTTTCAGGAAAGCAGATTCTATAAATACAGCCTGTGGAAGCGCGAAGGTACCCACCATATTTTTGACGTTGTCGATGTCAATACCTGTTTTTCCACCTACGGAGGCATCAACCTGCGCAAGCAAGGTCGTTGGAATATTGATAAAATCGATACCTCTCTTATAGGTAGAAGCGATAAACCCACCCATATCTGTAATGACGCCACCACCCAGATTAATCATCAGACATTTGCGGTCTGCCTCAAAGTCAAGCAGCGTCTTCCAGACGCCGATGCAAAAATCGATATTCTTGTTCTCCTCGCCGGGATCCGTTTCAATCAGGTCGTAATTGTTGAAGTCGCCCAAAAGCTCCATCAGGACGGGAAGGCAATGCTCAGAGGTGTTGCGGTCCGTAAAGATGAACACCCTGCTGTACTTTTCATGCTCCAAAAATTGTTGTAAAGGTTCAAGCTGCGTCTCAAAGTGAATCGTGTGACCAGAGTTAATTAGTTCAGCCATTATATCACCTTTATTTTTTGACCCATAAAATCGATTACATCACCTACTCTGACCTTAAGCCGTTTGCGGTGATCAACTTTTCCATTGTATTTCACAAGGCCGTCTTCAACAACGGTTTGAGCTTCCCCGCCGCTTTGAACCAGCGCTGTTGCTTTAAGCAACTGGATCAGGGGAATAAATTCGCCTTCTAATTTAAATTCTATCATGGTCGTGCAAAATTACAATTAATTACAAAGGGTTGTATCTTTGCTATCTAAGGAATTGATACTTTTGCATTCTTTTTGACTAACCAGCACATTTAAATGGAAATTTCCAGCACTAAAAAGCTCAACTTTGAGAATACAGAGATTGCTTTTCGTAACAAATCCAATTCCGAGCTCAACGCATCATACTTACTGTTCAAGGTTATCAGCAGTAACTTCCTAACTAAGGTTGGCCCCCCGGTTACGAACTTCTTTCTTAACGTTGGCCTCCCTATAAAATCAGTAATCAAAGCAACCATATTCAAGCAATTTTGCGGCGGGGAGACCATTGCAGAGTGCGAACATACCATTGCCCAGCTGGCCTCCGCAAATGTGGGGACCATCCTTGACTATTCTGTTGAGGGGGAAGAGCAAGAAGAAGTTTTCAACTTCACCTGCGACGAGATCATCCGGACCATAGAACGGGCAGCAGGGGATGTGCGGATTCCTATAACCGTGTTTAAAGTTACCGGGATCGGCCGCTTTGGATTGCTGGAAAAAATAGATGCCAAAGCACCCCTATCTGTTGCAGAGCAGGCGGAATTTGGCCGTGTAAAAGTTCGCTGCGAGCGGATCTGCCGGACCGCCTTTGAGAAGGATGTTCCGGTGATGATTGACGCTGAGGAGAGCTGGATTCAGCAAACCATCGATGATCTTGCCATGGAAATGATGCGCATGTTCAATAAGGAACGTGTATTGATTTACAATACCTACCAGCTGTATAGACATGATAAGCTAGCCGATATAAAGGCGGATCACCTCATTGCCAGCAACAGCGGATATCTGCTTGGCGTGAAGATGGTTCGTGGCGCATACATGGAGAAGGAACGCGAGCGTGCAGAGAAGATGGGATACCGTTCACCAATACAACCTGATAAGGCGGCAACCGATCAGGATTTCAATGCGACTTTGAAATACTGTGTTGAACATATCGAGCAGATAGGTTTTGTCTGTGGTACCCACAATGAAGACAGTTGTAAACTGCTGGCGCAACTTATAGATCAACATCAGATCCCGCACAACCATCCCCATGTGTACTTTGCACAACTACTGGGCATGAGCGATAACCTGAGTTTCAACCTGTCTGATTCTAACTACAACGTTGCTAAATACGTTCCTTATGGTCCGGTTAAAGCAGTTATGCCTTACTTGTTCAGAAGGGCTCAGGAGAACACTTCTATCGCTGGGCAGACCAGCAGAGAGCTAAATCTCATTCAGAAAGAGAAAAAGCGACGTAAACTATAACAGACGAACGGACTGGCTTACCGGGACGAGAATTTATCAATGAGTTCCATCACCGCCAGTCCGTTCTCTCCTGTACTGGGATTAGGCCCTTTGTTCAGAAAATAACGGACCGTAGCATCAATCATCGGTTGTTGAACGTGCTGAAGCGGTTCGAAATGAATCTTCTCCATGTTCCCGTTCAGCTGAAGGGTGATCTCCGGCTTTCCGAAAATGGGAAATGAAATGCTTCCTTCTGTTCCGACAATCCTGCAGATGTCCCTTTGATCTTCGATGGGCGCAGAGAAGCACCATGTTCCGGTGAATACAATGTTGTTCAGGAATTTGATCGTGCCACTTACCAGGTCGGCGGCGGGGTATAACCCGGCCTGATTGGTGGCGATGCCCATCGCCTTTTCCGCTGGACCGAAGAAATGCAACATCAGGTCCAGCTGGTGCGGTGCCATGTCGTGAAACAAGCCCCCTCCGGATATCGCCGGATCAATGCGCCACTGTGTCTTCGGATCCTGAAGTTCTTCCGCAGTAAGTGGCGGAACGAGGTATTTAAGGTTCACATATTTTACCTGCCCGATGGTATGCTCTTCCAGCAACGACTTTATCTTTTTGAAAACAGGCTGCTCCCGGCGGTAATGTGCAACCGTTAATTTGGTGCCATTCTCATAGGAAGCCTGAAGCATGTTTTTGCTTGCATCTGCATGCACGGCCATTGGCTTTTCTACGTAAACAGGCTTGCCCGCGTTCAATGCAGCAATGGTTAACGCTTCATGCGACTGGGGTGGCGTGGCGATATAGATGGCATTCACTTCCGGATCGTCAATCAGGCGCTGCGCATCATCATACCATTTTGGTACCTGATGACGGCGTGCATAATCGGCTGCCCGTTGGCCGTTCCTGCTCATCACTGCAACCAGTTTAGAATCCTGAACTTTGCTAAATGCCGGTCCGCTTTTAACTTCTGTAACATCCCCGCAACCAATCATTCCCCAGTTTATTATGTTTGTCATATTTGGTTATTTCTCCCTAGTAAACATAAATAATTTTCCAGCATCATTTGTTCCTTCTGTGGATTACTGTTACAAAATCGTGATGTTTTCACATAATTGTGCCCAATTCGACATGTAATGGCATATTTTAGTATTATTGAAGCGGCCGGCAGCAGGACAGCATCCGGCCGCCAGACGTTTAACCTAATTCATTCAGATGAAGCTACTCACCATCTTACTTGCGGCTCAGTTCCTAACCGTCATACCCACTTTAAAGGCGCAGCAGCCTTCGCAACAGAACAACCTTCGTGTAAAGGTCAAGAACGGCATTTTAGAAGGCACCCCAGGTCCTTCCGGTATCCGCGAATTCAAAGGCATACCTTTCGCCAAGGCACCCGTCGGCAATTTACGATGGAGGGAACCACAGCCGGCAGAGAACTGGACCGGGGTTAGAAGGGCTGATCAATTTGGTGCATCGCCAATGCAGGCGAATGTTTTTGGTGATATGCGCTTTCGTTCTCCCGGAAAAAGTGAAGACTGCCTGTTTTTGAACGTATGGTCTCCCGCAAAGAAGACAAATGATAAACTGCCCGTACTCGTCTACTTCTACGGAGGTGGATATGTAGCCGGAGACGGCTCTGAATATCGCTATGACGGAGCGCAGCTCGCCAGCAAAGGTATCGTAACGCTGACCGTAAACTACCGTCTGGGCGTCTTCGGCTTCTTTGCGCATCCAGAACTCAGCAAAGAATCAGGGCGCAATGCATCCGGTAATTACGGCCTGATGGATCAATATGCCGCTTTGAAGTGGGTACAGGAGAATATCGCCGCCTTCGGCGGTGACCCTGAAAAGGTCACCATCGCGGGTGAATCTGCCGGATCCATATCGGTATCTGCTCAGATGGCTTCCCCGTTATCCAAAAACCTGATCGCAGGTGCGATTGGGGAGAGTGGCGCCATGATTAAACCGACGCTCGCTGCCTTACCATTGGAGCAGGCGGAAAAGAATGGAGTCGCTTTCGGGCAGTCCATTAAAGCAACATCCCTAAGTGCTTTGCGTCAGGTACCTGCGGAGGATTTACTTAAGGCGGCGGCGGCACCACAAGCTTTCCAGACCGCTGCAACAATCGATGGATATTTTCTGCCAAAGGGCCCCGCTCAGATCTTTGCTGCAGGCGAGCAGGCTCATGTTCCCTTACTCGCAGGTTGGAACTCTGCGGAGGTCTCTTACCAGTCGCTCCTTTCCACAGATGCACCAACACCGGAAAACTATTCCAGGAAGATACAAGCATTGTATCCCGATCATGCAGCAGAAGTCATGAAGTTGTACCCCGGAAGTTCTGAATCAGAGGTTATTGAATCTGCAACAGCGCTCGCCAGTGATCGTTTCATTGCGTACAGTACCTGGAAATGGATGGATCTGCATAGCCGTACGGGACATAAACCAGTTTACCGTTATCTGTTCTCCAAATCTAAACCCCCGGTCACTGCTGAATATCAAGACACCACGCCCGGGTTAGCCGGAGGGACCACTAAGAATACAACAGCAACGCCCGCCAGGAATCCGCAGGTGAACGGTGCACCCCACGCCTTCGAAATCGAGTTTGCCATGGGCAACCTGAAAAGCAATCCGGTGTATGCATGGACCGCTGAAGATTATAAAATCTCCGAAATCATGTCACAGTACTTCGCCAACTTCATCAAAACCGGCGATCCAAATGGTCCTGGCCTTCCGCAGTGGAAGGCTTTGCCTGCAAATGGTAACGCCACTTACATGAATATCGGCGTAAAAACCCAGTCTGAACCAGAAACTACACGGGCACGGTACCTATTTTTGGATCAGCAGTATTCGAAGTAAACTCCACGTACCCGAACTGAACTTTGAGATATCGCATCTTCCTCACCCACAATGAACAACTGCATGAAGTAAATATGAACTGGCACCCAAAAGCAGAGGAAGTGCTGTGGCGCCCGGACCTCCTGGAGGACATGTTTGTCCACCTTGTTGAAGAAAAGCTGCCCTACTGCAAGATCCGGTACGCCTTTCAGCCATAACTGAACTACTCCTGTTTTCGGTGCTTAATCACTTTGGCTTCCAGGTAGAAGATGATTTCTTCCGCAATGTTCTTCACCTGATCTCCAACACGTTCCAGCTTCCTGATGATCGACAACACGTATAATGCCTGGTCGATATCTTCGGGTTGTTTTTTCAGGTATGCGATAATGGATTCATTCGCCTGACCGTTAAATTTATCCAGAACTTCATCCATTTTGAAGATACTCCGGACCAAAGTGGTATCCTCGCGCTCAAACCCCAGGAGTGTTATTTTCAGCATACTTATGCCAACTTCAAACATTTCGGTCAGGTGTGTAACATCTAGCAGCTCCTGCTTAAAACAAACCGGCGCATCAATTACATATTTAGCAATGCCCTCTGCAATGTCGCCGACGCGCTCCAGATTCGAATTAATCTTAAGTATAGACAGCACAAATCTAAGGTCTACAGCAACAGGAGAGTACAGTGCAAACACGTTTTCACAGTCCTGATCAATATTCAGCTCTGCACTATTCACACGTTTTTCCTTAATCTGTACCTCCCGGGCAAGATCCTTGTCGAAATTAATCAGGCATTCCCTTGAATTTGTGATCTGGGATGATACCAATTCCCACATATTGATCAGGTCTGTCTTTATCGAATCCAATTCTTTTTCTAACTGTTTCATCTGTAACGTATGTTTAGCGGCAATGAAGCCATGGAATCTATTTTGTTTAAAGGCTTAACTAAAACGCCCTGTAATGTAATTCTGCGTCCTTACATCCTTCGGGTTTGTAAACATCAGCTTGGTCTCATCATATTCCACCAATTCACCCATGTAAAAAAAGGCAGTCCTATCACTTACCCGAGCCGCCTGCTGCATATTGTGGGTCACAATTACCAGAGTAAAGTTCTTTTTCAACTCATGCAGGAGCTCCTCAATGCTGGCCGTAGAAATAGGGTCCAGGGCCGAAGTCGGTTCGTCAAGGAGAAGAATTTCAGGCTGCATGGCAATCGCCCGTGCAATGCACAATCTTTGCTGTTGTCCGCCGGAAAGGAATGTACCCTTTTTATGCAGTGAATCCTTCACCTCATTCCATAAAGCCGCTTTTTTCAGCGAGCTCTCCACAATGGAGTCCTTTTCCGTCTTACTCAGTTTAACACCATTCAGCTTATAGCCGGCGATCGTATTGTCGTATATACTTAGATTCGGGAAGGGGTTTGGACGTTGAAAAACCATCCCGATTCTTTGCCGTACCAGGATCGCATGCATGTCATAGATTTTTTCATCATTAATCAGGATATCTCCTGTCGTTTTAGCACCGGCAATCAGCTCGTGCATGCGATTGATGCAGCGGAGGAAAGTTGTTTTCCCACAACCGGACGGGCCCATAACGGCAACAATGTTATTCCGCGGAATATCCATCGTTACCTCTTTAACAACGTGATTGCTGCCAAAGAATGCATTGAAGTTATGGCTTCTTAAAATTGGACTTTCCATCTTCTTGTGAGTAGTTTAGTGATAAGGTTTAATAATAATATGCAGATTAATAAAATCAGGGAAGCACCCCAGGCAAGATTATGCCATTCCTCGTATGGGCTCGTGGCGTAGTTAAAGATCAGCAGCGGCAAACTTTGCATAGGTCTGCTGATATCGGTATTCAGGTATGGGTTTCCAAATGCAGTAAAGAGGAGTGGCGCTGTTTCTCCGGCAATCCGGGCGATGGAGAGCATAACGCCTGATAATATTCCGCTCATGCCGACAGGCAGAATGACTTTAAGCATTACTTTGTAGTATGGGAGACCCAGGGCCAGGCCGGCTTCTTTTAATGCAGCAGGAATCAGCTTCATTGTTTCTTCGGTAGAGCGGATTACAATTGGGAGCATCATAATACTTAAGGCAATACTCCCGGATAGTCCGGAAAAGCTGCCTGAAGGTTTTACAACCCAAAAGTAAATCGCGATACCAACCACTATGGATGGTACCCCCTGGAGGATGTCTACCGCAAGCCGGGTCCAGTAAGAAAGCCTGCTTTCACCATTTTCGCTAAGATACATGCCGCATAATATTCCAACCGGAATAGCGATGACGGAGGCTACGGCAACCAGGATCAAACTTCCCATCAACGCGTTTGCAATACCTCCGCCCACTTCCCCAACCGGACGGGGGACAGATATAAAGAAGTTCCAGTTGATTGTTGAGAAGCCCTCTTTGGCGACGTAATAAATAATGGATGTCAGGGGCACGGTGATCACGAAAGCCAGAAATATAATCAGGCCTTTAATGAACAGACTTTTTGCAATCCTGTATTTAATTGTGTTCTTCATAATCAGTTGACGAAGCCTTTAATTATTTTCTTTCCAATAATGTTGATCACCACGGTCACCACAAATAGCAGCAATCCAAGCTCGATCAATGCCGACAGGTACAGGCTGCGGTCAGCCTCTGTGAACTCGTTTGCAATCACACTGGCCATTGTATTTCCTGGTGCAAAAATGCTGTCCGGGATGATGCTGGAGTTCCCGATCACCATCGTGACGGCCATTGTTTCACCAAGCGCACGGCCCAGGGACAAAAGGATGCCGGCGAACAATCCGGAGCGGGTGTAGGGCAGAATCACGGACTTAATTACTTCATACCTCGTCGCACCTAAAGAATAAGCACCTTCTTTCAATTGTGCCGGTACCATCGAGATCATTTCCCTGCCCAGTGATGCGGCATAGGGGATGATCATGATTGCAAGGATGATTGAAGCAGTGAAGATGCCGATGCCATAGGGGACCACCCCGATATTCGTTTGCAGATCTCTGACCATCGGCACCAGAACAATAAGCCCCCAGAATCCGTAAATCACGGAAGGAACAGCCGCGATCAACTCTATAATGTTCTTTAGAATTGCCGATATCATCCCGGTAGGCTGGTATTCTCCAAGGAAGATTGCGATGGCCATTGAAAATGGAATAGAAATGATCAGCGCAAGAAACGATGTCAGTAGGGTGCCCACCAAAAAGGGATAGGCACCGTATACGTTGCTCACTGGATCCCAGGTTTTACCCCAGAGAAAGCCCAGACCCAAATGCTGGATGGATGGAATAGATTGTATCAGCAGGGTCAGAAAAAGGCCACCCACCAGGGCCAGTATCCCGAGTGCAGTGATGACCAGCGTGCGGTTAAATACCAGTTCGTACTTAACCTGTAAACCCGGATCTTTTTGTTTCATAAATTGTCGCTTCAGTACGTTTGAACAAGCATTCTGTATAGATCACTCATGCTTGCTTCCAGAGAGATGTTTGCTTATGGGCTGATGTTGCGGGTATCGCCCTTCATTCAATTACGGTATTATCTGTTTCGCGTTATAAGTTGCAGATTTCAGGATCGCTTCGGCAACTTTAACAGCTGCCGGTGAGAGCGGAGCATAATGCAGTTCTTCGCAAAACCGCTGTCCCTCATGGATATTCCACCAAAGTAGCTTTACAAGTTGCTCCGACTTTTTAGCTGATCGCTTGCCGTAGTTCTGTTCTTTATAGAGTATTGCCCAGGTAAATCCACTGATCGGATAACCATCTGCAGCATCAGTGTTGCTTAACGAAACCTTCGAATCTGCAGGCAAGGTGATGTTACTCGCTGCACTTGTTGACGCCACGGTTGGGGCAATGAAGTTTCCGCTCTTGTTCTGCACCTTGGCAAACGGCATCTTATTTTGCATTGCATATGCAAGTTCAATGTAGCCTATGGCACCCGGCGTTTGTTTCACCAGACCAGCTACACCTTCATTTCCTTTGCCACCCAGTCCGGCCGGCCAGTTGATGGAGGAGCCGGCGCCTACTTTAGATTGCCACTCCGGACTTACCTTAGAAAGGTAGGTCGTGAAGATATTGGTTGTTCCACTTCCATCCGACCGGTGTGCAACAACAACTGGCACATCGGGTAAGCTCATGCCCTTGTTTGCTGCAGCAAGGCTGGCATCGTTCCAGCGCTTGATCTTGCCCAGGAATATGTCGGCAATGAGTGACGGGGTAAGGTTGATGGATCCCTTCACTGCAGGAAGGTTGTAGCTCAACACCACAGCTCCCGAAGCCATCGGAACGTGCAGGACCTCTGCACCTATTTTCTCCGTCTGCTCTTCGTTCAAGGGTGCATCCGAGTCGCCAAAGTCGACCGTTTTATTCGTAAGCTGAAGTATTCCGCCTCCGGAACCAATGGACTGGTAGTTTACCTTCAGACCGGTTAGCTTGTGGTACTCCGAAAACTGCTTGGAGAAAAGCGGATAGACAAAAGTGCTTCCGGCACCCAATAGGGCGTCTTCATCATTGTTGGCCTGGCCTGGTGGTGTAATCTTTTCGTTCCCGCTGTTGCTGGTGCAGGCCGTAAAACCCAATGCTGCAACCAGGATGCTGGCCCGCAGTACATGTTTAAATTTGAAATATCTCCTATCCATAATGTTCTGTTCTAGTTTGTTACGAAGTATGCCAGTAAAGGCTTTTTACTTCTTTTTTGATATTAACTTTTCGTTAACAAATCTATACAGGTCATATTAAGCCAGTGTTAACCCACTATGACTTAACCATTAATTCTCTCAGGCTGTGCAGGGCGCCTGATTTTGATCATAGGTAGGAGCAACGCTGCATTAAGGATCCAGGATGGTCGATATGCGAGTCAGCAGCTCGGATTGGATATAAAAAAAGCCGGCGTTTAGCGCCGGCTTTGATTTGAAAAGTTTATTGGGTGATAAGCATTTCGTTATTTAATTTCAATTTGACGGGCAACTTGTTTTGCCTCATCTTTTTTAGCAACGCGAATGTTAAGCATACCATTTATGTATTCTGCTTCGATGTTTGCATCATCAGCACTGTCTGGCAACGCAAATGACCGGACAAATGAGCTGTAACTGAACTCACGTTTGTTGTATTGCTTATCCTGGGTGGTTTGCTCTTTTTTCTGTTCTACAGAAACACTAAGCACGTTGCGATCCAGTTTAATTTTGAAATCATCCTTATTTAAACCAGGTGCAGCCATCTCTATGACGTAGTGATCTGCAGTTTCGGATATATTAACCGCTGGGACTCTGGAAATCATTCGGTCTGAGAAAAATGAATCGTTAAAAACAGACTCGAAAACGTCGTTGAAACCTGGGTTCACCGCAGTATTTTTACTTCCATTACTAAATTTAATAAGTGACATAATTAAATCCTCCTTTTCTATTTTAGAAATTGATATTTAAGTAAAGAACTTTTCAAATCCGATAAAGGACATACAAGCAAAATGCCAAACCCAATTTTCGGTAAAAAGCGCCTTTACACCCCATTTAAAGCTGCAAATATTTCATTTTTCTTGAAATTTTGACGGGAAGAAGCGTAAGAAATGTCAGTCTTCTGCGAAGGGAAGCCTGATGTTAGCTGGCCTGTCGATTTTCACGAAGCCATACTTGGGCAGAATGTGGTCGTATAATTGATAGCGAATTGTTCATGCAACAACCCGTTTCATATACACAGGACTTCCTCGATGCCAAACGACTGATCGGTGATTTTCCTGCCGACGATTTTATTCGGCAGCAGTTTTCCGATGCCGGATCAAAGGCCGCCTTGTACGCCTGGATGCAAGCATCCGTCGAAAACGGGCATCTGCTGCATTTGCCTGAAATCTATGCATCACACGATTTCATCGGGAAGGCCATGCTACTGCCGACCTGGGCAGAGCGAAAGCTGATGTCTCGCGGGTATGCTTTTTTCGCCGCTCACGCGGAGGCCATCATGAATTTGCTCGGGCTTTTATCCCTGCCATACTGCTACGCGGCAGCAGACGGGGCAATGGTTCTTCAGCTGTCGGAGCGCATGCAAAAAGATACGGGGAAAAGGCTGAATGAAACGGCAGCATTCATCTGGGATGTGATGGCACCGGATGCTTTTGAAAAAGATGGTAGGGGCTTCGCCCGTATTCTTCAGGTCAGGCTTCGGCATGCGGCCGCCCGTTACTATTCGGGTGCAAGCGGAAAGTGGGACCTCAGCTGGGGCACACCGCTCAACCAGGAGGATATGGCTGGAACAAACCTTTCCTTCTCGCTTATCGTCATCCGTGGTCTGCGTAAGCTTGGCTACACGATCCAGTATGAAAGCCAGTTGGGATTTATGCACCTCTGGAATGTGATTGGATATTTGCTTGGGTTAAACGAAGACCTGCTTCCTGAAACAGGAAAGCAGGCGCAGCTCTTGGAGGCAATGATCCGAAAACGGCAATTCAGGGCATCCGCCCATGGGCAAAGCCTCACCCGGGCACTGACCGACTATCTGTCTCTTGCCGCTAAGGAGCAATCCGTTTCCCGCGTGGAACTTATCGGCCTGATGCGTTACCTTCTCGGAGATGAGGTCTCCGGGCTGCTAAAACTTTCCGCCCCTGCGCTCAGCCCAGGAAAAATTCAGTTGCTTAAATTACTTAATGTTGTCCGCAACCTGGATACCGGTGGCAACTCATATGCCGCGTATAAAGCCGCGCAGCGGAAGTTTAAAGTGTTTGAACAGCAAAATGCCACCAAACAAACGTCTGGTGGCACCCTGCATTAATACCGCTAAGCTGCTGATGTAGTTATATACTCAGTTCGACCTTTTTACCGGTTTTCACTGCCTCATAAATCGCATCGATAATTTTCAGGTCCCTAACTCCCTCTTGTCCGTCAACAGGGACTACGGGCTGCTTGCCCTGGAGTATAATGTCTGACATCTCTTCCATTTGAACCATTTGGTGGGTCGCGTGGGGTTGGGTAAGCTCACCCTTGTTGGTTCGCCCTTTTATCGGGCCGTATCCTGTTGAGGGCTGCATCTCTGCGAATCCTGACTCACCGTTCAGAAAAAATCGGTCCAGGTTGTTCATGTTGTAGGTGGATAAACACGATGCAACTGCACCACTCGGAAAGCCCATCTGGAATTGTATGGTTTCGTCGACTCCTTCTTTAAACATGGCCGGGTTGGTTTTCGTTTCCTGTGCGGTAACCCATATCGGTTCTTCGCCCACCATATACCTGGAGCCATTGATGGCGTAGATGCCGATGTCCATTAAGGAGCCTCCGCCAGCGAGTTCCTTGTTTAGACGCCATTGATTTGGATCTCCGGTTTTAAACCCGCAAAGTCCCTGGAAAAACTTGATCTTACCAAGTTCGCCTGCTTTTCTCATCCGGATGATCTCAAGTGTCTTCGGTTCAAAGTGCATCCGGTAACCCACGAGCAACTTCACATTTGCCTTTTTACAAGCCTCAACCATTTCCTGGCCTTCCCGGGCATTCAGCGCCATCGGCTTTTCACAAATTACATGCTTCCCGGCCTTAGCAACGCGGATTACCTGATCATGGTGCAGCGAATTTGGTGTGATGACATATACGGCGTCGATGTCGGGATTGTTTTTAATGTTGTCGAAATTCTGATAGTTGTAGCAGTTTTTTTCTGGAATCTGATATTTGCCTTGCCAGTCTTTGATCTTAGAAGGAGTGCCACTAATTACGCCCACCAGTTTTGCTTTTGTGCAAGACTGCATGGCCTCTGCCACCCGGGTTCCATAGCTGCCCAGACCCATTATCGCCACCCGTAAAACTGGTCCGGCATAAGGCTGTTCGATGTGGTCCTTTTCATCTGCGGATGCGAGAAGAGGGGCAAGGTGTAAAGCTAAGACGGATCCGCCTAGTTTCTGAAAAAAGTCGCGACGTGAGTTCATACGTATTTGGTTTAGGTTAATATGTGTACAATTTACACATTTAAAGAGGAAACCTAAGCGGAGAAGAATCTTTTTTTACCACGTAGAAATTGCATGTTTCTGGTTCTGAGCAATTGGCTCCGGTTTGATCCTGGCCGGACCTATGGCGCCGGAGGACTTCCGATGTAGTTTCCTTTTCTGGTGCGGACGAATGAGATCGGGAAAGCGTTTGTATTCGCGCTGGCTCTTCCCTGGCTTTGCCTTACCTTGCAGGTAAGGCAAAGGTAAAGGAAAGGTAAGGAAGAGGTAAGGAAGAGGTAAGGCAATAGGGGGTAAAGTCAAATCAGGATGGGACACAGACAACAACTTAAAGAAACTCTTTGATCTGGTCACCCAAATCAAATACTTCAGCGTTAAGCTTATTTTCCAACAGGCTACTTCCTGCGGCACTCCGGTATCCACCGGCGCAATGAACAACAACTGGTTTATCGGTGGGAATCTCCGCAAAACGTTTACTGAGTTCCGGCAACGGGATATTAATGGATTGTTTGAATGCGGGCTGGCTTTCAGCCTCACTCTTGTTACGGATATCCACAATGGTGTATCCGGCGGGATCCTCCTTAAATGCTTTGAAATCTAATTCGGCCGATGCCTCGATTCCGAAATCAAGCACAAAAGCCTCCTCAATGAACGGTTCATATCCGATTTTAGCAATCCTTTCCAATAGAAGCGCTAATGCTTCGTTGTTTTCAGCTGCTAGATAAAATGGCTCGCCAGGCGATACCAAAGCACCTAACCAGGTTTCAAATTTCTCACCATCCATAATGTTAATGGAGTTTTTTAGGTGCTTCTTTTTGTAGGCTATAGAATTCCTCGTGTCAATGACGGTTATTCCCGAATTGAGCATCGCTGCCTTTTCCAGATCATCCACTTTCTCTCCCCGTATAACTTTGTTCAAACTCTCCTGGAATGCAGGAGCGCCCTTTTTATTTA
Organism: Pedobacter sp.; assembly: GCA_045629455.1. Classification (GTDB taxonomy): domain Bacteria; phylum Bacteroidota; class Bacteroidia; order Sphingobacteriales; family Sphingobacteriaceae; genus Pedobacter. The sequence goes on along the minus strand of JAZQRI010000005.1, from coordinate 78,095 downwards.
AATCAACATTGTAAGGAAAATACTTTGGTATAAACGGTTGGTCAGCCGTTAGTTCCCTGACGAATTCAGACTCAGACAGGTCCTGTAAAGACCAGTTTGTTGCTTTCTCTGCGCCAATGGTACTGCTATTGGCTTTACTCAATGCTTTACCGCAAAGTGTGCCTGCTCCATGAGCGGGATAGACGATTACATCGTCGTTAAGCAACATCAGTTTGTTTCTAAGCGAGCTATACATTTTCTTCGCCAGCGCTTCACGCTTTAAATCCAGCGCTTCATTTTGTTCTCTCAGGTCCGGTCTTCCACAATCTCCGATAAATAAAGTATCTCCTGTAAATACCGCCCGGTCTTGTCCCTCGTGTTCCAACACGATTGAGATGCTGTCCGGAGAGTGCCCGGGTGTGTTCAGTGGTTTTAGCTTTACTTCACCAAGCTCCAGAACAGCACCTTCATCAAAGGGTACAAAAGAAAAATCCGGATGCATCAATTTGCTTGCATATATCTTTGCGTCCGTTTGCTGTTGAATCTGCAGGTGACTACTTACAAAATCTGCATGGGGGTGTGTTTCTATGACGCCAACAATTTTTGCTTCCTGTTGCTGTGCATAATCGTAATAAGGCTGAGGATCCCGAGCAGGATCAATTAATACGATTTCACGTTTCAATTCACTTAAAATTGCATAACTGTAATGGGCAAGATTTTTATCTTCAAATTGTTCAATTTTCATGTTCTTTTTATTTGATATTCATATTCCTAACAACTGCTTTTTATCGACGGCAATTGATGTCACCAGGCCAGATATTTAATGGGGAAGCCGGTTTTTTACTACCCCGTACAGGTACGTCCCTGCTAATGCCCCAAATATTACAATCAGCATTCCAAAATAGCCCTGGCCGATATTCACGAACATAGGACCCGGGCAAGCGCCTGTTAAAGCCCATCCCAGCCCAAAAATGGTTCCGCCCAGTATATATCTGGGAAAGCTCTGATCTTTATCCTTGAAAGCGATAGGCTTGCCGGTATAATCATTGATCTTAAACCTTTTGATCAGGAACACAGCCAGGCCACCTGATAGCACTGCGGTCCCCATAAGCCCATACATATGGAAAGATTGAAAACGGAACATTTCCTGAATGCGATACCAGGATATCGCTTCAGATTTACTCATAATTACGCCGAACAGTATACCAGCTATTATATATTTTAAAGATTTCATATTTAGGTTTTTAAGATTAAAACAGGTGTGGTAATATTAAATAAGTTGTGGTAAGCCCACCTATAAAAAATCCAATAACTGCAATTAGAGAGGGTACTTGCATGTTGGTTAAGCCAGAGATTGCATGCCCTGAAGTACATCCGCCGGCATATCGTGCACCGAATCCAACAAGTACACCTCCAACCAGCAGAATCAAAAAGCCTTTTACAGATAATATAGCATCAAGGCTGAATAGCTGAGACGGATTTAGGTCGCCTTCAAAAGCAACTCCAATGGCCTGGAGATCAGCTACTGTTGCACCTGAGAGTTGTAATGGTTGATCGTTCTTTAAAAGTGAGGAAGAAATCACGCCACCGAGTACTGCACCAAATATGAATAGCAAATTCCATTTTTGTGTCTTCCAGTCAAAGTCAAAGAATTTTACCTTTTTCCCCGCACCGGCTATGGTACAGATCGTTCTCAGGTTTGAGGAAACACCAAAGGATTTCCCGAAGTATAAAAGTAAAACCATAATGAAGGCAATAGCAGCACCTGAGGTATACCAGGGCCATGGTTGTCTGAGTAGTTCTAGCATATTTTTGTTGATAATTAAATTTTAGGTTGGCTTGTTTAACTGAAACAAATTTCAGGAATATTCACACGGGTAACGGTGACTTCTGTCACTTACAACATATTTTATTTCCCTTGGAACAGCAGCTCTTTCAGCAAAATAGAGCAGCCCATTATTAGCACAAACCAGCCAAATCCATTTTTGAGTTTCGCACCGTCAATCTTTGTACTTAAATATATACCTAAAAAAACACCTGACATGGCAATTGCAGTCACTTTAAGTAAGAAGGACCAGTCAATTTGAAAATGCCCCAGGTCACCTGTAAAACCTACCAGAGAATTCATAGAGATAATCATTAAGGACGTTCCAACGGCCTCTTTCATGTGCAGACCCACCAGAATAACCAGGGTAGGGATCAGTAGAAAGCCGCCGCCGGCACCTAGCAAACCGGTTGCTGTTCCAATTCCTACTCCATAAATCAGTAGTTTCAGCGTCTTAGAATAGGTCGCAGATTTGGCTTCTGCGTTTTCTTTATCCTTGATCATGGAGAAGGATGCTAGGAGCATTAGTAGCGCAAAAAGCACCATGGTCATCATATTTGATGTAACCTGAAAGCCTGCAATAGAAAATAAATGTGCAGGTATGACGGGAACCAGTACCTTCCGGACGATAAATACAGTAGTTATAGAAGAAAGACCAAATAACAAAGCTGTTTTAACGTTAACTAAATTGTTCCTGAAGCTTTGAAAAGCGCCGACCAGACTTGTTGTCCCTACAATAAACAAGGAATACGATGTGGCCAATAGCGGGGTGACCCCAAATAGGTAAACGATTACCGGAACGGTAAGAATTGATCCGCCGCCGCCAATAAGTCCGAGCGATATACCAATTAATGCTGAGGCGAGATAAGCGATGATTTCCATAGTTGTAAGATGTAATACAAATATGGAATGTTATACAGACAGCGATAGTGACTTGAGTCACACAGCCATCATTTGAGATATTCGATGTAGCTCCGGTGTAGAATGACCTTCCTTTGTTGCTCCATTTTTTTGAGCAAACGGGAAATCACCTCTCTTGAGGAATTCAGATCATTTGCAATTTCACTATGTGTAATGATAAGGTGTCTGGTATTAAGGTCTTTGTGTTGTTTTTCAAGATAGAATTCAAGCCGCTCGTCCATCGCTTTAAAAGAGATATGATCAATCACCACAAGTAGTTCCTCGAACCTTGCCCGATAGGTTTCCAACACAAAGTAGTACCAGCTCTTATACGTTTTCATTAACTCATCCATCAAAGTTGTAGGAACCGCCAGGACGGTCGTTTTGTCGACAGCCTTTGCTTTAATCTCACTGGTTTCCTGCTTGGTTGAGCAAATCATAGAAAGTGCACAGGCACTTCCAGGATGAATGTAATACATGAAAAATTCACTTCCATCTTCACCATCCCGGTAAATCTTAACTAAACCCTCAACCACAAGCATGGTGAAACGCATGTATTGACCAGTGTTCATTAGTAAGTCACCTGCACTAAACGCTTTCAATGACGCATGTTCCGAAAGTACTTTAATTAATCCCGGCTCGAATTGCGGAAAGGAGGTGAGCAAATGTTGATTTATTTGATTGTTATCCATCATATCACATTCTAGCTAGCGTGTACATTTCCATGAAAGTACAAAATTGCTGATTTATCTTGATCTACAAACTTCGTATACACAAAAGAAGCCGCCCATTTTTACGTGAGCAGCTTCTTTTAGACGTAGTTTCAGTCTTGCTTATTGTGCAGGATTGATATCAATAATTACCGTTCTGTTGTAAAATCTTTCTTCGGGTAGGCTATTCTCGAAAGGCGCTTTCGCCGTTTCTTCACCGTAGCCTGCCGTTTGGAACTTAACATTGTTTTTGTTTGCGCTGGTTAAAGCACGTTCCAGAATTTTTTGTGTTTCCTGGGCTCTGCCCTCAGACAATTTAAGGTTGTATCCTTCATCTCCAATGACATCAGTATGCCCGCGAATGATTACAGTAGATCCGTCGGTGATCAAAGGTGCAACATCATCGTTCAGAAATTTCGCATAAGACGTAATTGCATTGGCCTTATCAAAATCAAACAGGATGCTGAAACGGGAACCTTTTTCAATAGCTTCTGCCGGTTGAACCAGATGTACAGATCCTTGTTTTGTGATCGGCAAGCCACTTAGCGATTCGCCAGTCATTACGACCTTGTAGGTTCCTTCAGGCTGGTTGTTAAGAATTGCATTTCCAGCTAAACCAGTCTGCGCGCCGGTGAAAGGCCCGAAGTGCTGAACGATTCCCTTTTCATCCGTAAGATCCAGAGACCATGATTTAAGTTGTTTTTCTGCGCCTTTCACGTTGAAGAGCACCTGACCATCTGTTGGATTCTGTTGCGTATTCGTGATTAACACGGGTTTCATCATTTCACCGCCAATCTGCATCAGTAATTCAGGAGAAGTACTTACGATGTCTACCCGGCGGTCACCTTCACGGAGCAAAACAAGCTCTTTTTGTCCACCAGGTTGTTCCGACGGAATGACCGGCTTTGTACGGCCTGCTGTGCTGATCCTTGCTCCATCTATTCCGAATGTTGTTACCAGATATTGCTTTACACTTTCTGCAAGTGATTTACCTTCTGCAGGACCGTTTTGCGAAGCACCACTTAACGAGATACGCGAAGAAGCATTTTCCCTCAGGCGATCGCCCAGAATGTTCAGGATGTTGTGGTAGACGGCAAGCTGTCTGGCAGAACGGCCAGAACCACTATCCATTTGTTCCTGCTGCAATTGTTGTTCCTTGAAATCGTTTGCCTGCGTATTTGATAACACTACATAACGGCTTGGAATTGCATTACTGCCTTCATCAAAAAAGACAGAACTACGTAGGGGTAAGGTTTCACTGATCACGCGTTTTACACGGACAACGCCCGGTTCAACAATCGTGAATTCCACATCTCCAACTGGTGCTACAGCAGCTGGTGTTTCCACGACTGCTTTCCCAGCTTTTCCAAATTTCAAAGCCACACCAGCCCTTACGGTCGATACCGACCAGCTTTCTATCGACCTTGGATCCTGTCCGAAGTATGGATGGTAAGACACAAAAGGGGAGATGGAAATTTTTGTACTGCTGTTTGGAGATGAAACCGGAAAATCGTAACCTATCCCGGCTTGCCCGGAGAAGATGGTTTTACGCATGTCACTCAGTTCACCGTCCGTATTGGCCTGTTTTTCCTGGGTATACGCAAAATCCTTTTGAAGGTTAAAAGCGACACGCGGACCAGCGAAAATAAACAGATTTGTAGCGAACAGACCCAAACGCAAGCTTGGCTCAACAGTAAGATAACTGGTGTTTGTTTCTAAAGTCGCCTCGCAATTACATGGCGCAATGACGTTGTCGAATTTACCACCGCGGCCGTCGTAGCCAACATTAAGCATCGCGCCCCAGGCGCCTGCAGGGCGGTATTCCATTAATACAGATCCAAACGGACGCACCCCATTACCTTTGTGGAAGGCGGCAGGAACGACCAGTGAATTGTTCAGGGTTTGTGTCGTTCCGGTATAGGAACTGATATTTGCCGCTCCGGACACACCAAACCACCAGGTTGGTTGTGCAGTTTGGCCCAGGACACTTGTAGATGCTAAGATGGTGATCGTCAACGCGACAGACATCTTTTGCATCATTTTATTGTTAAGTAACATAAGTTCTTTTTCTTGAAGAATGAGTATTGTTTGAAACACAGGCAATCCCGAAGAAATTACCTGTGTTTTTGGATGATTTGATTATGGGTTTTTAACTGTACTCGCGTTTAGCGTAACTGCTGTTTGTGCCAGCAATTTTCCGGTTACGGTTGCACCAGTATTCAGGGAGATCAGTGTCTTACTAAGGATGTTTCCGCTGAACTTAACGTTTGTTCCCAAAACCGCTTGTCCGGATACAACCCAGGTAATGTTCTTAGCCTGAGCACCACCGATCAACGTAACGATCGCGCTGCCGTTTACGGTAAGATCCTGAGCAATCTGGAATACCCAGGTGTCATTTGGACCGCCGGAAAGTGTTACACCCTGATTGGTGATCAACACGCCTGTAGCCCATTTGTAAAGACCCGGAGCCAATGTCCTGCCGCTGATGTTTCCGGAGTACAAACCGATTTTCGGCGCAGGTGTTGTTAACCCATTTGCCGTTGTAAAAGCAGTTTCCATGTCTTTTATGGCCGTCGTCATCTTTGCAGGTGTTGGTGCAGCGTAGTCAGCTGCGTATACTTTTCCCGTTACAATTGGGGTGTGGGCAGATTGATTGTTGCTGTCCATGATTAACCCAAATCCGGTGATGGACGTGGCAGCCGCAGGGCTGACACCAATATTACCGCCGACATTGGTAATTCCGGTTGTCGAAATACCCGCTTTGGTCAGGATGGTGAAATCTCCAGCTGATCCAAGATTTACAGCTGCAGGACCAACCGGAGGAGTGACAACCGGCGGAACAATTACAGGTGGAACGACTATCGGTGGATTAGGGGTTACTACAGGTGGAACAGGTGTGTCTGGTGGATTAGGGGTAACGTTGGTCGGGTTTAATTTAAAGTTAGCAACAATCTTCTTATTGGATCTGATGACAAAATCAAGTGATGTTGTTGTTCCAGATTCGTCTCCTGTCCAGTTTACGAAAGAGTAACCTACATTCGGTCTCGCTACGATCTTTACCGTGCTTCCGGCATCGTAAGAACCAGAACCAAGGGTTGTACCGCCAGTAGACGGGCTAGAAGTCAATACGACCGCATACTTGCCCAGCACTACCTTAGCAAAGTTTGCAACAAGAACTCTGTTGCCCGCCATTGTAAAGGTGAAACTCGGACTTGTAGAAACGACAGCTCCGTTATCTGTCCAGCTTGTGAATGTATAATCGGTGGCAGGTACAGCACTTACAACGGCTACAGAACCCTGGTTAAACATACCGCTGCCGGCAGCCACCCCGCCGATTTCCGGCGCTGAGGATAGTGATACCATTGGAATGGTTGTAAATGACCACACATAATCTTCTAACATAGCCGTATGGAACAGATCACGTGCTTCCATCGTTATGGTACCAGTGTAGGTGGTGAAAGGCGCCAGTGGAACTTTCGGCGTAAATGTATAAACGGCTGCATCATCAGTAGGTGAAACGGTTCCTTCAATCACCTCTGTTCCCTGTTTGATGATGAAGGTGGAGGCGGTGATCGTCTCCGGATCCATGTCGGTGTTGAATGTTGCGGTGATCACTTTGTCGATCGCAACATCTACTGCTTTATCAACAGGGTCGGTTGTCACGACCGGACAAACGCCTACGACTTCACCAGTGAAGTCATCTTTTGCACATCCGGCAATGTTTATGACAACCATAATCAATGTTGCCCACATCGCCTTTGCGATAAAGGATCGGCCCCTGGTGGTCCGGGTTCCTGAATTGGAGTTAAAAAAAGTAAAGGTTTTTTCCATTTGTATGTGTGTGTTGTTAGTAGTGTTTAAACCAGCATAAGTTTATTTCTTCGCTACTCTAAGCGCTAAGCTTATGATGGTTCATTTATGATGTAAAATAGTAACGGAGCAAAGCTATCCCAGGGAAGCTGGGGCTTGTTATAGAATTTTTCCGATAAGTTGTATAATTCACACGTTTTTAGGCCTGGAGCTGGCTTAGTCGTTCGGTGTGTTTGAATTGGGATGGCGTCTCGCCGGTAATGTTTTTGAATTGGGCAGAGAGATGGGCTACACTGCTGTAGTGGAGTTTCCAGGAGATTTCTGTAAGGCTGAGGTCATCGTACCGGATGAGCTCCTTTACTTTCTGGATTTTGTGTAAAATGATGAATCGCTCGATCGTGATGCCTTCAACCTCCGAGAACACATTAGCCAGATAGGTATAATTGAGACCAAGCTGCAGGGCGAGGTGGCTGGAGAAATTAACCTTTATGCCGGGCCCGGATCCGTGTACCATTTTGATGACAACATGTTTAATTTTATCAATCAGGATACTTCTTTTGTCATTCATGAGCTCCAGTCCGTACCGCTGAAGATTTGTGCTCAGGCGCTGCAGGTCCCCGATGGTGATCGTTCCGGAAACGGTTATCTTTCCATACTCTATTGCTTTGCAAGTCCGTCCGATGTTCTCGATTTCGAGTTGTACAATCTGTTTGCATCGCGCGCCGACCATGTTTCTTATGTGTAGTATCATTGTACACGCAATTGCAAAATAAGTGCCCGCAGGGCCGCCTACTTGAAATATCTGGGGTGTTGCTGCTTATTATTAGGTATTAAAAATTGAAAGCAGCCATTCAGAGGTCTGGAGGTGCATTTGCGCCAAGTAGGTACCTGATCTTGTCTTTGTGGATTCTGGATTTCCGTTCTCTAAGGAGAATTAAAATCGCAGATCGTGAAATACTGTGTAGCAATATGAGTAATAGTGCCCAACTGAAGTGTAGTTTAACGACGAATTAAAGGGGCATAATCGTTCGGTCGTCTTTCAGGTCATGTTCCGGCCTGTGAATAATACCTTTTGCTATTCGGTTTTTACTTGTATTTACAATGTGGAAAACCAAAGCAGGTTCATCCTGTTCTCTCAGTAGGCAGGCCGGACGGCAGACCGGATCTGGCTTTAACTTAAAAAGAACCCAGATGGAAAATCAAAAGGATAAGAAAGTAAATATAGCGAAGGCCATTAATGACAAGGACAAACCGCTAAAGGGAAAAGCTGCGGGGGACATGTCAGAAGAGGAATACAATAATACCGGTTTTGCAGGAACAACCAATTCCGTGAGCCAGAGGCAGGATCAGGATGATGCCACACTCGCCATTGAGGACACGATGATCGGGTATGATGGAGACGATTCTCAACTGGATATGGACATCAGCAGCGATGATAAAAAGCTAAAAACCGACCGTGGCGTTGATGACAATGATTAAAGTGCACGGTTATTAAACCGTGCACTTTTTTTTACTGGCCGTCGGTTCGGAAGGGTGATGCGGGTAAACCTTCTTTATTGTACAGGTTCGCCGCTTCGGGGTTGTCTGCCCAGGCATAGCGTATATATAAAGGCTTTAGCACTTCGTCGTTGGATACAACCACCTGATTGCCCTGAATCGTGGCTTTTGCCCAGCGGAACTTCTTGTCTGCACCTGCCACCGCAAAATGCATGAGCTCCTCACCACCTTTTGCGACCAGACCGCTGCCGATGCTCGTGAAGGTAACTGTAATGCTCTTTCCTTCAACTTTAGCAGACTGGAACAACGGACCGGAAGCGACTACCTCGTTGTTTCCATAAGCCAGCTTTTCAGCAGCAAGTGCAAGACGTTCACCCACGGTCTTTTTGTTCAGCGGATGAATGTCATTCCACTCTCCGGCATCGATTGCTATTGCCATTGCCGTCCGGGGCACGGAAAGCGTTTTCCGCTGACCTTCGCGGAGCTCCGCCCACTGGCTCTCTGCCGGCAGGTATTGTACTTCCATGAAGTTGGGCAGCTGCGCATATATGAATGGTAGGTCCGGACGGTTCCATTTGCTGCGCCAGTTGGCAATAAGCGCCGTTAACAGCTGACTATATTCCTGTGGTCTGTCCATATTACTCTCCCCCTGATACCATAGAATTCCTTTTATTCCGTATGAAATGACAGGTGCAACCATGGTGTTGTACAGGCCTGCAGGTTCATTTTGAGCAGAGAAATTAGGGCCTGTAACCGGTGTTTCTGCAGGTGCAAATACTTGTCCAACCTTATATTGCCAGTCGCCTCTTAAGTCTATCCGCTGTCCGCCAACAAGTAGATCATATGATTTTCCGGGTACAAATCCACCTTTTCCGGAAGTGTTGGTCAGCCGGATGACGATCGTATTTTTTCCAGGACGAAGCAGGCCTGCAGGCAGTTCATATCTTCTTGGCGGATACATGTAGGTGATGTTGCCGACGCGCTGGCCATTCACATAAGTCTCATCGGCGTCAACCATCCGGCCCATCATGAGTTTACCCGGTTTACCGGCGACTGCCGCCGGAAGTTCTATTTCTTTTCTAAACCATACGACTCCGTTCAGGCCACGTACCCCCTGATCAGCCCAGTATCCCGGAAGCCAGAAGGGATGCCATCCACTTGGTTCATAGGTCGGATCATACCAGGGCTTCGGACCTGTGAGGCCTTTATCGTTTGGTTTAAAACGCGCGTTTAGGGCTGCATTTTGTGCGGCTGTTTCCCGTACAAGTTTCTGCACATAAGCGGTGTCTTTAAGCTGTTGTATCCTTTCGGCGTACCGCGGGCTGTTCTTGAATCCTGCTTCGCTTGTCCAGGCTTGTATAGGCGTACCGCCCACACTGGAGTTTATGATGCCAACAGGCACATGATATTTGGTGTGAATATCTTTTGCAAAGAAGTAAGATACGGCACCAAACGTCAGGATGTTTTCCGGAATTGCAGTCAGCCATTTTCCGGGTGGCAGATCCTCGTGGACCTTGGTCACGTCGGAAGCGGTAGGAACAAAGAAGTTGCGGATCTGCGGGTAGTTGGCATTGGCCACTTCGTCGGGATATTTCTCCTTCACACGCTCCATGGGAGTGACCATGTTCGACTGCCCGGAGCAGAACCAGACATCGCCGATCAGGATATCTTTTAGTACGATCTTGTTGCTTGCGCTGATGTCCATGGTATAGGGACCACCTGCTTTCATCGCATTCAGGACAATGTTCCACTTGCCATCTGCAGGGGTCGTCACGGCATATTTCTTTCCCCGAAACTGCACATTGACTTTCTCACCGGGATCTGCCCATCCCCATATATTCACCTTAGCGTCGCGCTGCAGTACCATGCCATCACTAACGAGCTGCGGCAAACGGACTTCCGCGTAGGCACGGCTGGGAGCTATCGTAGGGAGGCATAGCGCAGATAGCAGCATGCTGAAGATTAAATTCTTAGTTGTTTTGCCAGGTGAGGCGGGCGCTGAATTCTTCAATTGACTTATCATTTGGTATCTAAATGTAGGAAATCCTTATTATAGGAAGCAATCGATTGTTTTTTAGCATGGAGATCGCTGAAATATTCCAACGCAAAGGCCTCAACAATAACTGCCGGGGCCCTGCGCGAAATATAGATTCTAGTTGGGAACAGCCGGAACCGGTTTCATAGGAATGAACTGCGGGTTGGTATATGTTTCCAGGGTATGTGCCGGTTTCTCATATTTTGATGGGATCGGCATCTTTGAGAAGGTTTGGAAATACAGTACACAGCCGTCCCGGTACCATCTGGCCTCCTGTTCCTGGCGTCTTAGAAGCTCAGTAACGGATTTAAAGCGTTCTGCATCTACATTCGACTGCGTAGCATTCCAGGTTACCTGCATTTTCTGAACTGCAGAAACGCCATTGTAGAACCTGTCAACAAGCTCATTCCATAACGTATTGCCGGATTCTACCTTGTAAGTCCATGGTAAATGATGAAACCACAACAGATATTCTTCGGGAGTTGATTTTACGTTTTCAAACATGTCGCGTACAGGAGGGTAGTATTGTGCAACGGCATTGGTTCCTGTTGATGTGCGGTTGAAGCCAATGCCAGCCGTGTCTGCCTTATGGTAGTAGGTTGCATTCCAGTCTGGTCTTGCAGCGGTGCTCACCCAGGGCCCAGGTCCGTAATGGGTTCCCTCACTCATGATGTGGTGCAGGCCAAGTGGTGTCATGTAGTTGACCACGTTTTCACGTGACTCCATCATCATCTTTTTTACAGGGTCAATAAATGCAGTTTCATTGCTGAAGGTCATTCGTATCCACTCATCGGCAACCTGCGAAGCAGATAGTTGGTGGTCCCAGGCCAACCGTCCGTAAACAAACCAGTTGGACTGGTTGAAGATATTCCCACACCAGTTGCTGTCGATTCCAATGTTTGCTACGCCTGCCATTGCGGAAACCGAATGACCTTCTAAAGTTCCATCCACAACTTTGGCCACGGTAGAGCCTTTGCCTTTGCTGTATGTATCTGCATCAAGTGCCTCTTTGAAGTAGGTGCCCAGGTACACCAGGTGGGTTGATTGCCCCAGGTATTCCATGGTTACCTGAAACTCCATCATCTCCGGCGTCTTCGGCATCGCGCCAAAAAGAGGGCTGAAGGGCTCGCGCGGCTGGAAATCTATGGGGCCGTTTTTAATTTGTACAATCACATTGGAGCGGAAAGTTCCGTCCAGCGGCTTGAATTCCGAGTAGGCCTGTTTGGCACGGTCCTCGGGAACATTGTTGTCGTAAACGAACGCTCTCCACATGACGATGCCACCATGCGGCGCAAGGGCATCCGCAAACATGTTGGCTCCATCTGTGTGGGTGCGGCCATAATTCTGCGGGCCGGGCTGCCCTTCAGAGTTTGCTTTAACGAGGAAGCCGCCAAAGTCAGGAATGTATTTATAGACTTCAGTAACCTTATCTTTCCACCATTTTTGCACGGCAGGATCCAGGGGATCTGCAGTTTTCAAACCACCGATCTCGATCGGCGCACTGAACCTGGCAGTTAAATATACTTGGATGCCATAGGTCCGGAAAAGATCGGCCAACGCCGCCGCTTTAACCAGGTACTCTTTTGTTAGTATTTTAGCGTTCGCATTCACGTTGGTTAACACCGTACCATTGATGCCGAGAGAGGCATTTGCCCGGGCATAATCACGGTAACGGGGATTCGATACATCCGGTAGCGTTTTCCAGTCCCACAAAGATAAACCTGCGTATCCACGTTCAACAGAACGGTCGAGGTTATCCCAATGGTTCAACATGCGGTGCATGGTTTTCGGTGCGTCTGTGATATTCAAGCCGGCAACAGACTTATTGGTCTGCAGCAACTTTAAAAAGTTAAACACGCCGTATAATACGCCTGCATCCGAGTTCGCAGCAATCACGGTAGTGGATTTGCCATTTACCTTCATCGATTTGATCACATATCCTTCCGCGCCAGCAGCTTTCAAGGCAGTTGCCATTGGTAATGATGCGATGATCTTTGAAGAAACAGGCGTACCAATGACCAGTGCTCCGTTCAAGGTGACATTCTGGGCTTCGGCAGGTTGCAGGGATAATAGTCCTGTTAGCCCCATTTTCAGTTCTTGTTTCGCTGAATTGAGAATAGCTGAGTTTCCAGGCAATATCAACTGTTTGATGGAAGAGCGGTAGGTATTATAAAGCGATTGATTCTTGATTTTGTCGTACCGTAGCCATAACCGGTACCCGGATTCTGCGTAAGTCTGGCTGCAGAGTAGCGTGAGCAAGATTATTGCGAACAGGTTTTTTTTCATATCTGGTTGTTTAGGATCGTGCGCTCATTTTAAGCGCGGCCACTAACGAAGATAAGGAACATACTTGTTTTTGCAACCGATTGCAACGGTTTATTTACAGGTGTAATACGCTCCTCTCCGAGTGGCTCCGCCATCTTCTCCCAATGAACTGCAACTTAGAAAGAACCAAAGAGGGATGCTTTTTGCTAATGCAGTTTAATCCGCAGATAATGGTTTTGATACGCTTTTCGAGATCCTAAAAACAGGTATTCGCCTTTGTAGTAGGTTTAATTAATTTAGAATAGAATCCGAAATGACCGTTACAACAAAGTAACATTGAACGTCTCAACAAAATATATGCATGCCGTTAGGTCTAATTTTGTCTGGTAACTAAATAAGAAAAGATGAAAAAAATATGGTTTATTACGGGTAGTGCAAGTGGATTGGGGAGGAGTCTGACCGATGCGGTCTTGTCGAACGGAGATGTCGTTGTTGCAACAGCAAGAGATCCGCAGAAAAACAGTGATCTGGTAGAAAGATATGGCGATCAGATCATTTCCGTTCAGTTGGACGTCACGGATCAGCAAAGGCTGCAGCAGGTGGTTAGCGAGGCTGTAGCGAAACTTGGAAGAATCGATGTATTGGTTAACAACGCCGGATTTGGCATTACAGGGGCTACAGAAGCATTTACGCAGGATCAGGTTCGCAGCCAGTTTGAAACCAATTTACTCGCTCCAATAGAGATCTGCAGGGCAGTTCTGCCACAGATGCGCGCGCAGCGTTCAGGAAGAATCATCAACATCAGCTCCATCGGAGGGCGGATAACGAGTATCGGCCTCTCCATCTATCAAAGTGCGAAATTTGGATTATCAGGCTTTAGCGAGGCTTTAGGTAAAGAAGTAGCTCCGCTTGGCATTAAAGTTACAGCCCTTGAACCTGGGGGCATACAGACAAATTGGGGTGGTTCATCGATGACCTACGCCAGGCATGTCGACGGGTACGAGTCTACTGTGGATACCCGGGCGGAGATTTTCAAGACGGGGAAGTTTGTGCCGAAGAGTGATCCGGTAAAGATAGCAGAGGTCATTTTAAAGCTTGTGGAAGCGGAGGAACCTCCGGCTCACCTGGTGCTTGGTAGTGATGCAGTTGCCGTCTTCGAGCAAACGAATGCGGTAAGGGAGGAAGAGTATCAAAAATGGTTGCCGGTAAGCCTGTCCACGGATGCCGATACGCAGTAGTTCTTAAAGCGATCGAAAGGGCGGGCATTTTGTTCCCAGCCCTTTTGTTCCTATATTGAAATAGAAAATGGAGACTTCACACGATCATCGGCAATACAACCTCATCACCTTTTCCTGCTATTCCAAAAAAGTAAGGGAGGGAGAACAGTTTGTTCCTGACCATGTCTTTACGTATCAGATCAGCGGCACCTTGACGATGAACGATGGTGATTCGGTTTATAATTTCGAGGAAGATACTTTCAGGCTGACCAGAAGAAACACACTGGTTAAGTTCCTGAAACAACCACCGGAAAAGGGTGAGTTTAAAAGTATATCGGTTTTCCTGGATCAGCAAACGCTGAAAGACCTAAGTCTGGAATACGGCTACCACGCGGAAAAACACTTGAGCGAACCACCGTTTATTTCGCTTCGGCCACATAGATTGTTGAGGAGTTATATTGCGTCACTTCAACCGTACGACGAGCTGCTCAGCGCAGAGAATGCCGTTTTGATGGGGCTTAAAATGAAAGAGCTGGTGATTTTACTGCTTCAGATTAATCCAGAATTGAAAGATGTGCTGTTTAATTTTACTGAGCCGGGAAAGCTGGACCTTGAAGCATTTATGAATCGGAATTTTCGGTTCAACGTGTCTTTAGAGCGGTTTGCCTACCTCACCGGAAGGAGCTTGTCTACGTTTAAACGTGACTTCGAAAAGATCTTCCTTTGCCGCCCAGGCAAATGGCTGCAGCAAAAGCGACTGCAGGAAGCCTATTTTCTAATCAAAGAAAAAGGTGTTTCGCCGTCCGAAGTATACGTGGAAGTGGGTTTTGAAGACTTATCTCATTTTTCTTACGCCTTCAAGAAAATGTATGGCGCGGCGCCGAGTAAATTGGTCAGCAGCACCGCTGAATTACACTGACATGAACTTGTCCGTCGTTTCCTGTTTTCTGTTTTTTCGTTGTAATATTTTCCGGTCAATGTAGAATGTTCCGAAGGGAATAATACAGGCAATTAACACTTTCCAGGTCGTTTGACGGAACTTCCATTGTTGTTCAACGCCTACATTTAAAGTACTTATCACAAATAGCATGAACAAAGTCCCGTGTAATGGCCCCATAATTTTCACGAGATCCGGATCGCCGGCCAAATATTTCAGCGGCACCGCCACCACCAGTAAGAAGAGCAGGGAAATGCCCTCCAGGTAGGCGATCAATCTTAAACGGCCCAGTTGTGTTCTCATTAACGTCATCATATTATATTTGTAGTTTTCTAAAATGGTCTTAAATATGGCCGGCTCGCGAATGGGGAGAACGGCCATGGTATAGCGATCAAAATGATCAGTAGCCCCGCGATAAACCACTTCAACATGGTCTGATACTTATCCTGATCTTCTCCCATACGCTTTGCCTTGGCCGAGCCAATCGTGATTACAATGATGGCAAGAAGCATCAGCGCACTGTGCACAAAGCGGAAAAATGTATGCTCATTGAATAAACCTCCGGCTGAACTTTGCATTCTAAGCAGTACAATTGGGCTCTGGAAGTAAATAGTCATACCAACAAGCAGCTGGACATGAGCGATTGTTGCCGTCCAGTGTCGTATTGCATTGGCGCCAGCAGTAAATATCTGTCGTTTGATTAAGCCGCGAGAAGCGGTGTAGATGGCATACAGCAAGCTTCCGAGTACAAGCCAGCGCAGTAAGGAATGGAGGAGCAATAAGGAACCGTACATAAGGAGAGATTTGTACATACCATTTGGTATGTTTTTGGTTAAAAAAATTATAAGGTATTGAGGTATTTTTTGAACTCTTGTAAGAAGGTGACGTAGGCGGATCTGCCGAACATTTTTCCCAGGTAACGGGCACCGCCATAGTTGCCGGCAACGTACTGTGCAATCGCTCTGGCATCGTGTCGGGAATCCATCTGGCCTTCCGCCTGAGCGCCACGAATGCTTTGTTCAATTTCAGACTGCCAGGCGTTTGTCAGCCGGGTGAGTGCCTTGCGAAACGAGTCATTCACCGGGGCCATTTCTTCCACTAAGTTTACAGCCGGGCATCCGTATTCTACCTTGAAAAACTGATCGTTGAGCAACAGCCCCTCCATCATTTCATATAGGATTGTGTGTATGTGTCCAGGTTTTTTCAAATAGCCACACAAAAAATCAATCATATTGGGGTACATAACTTCATTGATCATGGCCAGCCCCATCTCTTCCTTGTTTTTAAAATGATAAAAGAAGGCCCCTTTTGTTACTTGGGTAGTTGCGATGATGTCATCAATGCTGGATGATTGATATCCCTTCTGGTAGATCAAATCGAATGCTTGACGCAATAAATTCAAACGTGTAGATGCTGCTTTATCCATTAGATACTAACTGGTATGTTTTGCAAACATAAGGATTAAAATGATTTGCAGACTTCCCGCAGGTCACGAGATCGTCAATTAACATGCTGTTTTGCTTCTCGAGTCAAGATAAAAACGCAATGGGTATGAGGTAGAAACAGATGTGAAGACATTAAAGTAGAACAATGCTGTTGGTTGGCGACAAACATTAAATCATAAGTATGTTATTTGTAATTGTTCTAAATAAAAATATATTTGCAGGAAATCAACATTGCACAAATACATGCCCCATCTTAAAGAAGATCAACCCGCTGACCTTAGGTCCGCAGGATTGGTAAAAATAACCTTCCCGCCATTCCTTTTTTTAATGCTATTTCTTTTCCAAGCCAACCTCGTTGGCGGGCAGGAAAGCAAACGTCCAGGACTTTCATTAGCAGGAACGGTAAGCGATATCGATGGGCATCTGCTAGAACATGCAACGGTTAGTGTAAGCGGTGGACAAAGTAGCCAGACCGACGATCAGGGCAGATTTCTTCTAACTGGCTTGTCCGAAGGTGTGCAGCGGATCACCGTTCGATTGATAGGCTATCAAGTAGAGAGTAAAGACATACAATTGGAAAAAGGGCAGGTGCAAGAGGTTTCATTCGTGCTGCGTGCGGGAAATGAACTTTCAGAAGTCATCATTACTGCAGGCAGAAAGCCAGAGAGCCTGAAGGATGTACCTTCGTCAGTGAGCATTCTTACGACACGGGATGTTAGAGAGCAACTGAATGTCAACCCGTCGATAGCGGCCATCTTAGGAAACACCATCCCCGGATTGGGAACATCGAGTAATAAGTCGACGAACGCCGGGCAGACGCTCCGGGGCCGCCAAGTGCTGGTATTGATTGACGGCATCCCGCAGTCGACACCCCTAATGAATGGCAGCCGTGACATCCGTACACTTGATCCGGCGGTCATTGAGCGCGTGGAGGTGATTAAAGGAGCAACATCCATATATGGAAATGGCTCCGCTGGAGGTATTATCAACTTCATTACCAAAAAGCCAGTCGCGGATAGATCATTCAGCGGCACCACCAGTATAGGTGTTAACGGTAATCTCGCACAGCCGTCGAATACGCTTGGCTATCGCGTATCGCAGAGCTTTTCAGGAACAGTGAACAAGCTTTCGTACGTGGTCAATGGCACATATAACTATACTGGCGTACTAAAAGATGCCAAAGGGAACGTGAATGCGCAGCCGGATGGGCTGGGGGAGAACTCGCTTTACAACGCTTTCGTTAAACTGGCCTACAAGCCTAATGCGAATAGTGAACTCGTGGCTTCCTACAACCTTTTCAGAAGTGTGCAGAACAGCGATTACATCAATGTAACCGGGAAGTATGGCGTAACGCCGTCGGTAGGCCAAAAGGGCGAGGACCCCGGTGAGCCTGCAGGTACACCTTACAACCACAATGTATTAATATCCTACCATAATGATGCCCTGCCGCTGATGAGCTCTCTGGATGTATCGGCGTATTACAACAGCTTTGTTTCTATGAATCGTTATGTGGAGAAAGGAACAGCCTGGTATGGACCTGGTCAGACCAAGATCCAGTCGTTTAAAAAAGGCGTTCGCCTGACCTTGAACACACCCTGGAAGCTCGGCAGTTTTGGGGCCGGAGCGCTGACTTATGGGCTTGACCTCCTGAATGACAAGACCAATCAGGTCCTTACCGACGGCCGGGTCTACATTCCTGATATGAACATGCTTAATGTGGCACCTTATGCACAATTGAATGTCAACCTGATGACGGACTTTGTTTTGAAAGCAGGCCTGCGCTACGAGAATGCAGATGTGAAAGTGAAGGACTTTAGCACCATCGCCACTGGCCCGAATGGTGAAGGTAGTATTCCGGTGACCGGCGGGAAAATACCTTACAATGCCACAACGTTTAATGCCGGTCTGCGGTACAACAAATATGAGGTTTTCAATCCCTTCCTGAGCTTCTCACAGGGGTTTGCAATAAATGAACTTGGTCGTATCCTGAGGAGGGCGACCAGTAATACGTTGGAAAGCATTGCTACAGATCCGATCATCACCAATAACTACGAGGCCGGTTTCAGCAGCAGGCTGGGTATTGTTAATCTAACGGCCTCTTATTACATCAGCACCTCGAAACTTGGCGCCAATCTGGTTGATGTAGGTGGTTTCCTCGTGGCACAGCGGGAACCCGAAAGAATCCATGGTTATGAAGTTACTGCAGATGTTAATGTCAGCCGTCAGGTGACGCTGGGCGGGAGCTATTCTTTTGTGGAGGGCAAGGCTGAACAGGCAGACGGTACCAAAGCGTACATGAACGGTTTGCGCATTGCTCCACCAAAGGCGACCGCCTATCTGGGCTACAGTCCGCTAAGTGCGCTCGATATGAAGCTTTTTTGGGTATACACCAGCAGCCGAGACCGTTTTGATGTCCGTGCCAACAACCTATATGCAAATAGTGAAGGACCGGTTGAACCAGTGAGCCTCTTTAACCTCTCGGCGGCCTACCGTTTAAACAACAAATGGTCTGCCGGACTCGGCGTGGAGAACCTGTTGAACAAATCGTATTATCCGGTAGTGAGCCAGTACCGCGCCATTGATGCCGAGTATGTCCGTGGCAATGGTGCTACCATGAGCCTGAATGTTTCCTACAACTTTTAAGCATGACCAGAAAACTCTTTTTTTGGTTACACAAATGGCTGGGGCTGATTACAGGCATCATCGTTCTTGTTGTCAGTCTGACGGGTTGTATCAACGTTTTTTCGGATGAGCTCAAGGAATATTTTTACCGTGACAGGCTGTATGTGACTCCTGTGGAACACGGTGCATTCCGAAACTTTAGTGAGTTGCGGAACAACGCGCAAAAAGCGCTTGGCCCTAAGGTCAAAATCTCCCGTGCGGAGATCTATCCTTCCGGCAACCGGAGCTGGATCTTCCGTGCTACCCTGACCGACAAAAAAGGCATTGGCTACTGGAACTACAATAAATACTATTACCGGGTGTATGTGAACCCTTACACTGGGAAGGTAATACATGTAGAGGATACATTAAATGAGTTCTTTCAACTGACGCTCAGCCTGCACCGAAATCTGCTCCTGGGGGACACCGTCGGTGGAATCATTACCGGAACTTCTGCATTGTGTTTTTTTATATTGCTGCTCAGCGGCCTTGTGCTCTGGTTTCCACGCAAGTGGAAAAAGAAGGCTTTTAAAAGAGGACTGGCGCTGAAGCGAAGTGCCGGAAGAAAACGATTGATCTATGATTTGCACAATGTCTTTGGGTTCTACATCATAATTCCAGCATTGCTGATCTCCACAACCGGGCTGGTCTTTGCGTTTGACTGGGCAGACAACGCTGTGCAATTCGTGGCAAATGGAGGACAGGCGTTGAGGAAACAGGAGATACCTTTATCCACCCCGAATCCGGATTATGCACCAAATGCTGCGGAGCTCGCAATCGCAGGTCTCCTGAAACGTCACAGCGAAGCTGATGTATTCTCGGTCCGCTTTCGCGGGAAAGATACTGATCCCCTCGATGTGCAGGTGAGGCTCGCCAGGAACCGTACGCATCTTTTCCATTGGTATTACTTTGATCGCAACTCCGGAAAACTGTTGATGAAGTATGGTGATCAGGACGTTACAGGCGGACAGAAGTTCCGGACGATGAACTATGACCTGCATACCGGAGCCTTTGCAGGATTGCCAACCAAGATGTTTGCATTCCTGGTTTCACTGATTTGTGCCGCTATGCCCGTAACTGGTTTTCTAATGTGGTATAATCACGGACGAAAGTTGAATAAAAAAGATAGTAGCAGGCGGAAAGAGTTATAGGTTATTTAAATGTAGGCGACGCCGCTAAACGGATGATTCCAGCGGGAGTTCCTCTTACTAACCCAATTCCTTCCTCATCATGATATCAACTTGTTCATCGTCGCCCATTTTAAAAATGTGCTTGTTAAAAGCGGAAAACCCATTTTTTTCATAGAACCTTATAGCGCGCGGATTCTTTTCCCAAACACCCAGCCATACGTAAGTACTGGATTGTTGCTGAGCGACCTCCATCGCTTTTTGGTAGAGAAGCTGACCTACTTTCTTACCATGATGGCTACTTTTCACATAAATGCGTTCGATCTCTAAAGCGCTATGGTCCTGAGGTTCGGTCTGCGCCTCCCCGGTATTTACTTTTAAGTATCCCACAGGGTTTCCATCCGCCCAGGCAATGAAAAACAATGAATCCGGGTTACTCAGCTCGCCACTTAGCCGGGCATCATTAAAACTTTCCCTGAGGTACTTGTTCATGTCTTGCTCCGTGTTGCTGTCTGCAAAAGTCTCATAAAAGGTTTCTGTGCCTATATGTTGTACTATTTGCAAATCCGCTTGAGATGCACTTTTAACTTGTATATCTTCCATGGTATTCCTGATTTCAAGCATCGTTTTCAATCTTTTTCAAGATCGCATCCGTATTGGAACGGCATGCCTCATCGCCGTACGTTTTGGCCCAAAGTCCGATTTGAAGGAGTATGGGCATCAAATCCCGGCCTTTTTGCGTTGGCTTGTAAGTCTTCTTCTGCCTGTGCGCTGCATCCATTTCCCTTGTAATTAAACCTTCCCGCTCTAAATTCGTGAGCCGGTCTGCCAGTATATTCGTTGAAATACCTTCTTTTGACGCCAAAAATTCACCATAGTGCCGTTTGCCAAAGACTAAAAGGTCTCGGATAATTAACAAACTCCACTTGTCTCCAAATATTTCAAGTCCAAAATTTACCGGGCAATCAGATCTCATACTTCACGATGTTTAACCACTTGCAAAGATAAAGTAGTTTTACATATAATCGAAATAACTTGTAAAAAGCAAGTGACAGGCCTATGAGCAAGAATAATCCATATCTAATCGGATTAACTGAACAGCTTAATCAAGTGGTGACGAAGTCACCTTCACCCTTTATGTTTTGGCTGGCGCCCGTTATACGGGAAGCGAACACTTTTATACCACCGTCAAGAATGTGATCGATAACCTCGCTCCAGCGAAACTCGGCGACCTTACTACCGCGGAGACCGAGATAATCAAAGCGGGCCGGAGTGTGATCAATGTTCAGCTTCAGTAACCGGATGTCATTTATTCAAAATCTTTTTGGTTACGAACTCATTAAAAAAGAAATCCCGGTAAATATTGCCAATGGGTACTTCACTCTTTCCTATATACACGGTGTTGTTATCTACAGAATCTATTTTATTTACATTGATGATGTACGATTTGCTGACTCTGACAAACAAACTTTTCGGTAGCAAATCATGAATAGTCTTAATATTCATCAGGGTAACTACCTTTTGATTATCGATGTAAATGATAACATAATCTTTTAACCCTTCAATAAAGAGTATATCACTAAAATGTACTTTGAACATTCGGCGATCTGCCCTTACAAAAATATAATCGTCCGTTATGCTTTCTATATTGCTGTTTGTATAATCAGTATGGAATAATTTACAATACGTCTGCGCTTTGTCAACCGCTTTTTGAAAGCGCTCTAATTTTACAGGTTTTATCAGATAGTCAATAGCGTCGACTTCATAACTCTCAGAAGCAAATTCATGAAACGCGGTAGTAAATACGACCAGAGTTCTTTTAGGAATCGTTCTGGCAAATTCAATACCATTCACTCCTGGCATTTGAATATCGAGAAACACTAAATCAACAGCATTTTTTGCCAGAAATTCTCTTGTAGCATCTGCTCCGTTGAATGAAGCTATAGATTCTAGATTTTCTGTCTCATTAACGAGTTTTTGGATTGCCGTTCTTGCTAATGGCTCATCATCTACTATTATGCAATTCATTTTATAAATTTAAAGTTAAGGTCACGCAGTACGTTTCCGAATTGTCTTCAATTTTTAAATCATGTAAAGAAGGGAACAAGAGTTCTAATCTTCTTTTAATATTGGCCAGACCTAATCCCCCGGACTTATTAACTGCTTTTACAGTGGGTTTTGAGTTTATGCATTTGAAAAATAGCTCAGTATGGCGAACATCGAAAAACAGATTTACATAGGATAATTTCGTTGAGTCATTATTGTGTTTCACCGCATTTTCCACAAATGAGATAAACAATAAGGGAGGAACTTGCACACCGCTCAATTCACCTTCTTTGGATATCAAAAAATTAAAATTATCCCGTCTGACTTTTTCCAGGTTCAAAAAATCCTCTAAAAAATGTATTTCTGAAGTTAACAAGACTCTATCTCTCGAGCTGTCATAAAGCTGGTAACGAAGCAGGTCACTTAATTTCATCAAAACCTGTGAAGCTTTTTTAGGATCATCTTCAATTAAGACATTAGCGTTGTTGAGCGTATTAAAAAGGAAATGAGGATTGATCTGATTCTTGAGCTGTTCCAATTCAGCATTGGTTTTGGCCAGGTCCAGATCATGAATCAGTTGAGCATCCGATATCCACTGCTGGAATAATTTGACTGCTGCCGATGCAACAATAAGCACCAGGATCATAAAGGAAAAGGTAAAGAAGTTAATACTGTCATCCTCGTATGGCAGTAAATCAACTTTAAAACTCCAGGAAAAAACTTCATGAATGTAAAACGAAAGAATCATGGCTGCAAGCACAAAAAGACCATAACTCAGGTATTTTTTCCTAAACAAAAATTTAGGCACAAAAAAATACATATTGCTGTAGGCTAATAAAATAATCTGAAAAAAAACAACGACACGATTATAGGTCTCGAAAGGTTCTACATAGTCCGGCGGACTGTAATATAAAACGACAATACAGAATGCGATTAGTAACAAATGACGTTGAAACCGGTATTTCTCTGAAACGATTAACTCAAGCATGTAGTTGGCATCCATAGCTTTTCTGTGTAAACTTTTATTCATGAGGCAATTATAGATTTTAGCAAATTTAGGATCCCGCAAAGACGATATATATTTAATATACGAAAGCACATTAATTATATACCAAAATATGAACTAACGAGTTAAACGTTTTCTAATAACTAAGCACTAAAACTGAATTATCACAGGTCTGAACTGAATTATGACAGGTCTTATTGACCTCACTATAAAAGGTCGATTAGTTTCTCTGTATGGGAATGCCGCTGGATTCTCAATTTATCCTGTAGCTCGGTAATCGCTTTCTTTTTATTTTTCTTAATTCCCTCAAGCAGTGATTTTGGACCGCCGTCAGGGTTGTACCGGGAGCCCCAGGTAAGAAACTCCACCATGAATGGCACAAGCTCGATACCCTTTTCAGTTAGAAGATACAGGAATTTAGAAGCATTTTTCGGGGAGGTTACCTTAAAAACAATCCCTTCATTTAAAAGTGTATTGAGCTTTTCCGTGAGTACAGCCGAAGATATTTTCTCGTCCGATGCCCGAAACTCCAGGAAGGAATTTTTCCCATTAAACATCAGATCCCGTAAGAGCAACAGCATCCACTTATCGCCGAAAATTTCCACCGAATAATTGATTGGGCATGTTGATCTTCTTACAATTGTTCTCATTATGTCAAATTTAAAAGCAGTTTGCTTTTAGAACTACTTTTCTATACGTTTGTAGTTCAAAAAACAGACTGCAAAAATAGCTAAAATTTAATTATGGACTTTACAAATAAAAACGTCGTTATTACTGGTGGAACGTCAGGTATAGGCCTGGCGACGGCAAAAGCATTTATCACCGCAGGGGCAAATGTTTGGATTACAGGCAGAAATGCCGAAAATCTACAAAAAGCAGATGCAGAAATGAACAACCCGAAATTATTTACTGTGGTTTCAGACACTTCAAAACTCGAAGGCATATCGCTTCTGGAAAAAGCAGTCGCAGAAAGTGGGATCAAGTTAGATGTGCTCTTCCTGAACGCCGGAATCGGCACATTTGAGCCCATAGAAAAAGTTACAGAAGCAAATTTTGATGCTCAATTCAACACCAACGTTAAGGGGCATTTCTTTACGTTGCAAAAATTACTTCCTTATCTGACGGATGGAGCAGCAGTAATTTTCACATCTTCATCTTCCGCCACCGCGGCAAATGTGGGGTCCATTATTTATTCTGCAACCAAAGGTGCATTAAATAAAATTGCCCAAATTGCGGCAAATGAACTGGCTGGAAGAAAAATCCGTGTCAATATTGTTAGTCCGGGGTCTATAGATACACCGGGTTTAGATACGGTAATACCTGCTGAAGCCAAAGATTTTTTAGCCGGCGCTACAGCGCTTCAACGGCTTGGTGATCCGGATGAAATTGCGAAAACAGTGTTATTCCTGGCTTCGGATGCCGCGAGTTTCATAACGGGAACTGAGATCATTGCGGACGGTGGGTACCTTAATTACGCATTAAAATAAAAATTGATTTGATCAAAAAGCCTTAATTACTTCATCATATGATCGCCTCACTCCGTAACTAATTTTTTCTTTCATCCTGTTTGTCGTATAGAATTATCAGGAAACAAAGGAGTTCGGCTGCCGAACTCCTTTGTTAATTACAAAGTAAGATACACACAGATGCGTAACACTTACCGTATTTTCAGATGTTTACCAACAGCCTTAAGTTCCCTTTCACCAATAGTAAGCTAGGCAATTTTAAACTTGTCATCTTTACTCCTTAATGCTTTTAAATTCCAGTATAAATCAACGGGAGATCATCTCATCTTACAAAGATCTTAACTTCCAAATTGCCTTTCACAGCTACCAACAATGTACCATATTTCTGCATTTAGCATACGCAGTGGCAAATTTGGTTGGAAAATCCTGTTAACTTCACAAAATTAACAGATGAACACCTCCACATTAACATATTTGATGTGTAGGGGTACTCTTATTTTCATCTCCCAAAAAAAAGGTCAAGTCCATGAAAAGCATTTGTCCATGAGTCGGGAAAAACGTTTTGACCAGATAGGATTTTAATTAGAAATCTTTCGTTTTAAAAACCCAGCTTCTTTCTGAAATCTTAGCGTTCACTTTATTTTACTATATCCAAAAGCTGCTTTAATATATTAAGTAAGGCATTATGTATATATAAAATATGCGGGTTCAGCAGAAATATACTTTAGCTACTAATTGTAACATTTAACTCAAAACATTAGTAGATGAAAAGTAGAATTTTATCCTTGCTGGTATTCTTTTTCGCTTATGCAGGCCATGCATATTCGCAGGAAAAAGTTACCCTTAGCGGCACAATATCCAATAAATCCAATACCGAGACATTGATCGGCGTGACGATTTACATTCCAGAAGCGAAAGTAGGCGTCACCACCAATTCTTATGGATTTTATACCACCACAGTGCCAAAAGGGACCTACACCATTATCATAAGCCATGTGGGCTTTGACAATGTAGAAGAAAAGATCACCCTGAACGAAAACACGAGGAGGAACTTCGGGATGACTGAAAACAGTAAAACTTTGGGTGAAGTTGTGGTTAAAAGCAACTCAACAAAAGAAAGCATCCGAAAGCCCGAAATGAGTACCAATAAACTGTCTATTGCTACCATAAAAAAGATGCCGGCGGTTTTGGGTGAAGTAGATGTATTGAAATCGATCTTACAACTTCCAGGGGTTACGAATGCTCAGGAAGGTGCATCGGGATTTAACGTCAGGGGAGGTTCTGTTGATGGAAACCTGGTTCTGCTTGATGAAGCCGTTGTTTTTAATACTTCGCACTTATTCGGATTCTTCTCTGTTTTTAATTCTGATGTAATCAAAGATTTAAAACTTTACAAAGGAGGAATTCCCGCCAATTTCGGAGGACGTGTATCATCAGTACTGGACATTTATCAAAAAGAAGGAAACAACCAGGAGTATCATGTTAACGCGGGTATTGGGTTAGTCTCAAGCCGATTGCTTGTTGAAGGTCCTATTGTTAAAGATAAAAGCTCATTTGTGGTTGCAGGAAGAGGATCTTACGCACATCTTTTCTTGAAAATGGCAGATGAACCAAATTCAGCCTCTTTCTACGATTTAAACACAAAGCTGAATTACAAATTCAATGAGAAAAATAATGTTTTTCTGTCCGGATACTTTGGCAACGACAACCTGAATTTCAATAATAGGTTTGTTAACACCTACGGTAACAAGCTTTTAAATCTTAGATGGAACCATATATTTTCAGAGAATATCTTCTCTAATGCGTCCGCCATTTATAGTGACTATGACTACCAAATCAAGGTAAAATCCGCTGGTCTTGACTGGACTGCAGAGGTGAAAAATTACAATTTTAAGTATGATTTTAAACATTATGTTTCAAATAAGCTGACGTTGAATTATGGTGTAAATTCAATTTATTACGACTTTAATCCTGGAACGATCAGGCCATTTGGAGAGATTTCAGTTGTAAATCCGGACCAGTTGGCTAAAAAACATGCTTTTGAAAATGCCGCCTATATCAGTGCTGAACAAAACCTGTCTGAAAGATTATCGCTGAATTACGGACTTCGCTACGTTAATTTTCAAAGATTAGGTGCACAGGAAGTGTACACCTATGCAAATAATCAACCGGTTGTTTATAATAAGGAGCTTCAAATTTATGAAGAGGCTGAACCAACAGGATCAATAAACTATCTGAAAAATAAGAAGATTGCAAGTTTTGACAACCTGGAGCCAAGACTTGCCCTAGCTTATTCGCTAAACAATGACCAATCCATCAAGGCTAGTTACAATAGGATGAGCCAATATGTTCATCTGATTTCCAACACGGCTTCTGCAAGCCCGCTTGATATATGGGCACCTTCTGACCAATACCTTAAACCGGAAATTTTAGATCAGGTAGCGCTGGGGTACTTTCACAATTTTAAAGACGGTAAATATTCTCTGGAAACCGAAACATTCTATAAAAAGATAAAGAACAAAGCCGATTACATCGACGGCGCAGATTTACTTGGAATAGATGCTATAGAAAGCGTGCTCTTAAACGGCGAAGGAAGAGCGTATGGTTTGGAAATGATGCTGAAAAAGAATACAGGAAAGTTAAACGGCTGGGTGTCCTATACCATTTCTAAAGCGCAACAAAGGACACCAGGCAGAAATGCAGGTGAACCAGGTATAAATAATGGGGAATGGTACAGGGCAAATTACGACAAACTGCATAATTTATCCATTACAGGTGCCTATGCTGTAAGCCCAAAATGGTCATATGGAGCGATTTTTACCTTCCAGAGCGGAAAAGCAGCAACATTCCCGAACGGAAAATACCAATATCAGGGCGTCAATGTTGCAAGCTATGGAGCAAGAAATGAAAATTCTTTAGCCGCGTACCACCGCTTAGATGTGTCTGCAACTTATACGCCTAAACCCGACAAGAAAAAAGGCTGGCAGGGAGAATGGAATTTCAGTATCTACAATCTTTACAACAGAAGCAATGCAGCATCATATGCCTTTAGACAAAATGAAGAAACTGGAATAAGTGAGACAAAAAGAGTATCCATTTTTGGTATTGTTCCTAGTGTTACCTACAACGTAAAATTTTAAAAATCATTCACTCATTTATAAAAAGATAAAAATGAAACTACTCCAAAAAATTCTAATTCTATCTGTTGGACTATCCGTTGGACTGTTTGAAACAGGATGCGAGAAAGCTATAGACGTGCCCCTTAAGACAGCATCGCCAAGATTGGTTATAGATGCTTCTATAGATTGGATTAAAAATACAGCGGGCAATGAACAAAAGATTGTCTTGTCAACAACAACAGATTATTACAGTTCCGAATTCCCCGGCGTTTCGGGAGCGGTAGTTACTGTAACAAATGCATCAAACACGGTTTTCAATTTCACAGAAACTCCCGGAACGGGGCAATATGTGTGTCACGATTTCCTTCCTGTTATTGGCCAGACATACAACTTAAAGATTGTTTTAAACGGGGAAACCTATGTTGCGTCAGAAACATTGACCTCTGTCCCAGATTTTGAAGATAACATTGATCAGAACGATAAAGGAGGTGAAATCGGGGATGAAATGGAAATAACATTTTACTACAAGGATGATGCAACTCAGGCAAATTATTATTTAAACAGTATTAAACAGCCGTACTCGCCGTTCCCGGAGCTTGAAGTTGAAGATGATGAATTTACGAATGGTAATTTGATGCAGGAGACCTTTTCGGATGAAAACTTAAAAGCTGGAGACCAGGTAGATTTAAAACTTTACGGAATTTCAAAAAGCTATTACAATTACATGTTCAAATTAGTACTGGCGACAGGTAATGATGGCAATCCTTTCCCTACAATACCCAGTGCAGTCCGCGGTAATATTGTCAATCAGACCAACAGCAACAATTACGCTTTTGGCTATTTCAGGCTCGCAGAAGTGGCAACTAAAAGCTATAAGATTAAGTAAGTAAGCGTTGTGCGTGTAGTAATCCCTTAGCCACGAAAATATTACTGAGCTTCCGGATTTATTTTTAACCAGTTGTGTAGATTTAGCCTTAGTACTGGGACATCCTATGCTCCTGAACGTTGAAACCTCACAAGTATGGCAGAAAAACCAACTAAATCTATATCCAAAGCGGAAGAATCCTTCCCGATCAATGAAATTATGGAGCTGAACCCGAGCTTCACCCGGCGCGAAATGCTCGGGATCGCAAGCCTTGCCGGCATTGCGGCTTTAACAGGCATCGCGCCGGGTGCCGTCGCACAAACTGTGCAGAAGCGCCCTCGTATTGCGTGTCTGGTTAGTTACTGGGGAGCTACAAGATCCCATGCCGACTGGATCATTGCCAAGCTGATGGATGGTTATTGGTGGCAGGGTGCCCATACAGAATCCCGGGTGGAAGTCGTGTCCGTCTATATTCATCAACTTCAGGAAAGTGAACTTGGTCAGAAGATATGCAAATCGAAAGGCATTCCCATTTTCAAGACGGTAGGCGAGGCGGTCTCGCTGGGTGGCAAGGAACTCGCGGTAGATGGCGTGGTCATTGTCGCGGAGCACGGTGAATACCCAACCAACCTCAAAGGGCAGTGGCTCTTGCCACGTTGGTGGATCTATCAGCAGGTTATCCGGGTTTTTGAAAAGAGCAAGCGCTCGGTGCCCGTCTTTAACGATAAACACCTTTCTTACAGTTGGGATGAAGCCAAGTGGATGTTCGACAAATCCAGAGAACTGAATTTTCCTTTAACCGGAGGCTCATCCATCCCGACTTATTTCCGTACGCCGGAGATAGAACTGGATAACGATACGCCCATCAAGGCGTCCATCATGGTTGCAGACACTGCAGATGAGGGAGCGCTTTTCCATGTTGTGGACGTACTGCAAGCCTTCGTCGAAAGACGCAAGGGAGGTGAAACCGGCGTCAGGTCGGTGCAGTGCATCCGGGGTCAGGAAACATGGAAGTGGGTTGAACACAATCCCTGGGCATCAAACCTGCTTGATGCTGTGCGGAAGAAATTCGAACTTAAAGCAGGGCACTTCCAGGAGATCGCCCGTCCCAATGTTTGTATCGTAGAGTACAATGACGGTACAAAAGCTGCAGTTATTTCTGGCAGGGGCGTAGGGTGGACCTATGCCGGTGAAATCGAAGGACGCAAAGAACCAACGATTGTTTCCATGCTCGGCTGGCCGGGTCCATTCTCCCAGTATCATGCATCAAACTCGCAACCGCATTGGATCACGGAGATCATGGTGACTAAAAAAGAGCCGTTCAATGCGGAGCGGCTGCTGCTTTCAACCGGGATTGTTGCCTACAACATGGAATCAAACTGGGAAAATGGACGCTATACTGATGTCGGCCGCCGCCTCGAAACACCACTTATGAACATGACCTATCGTCCAACCAGGGGTACGCAGTTTGAAAAGGGACAACGCCCGCCGAATGTTCCTTACATACGCGGGTTCGATACCTAGAAGCTGCGCGTGCCACACACTGACCACTCCGGTGAGTTCAGTGAACGTAATTAACCAATGAACGAATTAACCAATGAAACGAAGAGACCTTATTAAAAGCCTGACACTTCCGCTGGCCGGAAGTGTTCTCCCTATAGAATCCCTACTTGCTGCTCCCTATGACAGAAACAGCCTTCCGTTGACTCCGCAGAACCCGGATAAACCCATGCCTGATCTGCATCGTAAGTCATTTGTAATGGACGGACATACGCATGTAATGACCCGCGAGCTGTTGATGAAAACCGATATCGGCCAGCGATATCCCGATGGGAACGTCGATCTTCCAAGAGCTAAAGAAGGCGGAGTTGATGCGATGTTCTTTTCGGTATATACGCCTGAACACTATTACCCGGGACGGTTTGAAACCAAGAATACCTTTCGCGTGGTGAACCTTGCATTGGATCAGATCAAGAAAAACAATGCAGTAATAGAGCTTGCATACAATGTATCTGACATCGAGCGCATCAATAAGAAAGGAAAGATCGCTGCTTTCCTGGATTTGGAGGGCGGGTTCGACCTGGAAGGCGATATAAACCTGCTCCGTGCACTGTACCGCCTGGGCCTCAGATCCATGCAGCTTACTGCACACAACACCACCAATGCTTTTATTGATGCCTGCAATGACATCAGCTACTGGGGTGGTATCAATGATCTTGGAAGAAAGATCATCGCCGAAATGAACAACCTGGGTATGGTCATAAACATTGCCCATGCGTCAAACGATGCCATCCTGCAAACGGTAGAGGCGAGTAGACACCCCGTAATATACAGCCATGGCGGCTTTTACAGTATTGTAGATCACCCGCGTTGTATATCTGACGAAGCAGCGAAGGCTGTGGCGGCAAAAGGAGGTGTAATCGGCATCCATTTCGGAAGCCTCTTTAACAATCCAAAATATTGGGCATGGCAAAAGCCGCCTGCTACTCCTAAAAAGACCGTACCGAAAGGAACTACACCGGACTCCTTAATACCGCGGGCAGCCACGCAAACCATTGAAGATGTAGACAAGGAACTGCTCAAAGAGGTACCACTAAACTTCAGAGGAACCATTCCCGAGGAGTACTGGATGCATGTAGATCAGCTGGCTAAAGTGATCGATTACGGGGTAAGGCTTGTAGGAGAGGATCACATGGCGCTGGGCTCTGATCTGGATGGCGGCCCCGAGCTGCCTCATGAAATTAAGGACATGAGTGATTTTCCACAGATAACGCTAGCGATGCAAAAGCTGGGGTACAGCGATCAGCGAATTAAGAAGATCCTTGGCTTAAACTGGCTTCGTGTCATCCGGCAGGTAACTGGCGGATAATAAGCTGTGATTTCAAATCTATTCAGAAGCCGCTTCTATTTACTGGAAGCGGCTTTTTTACGATAGATGATTTGGATTCTTATACAAACGAATAGCAAAAACGAGTGTAAAAAATAAAAAAGAGCAAAAAAAAAGCATCTGCCCGAAGACAGATGCTTTTACCAATTTATGAAGGATTCTAATTAGCTGATCTTAACATTAATTGCGTTCAAGCCTTTTTTACCTTGCTCGACGTCATAGCTTACAGAATCATTCTCACGAATGTTGTCCATTAAGCCAGAAGAATGAACAAAAATTTCGGCATCACCATTAGCTGGTACGATAAATCCAAAACCTTTTGTTTCATTGAAAAATTTTACTGTTCCTTGTTGCATTATATTGTATTTAAATTATATCCAAAGATAGTAAAAAAAACGGGATTTAAAATATTATTTTTTAAAGGGGTGTAAATAAAAAATAATATTCTAAAGAGGTATCAACTTGTGGGACCATTTTTCTTGTACAATGTCCATTGGTATGCCAATGGAACAGGAGTACGGTAGAAGCCGTTTCGTCGTTTATCACCAGTTCAAAATAGCTGAATCAAGAAAATAGCTGAAGTAAAACAAACGTACAAGCTGTCAATTGCCTCCTGAATAGGCACATCTCCGTCATGCATACTAACCACTTTCTTATACGTTTTATGATTTTCTAAGATCGCCCCCAGTGTATTCGCGACGTTTTCAATCGAGTTATCTTATTCCCGGTGAATGAGTAGGAACACTGCATGTTCAGCACAGTATACTTCCTTTGAAAGCAACGCCGGGTATGTTAACCCTAATCGTGCGCCAGCTCTTTTCTGATGCGGCTCAGACTCTCAGTCGTTATTCCCAGGTAGGAGGCCAGGTGATAATTTTTGATCGTTTGTTCGATCTGCGGATAGATTTGTAAAAACCTTTTGTATTTATCGGTTGCCGACATCGCCAGGTCTGATAGAATCCTCTTTTGGTAGCTGGCAAAGAAGCGTTCCATTTTAATCCTGAAAAAGGTCTCAATCAACGGTACCTCCAGATAAAGTTCTTCCATACTCTTCTTCGAGATCTGGTAAATGACCGCATCCTGAATACATTCTATGTAAAAGATGGAGTGCCCTCCGGTAAAAAATACGGTATAGTCACTGATCCACCAGTCGTTGACGGCAAATTGTATGGTATGCTCCTTGCCGGAACTGTCCAGGAAATAGGTTCTCAGGCATCCGCTGAACACATAATATTGGTAGGGAACCAGCTCCCCGGCACTCAATATAATTCTACCCTTTGGCACGTTCATCTTCTTAAGCTTTGCGGATATGATTTCCGCATCTGCATCAGTAAGGTTGACGTCCTTGAATATTCCTTTTACAACAGAATGCTCCATGGAATGCTTTTCTTGAATACCGCCAGTTGCGGCATGGATGATACTCAAAGATAAATTATTTCAACTAGATCAGCCGGGTAAACAATGAAAAGGCAAACGGTAGCTGTTTGCCCTTTCGGGTTGTCCATCACCCCCAATAGTTAGCCTTCCAAAAGCGAGATCACGTTGCGTGCAGTTACACCTGCCGAAGCGGGATTCTGACCAGTCACCAGGTTACCATCGATGATGCTGTTTGGTGCCCAGGCGGTCCCTGCATGGAATTTAGCACCCTGCTCTGTCAGCGCAGTTTGGAGGTCAAAGGGAACATCTGCCGAGGCGTAGTTGTGTTCCTCCTCCGTGGTGAAGGCGGTGATGTTCTTGTCTTTCAACAGTAGCGACCCGTCGCTCAGTTTTACGTTAAGCAAGGATACCGGACCATGGCATACCGCCCCAACTATGGCACCCCGCTCGTAGGTCTCAGCGATGATTTTTTTCAACAGTGGATGCTCGGGCATATCGACCATCGGAGCTAATCCGCCGGAAACGAAGATTGCATCATAAGCGCTAACGTCCACTGCATCCAGCTTTGCATTGTTCTGCATTTTTTTCCATCCTTCTCCGTTCAGGAAGGCTGCATTTCCTGGTTCGTCCTTTCCCTCCATACCGTCCAGGGACGGAACTTCGCCCGTAGGGCTTGCAAAGTCTACCTGATATCCTGCTTTATCGAACTCCCCGTAAGGATGAGCGGCTTCGTCTACGAATACGCCTGTTTTTCTGTGGTTCGGTCCAATTTCATGGGCATTGGAAACGATGATTAATACTTTCTTTGACATGACTGTGGTTGTTTATAGGTGATTAATTGAGCTTAAGCCGGCTGTTAGAACAACTTGTTCAGCAGCAGCACTTCGCGGTTCTCGAGATAGGGAATGATCTGCCCCGCTACGGTTTCCTGGTAATGCGGGGAATTTTTATGGAAATCCAACGCCTCCTGGTCGGCATAGCGCTCATGCAGGACAAGCACGTTGATATTGTCGGCAGTCTGGTAAATATTGTAGGCAAGGTTGCCTTTTTCCGCCCTGGTATCTGCTGCCAGCTGGGGAAGCAGGTCAAGTATCCGGGTAGTCTCCGATTCCCTGATGGTCCATTTTACAATCAATTCTTTTTCCATTGCAGTGACTTTTAAGTGTATGTGAATTAATATTTGAAATTCGCGGCTTCTTCAATGACCTTCAGCACTTCCGTAGGATGCGACAGCATGACCACGTGGCTTGATGGCAATTCCACTACTTTCGACTTCATTCTTTTTGCCATAAAACGCAATAGATCCGGATGTATCGTTTTGTCCTTTTTGGCCACGACGTACCAGCTTGGTTTATGTTTCCAGGCAGGTTCACCTGATTTATCATCGAATACAGTATTGAACGCAGGTGTTTGGGTGGCAAATATGGAAGCCTGCTGTTTTGGAGCAAGGTCATCAGCGAAAACGGCTTTAACACCCTCCTGAGAGATAAAGACGTAACCACCGGTTGGTGCAAGGTAATTGGTGAGTTGCGTTTTAGGCGCATTTGCTGATACAGTGACAATAGATTCATCTGCCTCCGGGCCATAAGCGGCAAGATAGACCAGCCCTGCAACTTTCGGATCATTGCCTGCCTGGCTGATCACCATGCCGCCCCAGGAATGTCCAACCAATATGGCTTTACCCTTGACCTGGTCTATCGCTCTTTGCGTAGCAGC
This sequence comes from Pedobacter sp., assembly GCA_045629455.1. GTDB lineage: Bacteria > Bacteroidota > Bacteroidia > Sphingobacteriales > Sphingobacteriaceae > Pedobacter. The sequence continues at coordinate 43,205 of JAZQRI010000005.1, read as the reverse complement.
CACGTCATCAGCAAGGGAGGTGACTGGATTCTGTACGGACATGACCTGATAACCCTTTGCCTGCAGCGCTTCAATCTGGGCATTGAAAGAAGAGCCGTCTGCCCAGATTCCATGGACAAAAATGACAGTTGGTTTTTCTTCAACAGGTGTTTGTGCTTTTGCACCCACGGCAACCAATAAGGTTAGCAATAGGAATGTGTTGATCGTTTTCATAAGTTTGATTTTTAAGGGTTTAGTTTTATATTTTAAATCTTCGGAGCTTAAGCATCCCCTTGGTTGTGATGTAAAACTCCGGCATTCGGCGAGCTAAAAAATTGATGTATGTTAATAAAGATCTGCCCGGAAATTTACACCCGGTTTCTGGAAATGAGCACACACCTGCGCGCAGCGTTTTCACAGTATTGAATTTATATGCGGACAATACGGTTAAAGCGCAACGCAGGAATGTAAAGTGTACAGTGGGATGGACGTTTGATCCTCAGAAGAGAATCCGGAAAACACGACTACTTGTATGTTGCCCGAAATTCTTTAGGCGTCTTACTCGTCTTGTTTTTAAAGAGCTTGCTGAATGATTGCGGGTATTCAAAGCCCAGCTGGTAGGCAATTTCGCTCACAGACAATTCGGTTGCACTTAAAAGTGCTTTGGCTTTGTCGATAAGCTTTTGCTGAATGTGTTGCTGGGCGCTCTGCCCGGTACTGCTTCGCAGCATATCACTCAGGTAATTGGGTGAGAGATTAAGCCTTTCTGCGAAGAAAGAAACAGTTGGAATCGTACTACCCGCTGTTTCCGCGCTGCTAAAATAATCGTCCAATAACCGTTCAAAGTTCGACACGTATGTATTGCAGGCTTGTTTGCGTGTCAGGAACTGCCGATGGTAGTACCTGTCGCAATAACTTAGCAGCAGCTCGATCTGCTTAAGAATGATCGACTGGGAAAAATGATCCGTAGCCAGTTTACTCTCCCGGGAGATGTCTGTTAACAACGAGGTAATGGTATGTTCTTCCTCGTCAGACAAATGCAGTGCTTCGTTTACGGCATAGGAGAAGTAACCAAAACGTCGAATGTCGGTGGCCAGAGAAAAACCCTGCAGAAAGTCGGGATGAAATACCAGCCAAAGCCCTTCCAACGCCCAGTCGTCCCGGATTGCGGTAGTCACCACCTGATTTGGTGCAAAGAAGGTCATGGTGCCATCGTCAAAATCATAATGCTGCTGACCGTACTTCATTGTACCATTGAAGTTTTTTTTCAGTGCGACGCAGTACAGATCGTACGTTACGGATTCCAGCGCAGGATCAGCAAAGCATTTGATTTCCGAAAAATCAATAACACTAACCAAGGGGTGTTTGGGTTTTGGCAGTTCAAGCAACTCATGTAAGTGGCGTATGGATTGGATCGTGTAAGGCTTCATGTCAGGACATTGATGTCAATCTCAAGTTAACTAAAATCTGTTGATAAGGTAATGTCTTTCCACTGTTCAAATTCTGCATCTTCCTGTGCTCGCTTTCCAAGGACCAGTTCATAGGTGTCCGGACCGACGAGCAAATGTAAAGGAGGCTGTTCCATTGTGGAAATTCTGACCAGTATATCTGCCAGTTTGCTGGGATCCCCCTGCTGCTTGCCACTAAACGCAGACCAGTTCTTTTCTGCCTGATCTACCCCATAAACATCGATCCTTTTCTTCACATACTGAATAGAATCCATGAACGACGTCCGGAATTGTCCTGGTGCGACAACGGTGACCTTAATCCCGAACGGCTTAACCTCCATCGCCAAAGCCTCTGTGAGGCCGATTACACCAAACTTAGCTGCATTGTAACTGGCTGCATTGGCAAAGCCGACATACCCAGCGTTAGAGGAAATATTGATGATATGCCCGGACCCTTGCCTACGCAAATGGGGGAGAACATTGCGAATGATATTTACCGTTCCAAATAAATTTACGTCCATAGTGCTCCGGAATTCTTCATCACTCATTTCCTCCAGGCTTCCCACCAGGGAATAACCGGCGTTATTTACGACAACGTCGATCCGGCCAAAATGTGCAACGGCAAGGTCGATCGCATTTTTTACATCCTGGTCAGATGTGATGTTGGTTTCTAAAGGGAATAGATTTTCCTTGTTTCCGGTTATGCCCTGTTCCAGGGCTGCGGTATTGCGGCTTGTGGCAATCACTTTATGTCCTAAAGAAAGCACCAGGTTTGTCAGTTGCAGACCTAGTCCTTTAGAGGCACCGGTGATCAGCCATACACGTTGTTCTTTTACATCAGTCATTTAATTCGAGTTTTGTTTATGCAATACTCGGCAAAGGGTTTTCAGGAAAAGTAGTTGGATCAAGGTATATCGTGTTCATATCACTGAATTGAAAATTCAATCCTCAACGATTCCCGAGGCACCAACTGGGTTCCGACCCGTTTATACCGGATATTCGAATTGTAATATGCTAGAGACTCAGGTCGTTTATTTGCTTTTAGTGTTAGCTTTAAGAAATATAATCAATATGTCTTTCTTAGCTACATGAAACCAAAATCCAGAGCTTTCAATAACGTAAATCCTGCTGTAATATTTATTTTCTTAGCTTTCATTAACCTCTTCGCAAAGGCTCAGTATCCGTTTGCAGGAATGGAGAACCTATTTTCTAAACCTAAATCATATGTCTTGTACTATGCTGCAAAGCCCTTAAAGATTGATGGTAAGCTGGATGACCAAATATGGAGTGAAACGCCGTGGACTGAAAACTTTATAGATATTGAGGGCAAAGTGAAGCCAGCTCCTGTTTATAGAACCAGGGTTAAAATGCTTTGGGACGATAAGTATCTGTACATCGCGTCCCAAATGGAAGAACCTCATCTATGGGCAAATAAACAGCAGGACGATGACCATGTTTTTCGGGATAATGTATTTAAAATCTTTATTGACCCGGATAATAATATGAATGATGATTTTGAAATTCAGATCAATCCAAGCAACCTGATGCGGTTTCTAATCATGAATAAGCCATACAGGGATGGGGGCGTGCCGGTTACCGGCTGGAGCCCGGTAGGACTACAATCAGGAGTAACCAGGAAGGGCACGCTAAATAATTCGACAGACACGGACACCGAATGGATTGCTGAAATCGCCATCCCATTGGCATCATTGAATTTTAATCCTAAAGACCCAGCGAAAAATCAAGGCTTTCGAATCAATTTCTTAAGAACAGGTTGGGATTTTACGGTGAAAGATGGCGTTTATTCTAAAGCAGTTGATGCCAATGATAAACCTTTGCCTCCTCATTATGCCGTCTGGACCGCACAAGGGATTATCAACATGCATTATCCTGAGCGCTGGGGCTATGGGATCTTTTCAGCAAAGGGGCCATCCAGCAAAGATATGCCCGCTTTTACATGGGTTTATGCTGAAAAGCAAAGGGAGTACCTCTGGCTGACGTATTACAAGCAAAAAGCGTGGTACAAAAATAATAGAAGATACGCTGAAGCACTGAGAGAATTGGCCGTCCCGGAAAATGATATCCATATTGACGGCAAGAAGAACACACTGAAACTGGAGTCGACCACCAACCAATTTGTAGCGAGCATTGCCGATGAATCCGGTGCGGTCATCTCGATTAATCAGGACGGAAACATTTTTTAAATCCCGATATAAGAACATGAAAAAAATACTTCTTATCCTGGCAGCGGCCGTCTTCCATTTGAACGCTCCTGCATGGGCGCAAAAAACCGAGTTACTCCTTCTGCCGACCATCCATGGAGCCCACAAAAAGAATGTGAGATACAGCTTTGATCACGTTAACAGAATCATTACAAACTTTAAACCGGATGTAATTGCAGTTGAAATTCGCCCGGAAGATATGGATCAGGACACAAGCTACCTTAAAAAGTTTTATCAGCCCGAAATGATAATGGCTAAGAACGGTTTCCCGGGAATCAAGAAAGCCGGAGTCGACTTCCTGGGATCAGAGGTAAAGGGAAAACACCTTGATGATGATTTTAGTGTAGATACCGTCGGCGAAATGGGAAGATTCAGGATGATGAATCAACGATTGATGAAAGACAGTGCGATTGTTAAAGCCAGAAGAGCAAAAGGAATGGTAAGGCTCAAAGCCAAACAAAATGAATTGATGGCCAGCCTAAGCGCAAACGAGATGCTGTCCGGTTACGACACAGTAACCCAGGAATATTCGCAAGCGCAGACTGCTGTATTGACTAATACTCCCTATCAATATTATGATTGGTTCAGTATCATGCGAGATCAGAAGATAGCCGATAATGTCAGCGAGATCGTCCGCAATAACCCCGGCAAGCGAATTATAGTACTCTCTGGCGCAAACCATCACAACCGTTTGGCTGCCGCATTCAGAAAAGTAAAAGCTGTTCATTTGATGACTCAGGTGCAGGACAACTAACTTTGCTGGCGGAAACTGTGGGCGTTGACACACTTAAAGTTTTGGCGGGAGGACGCGATGCAGTGTGTCATATTCAAAGTTCTCAAAATTAAGAACTCCATAATATAACCGAATTGCATCGTACTTCCTACCTAGGAATGTAATCTCAGCCAAATCCTAGGGAACGATAAAAAAGCCCCTTATCGTGTGATAAAGGGCTAATAAGATTTTGTGGGCCTATCTGGGCTCGAACGGCAAAATGTAAGCATCGAGTCTCCGATCAGAAAGTAAAATTGGACACAGCGTGTAAGAGTTTTCCGACGCCTAAACCAGTCTTTAAAATATGTTAAATGTTGTAATTAGTATTGTTTATTTCAACTAAATTGTTAGTTTTAAGAAAAAGATTGTATGATACACAAACTTGGCTCTATTGCTTTAGGGTTGCTGATCTCATTTCAGGTGAATGCACAGTATAAATCCTTAACGGAATCTCCTATGTTCAAAAATGATAAGGTAAATGTCTTTTTGGATAGTGTCAGTCGGCAAGTGTTCACTATGCATGTTATGGATAGCTTGTATAAAACTGCCAAAGTGAAGATCCAGATCTACAGTAAGGAACTTAGAGCAGATAGTATATACTGGAAGATAATGATGATTGATACGGTGCCCACGATTCGTTCTAAATGGATCGGCAAGCAGTTTCCTGAAGCAAACTTTACAGATATGAAAGGACGTAAGGTATCCATAGCTGATCTGCATGGCAAAATTCTAATCATCAACTGCTGGAGCATTACTTGCCCACCTTGTATTTTAGAGATACCTCAACTAAATCAAATAGCGGAAGAGTCGACAAAAGACGGTATAGTATGTCTTGCTTTAACTTTTGACAAAGCAGAAGACATTCACAAGTTCTTCAAATCAGAAAAATTAAAAGATTATACCAAAATGTCTCGGCCGGAGTTTAAGTTCAACATTGTTTCGGATCAAAAGCTATTATTAGATAAATCTTTAGAAGTCATAAGTTATCCAACAACATTCATCGTTGTCCGGGATGGTCTGATTAAAGAGGTGTTTGAGGGCATAAATCTGGATGAGACTCGTAAGCCTAAATCATACACTGAAATCATGGCTGTTGTTTCTAAGCTCTAATGAACCTATTTGAGGATGAATAATGAATATTGATGAAACGGTTATGCTTCAGGGGGAGTTGTATCACTCTTTATCGGCGTTTGGGCGTTCTCTTATATTTTCAAACGAACGATGAACGGGTAAGAAGTCTTTATGGAAATGATATTCACCTATATACAGTTGCGATTATTGCAATTATGGTGGGAGCTGTCCTGATATATCGATCATTCACCGGATCGCCAACTTAAAACCACTTATATTAACTCACCGGAGGGTCTACCAATATACACCTATGAGTATAATCGGAATCCCAATATCCACGCCCAGCCCCTGTAATGAACCATCTTTATTTGCATTCATATGCTCTTTCTCCTATTTTTTAATTTGATCGATAAATGGGTTGTTGACTTGATGATTATCCCGCATACACAGGGAACTTGCTATGCTCTCCATAGTCTGCAATCCGCTGCAGGTTTTTTAAGCGTTCCATATCTTGTTCAGCAATGACAAAATCAACCTCTGCATTTATTCTCATGTGCTTCAAATTGGCAGTTTTAGGAAGCGGGAGCAGGCCAAGTTCCAGGCAGTAGCGAATAGCGAGCTGCGATACGGAAATTTTGTATTTTTCTGCTATTGCCGCTACTTCAGCATTCTTGAACAGTTCCCCATGCCCAAATGGAGAATAGGCCTCCACAAGGATTTCCCTATCCTGATTGTAGTTAATCAGGTCTATTGGTGTGTTACTTATATGGGCCAATATTTGGTTCACCATGGGTTTAACAGTACCGGAATCAAGGATGTTGTTCAAATCTGCTTTTTGAAAGTTTGAAACACCAATCGAACGAAGTTTGCCGGCCTTATAGGCTTCTTCGAGTGCTTTCCATGCTTCACGGTTCCCTTCATAGTAAGGTTCGTCTTCAAGGAATTTTGTCCACGGTTTAGGGCTGTGGATAATCATCAGGTCGATATAATCAAGCCCCAATGTTTTTAGTGATTGGTCTATGGATGCCCCAGCTTCTTCGTATGATTTTATTTCTGCTGCAAGTTTTGTGGTCACAAACATTTCTTCTCTTTTCACCCCACATGACCTGATCCCTTCGCCAACACCACGTTCATTGCCGTAGGCCTGTGCGGTATCGATATGCCGATATCCAATGTCCGCTGCGTCCTTCACTGCCTGCGCAACCTCATTATCATCTATAAACCATGTTCCTAGTCCAAGTTTTGGAATTTTGACGCCGTTTGATAGCGTAAAGTTTTCATCTAAAATCATCTTTCAATATTTTAAATTGTTCATTAGTATTTATAATCTCGAGTAGCGTTTAGTAGTCTTACCATTGCCTGATTGCCTTTCCGGTTTTCCTTCTGGAAACGGGGTAGGGTGTTACCATCGCGTTCAGTCCGCCCTATAGGGCAATAATTGACCCGCCAAAAGGAAACCCAAATACAGATTATCTTTCCTTTCCTATATTGACTTAATTTTACTGTTTGAATTTCTGATACAAATATCAGAAGCTGCAGATGCTACCGTTTTATATAATCACTGTATTGTTTACCACTTTTACTGATTTAGTGTAAACACTTGGTAATAGCGGTCGGTTTTGGTTAATTTTGATCGATATTTAAAGCAAGATGGAAGAAGTACAAAGTATCGATACTGTCCGTCATAACGATTATGTTGGGGCAGACACGCTGCATCCCCTTGTGAGCCTTGTTGATTTTAATGCAGGTGCCTCCAGTGCCTGTGCGGTTTTCTTTTATTAGCTGCTCGATGTGCATCTGTCAGAACTTGATTAAAACCAACATCAGCATCTTTGCCGCAAATAATCCCCCAAAGATTCTGCATTAAAGAAGTTGAGCTTCTCGCCAAGTTCACTGATAATTTTGCGATACCCTTTCAACTGGTCATCTATCAGATCGTGGTGTTCATAAACCTTTGTGCTTACCGTTGCCTTAATTTTCTTTTAGCACACAATAACTTCCGTTACGCATTTGTTACGGTTTTGCGTAGTGTTCAAGAAAAAATCATGTAAATTCTGCTTTTAAAAATTTTGGTTAAAGCAGGATTGCTGACGGTCATCCGCATCAGAAAAACAAAAAAACCGTCTCCGAATTTCTTCGTTAGACGGTTTTTCTTTGTGGGCCCACCTGGGCTCGAACCAGGGACCAAAAGATTATGAGTCTTCTACTCTAACCAACTGAGCTATAGGCCCTTACGCATTTTTTTGCTGTCTGCGTGAGACAAATTTAGACAAATTTTTCATGCTTTTAACATCTTTTTCTTTCTTTGGAGAACCCCCAAACGTTTTCAAAAATGTCAAGCTTAAAAAGCTTGTTTTCAATTCTTTAGCTCAATGATTATGAGTCTTCTACTCTAACCAACTGAGCTATAGGCCCCGAAAAATCTTTGTTGATTTTGCGAGTGCAATGTTACATATTTACATCGAATTTTGAAAACAGTTCTATGCAAAATATAAAAAATATTATTTTCGATTATGGCAATGTGATCTTCGAGATCAACTTCCAGCGTGCACAAGCCGCTCTTCAGCAATTGGGTATCTCCGATATCGAAAGCTTTTTCTCCCACAAAAAGCACAACCCTATTTTTGATGATTTCGAAAGTGCCGCCATCGGACCACCTGAATTCAGGGATGCCATCCGTGAGGCTGCCAACAATCCGGCGCTTACGGACGAAGAAATTGATGCCGCATGGAACAGTTTACTGATTGGAGTGCCGCCGTCCGTTCATGAGACTTTACTGGTTGTAAAAGAAAAATACCGGAACTTCCTGTTGAGCAACAACAACGAGATTCACTACAATTACATCGTTAAATATCTGAAAGAGCAGTTCGAAATGGAAGACAATAGTCGCTTGTTCGAAAAAACATATTACTCCCAGCACATGTTCCTGAGAAAGCCAAATGTGGCCATCTTTGAGCAGGTGATCCGTGAGAACAATCTGATTCCAGAAGAGACGTTGTTTATTGATGATAGTCCACAGCACCTGGAAGGCGCAAAGAAGGCAGGTTTGAATACCTTATTGATGGACGTACATCCACGGGAGCTTGAAGCGTTCCTGATCAAGAACAAGATACTATGATAGAGAAGAAGTTTAATTCCCTGCAGGAATTCTACCCATATTACCTGAAGGAACATCAGAACTTTACCAGCCGGGTGCTTCATTTTATTGGATCCGGCTTATCCATTCTGCTGCTGATCGCTGCGTTGCTGTTTCACAACTTCTATTTCTTCCTGGCCATCCCGGTGGTTGGCTATGGCTTTGCATGGATCGGACATTTCTTCTTTGAAAGAAATAAGCCTGCAACATTCAAGTATCCCATGTACAGCTTTGCTAGCGACTTTATGTTGTTCTTCGACCTTTTTTCGGGCAAGGAGTCATTCCGGGTCAAATAGCCGGAAACTTTTACTGCTGAAAGTGGAACCGAAAAGCATTCAAAAACTGCTAACCGTTGATCCGGCCTAAGTACAAGCTTGTGGATACATTGTTCCTGTCTTCGCTCACGAAGGAGAAATAAACTTCCATGATCTTGTGCCGGTATTCCGGTATAATTTCAAGCAGGTCCGTCTGTTGCTTTCTTTGCGCACCGCCGGTTGTATAAAAGGCGAAATTCTCTTCCGGCAGATAGGCGAGCAGCATGGCCTGATCGGTACGCGAGGACCAATCATCAATCCCATTGTACGCCCAGTTGAATTTCAATCCTCCGTCTGCCATTTCTACGGTTGCATTTTCTGGCGGCAAGGCTGTTCCATTGCTTAACAGCAACGTTTCATAGTCCAGAACGGGGCGATCATCGATCACCTTGATTGCGCTGCGCGTGTTGTAGGAAGTCGCAATATTGTGGTAGTTGAGTGGGGTGCCTTTGCCTTCGTTTGCAAAGCCCATCTTTATAAACGGTTTGACAACTTTGAAGAAATCCATCAACATTGCCCAGCCCATATTGTTAATCTTTACAGACAAGGTCGGCTTGTCACCGCGCTTGCCTTTTTTACGGACCACTGCCTGTCCATTTAAGGTGTAAAACACCAGACTGTCCACACGTCCTTGTACCGGACCGAAGATACCGTTGCTAAGTTTTCCCATTGGATATTTCTTTGAGCGTTAATTGGTTTATAATAACTAAACTAATGAAATTAATGCAAAACATTGTGGTACATTAAAATAATATTCTTAATCTGTGGTATATTATCTGGGCTTGTATCCGCTGCCCACCCGGGGTAGGTCCGGCTTTGGCTGGATCAAGGCCGGATCAACCCCCGTTCAAGGCTGGCTCAAAGGAGGGTCAAGATACAAGCTGCTGCCGCACAGTACGCACCTTTATCAACAGCTGTTTGCTGCGCCGAAACCGATCAAATAGGCCATTGTGGCTACAACATTACGCCTTTCGGCTACACCCGGTCGCTGTGCTCTGCGGAGCTTTGCAAGTACAATAATCAGAAAACTATGATTTTAAAAAACAGCACCATTTTACTAACCGGGGGCACCAGCGGAATAGGGCTGGAGTTTGTCAGGCAACTTAGCCAGCAAGGCGCAGCCGATATCATCATTACCGGGCGGGATAGCTCAAAACTGCAGCAGGCCAAACAGATGTTTCCCGATATACATACCCTGCAAAGCGATGTGAGCAATCCTGTAGAGATTGAACAACTGTATCAGGAAGTCACCCGGAAGTTTCCTGCATTAAACATCATCATCAACAATGCGGGCATTATGCGAAACCTGAATTTGCAGGATAGTCAGATGGACTTGGAGGACATTACAGGCGAGATTGACACCAATTTGTCGGGAACGATCCGCATGGTTCATCAATTTTTACCGCATCTGGAGAAACAAGCGTCCGCTGCAATCATCAATGTTTCCTCCGGGCTGGCCTTTATTCCATTCCCGCTCTCGCCAGTTTACAGTGCATCAAAAGCCGGTATCCATGCCTATACCCTGGTGTTGCGTTTACAGCTGAAGAAAACGAGTGTCAAAGTATTTGAAGTGGCACCGCCCTCTACGGAAACGCCGCTGCAAAATGCCTTTTCCCACATCGATATGGGAAGTTCTGCGCCAATGATGAAGGTCGACAAGATGGTATCGGAGGCCATTCGGGGCATCCAGCGGGACAAATCAGAAATTCTTCCTGGTATGTCAAAGGCGATGAAGCTGATGGGCCGGATTGGTCCACGCTTCTTCCTGAACTTTATGGAGAGGACGGTAGAAAAAGCAATAAACAAATCAAAATAGTACATTTACAATATGGCCAGTGGAACACCGATCAGCATAAAGTCCATTACGCAGCTACACCGGATGCAGGAACTTCCTGCGCCACAGCATCCGCTCATCAGCATCGTTGATTATACGAAGATCAAAGAGCTTCCCGGAATGAGTGCTGTTTTTGATTTCTATTCGATATCATTAAAGCGAGGTGTCAATAAGCTGAATTACGGCCAACAGAAATATGATTTCGACGAAGGCGTTCTGTACTTCCTGGCACCAAATCAGGTTCTATCGTTTGCAGAGGAACCGAATCCGAAGCGCTGTGGCTGGATATTGTTTCTCCATCCCGATTTTCTATGGAACAGCCCGCTTGCCAGAACCATCAAGAAATATGAATTTTTTAACTATTCAGTAAAGGAAGCCTTATTTCTCTCGGAAAAAGAAGAAGCCATCCTGAATGGCATCATTCAGAACATCAGCGAGGAGTATCAGGCAAACCTGGATAAATTCAGCCAGGAGGTTATCATTGCTCAACTGGAACTGCTACTCAAGTATTCAAAACGGTTCTACGAACGTCAGTTCATTACCCGCAAGATCGCCAATCACCAGGTATTGGATCGTCTGGAGGTGCTTCTGGAGGATTATTTCAACCGGGAAGATCTGTTGTCAACGGGATTGCCGACGGTTCAGTATGTGGCCGGAAAACTCAATATTTCTCCCAAGTACTTAAGCAGTCTACTGAAGCAGCTGACCGGGCAAACCACACAGCAGCACATCCAAATCAAGCTCATAGAGAAAGCAAAAGAAATGTTGTCTACTACAGGTTTGTCCGTCAGTGAAATTGCTTACGGGTTGGGGTTTGAACATTCTCAATCGTTCAACAAGCTTTTTAAGCTCAAGACAAATTATTCTCCACTGGAATTCAGACGGTCATTTAACTGAATTCTGAGCGTACAGATGAAGAGGTAAATGTGATCGCACACCAGATCGTAACAAGCTACTAAGGCGATGCATTGTCAATCAGAACGACGAAAATAAGCTGGACAAGTCGATAGGTTAGCAGAGACCGAACGCGAAAAACCGATACGTCCATTTCAGCCCTGTTTGATTGATTCCTTTGATAAAAGGTGCCAAACTGAAAGCTCCACCTCAAGTTTGCTATGCGATAATGGACACTAAGTTGCGCAGCGCGATAGCTGAGGCGCTTGGTTTTGCTCGCTGATATACCTCTGTTAATGAAGATTTAGATTCATGTGCTTTATTGGAGGTTTATGGAATAGCGCATGCGTATTCATCTTTGTTATATATAATTGCACCTTCAACCAGCATCATGATCAATTCCAAGCGCTTTCTTTTTTTCTTGCTTTTACTGTTCCCGGTGGCAGCCTCTGCCTGTTCATGTGGCAATTTAGGGATAGTGGATGATTTTCAGCAGTCTAAATTCGTAGCAAAAGCTAGAATTATAAGGATTACACCGGATCCTGTAAACTCGGACTATCATGATGCAGTAATTGAAATTATGAGTCTGTATAAAGGGGAGCATCTGAGTAAAATTAAGATCGCAAGTTCCTTGAATAGCTCCTGCCGATTTTTACCCGTAGAGAATTCAACGTGGATTATTTTTGCGCGAGGTGGGCAGGGTATGCTAAGCTTCGGCTTTTGTTCTGGTAGCCTGGAAATCGGGGAGCCTTTGGCGGATAATTATGGAAATCTGATCAAAAGGACAGAAGGTGTCCTCTCATTTCTAAGTGAGCATAGCATCTTCAATCCGAATCCTTCCAGGCTTTATCCATTCAACACCGAGATCAAGTCATTCAAGGGATATAAAAATAGGAACAGCTTCGCTGTTTTTCAGATGGATGTGAATCCCGACTTTTCAATCGCTACTATCAAACAACTGAAGAAGTTTCAAAATGCCAAGCTAAACAAATTGGTATTAAACAGTATGAAAAGGGACCTGACGTTTATTCTTTTGGGAAGGAAGCCGCTGGTGAAGCCTGCCCGCGTAATCTTGTTCTGCTTCTTCTATCCGGAGGATGGTTCCAGGCAAAGTTACCTGGGCTTTTTGAATCTGTAGCTACTGGTTTCCCGTGCTTTGCTGGTTATCGGATCCTTGCTGTTTGCTTTCTTCCTGTCGGGTGATGCATAGAAACTTAGCTCGTCTATGCCGAAGTCAAAAGTACAATGTTGAGGAATGTGAATCTCTATGCAAATACATATAATATTAAAAAACAGACAGACAAGTTTGTCTATATTGTATTTTTGTTGTATAATTGCTGTAGAAAAACTGAATAACATGGCTGGCCCCAGAGAAAGACTATTGGAAACGAGTACCCGCTTATTTGCTGTGCAGGGGTATAACGCTACCGGAATAAACCAAATTATTGCTGAGGCGGAGGTTGCGAAGGCAAGCTTTTATCAACACTTCAAGTCCAAAGAAGACCTATGTGTTGAATTCTTGAATGTCAGACATCAATATTGGTTCAGCGAGCTGATCAGTTATATAGGTCTGGAAGAGAATCCGAAAGTAAAGGTATTGCTGGCGTTCGACTTCCTGATTTACATGAATGAAAAGGAACAGTTTAGAGGCTGTAGTTTTTTGAACATACTTTCTGAAATCCCGGCAGGAAATACGAAGATATTGGCAGTGATCAAACGCCATAAATCCGACTTGAGGGCTTACTTTTTTGACGTTGTGGGAGACCGGTCTACAGCGGATCACATCTACTTACTTTTTGAAAGTTGTTTGATCGAAAGCAAGTTGTTCGCTTCTAATGAGTTTATTGAGCATTCGAAACAATTGATTAAAGGACTAATAGATTAGAAACATGGAACAGAAATTACCGCTCCCGCCGTTCACACTAGAAACGGCAAAAGAAAAAATACAGCTCGCCGAAAATGCCTGGAACAGTCAAGATCCCGTAAGCGTTTCAAAGGCATATACGATTAATAGTGAATGGAGGAATAGAGATACTTTCCTTAAAGGGAGGGCGGAGATCATCCAATTTCTTACCAAGAAATGGGAAAAAGAACTACACTATAAGTTGAAGAAAGAATACTGGGCACATACCGATAATCGCATAGCAGTCTGTTTTGAATACGAATATCAAACTCCGGATGGCAAGTGGTTTAGGGCTTACGGAAACGAAAACTGGGAATTTGATGAACACGGCCTGATGGCGAAAAGGTTTGCGAGCATAAATGATGTCCCGATAGGGGTAGAAGACCGTAAGCTTTTCTAAAAAGCAACCATCAAGACTGCATTTTGCGCGGAAACTATGGCTTTGCCGTGGCACAACAGACAACATAAAGGCATTATTCTTGTCGTTCACACCACCGAAACTTAACTTTATCAATCAATACATAGCACATGAATACTGAAAAAGCCATTCTCGCAGGCGGCTGCTTTTGGGGCGTTGAAGAGCTCATCCGCCAATATCCCGGCGTAATTTCTACTAAGGTGGGATACACAGGAGGCGACGTTCCGAATGCAACTTACCGCAACCATGGAAACCATGCCGAGGCCATCGAGATTATATTCGACCCTGCAACATTATCCTACCGGGCACTTCTGGAATACTTCTTCCAGATCCACAACCCGACCACCCGGAACAGGCAGGGGAATGATATTGGGGCCTCATACCGCTCCGCAATTTTCTTCCTGAATGAGACCCAAAGGGAAACTGCAGAGAAGCTAATTGCCGATATGGAAGCCTCTGGCAAGTGGCCAGGGAAAATCGTGACTGAAGTAGTTCCTGCAGCCGACTTCTGGGATGCTGAAGAGGAGCACCAGGCGTATCTGCAGAAGAACCCGTACGGCTATACCTGCCACTTCGAAAGGCCAGAGTGGAAGCTGTAAGCGTCGTTTCGGCAACGGATTTGACGATATCGGCTACATAAGAATCTCCGGCGATCCGGACCTTCGTTGTTCATAAACACAAAGTCGTATGAATAACAGAATCAAAGGAAAAGTAGTTGTAATTACCGGCGCGAGCAGCGGCATTGGTGAAGCAACGGCAGAATTACTGGCTGCAGCTGGCGCTAAGGTGGTTATGGGCGCGCGCAGAGTAGAGCGCCTTGAAGTAATTGCGGCCAGTATTGCAGAAAACGGTGGAGATGCAGCCTATTTAGCGGTTGATGTTACCCGGCGGGATGATGTGTCGAAGCTTGCCGCACTGGCCGTTGCGCAATTTGGCCGGCTGGATGTTATGATCAACAATGCCGGGATCAGTCAGCTGTATGCCATGGAGGAACTGGATGTGGAGGGTTGGGAGCAGATGATCGACGTCAACCTAAAGGGGACGCTTTACGGAATAGCGGCCGCAATGCCGATCTTTAAATCTCAGGGCTCGGGCCATTTCATCAACATCATCTCTACGGCCGGAATAAGTATTGTGCCCACCATGGGTGTATACGCCGGCACTAAGAACGCGGTTCGGACGATCAGTGAAGCACTACGCCAGGAATCGCAGGGTCGTTGGCGGGTTACCGGAATCTCGCCGGGCTTTGTAAATACAGAATTCGTGGGTAACATTAAAAATGAATCGATAAGAAGTACCTTACAGGAGAAAGCAGATGAAATCGCCATTTCGGCGGGATCAATCGCAGGTGCAGTGGCTTATGCCATTGGGCAGCCGGATGATGTTGATGTAGGCGATATTGTTATCCGGCCGGCGGTGCAGAGCTAACCCAGTCTTTTGGCATAATCATCATTATATTAGCTAAGACGATCATGATACAAGCCGGAACCACACGAACCTTTACAAATATTGCGGATCTGATGCAACGACTTGGTTTACGGCCGCCGTTGCACCCCTTGGTCACGCTTGTTGATTACGATCGGACAAACATCAGTCTTGGTGATGCAGGCAGCTGGTTCATGCTTGATTTTTACAAAATATCTTTCAAGAAGCACTTTGTCGGCAGCGTGAGCTATGGCCCGGGAAATTATGATTTTAAAGATGGAGGCCTCGCATTTCTAGGTCCCCGGCAGCGGGTGATGCTCTCCCCAAACTCGGAGGACCATACTGGGCAAGCCTTGTTTATTCATCCTGATCTGTTTCACAACCATCCAGTGGCACAAAAAATTGCGCAGTATGGCTTTTTCTCGTATTCCGTTGCCGAGGCACTTTTCCTGTCGGAGAAAGAAAAGGGCATCATTGCTTCCCTCTTCGATGCGGTTGCAGTTGAACTGGAAAGCAACATCGACCAGTTTAGTACGGATGTATTGATATCACACATTGAATTGCTGCTGAACTACAGCAATCGTTTTTACAACAGACAATTTTTAACCAGGAACACCGTGCATCACGAACTTATCGATGGTATGAACCTCTATCTAGCCGACCGCTTTCGCCGGGAGAGCAATGTTGCAGACGGCCTCCCATCTCCCCAGGAGGTGGCGGATCATCTGAAAGTTTCGCAGCGCTATTTGTCGGATATGCTAAAAGCACTTACCGGAAAAACCACGCAGCAGCACATTCATTTGTGGCTGATTGAAAAGGCCAAAGTCTTGCTCATCAGGAATGGTCTGGGCACTGCGGAAATTGCTTACCAGCTCGGCTTCGAACATCCGCAATCATTCAACAAGCTTTTTAAACAAAAAACAGGTTTGTCCCCCGCTGAATTCCGGAAAGGGTATTTAACTGTTGAGCCATACACTACAGTAAATTGAGCCATACAGGAAATTCACCCTGCCGCACAACGTGCATCTTTGTATCATAACCTGTAAACAAAAAGCTATGACAACGATGAAAAAAATAAACCTTGGTAAAAACGGTCCGCTCGTGTCCAAACTTGGATTGGGCTGTATGCGTATGTCCTCTATTTGGGGAGGACCGGTGAATGACGAAAATGAAAGCATCGCGACGATCCAAATGGCGCTGGACAGCGGCATAAACTTTTTAAATACCGGGGACTTTTATGGCAATGGCCACAATGAAATGCTGATTGGAAAAGCGATCAAAGGCCGGAGAGACGATGCCTTTATCAGTGTAAAATTCGGAGCCATCTTCGATTACGGTAAGTGGATTGGGATGGATCTGCGCCCGCTGTCCATCCGGAACTTTATTAACTATTCACTGGTACGTTTAGGGGTAGAGACGATCGACCTGTATCAGCCCTCCCGATTGGACAATAGTGTGCCGTTGGAAGACGTCATCGGTACCGTTGCCGAACTGATTAAAGAAGGAAAGGTTCGTCACCTGGGTGTATCGGAAATCACAGCAGATCAGCTTCGGAAGGCGCACAGCATACACCCGGTAACCGCGCTTGAAATTGGGTATTCACTGGCCGACCGGCAGATTGAGACTGACCTGCTTCCTGCGGCGAAGGAATTGGGCATTGGAGTAGTGGCTTTTGCCAATACGGCTGAAGGACTGCTTACCGGTGAGCTGAAGGCACCACTTGCGGCGAACGACTACCACAATCACTTTTCCCGGTTCCAGGGAGAGAACCTGATTAAAAACCTGGAAAAGGTGGAAGTTTTCAAGCACATTGCGGCAGAGAAGGGGTGTACGCCGACACAGCTGGCTATTGCCTGGGTGAACGCACAGGGCGAGCACATTGTACCGCTGGTGAGTATGAGCCGCAGGTCACGGCTGCCGGAAAACATGCAGGCCATGGAACTTGAACTTTCTGCGGAGGAGATGAATACACTGAATACCGAGTTTTCTCCCGGAGCGATCCTTGGCGGTACCTATTTGCAACGATAATCAGATGGGACTGCAAAGTCCCGTCTATTTTATATATTTACTTGATATTTGTTTGATGACAAACCCAACTGAAATCATTCCAGGCGTTCTCTTTGCCTCTTATCTAACCGCCATGCGGAAGGAGAAAGTGGCTTTTCTGGAGGACAACATCCTCGTGCTGCAGGTCTCCGGACGTTTCACGATGGAAACTGCCAGTGAAAAATTTTCAATGGAAAAAGGACAGATGTTGCTGATCCGCAAGCACCAACTGGGAGAGCTGACGAAGACGCCGTTGGACGGCGCGGATTACCAGAGCATTGTCATTTGCCTGAAAGAAGATCTGCTGCGCCAGATTGCGCTGGAGCAGCAAATAGACACTGTAGAAAAGTACAGCGGCCCTTCAAATTTGCTGATCACCAAGAATGATTTTCTGCCAGCGTTTTTCCAGTCCGTACTTCCCTATATTCACCATCCGGATGAGAAGGTCACCACTGCGGTGGGCATGCTGAAAGTGAAAGAGGCCGTGCTGCTGCTGCTGCATACCATGCCCGAGGTTAAAGATTTTCTGTTTGATTTTTCAGAGCCCTATAAGATCGATCTGGAAAGGTTTATGGTCAACAACTTCCATTTCAATGTACCTGTTGAGCAGTTTGCACGACTAACAGGGAGAAGTCTGGCGGGTTTTAAACGCGACTTTCAAAAGGTTTTCGGAATGGCGCCAAGGCAATGGCTACAAGAAAAGAGACTGATGGAGGCGCGCCATTTAATTTTGAATAAGAACAGAAAGCCATCTTCTATTTACCTGGATCTTGGGTTTGAAAGCCTGTCGCATTTTTCTTATTCGTTCAAGAAAAAATTCGGACATGCGCCGACGGGATAGCTGACCTGAATAGTGAATTATTGTATATTTATGGGGTATGAACAATAATTCCAGCCCGCCGGTTATTCGTGAACTACTGACATTTTATTCCAAACGACTTAGTTTCGTTTTCTTGAAGCTTAAAAAAAGGGAAAAAGCAGAATTGATCATGTATGGAGTACTATGTGTTTTCTTATTTGTGTACGCATCATGTAAGTTTTTTGAAATACCCAGCGTTAATCGCTCTTCCCATGTTGGTCGTATATTCTTTTTGATCCTGACCTGCCTGTGTTTGAGATGGGCATATTTCGGGCGCAGAACAAATATTCTGTTAAGGTCTAAGTACCCTAAGTATAGCGGTTCGGGGAATAAGTTCAATAGATATGCACTCAAGATACAATTATTAAGAAAGAAGCTCGAAATCCTAAAATGTCACGAGAAGGAGTCCATAGATTCTATAATCAACGTGTTAAAGTACGAAGCCGCCCTTCCGGTATACCAGCCAACCTGGCATAAAGTATTTAGTGCATTGTTCTTCCTGATATTGGGTGCCTTCATTTCTTTTTTCATGGATATAGCGGACAAGAATGACCTAACACCGCTATGGAATCTGATGAAGGTGGCAATGACTCTTCTGCTCATGTTGATTGCTATAATTTTTGCTTTGGAGGTTACCTTAGGGAAGCTCGTTTACGACTGGAAAACGAGGTCCCGCTATCAGATGGAGCTGATCAGATTCTTGGAAGAGATCAAATTGAATATGAACATTTCAGCCAAAGCTGCTGGGCCAGAGATCACCAACAAACCACCTGTTCGGCGTTCTTGAATGATTTTTAAGGTATCCCATTTCATTTTCTAAAACATTTTTCCTTTTCGACCTATTTATTTATTAATGGAAAAGAAAAAGGTGCACAAAGAGGAACTTAAATCATTAGGAATTCCCAACGGGCAATTGTTGCTGAAGTTTCAGCGGGTTTGCAATTCGGTACTGCTGCAGGGGCGGATCAGTAAAGATGATCTGCTGGTCGAGGCGAAAAATATGATCGCTGATCCTTTGCCGTACTCGAAAACACGGAACCAGCTGAGGAATTTAGCGGTACTGCTGGTCGAGAAAGCCAATGTCCGTCCGGATGAAGAAGAAGCTATTCATTACGACATCAGGGAAACGGCACTGTCTTATCCAATATATGGCAGGGAGAACATTGATCCAAAAGCATTGGCACAAATGGATGTTGCGATGCGCTTACCAATAGCAGCTGCAGGGGCACTGATGCCGGATGCACATTCCGGTTACGGGCTGCCCATCGGCGGCGTACTTGCCACAGACATAAACACCATCATTCCGTATGCCGTAGGCGTGGACATCGCCTGCCGGATGTGTATGAGTATCTTCGATGTGCCGGCAACGGTGCTGGATAAAGAAAGCAGGCGGCTGGAGTGGATTTTGAATGAAAGCACAGTGTTTGGGATGGGGGCGACGACCAAGCAGCATTTTGACGACCGCATCATGGATCTGATGGAATGGCGGTCTACCAAGCTCATCCGCTCCCTGAAGGATAAAGCATATGCACAGTTGGGTACATCCGGAACCGGCAATCACTTTGTGGAATGGGGGACCCTAACCATTGAGGATGGGGCAATACCGGAGCTGCCTGCAGGACAATACCTCACCTTGCTCTCCCATTCGGGTTCACGTGGTTTTGGGAGCACCATTGCCAATCACTATTCTACACTTGCCGTGAAGAAAACAGCCTTGCCGAGAGAAGCGAAGGATCTGGCCTGGTTGGACCTGCGCACCGAAGAAGGGCAGGAGTACTGGATCTCGATGAATCTCGCTGGGGAATATGCCTCTGCAAACCACCACGAAATTCACAACAAGATTGCTGCGAAATATGGACTGCAGCCGGTCCGCCGTATTGAAAATCACCACAACTTTGCCTGGAAGGAAAGATTAGCCGATGGAACGGAAGTTATGGTTCATCGCAAGGGGGCAACGCCGGCAGGTAAGGGTGTGCTGGGCATCATTCCAGGTTCTATGGCAACGCCAGGATTTCTGGTTACCGGAAAAGGAAATGAAGATTCCCTGAATTCTGCAGCACACGGAGCAGGCCGTTTGATGAGCAGGAACCAGGCCGTAAAGGAATTTAAAAGATCAACAGTAGATGATATGCTGAAAGCCCGTGGGATTACCCTGCTGGGCTCCGGATTGGATGAGGCACCGATGGCCTACAAGGATATCCATGCCGTGATGAAGGCACAGGACACCCTGGTTGATGTTTTGGGAACCTTTATGCCCCGTATTGTGAAGATGGCTGACCCTAGGGAGAAACCAGAGGACTAAAGCGCTAATCACGCGGAGGCTCAGCTTGCAGTTTGCAGTACTTTTTCGTAGGCACGACGCGGGCTGCCGCGAAAAAATACTTCCCCGCAGTAGACGTAGCCCAGCTTTTCAAAAGTCTTCATCATGGCCATGTTATCGAAGTTGGTATCCGCTTTGATGCTAAGTATGCTGTTGTCAATTGCATAATCTTCAACATGCTTCATGATCTCCTTTGCAAGTCCCTGGCCAATATATTGTTCCGATATGGCCACCCTGTGAACCACTACGAAGTCCCCGTTGGTGATCCAGTTACCTTGTATGTTCGCATATTCAGGTTCGTCATTTAACAGTACCGCACAATATCCAACAATCTTGTCGCCCGCACAAAGGACAAAGCCGTTGTGCTGGTCAATGTCCTGCTGGATTACTGTAGAATTTGGATAGCCATCCTGCCATTGATTGCTGCCATCTGCTTTTCTTCGGCGTATTGCCTGCTGTATAATCGTCCAGATTTCTTCAAGATCAATAGGGGAGGCGGTTCTAAAGGTATGTTTCATGTGTTATAAAGCATTGCTAGTGTGCAAACGTAACTGTTTATATTCATTTCGCTAGGCTTCGTGCTGCAAAATCAGGATTTGATGTAGCGCGCAAAAAGCATTTATTTCATGCGGTGTAATTGACGGCAAGCGTAAATTAATTACTTTGCAGGAGCGATCATGCTGAAAATGTTTAATCAAACCATATTACATGCCTTTAACTGTATATTCCCAGTCGAAATCCCTTCTATTTATCGCATTATTACTGCTGATCGCTACCGCAAGCCGCGCACAATCTTCTATACCGTTTGAGCTTACGCCGCAAGGCCACATCATGCTGAAGGCGAAAGTCAATGGGGTGGATGGGAACTTCATATTTGATACTGGTGCGGGCTTAACGCTTATCACTAAAGCTTTTTCGGACAAGGTAGGTAAGCTACATAAGCAAGATGGAAGCTATACTGCATTTCGTGCTACAGGAGAACAACTTACAGCAGAACTATACGATGCCGAGACCTTAGCGTTGGGAGACTTTGTGGAGCGTGATCCCGTCCTGACCGTTTTTGATGTGAATTTAGGGCCCATTGACGGCCTGATTTCGCTTATGAGTTTTCGGGAACAGCCATTTACAATTGACTACCTCAATAAGAAGATAATCTTTGAAACCGATAAGCAGATGACCGGAGTACGAAAGTCGGGGCGCCATATTCCCCTGCAATTAGAGGACTCAAGAGAGCAAGCACTGACTATATTCGCGTATTTTAAAGTAAACGATACGTTGACGTTACAGTTTTCAATCGATAGTGGTGCGGGGAATAATGTGTACCGGATAAACTCAAGACACATTCCCGCTTTGGGCATTGATACCACAAATGCAACTAAAATAACAATACCGAGCGAGTTTAATCCGGCGGTAAAGACGATCATCTACCAGGGTAATGTGAAGTCGATCGTTTCGAAAGCTTCATCTGATGTTCAATGCCGGGATGTAAAAGCTTCCTTTATCGACGGCTTAATCTACGATGGTATAGTATCCCTGAACTGGATTGGGCAACAGGTTACGTTTGACTTAAAAAGACGGGAAATGATCGTTATGCCCCAATAATCGCCTTCCGGTGTTCAATTCCCCATTCCGTGAGATTGTTGATTATCGTTTTCAATGTTTCCCCATGGGTGGTCAGTTCGTACTGAACCGTCACCGGGTGCGTATCCAAAACGGTCCGGTTGACGAGCTTATTGATTTCGAGTTCCTTTAGTTCCTTACTCAACATCTTATTTGAAATCCCGGCTACATCATTCAAAATGTCAGAAAATCTTCTTTTGTTGTAATAGCAGATAGAGGAAATGATGGCTATTTTCCACTTTCCATTAAGTACATCCATCGTATCCTGGACAGCCATGATTTCTCTTTTGTGTCCCTCTTTAAAGTCTGTTTTGCACTCCATATGTTACTTCGTTACCTCGAGGTTACTGTTACTTTTCTATACAAAGTAACTAAAATGCTTTTTAACAACCTAACTTTGTACTCGTTATTTTAACTATAATAAAATGAGTAAATTAGAGAATAAAGTAGCTGTAGTTACAGGTGCATCAAAAGGAATAGGCGCTTCTATTGCCAAATACTTCGCAGCAGAAGGCGCAAAGGTTGTGGTCAATTATGCTTCGGGGAAAGAAGACGCAGATCGGGTTGTCGGCATAATCCTGGCCGCCGGCGGAACGGCAATCTCGGTGCAGGCTGACGTCTCCAAAGAGGCAGACATTTTCAGGTTGTTCGAAGAAACAAAAAAGGCCTTCGGCAACCTCGATATTTTGGTGAACAACGCAGGCATTTATCAGTATGAAGCAATTGAACTGGTATCTCCAGAATCTATTCAGCAGCAGTTCAACATCAATGTGCTGGGCTCTATACTGGCGATCCGCGAGGCTGTGAAACTGTTTGGGGATCAGGGGGGGAATATCATCAACATTAGTTCAGGTGCAAGCAATACACCGTTACCAACCGGTTCGGTTTATTCTGCAACCAAAGCAGCATTAGATGCGGTGACTGTTGCCTTGTCAAAAGAATTTAGCGGAAGAAATATCCGTATCAATTCGCTCCTGCCAGGGGTCGTTGAGACTGAAGGTTCACGCAGTGCGGGCTTTGTTGGTAGTGATGCGGAAATAAATCTGGTTGCGCATACGCCACTCGGTCGTACCGGTCAGCCGGAAGACATTGCGAAAGTTGCTGTATTTCTTGCTTCCGATGATTCGGCCTGGATCACGGGAGAAAAAATAGCCGTCTCTGGAGGTATTTACGGGCTTTAAAGCATAACGACCTATTTACGAGTACAATTGGAATTTACATACACAGTAATGGATTGTACGCTAAACATTACAAATATCATATTAAAAAAGAATCAAAATGAAACAGAATAATTATGGAGGAGCGTTGCAGAAACCAATTGGTTCGGGATTCAACGCCTTATCAACAACCACTGATGTAATTGACGGCATTGACCTTACCGGAAAAGTCGCCATTGTTACGGGCGGTAATACAGGCATCGGACTGGAAACGGTTAAAACGCTCTCTAAGGCAGGAGCAACAGTTGTTATTCCTGCACGGGATGTGGAAAAGGCAAAGATGAATTTAGAGGGTGTTCCAAATGTTGAAATCGAACAAATGGATCTGATCAACCGTGCTTCTATCGATGCCTTTGCAGAAAAGTTTTTAGCTTCAGGCAGACCATTGGATATCCTGATAAACAACGCAGGAATCATGTTTGTTCCTTTACGCCGGGATTCGGAAGGCATCGAATCCCAGCTTGCAACAAATTATCTGGCAACGTTCCGGTTGACCGCAAGATTATGGCCCGCGTTAAAAAAGGCCAATGGTGCAAGAGTCGTTAACGTTTCTTCTTTGGGACACCAGTTTTCACCCTTCAACTTTGAAGAACCTAATTTTGAACATCATGACTATGAAACACTGCAAGCCTATGGGCAGTCAAAAACCGCCGTTAATCTTTTTTCGCTTGAACTGGCTAACCGGGCGAAATCCAGTGGCGTAACTGCATATTCAGTACATCCGGGCAACATCTGGGGAACAGAACTGACCAGAGAGGCACCGTTGGAAATTCTACAGCGATTTGGTTTTTACGATGATAAAGGAAACCCTGTACAGGAAGTCCTGGATTCCCTTAAAAGCATTCCCCAAGGTGCGGCTACAACGATATGGGCTGCGACCAGCCCGCTGCTGAATGATCTTGGAGGTGTATATCTCGAAGATGTCGAAGTCGCTGAACTGGCCATTGATGCCTCAGTGCCAAACGGAGTAAAACCGTATGCTCTGGATGAGGCCAGCGCGAAAAGACTGTGGAAATGGACCGAAGAAGTAACGGGTGTCACCTTTGACCTGAACTAATGCTTTGATTGGGCCAGACCTGCTTGCATCGAAGTTGCGACAAACCCATTAAAAAAAAGAAGTGCATACTGGATGGTATGCACTTCGCTTTTTTAGACCTGGCGGCGTTTACTTTACATAGGCGCTCTCCGGCGGGCCCAAATAAGTTTGCTCTACATAGTTCTCCGGGCTAACCACCAACTTTTCCAGCACAATTCCCGGATCTACCATCCATATTTTCACGGTATGGGCACCAGCAGTTTTAATATCGTGGCGTGTGGTTTGGATGTTGATGTTGTCTGCTACATTCTTATCCCAGCTTCTGCCGGGTTTCTCCGGATTGATGTTGACCAACTGTGGCTTCTCATCGTCAATGGAAACTGCATACATCAGGCTTTTATTGTTCTGGAAGTTCAGGGTCGGAGCCAGGTAAGCGGCAACTTTTATTTTTCCGGCGTCAACTGTGTTGATCAGGTACTCCAGCACAGGGCTGTCTGCTGTTCCGGGGGTCTGAGCTTTTGCTGTAACCGGAAAAGGAGTGACTGCAGAAACGGTCTTTCCGAAACCCGGCAGGACCTTCCAATCGAGGGATTTACCAGCCTTCTTAGCGGTATAATGTTCAGCTTCAATGGAGATGACGCCGTCGTCGGGGATAAAACCCTTTACATTTGCCGGATGGTGTTTAAGGATGGCGTCTATCTTTATTTCTTCTCCATTGGATTCAACGACTATCGAGGTTTGCTGATCACCCGCTGGTACTTTAGCCCAGTCTACACTTAGCCAAACCCTGCTCTCTTTGGACACACGGCCTTTAGGGGTGCTGATTTTGAGGTAAGGTGCAGTGCTTTCGATCGTGTAGTCAAATGTACCTGTTCCCTTGTTGTAGATGTCCAGGTATTGCTTTCTATTGCTGTATTTGTTGAACTCAGGAAGGCGATTGGCTGTTCCAGGCGTGAATATACCCATCGCAGGCTTCTCCAGAGGAGTTACGGTTTTTAGATCCGGAATCTTGTTGGAGTCCGGCTGCTGCCAGTACGTGTAGCCGATGTGTGTCTGGTCCATCAGGTGTGACCACTTTCCATTGGCTAGCGTGTCGTTGTAGTATCGGGTGATCTGTGCATCTTTTGCATAGAAAGCTCTTGCCTTTTGCGCTTCATCATTCGCCGATACCCGGTTCTCCTTTGCATACTGGTGGTTTTTTGCGACGGCAAAATACAGGTTGTAGAGATTCGAAGCGGCCTGCACGGGGTGCAGCACCAATTGGTAGTATGCATCCTTGTACTCCGGGCTTAACTTCTTCGCAAGCGAGTCTGCTTTTTCCAGTAATTTGTTGTAGTCGTCTGTAACCCTTTCATACTCATTGAAAACGGTCAGGCTGTACGTTTTCTGATCCAGAAGTTCCGGTTTCCGGCGTCCGTTATACTTGCTATAGGTGGAAAGAATGTAGCCGATTTCAGCGGCATACTGCGGGCCGAACTGCTTTGATGCCCAGTCTTTGGTGTAATCCTCCAGTTTATCTGCGGGTAATTTTTCCGGGTTCCAGGCATAATCCAGAAAGAAGCTGATGGGAAACTCCATCGGTTTCAGATCTCCCACATTGACGATCCAGATCTGTCTGGCGTTATATTGGTATGCCAGATGCATCTGTTCCCAGGTTTTTGAGATGGGGCTGGTGTTGATCCATTTATAGTTCCGCGGTCCGCCGACATAGTCGAAATGGTAGTAGATGCCGTAGCCGCCTTTCCTGGTTGCTGCATCCAGTGCGGGTAGTTTCCGGATGTTTCCCCAGTTGTCGTCACAAAGAAGCAAGGTGATGTCCTCCGGCACCCGCATTCCACGATCATAATAATCCTGTACCTCTTTGTAGAGCGCCCAGAGTTGAGGCGTCTCCGAAGCAGGTTTATTGGTTACATTCTGTATGATGTTGCGCTGATCGGAAACGATCTTTTCCAGTAAGCTGATGTTGCTTTCTTCACTCATGGGTTCGTCGCCATCACCACGCATACCTACTGTTATGATACTTTCGTTGTTGCCCATACGGGTGATGCCGTCTTTCCAGAACTGCTGGAGATTGTCTGCGTTGGTGTTGTAATTCCATGGACCTTTGCCGAATCGCCTCCATTCATCATGGGCGCGCATCAGCGGTTCATGGTGCGAAGTTCCGATCACGACCCCATACTCATTAGCCAAACGTGCGTTCTCGGGATCATCGGCGTAAAACGCATTTCCCCACATGGCCGGCCAGAGGTAATTTCCTTTTAATCGTAGAATAAGCTCAAATACTTTCCCATAGAACCTATGGTTGAAGCCGCCGAACTTTTCGGCGGCCCAGCCTGAGAGCGCAGGCGCTTCGTCATTAAGGAATATTCCCCGGTATTTTACTGCCGGAGATCCCATCGTGAACCTGCCTGAATGGATATATATGTTTTTGTGTTTCGCTACCGGAACGTCAGCCCACCAGTGCCATGGTGATACGCCGATTTGCTCCGAGAGCGTGTACAGCCCGTAAATGACTCCTCTTTTATCACTGCCGGCGATGACTAATGCATCTTCGACACCAGGAAAGGGGCTTTTAATCCGCTGAATGACGTGATTTTCCCAGGTACCTGTGATTTCCCTAACGTTCAGCTTACCGCTTTGAATCAGTTTATCTATGAGGGTATGCTGCCCGATGATTCCTGCAATCACGAGGTGCTTTCCCTGAGGTTTGGCTGTAGACTTTGGCAAGGTCCCGCTCACCAGCGAGACATCTCTTTTCAAGTCTTCAATGGTCCGTTTTATCCCTTCGGTGATTCCAGGTTCGACATAGAAAGTAGCAGGTGACCCGCCGGATACAAGCGGGAAATAACCTGAACCCGGTTGGAAGGAGACCAGTTCAGGTTTCAATTGAGTTGTTTTGGGCTGATTTGCTTTTACCTGTGCAAATAAAGGCGCCTGCAACGGAATTATAAAAAGCAGGCAAAGAATGTTCTTGGGGAATTTCGAAAACATAAGAAGATTAAAATTGTACAACACTCCAGAAGGCTTTTTTCGGTTTATACGACTGATCAAACAGTAAAGGATAATTCTTCCTTCCTGCGACCGGGTACGTATCCAGCCAGCTGTACCGGTCTGAGACATTCCAGAACGTCACTCCGGTTATGGAGCCTTTCTCTTTTCTCATAACTTCGAACATCTCCGCGTACTTGGTGCTTTGTTTTTCCTCCATCTCTTTGGTATACGGTTGCTGCTCACCCTCACGTAACTTTCTCCGCTCTTTTTCCCAGGGATAAACGGAAACATCAAGTTCCGTGACCTGCACCTTTAAACCCAGAGATGCAAACTTCTGAATGGCTTCCTGGAGTTCGGCTTTGGATGGCTCAAATAATGACCAGTGGCCCTGAAGGCCCACGGCATGAACCGGAACACCTTGTTCTTTCAACTTTTTGAGTAGCCGGAATATCCGATCCCGTTTCTCCGGCCGTTCCGCATTGTACTCATTGTAGAACAACTGAGCTTCCGGATCGGCCTCATGTGCGTATTCGAATGCTTTTGCGATGAATTCTTCACCAGCAATTTTAAGCCATTCTGATTCTCTTAGAAAGTTTGCCGGATTGTCGTCTATAGCTTCATTCACCACATCCCAGGCGTAGATCTTTCCTTTATATCGGTTCACAACCGTATGGATGTGGTCCCGCAAGCGGTTCAGAAGCGTGTCTTTCGATACCTGGGATCCATCACTGTTTTTAAACAACCATTCTGGCGTTTGTTCATGCCAGCATAGGTTGTGGCCCCGCACTTTCATGTTGTTTTTCTGCGCAAACGCGACAATTTCATCAGACTCTGTCCAGTTGTAAGTGTTCTGCCTTGGATGGATCGGCCCCATTTTCATGGAATTCTCCGGAGTTAGACTATTGAAGTGCTTCACGATGAACTCAGCTTCTTTACCGGTCAGCGATCTGCCGGATACCGCCACACCTATGGGAAAGTGAGACTGATAATAGTCCTTCAATCCCTTCACATCCTCGTCGTTTTTTAGAACTCTGAATGAGCACAATCCAACGATTGCTACGCCCACCAATATTAATTTTTTCATACCATTACGGATTAATGCAATCGATTTTATTTGGTTTTAATCAAATATGCTGATTTTAACCGGACAATTCCAAATGACCTGTGCTGATATGGTCTCTTCGAGCCAATCGATAGAGTTGACTCAATGAGTTAAAAAGCAGCGTATTACTGGTGAATTCTCCTTCAAACTGGCAAAAAACCAGCGATTCCTGGGTATAACGACGTTAGAGTGGTTAAGGTTAGGAAGAAAATTTCCTGAAAATAAAGATGAAAAATAAAGTTTATCAGTGCAATCGATTGTTCATTTAAGATATTTCGGTACTTTTAGCTCAAAGCGTTGGCCAGCCATCACACCGTCTGGTTGATGCTATTAGGAACCTTTAATTAATTTAATGAAAAGAACAATCATTTTAATCCTGCTCTCCATCACTAATGTCGCGTTAATTGCGCAGGACGCAATCCAGAGCAAAGATTTGAGTTTATGGTACACACTGCCCGCAAAACTGGTTGGCACGCCCACAGGGTCGGCGATGAACGAGACCCTTCCCATAGGCAACGGCCGAGTCGGTGCGTTGATCTTTGGAGAGACCAGCAGGGAGCGTATAGTGCTTAATGAAAACAGCCTGTGGACAGGAAGTGAGAAGGTTCAGGGTGCATATCAGGTACTAAGCAATTTGTATATCGATTTGCCGGGACACCAGCAGGTAAGCAACTACCGCCGGGACCTGGATCTTGCCGAATCTCTTGCGCATGTCCGATATACAGTCGGAAAAACCACCTACACCCGTGAATACTTCGCCAGCTATCCCGATCAGGTGATTGTAATCCGGTTGACTGCAGATCAAAAACATAAGTACTCCGGGCATATCAACCTGGAAGACGGGCATCAGGCACAAACCGTCATAACTTCAAACCATCTATCTGCTGCGGGTGATCTTGGAAATGGCTTGAAGTACAGGAGTGAAGTTGCTGTATTGAATGATGGGGGCGAAGTGCTGCGCACAGACAAGTCCATACAGTTCAAAAACTGCAACAGCATCACGCTGATCGTCGGTGCAGGCACGAACTATACTTACGATTACACAAAGAGCTTCCTGGGTGATCCACCGTCTCAGCGTGTTGTTGAAACAATCAGAAAAGCAGCGGTTAAGCCCTACGAGACATTGAAAGCAGCCCATATTCGGGATTATAAATCCATCTTTAACCGGGTAGCCCTGGACCTGGGTACGTCCACTACGGCGCAACTTGAAAAACCAACCAACATCAGGAAAGTTGCAGGCGCGGCGGTTACAGATCCCGGCCTGGAAACCCTCATGTTTCAGTACGGCCGGTACCTGCTGATCTCCAGTTCGCGCCTGCCGGGCTTACCGGCGAATCTTCAGGGATTGTGGAACGACAGCAATACGCCTGCCTGGGGTAGCGATTACCACACGAATATCAATGTGCAGATGAACTACTGGCCGGCGGAGCCCACCAATATGCCAGAAATGACGCTTCCTTTTTTCTCTTTGATCCAGAGCCAGCTACCCGCCTGGAGAAAGGCGACAGCAGAATCCCCGGAGTTGCTGACCGTAGAAGGAAAACCTGCAACCAGAGGCTTCGCGCTAAGAACATCACACAACATTTACGGAAACACCGACTGGAAGTGGGACAAGACCGCAAATGCATGGTACTGTCAGCATCTATGGGAGCATTATGCTTTCGGTATGGACAAGAAATATCTTGCGGATACTGCCTATCCGATTATGAAAGAGGTTTGTGAGTACTGGGAAGATCACCTGAAAGCACTTCCGGACGGCCGCCTGGTGGTTCCCAATGGCTGGTCGCCAGAACATGGGCCAGAGGAAGACGGCGTCAGCTACAATCAGCAGATCGTCTGGGATCTGTTCAATAATTACGTTGAAGCAAGTAAGGCACTTAATATGGACAAACCCTATGCAGAAAAGGTCGCCGCAATGCGGGATAAGCTCGTCGGGCCAAAGATTGGAAAATGGGGCCAGTTACAGGAATGGATGACGGACCGGGATGACCCAAATGACCATCACCGGCATACATCGAATCTTTTTGCGGTGTTTCCTGGGCGGCAGGTTACGGTAGCTAAATCACCGGATCTGGCGAAAGCAGCCAAAGTTTCACTGGATGCGAGGGGGCCAACCGGCGACGTCCGCGAATGGTCTTTTGCATGGAGAACTGCCCTTTATGCACGCTTGCACGATGGGGAGAACGCCTATGCGATGTTCCGGCAACTCTTCCTCGACCGCAATACCTGCCTGAATCTTTTTGGCTTGCATCCCCCAATGCAAGCAGACGGAAACTTTGGCATTACGGCAGCCATTGCAGAGATGCTGGTTCAAAGCCATGAAGGAGAGATCAACCTTTTACCCGCTATCCCAACGGCCTGGCCAGACGGCGAGGTGAAGGGATTGCGCGCACGAGGTGGCCTCACGGTTGACATCACCTGGAAAGACGGCAAACTGGTGTCTGCGGGAATATTGAGCAGCCAGGCCCAGCGGATCTTGCTGCGTTATAAAGAAAAGACATCCAGCATTACTTTTAAAGACAACGAATATAAACAAGTCCAACTATGAGAATTTTACCATTTATTGCACTGGTGCTCCTATCAACCGGCATTTTTGCGCAGAACAGATTAGTCAATCCGATACTACCCGGTTTCTACCCCGACCCAAGCGTTGTTAAGGTCGGCACAGATTATTATTTGATCAATTCAAGTTTCTCCTATTTTCCGGGTATTCCAATTTTTCACAGTAAGGACCTGAACAACTGGAAGCAGGTGGGAAATATCATTGATCGGCCCTCGCAAATGGATTTCATGGGTGAACGGCTTACCCGCGGTTTATTTGCCCCTGCAATTAACTACCACAATGGCGTATATTACATGACCTGCACAGACATTGACCACCTTGGTAATTTCGTGATGACCGCAACAAACCCTGCGGGTCCTTGGAGTGATCCCATCGTAATCCCGGAAGTGCGCGGAATTGATCCCTCGCTATTTTTCGACGAGGATAAGGCTTACATCATTTACAACAGTGATGCGCCCGGAAACAAGCCTCTTTATGACGGCCATCGGACTGTTAGGATGTACGAGTTTGATGTGAAAACGATGAAAGTAAAAGGTGACGAAATTCAGCTTGTCAATGGTGGGGTAGACTTATCGAAGAAGCCAGTTTGGATTGAAGGTCCGCATATTTACAAGAGAAATGGTTTTTATTACCTGCTTGCTGCAGAAGGCGGTACTTCTGTGAACCACAGCCAGGTTGCATTTCGAAGCGATAAGCCTACAGGCCCGTTTGTTCCGTACGACAAAAACCCGATCCTCACACAAAAAGGCCTGGATCCAAACCGGAAGAATCCGGTAACTTCAACAGGGCATGCTGATCTTGTGGAAGGACCTGACGGCAAAACATACGCTGTATTCCTGGGTGTCCGGCCGTATGAAGGCGACTATTACAACACCGGCCGGGAGACGTTTATTGCTCCGGTGAGCTGGACAAACGACTGGCCAGTAATCAATCCGGACCATGTGGAAGTTCAGTACGCTTATGACGTTAAGTTTCCGGTAGGAAAACCAGAAAATGGAGTAGCAAGAAACGGGAACTTTAGGGTTAAGCACGATCTTACTGCTGCACCCGACATGTCGTTTTTGTTCCTGCGGACAAAGGACTCTTCATGGTACAAAACCGGCAAGGATGGGCTTACCCTCTCTTTGTTGCCCGAAACTTCCATGGACTTCGGAAACCCTGCATTTGTGGGTAGAAGACAGCAGCACCTCATTTGTGAAGCAACAACGGAAATGGATTTTCAGGCAAGGGCACAAAATGAAAAAGCAGGATTTATGATCTTACAGGATGAGTTTCATTTCTATTTTATCGGCAAGTCTGTGAACGCGGCCGGTAAGCCGGTTGTTCAGCTCTTCAAAGTAAATCCGAAACAGAAATCGATGGACCTGGTAACGGAGGCTGTTCTGCCAAGCAATACTGGAAAACTGCGTTTAAAAATAGCAGCGCAGAACGACAAGTACCTATTTTCATACGCCTCAAAGAGCGGTGAGTGGAAGCAACTTGGCGGTACGATGGACGGAAAATTCCTGAGTACTAAGGTTGCAGGTGGTTTTCTCGGGTCTGTATTCGGAATGTATGCAACTTCGTCTCAGAAGCCTTCTACAAACAAGGCAACGTTCAGCACGCTGGAGTATTCGGGTAACGATGTAATCTATTAATTAAAACGCGAGCCAATAATAAGAAAACCCCCATCTGAGCGGATCTGCTCGGATGGGGGTTTTTCATTGTACGATGTTTTTCGGGTTATTTGTTCCCGTAAGGATCAATCATCATGATCTTACCGTCTTTATCGTGCTTCAACTCGGTCACCTTAACATTTCTTAAATGTGTCTTGCCACCAGAGATCTCCGTGTCATGATAAAATAACCACCATTTTCCATTTTGTTCTACGATGGAGTGGTGTGTGGTCCAGCCGACAACCGGTTTAAGGAAGTTCCCCTGATAGGTGAATGGACCGTACGGAGTGTCACCAATAGCATACGCCAGATTATGGGTATCTCCAGTAGAGTAAGTAAAGTAGTATTTACCATTGTACTTGTACACCCATGCGCCTTCGAAAAACCTTCTTTCGTGATCGCCGGTCAGCATCGGCTTACCGGCTTTGTCTACGATGACCACGTCTTTTGGTTCTTCAGAGAACTGCTTCATATCCGGTCCCAGTTTTGCAATTTTCGGATTTAACGCCGGGAGTGAATCATTCTCTGAGTCTGTTTTCGAGCCGTTTGCATCATATCTTCCGTCTTTCCAGCGTTGAAGTTGTCCACCCCAGATCCCGCCGAAATACATATAGGTACTACCGTCTGTATCGGTAAACACTGCGGGGTCAATACTGAAGCTTCCTTTAATAGGTTCCGGTTCCGCCTTAAATGGTCCGGTCGGAGAAGTTGACGTAGCTACGCCCATTCGGAATACATCATTTTTATCCTTAACCGGGAAATACAAGTAGTAGGTTCCGTCCTTGAATGCGGCGTCTGGTGCCCAAAGCTGCCGTCCTGCCCAAGGAATGTCCTTCACGGAAAGCGCAACACCATGGTCTGTCACCGGTCCACCAACGCTATCCATAGACAGGATGTGGTAATCTTTCATGTCGAAGTGATCGCCGTTGTCGTTTTCTTTGACACCGGATTCAATATCGTGCGAAGGATAGATGTAGATTTTTCCATTAAATACATGTGCAGATGGGTCCGCAGTAAATATTTCACTGATCAAAGGTTTAGAAATTGCCCCCTTAAAAGGGTTTTCTGCGTCTTTTGGCGTACTGCAGGCGCCCAGTATCAGGAGTGGGAGTGAAAGGAGTACTGCGAGATCCTTTTTTTTGTGTTCGTTCATATTTGGTTCTTTATTTATAATGAATTGATAATTCCATGTTCCAGGCCGCGAAGCTCAGCCAGCCCTTTTAACCGGCCAATGGCAGAGTAGCCCGGGTAGGTTTGTTTATTGAGGTCATCAAGCATCTGATGACCATGATCAGGTCGAACCGTCAGACGATTTCCTGTTTCCTGCATAATTTCAATAAGTCTTTTCATTACGGAATACATATCCACGTCGCCATCCAGGTGATTGGCTTCGTAGAAGTCACCATTCTCATCACGTTTCACATTTCTCAGGTGCACGAAATTGATTTGCTTTCCATGTTTGGAAACAATATCCACCAGGTCGTTGTCCGCACGTGCACCCAAAGAACCCGTGCAAAAGCACAAGCCGTTTGAAGGCGAGGGACAGGCATTAAGTAAAAAGGCTAGGTCTGCTTCGGTACTGACGATCCGTGGCAAGCCTAGAATGGAGTAGGGTGGATCATCCGGGTGAATGGCCATTTTAACACCTGCTTCTTCTGCAACCGGAATGATGGCTCGCAGGAACCTGCTCAAGTTGGTTTTCAGTGCTTCCGCGTCAATGTTTGCATAAGTACTCAGGTTTTCCAGGATGATCTCCGGTGTAAATGGTACGTCTGAGCCAGGCAAGCCAAGCAGGGTATTCTTAAACAAGGCCTCCTTTGCTTCGGCGCTCATGGCATCAAAATGCTGACGTGCACTTTCTATTTCCGCTGCGGAGTAGTCGTTTTCCGCTCCCGGACGCTTGAGCAGGAAGAGGTCAAAGGCCACAAAGGCCAGGCGCTCAAACCGGAGCGCCTTACTGCCTTCCGGAAGTTCATACGTGGTATCTGTGCGCATCCAGTCCAAAATCGGCATGAAGTTATACGTGACCACATGAATGCCGCAGGCACCCAGATTTCGCAGGCTTTGCTGGTAGTTTGCGATCAGTTCGTCCCAGTTGCTGCTGTTTGTTTTAATGCCTTCATGCACAGGCAAACTTTCAACAACGCTCCAGACCATGCCTGCATCCGCAATCAGGCGCTGGCGAATCCGAATTTCTTCAACCGGCCATACTTCCCCTACCGGAATCTGGTGCAAGGCAGTAACCACTGCGGAGCAGCCTGCCTGGCGCAGGTCAGACAGTTTCACAATATCATGCGGACCATACCAGCGCATGCTTTGTTCAAATTTTATCTTTTCGTTCATATCGATCGGTTGCTATTGTTAAAAACCTATGGAATTTCCGCCATCTACCGGAATAATCACCCCTGTTATGTACCGGGCATCATCACTGCTCAGGTAGTAGGCCGTGCTTGCAACGTCTTCCGGTAGTCCCAAGTGGCCCATGGGTGTTCTCGATAAAACCTTTTGCTTGCGTTCCGGATCGTTGTCCAGTGCCTTGGAGGACATGGCTGTCTTAATGAAACCTGGCGCAATACAGTTAACCCGTATTCCCAATGGAGACAGCTCCACAGCCATTGCTTTTGTCATACCTTCGATTGCAGATTTCGCTGCGGTATAGGCAATCACTTTCGGTATGCCATACTGGGCAGCCATCGAGCTGATGTTCACAATCGCGCCTTCACCTTTTTCAATCATGCCCTTCGCCACTTCACGGCTAATCGCAAAAACAGACAGTACGTTGGTCTGAATGATGTTGTAAAAGTCTGAATCGGTCACCTCTAAAAATTCTTTTTTTAAGTTGATCCCGGCATTGTTGATCAAGATGTCGATCTGGCCATACTCCTGAATAATTTCCCCGATACAGCAGGGAATGGCGTCTAACTGCTGAAGATCAAGTACTTTATATGCGCATAATGGACCAAGTTCTTCAGCGGTTTGCTTCAGCACTTCTTCTTTTCTGCCAATCATAATGGTTTGGATGTTCTCCTTAACTAATCTTTTCGTCATGGCAAGTCCTAAACCTGCCGCCCCTCCGGTAACTATTGCAACTTTTGTTTTCATTCGTTTTTTTTGTTTCCAGGCCAGCGGTGATTGTTATGTCGACGGCCGGTCGTTATTTGGTTGTTGTTTTATTTTTAGTGTGGATTCCCGAACGATCAACTGCGACTTCAGAATGATCGATTTGGTTAAGTCTGCACCGGACTTTTGGTCTACAAGGTTAATCAGTTGTCTTGCAGCAGTCCGGCCCATTTCTTCCCCCGGATAGTTGATCGTCGTGATCATCGGGTCTGACAGGCGGGAGATGATTTCATTGTTGAAGCCCGCAACAGCAATGTTTTCCGGTATGTGCAATCCGGCATCCTTAAACACTTTCATACAAATGGCGGCCGACATATCGTTTGATACAAAAAGCGCATCAGGGCGGTCCTCCATCTGCAGTATCCGCTGTGCCGCCTCCATAGAGGCCTCCTCTGTCAGCTCTGTTTCCATAACAAGCGTTTCATCATAGGCAATATTATTGGCTGCCAGGGCCTGTTGGTAACCCAGCTTCCGTTCCTGATATACGTTGCGCATCAGGCTGCCGGTAAGGTGTACAATCCGCCGGCAGCCCTGATCCAAAAGATGACTGGTGATTTCAAAGCCAGCTTTCCTGTTGCTGATCATTACCTTATTGAAGTCATCATTTTCGAAGACGCGGTCTACGAAAACCAGTGGTATGTTGTGCCGGGTGTATTCCCGGAAATGATCCAGGTTGCGGGTGTTGGCAGCAAGGTTAACAATAAGGCCGTCAACCCGATTGTTTAACATGGCTTTGGCATACTTGATTTCATTCTGTTCGAGTTCCAGAGATTGGCTGATCAGCATGTCGTATCCGGCACTGTTGATCTCTTTCTCTATGCCCGCGAGCATCGTAGAAATAAAGTAGCTGTTCAGGCGAGGTACAATGACGCCAATCATATTGGTACGCTGTTGACGAAGATTCCGGGCGAACGTGTTGAACCGGTAGCCCATAGCCTGTGCTGCAGCCATGATCCGCTTTCTGGTTTTCGCATTCACTGCCGGATTATCCTGTAGACCCCTGCTAATTGTTGACGGCGCTAAATTCAGGTGTTCAGCAAGATCATAGATGGTTACAGTTTTGTTGTTGTTCATACCCGGTTTACCTCGATAAGAACACTAAAGTACTAATTTAATTAAGAAATGCAATCCATTGCATTTTTAAAAAAGCCCCCAGGATCCGTCTCCAGGCGCTTATGGGTTTATACCCCGTTGGGTAGATTTTCTGATGATTAATTTGGGTTTTATACTCATAATTTTAGGTTCTATATGAAGGTCTGAAACTTCCATTTCCTGAAAAAACAAGTTCGCTATTGTTTTTCCCATGCTGAAGCTATACTGGTCTATGGTGGTTATGGAGGGGCTGGTGATTTCTGTGAACGGCTCATTGGAATAGCCGCAGACACCAAGTTCATCCGGAACACTGATCCCCATCTGTGTGGCTACCTCGAGAACCCCGAGAGCGGAGAAGTCTGATGTGGAAGCAAAGATCGCGTCTGGCGGATTCTTCATGCTCAGCAACTTCTTTGTTGCTTCCGCGCTGAGTTCCTTCGTCCAGGCATTTTCACACATCAGTTCCTCGAGTATGGGCAAGCCATGCTTTCTCAAGGCAGCTAAATACCCTTCTTTACGCTGACGGAA
This sequence comes from Pedobacter sp., assembly GCA_045629455.1. Classification (GTDB taxonomy): domain Bacteria; phylum Bacteroidota; class Bacteroidia; order Sphingobacteriales; family Sphingobacteriaceae; genus Pedobacter. Next base: position 5,640 of record JAZQRI010000005.1, on the reverse strand, counting down.
GATGTCCAGGTTCTGCGGTCCTTCCAGTAGCGCAATCCGCCGGTAACCCTGCGTGATTAAATGGGTTACCGCTTCGTTGGTTGCACGCTCATTGTCATTTATAACCTTGAAGGTCTCCAGTTCTTCAACAACCCGGTCGAACTGTATTAGCCTGATTTGGTGGTCAAGCACCTGCTGGAGGTGATCATGACTCCCCGGTTCGGCAGCGATGGATATGATGATGCAGTTTACGTGTTGGTTGATCAGGGCATTTACGCAATCTACCTCGCGGGAGTGAAGTTCGTTGGACTGGCAGATGATCAGGTTGTATCCCTTATTGTAGGTGATGTCTTCCAACCCCGCGATGATATTCGAGAAATAACCCTGGTTAATCCTGGGCACGACCACACCAATGGTTGAGTTGCTGCCTTTACGCAGATTGGAAGCCATGGCATTTTGCTGATAGTTCATCTCAGCCGCAGTTTTCAGGATCAGGGCTTTTGTTGCAGGATTTACTTTGCTGCTGTTATTTAATGCCCGGGATACCGAAGAGGCCGCTATATTTAACTTCTTTGCTATATCATAGATAGTTGTTCTCTTTTGGTGCGTCTTCATGAACGTAAAAATGCAAAAATAATTTGGCAATCGATTGCAAACTTAAATTATTAAACACTAAATTCGTTTGCCGTTGTTCAAAATTAAGCTTAACGGAATACTTCTATCAATATGTTATTACTAGGAATAGATATAGGCACTTCCTCCATTAAGGTCTCTGTTGTAGATGCCACCAACCAGCAAGTTGTCATTTCAGGTCAATATCCGGAACAAGAAAGCGAGATTATTGCGAAAAATGCCGGCTGGGCAGAACAATCTCCCAATATGTGGTGGGATCATGTGCAACAAGCGTTTGCAATTTGCAAAAAGAATGGAAATTTTGACCCGCGGGATATCAGTTCCATAGGTATAGCTTATCAGATGCATGGTTTGGTGCTTGTGGATAAAGATCAGAATGTGCTGCGCGACAGCATCATCTGGTGCGATAGCCGTGCTGTCGGGATTGGCAATGGGGCCTTTGAAACGCTGGGACATGAATTTTGCCTTTCTCATTTGTTAAACTCTCCAGGGAACTTTACAGCGTCCAAACTCGCCTGGGTAAAGCAAAACGAGCCTGATATCTATTCTCGTATCGATAAGATGATGCTGCCCGGCGATTTCATTGCAATGAAACTCACCTCGCAAATCACTACCAGCATTTCCGCACTATCGGAAGGCATCTTATGGGACTTTCAAACGAACAGCGTTTCCGCAGAACTTATGGAGCTTTACGGTATTGATTCTGCGCTGATTCCGGAAATTAAACCAGTTTTCTCGGAGCATGGCCGTGTTACCGCATCAGTTGCGGAGCTGTTGGGTCTTAAGGAAGGCACACCAGTAGCTTACAAAGCCGGCGATCAGCCCAACAATGCGCTTTCCTTAAACGTGCTTCAGCCAGGTGAAGTTGCTGCAACTGCCGGAACATCCGGCGTCATCTATGGCGTTAGCGACCAGCTTGCCTACGATCCACAATCCAGAGTAAACACCTTCGCCCATGTCAATCATACTGAAGCAGATAGAAGACTAGGTGTATTGCTCTGCATCAACGGTACAGGCAGTTTAAACCGCTGGGCGAAGAATGTTTTTGGTTCTTCCATGAGCTATACCCAAATGAATGAGGCGGCAAGAAAGGTTCCTATTGGCGCTGCCGGCCTGCGCATTCTTCCATTTGGCAACGGTGCAGAACGCATGTTGAACAACCGCATTGTCGGTGCCCATATTCAGGATATTGATTTAAACGTACACCACCAGGGCCATATCTTTCGTGCCGTACAGGAGGGGATTGCGTTCTCTTTCCGTTACGGACTTGACATCATGCGTTCCAATGGCTTGAATCCACGTGTGATCCGGGCGGGAAAAGCAAACCTCTTTTTAAGTGATCTTTTTCTGGAAACCTTCGTGAACTGTACCGGCGTACCGGTGGAGTTGTATCAGAATGATGGCAGTGTTGGCGCTGCCCTGGGATCAGGTATCGGTGCCGGAATATTTGCAACGGCTTCGGAAGCTTTCCAGAACATCCGCCCGATGCAGCTCGTAGAGCCAACGCAGACGGAGGTGTATGAACCCATTTATCAAAGCTGGCTGAACCAGTTAAACAAACAAGATTAATCTAGAAAATAAAATACAAATTATGGCAAATGTAATAACAGGAGAAAAAGAATTCTTCAAGGGAATTGGGCAGGTGAAGTTCGAAGGACTGGAGTCAGATAATCCGCTGGCATTCCGCTGGTATGATGAAAATAGAGTCGTTGCGGGTAAAACGATGAAGGAACATCTTCGCTTTGCGGGTGCATACTGGCATTCATTCGTCGCCACTGGTGGTGATCCCTTCGGTGAGGCGACGATCGATCACCCCTGGGATGTAAAATCGGATGCCGTTGAGCGTGCAAAAGATAAAATGGATGCGGCCTTCGAATTTCTAACCAAAATGAATCTTCCTTTCTACTGCTTTCACGATGTGGATGTGGTTGATTTCACGAATGATGTTGTTGACAACGAACGACGTCTGCAAACAATGGTGGAGTACGCTAAACAGAAGCAAGCAGAAAGCGGTGTCAAACTGCTTTGGGGAACAGCTAACTTATTTTCGCACCGCAGATATATGAACGGCGCGTCAACAAACCCGAACTTTCATGTGTTGGCGCACGGTGCTGCCCAAGTGAAATCCGCACTTGATGCAACAATTGCACTAGATGGTGAAAACTATGTATTCTGGGGAGGCCGTGAAGGCTATATGAGCCTTTTGAACACCAACATGAAACGTGAGCAGGAGCATTTGGCGAAGTTCTTACATGCGTCAAAAGACTACGCGCGAAAGCAAGGTTTTAAAGGAACGTTCTTTATTGAGCCTAAACCATGTGAGCCAACGAAACACCAATATGATTACGATGCAGCAACAGTAATATCTTTCCTTCGTCAGTATGACCTGTTGGAAGATTTCAAATTGAACCTCGAGGTAAACCATGCAACTCTCGCTGGCCACACGTTCGCACATGAAGTTCAGGTTGCCGCTGACGCAGGCTTGCTGGGTTCTATGGATGCCAACCGTGGTGACGTACAAAACGGATGGGATACCGACCAGTTTCCAAACAACATTACTGAAGTTACAGAAGCTATGCTGATCGTGTTGGAAAACAATGGTCTTCAAGGTGGTGGTATTAACTTCGATGCGAAGATTAGAAGGAATTCTACAGACCCGGCAGATTTATTCTACGCACACATTGGCGGAATGGATACATTTGCACGTGCCCTGGTAACTGCAGATAACATCTTACAAAAATCAGATTACAAGAAGATCCGTGCCGACAGATACGCTTCTTTTGATTCAGGAGTAGGAAAGGACTTTGAAGATGGAAAATTGACCCTGGAAGACTTAAGGAACTACGCTGTAGAACAAGGAGAACCTGAAACCATTAGTGGACACCAGGAACTGCTTGAGAACATTGTCAACAGGTATATTTAACCAATATATAATCATATAACTTACATGAATTCATTAGGAACTTACGACTACGTCGTTTTTCTTGTCTACTTCGTCATCGTAGCCTCTTATGGCTACTGGGTGTACCACAAGAAAAAATCAGATGCTGAAAACTCTAAAGACTTTTTTCTTGCGAAAGATTCATTAACATGGTGGGCAATCGGAGCGTCATTGATAGCATCGAACATCTCGGCTGAACAATTTATCGGCATGAGCGGCTCGGGCTTTACCATGGGCCTGGCCATTGCCACTTATGAATGGATGGCGGCGGTAACCTTGGTTATCGTAGCCGTATTTTTTATTCCGGTGTACCTGAAGAACAAGATATATACCATGCCTCAGTTTCTGGGGCAGCGGTATAACAGTACGGTAGCAATGATCATGGCCATTTTCTGGCTATTGTTGTACGTTGTCGTGAATCTGACTTCGATTCTGTATCTGGGTGCGCTGGCAATAAACAGTATATCCGGTATTAATATCACTGCATGTATGTATATCCTTGCCATTTTCGCCGTTCTGATCACCCTGGGCGGAATGAAAGTAATCGGATATACCGATGTAATTCAGGTATTCTTTTTGATTCTTGGAGGTTTGGCGACAACTTACCTGGCCTTACAGCTCGTTGCGACCCATTTTGGTTCCTCAGGCGTGATGAACGGACTTCACCTGATAACGGAGAGAGCATCCGACCATTTCCACATGATCTTCAAGAAAGAAAATCCGCATTACATGGACCTTCCGGGTCTAACGGTGTTGCTTGGTGGTATGTGGATCGTGAACCTGAACTATTGGGGATGTAACCAGTACATCACCCAACGGGCGCTTGGTGCGAGCTTACCGACTGCGAGAGCCGGTTTATTGTTTGCTGCTTTTTTAAAGTTGCTCATGCCGCTAATCGTTGTGATTCCAGGTATCGCTGCTTATGTATTGTATAAGGAGGGATTTGGAAACTTTCACGAATCTATGCAGAAAGGCGGGTCGTTAAATGCGGATTCAGCTTACCCAGTATTGCTTAACCTCTTGCCTGAAGGGCTAAAGGGAGTTTCTTTTGCTGCACTGGCTGCTGCTATTGTTGCCTCCCTTGCTGGAAAGGCGAACAGTATCGCTACGATCTTTACACTTGACGTTTATAAAAAAGTGATCAACAAGGATGCCGATGAAAACAAGCAAGTTGTTGTGGGCCGTATTACGGTAATTGCAGCAATGGTCATTGCGATTGTAATTGCACCGCATCTGGGAATGGATAAAAAAGGAGGTTTCCAGTTTATTCAGGAGTATACCGGCTTTGTCTCACCAGGGATCTTCGCCATGTTTGTTCTAGGTTTCTTCTGGAAAAAAACGACTTCAAATGCAGCGTTATTCGCTACGATCGGCGGGTTCCTGCTATCTGTATTCTTCAAGGTGTTGCCAGGTTTCGCGAATCTCGAATGGCTTAGTCCGTTCGGTTTTTCAAAGCTGGTTGAACAGGCAGATGGCAGCATGCTTTACGAAATTCCGTTCCTTGACAGAATGGGTATTGTCTTCGTTGTTTGTGTGCTCACGATGTGGATCATCAGTACCATCGAAGGAAGAAAAGGCGCCAACCCTAAAGGTCTTGAGATTGACCGCAGTATGTTTAAAACCAGTAACGGTTTCGCTGCAGGCAGCTTGATTATTTTGGGAATTATTGTTGCACTTTACACCATTTTCTGGTAGTCGTAAAACCAAATAACATTCCTTAAGGCCGCACCAATCAATTGGTGTGGCCTTTTTGTTTGCGCCCGGCACGGGCGCAAACTCTAGGGTGCAAGTCCCGAATGCGCCTTGATAGTGGGAAGCGTTAACCCCTAAAGCTGTTTAATCGAATAAAGATTACCTTCTTACTCGATTGTAGTGCGTTTTTCTAAGGGATGATGTGCCAGTTTTGGTAAGCCCGGCGCAGGGTTGCTAAACGCGGTTCAAAAGAATTGTCTCGTCCTGAAAAAACTTTACACTGACCTATTAACACTTATTAATACTTTGGACAATGTCAAAAGAAGTAAAAGTCAAAAAGTTTGGGCGTTTGTATTTAGAGTGCTTCAAGCGGGAAGTGGTGGCAGAGGTTGAAC
>JAZQRI010000004.1:0-24884 GCA_045629455.1 Pedobacter sp. | reverse complement strand
GTTGCGGTGAGCCAGCAGTTCGCTGGGGTAGAAATGCTCACATCCATACTCAAGCTGTGCTTCTTCCTGGTGCTGTGGTTTCTGGCCGGCATATTCCTGATACCGACCTTCTTAAAGAAAGCAAAGAACCTGATGAATGACGAGACCATGCTGGTGGTTTCCATTGCCTTGTGCCTGCTGATGGTGGTTCTGGCAGTTAAGGTGGGCTTCTCTCCGGCGCTGGGTGCGTTTATCATGGGCTCTATTCTTGCGGAGACCACGCAGGCAGAACGGATTGAACACCTGACCATGTCTGTAAAAGACTTGTTTGCAGCGATCTTCTTCGTTTCGGTGGGTATGCTGATTGATCCAAAGGTTTTGGTTGATTATGCGGTGCCGATACTGATCATCACCGCGGCGACAGTTGCCGGAAAATTCCTGAGTTCGGGCATCGGTGCACTGATCTCTGGACAGCCACTTAAAACGGCGGTACAAACGGGTTTGAGCCTGGCACAAATCGGGGAATTTTCCTTCATCATTGCGACACTGGGGTTAAGCTTGAAAGTGACCAGCGACTTCCTCTATCCCATCGCCGTTGCCGTATCGGCGATCACGACATTTACCACACCTTACCTCATTCAACAATCTGAACCTTTCTATCGCTTTCTGGACCGGATACTACCAACGAAGCTTACCGCTGGAATCCGGCGTTACAGCACGTCCACTGCAGGCATAACCACTTTGAGCGACTGGAAGGTTTTGCTTCGCGGGTATACTTTTAACACCATCATTCACGGCGTGATTTTACTGGCGCTGGTGCTGTTTGGATCCAGGTATATCCAGCCATTTGTCACCTCACACCTGATCAACGGAAACAACGGGATCGTGATCAGCCTGGTGTTCACGTTCATCCTGATGGCGCCTTTCCTATGGGCACTGTCGATCCGGAGGATACAGAAATCCGCGTATTCGCACCTGTGGCTGAATAAGAAGTATACCCGTGGACCGCTGGTGGCCCTTGAAGTGCTGCGCATCTGCCTGGGGAGCTTCTTTGTTGCCTTTCTGATCTACCAGTTTTACGACACCTTTATGGCACTAGTTATTGCATTGCTGGTGATCATTACCGCGTTATTTGTGTTCTCCAGAAAGCTTCAGGATTTCTATGACCGCCTGGAGAATCGCTTTTTAGGAAACCTTAACGCCAGACAGCTGCAGAATGCCCAGCCGGAAATCCTGCCCTGGGACAGCCATTTAACGGAAGTGACGGTTGCACCAGAATCTTCTATCGTCGGTAAGACCCTGGTAGAGCTTGCCGTGCGGGAGAAATATGGAATCAACATTGCGCTGATCGAGCGCGGCAGAATCATGATTCCCACCCCGAACCGCGAGGAGCGGCTCTACCCTCATGATAAACTGCTGATCATCGGAACAGATGAGCAGCTTGCCGCGGCAAAGCAGGTTTTTGAAGCGGGAGCCGTAAATGAGGAATCTATTTTCCCTAAGAAGGATATGACGCTGCAAAAAGTGGTGATAAACAGCAACTCACCGGTGTTCCACCAGACGATCCGGGACTCCGGTATCCGTGAAAAAACACAGGGCCTTGTGGTGGGCATTGAACGGGATGGCCAGCGCATTCTGAATCCGGACTCCAACCTGATCTTCGAAAGCGGCGATATTGTATGGATTGTTGGCAACAACAAAAAGATACCAGACCTGTTGAATTATTAGAAATTGTTGCATATTTAACAGCTGAACCCAGTTGGTAGGAATGAAAGTAGATCAGGAAAAAAGCGATTTCTTAGACGAGATGTTGTCTCATTGGAAAGAGGAGCACTTGCTTACGGAAGAGGACGTTAAACGTCTGAAAGGCAGCTATGAAGCGAAGAGTTTCGACTGGCGGCGGCTCGCACAATATTCTTTCTGGATCGCGATGGCCTGTGGGGTAATTTCGTTGGGTGCATTGCTCATTGACAAGGACATGCTGACCTATCTAGAACGTTTGTATGACACCCCGGACAGCATCATCAGCCGTCTCTCTGCAGTAATTGCCGGCGTACTCTACTACTACAGCTTTAAACGCAGGAAAACGCATGTACGGCAGATCTTCAGCAACGATGCAATAATCTTCTCTGCGGTAATGCTGACGGCAAATGCAATTGCCTACCTGGGTAAGAGCATCGGCAGCGGCAGTGCACACTTTTCGTTACTGATTCTATTCTCTGTGTTCATATACGGCATTCTTGCATTCGTGTTTAAGTCGCGCCTGATCTGGATCTTTGTCCTGATCTCGCTTGGCGCCTGGTTTGGAACGGAAACGGGATATTTATCCAGGGGCAACTGGTACTTTGCGGGCATGAACTACCCCCTGCGGTTTGTGCTGTTTGGGCTTGCCGTTACACTGATATCGCTGCTGTTGAAGCATTCGAGGAAGTTCAGCCTGTTCTATGAAACCAGTTACATTTGCGGGATGATCTACCTGTTCGTCTCGCTTTGGCTGCTGTCTGTTTTCGGCAACTTCGGCACCATTGAGGAATGGGCTGTCGTTAAGCAGATCAGCTTGTTTTACTGGGCCATTATTTCTGCAGCGGCCTGCGGCATCAGCATTCTGGTTGGATTGAAGTTCCGGGATGATATCGCCCGGGAGTTTGGGATCACCTTCCTGTTTTTAAACCTGTATACGCGCTACTTTGAGTACTTCTGGGACACCTGGCACAAAGCGTTGTTCTTCTGTGTACTGGCAGCATCATTCTGGGTAATCGGGCGGCGGGCGGAAAAGATCTGGAATGTAGAGTTTCTAAAGAAATAGGTTCATTTATAGATAAACTAAATGATTTACAGTACGGTTACCGTGCAGTTGCGTGAGATTTACATTGCAGCTAACGGGAGTGTCAATTCGATGTTTATCGCATTTTTATTTGATGAATTGCACGTAGATCACTTTAACAATGTGGTAGGCCGAAAGGGCGAAGAATAATATGGCAATTGATTTATTGACGATGTAGCTGCTGAAAGTAAATTTCTCCTGTATGTATCTGGCAAATCGCGCAAAGGCATAAAGAACCAAGCCTGCGCCAATTCCAGAGCCTATACTGAACACAGAAAGCGACAAGACGCCGTCGCTCACCCAATCGTGAGACATCAGGTAAGTACCGACGAAAAGCCAGTAAGGGATTTGCATCGGGTTTAATACGCCGAGCAACAAACCGTACCGGATACTGTCTTTATTGGAAGTATCTGTACTGGGCATTTCTTTTCTGGAGCGCCAGGTAATAACGCCCAGTACCAGGAAGACCACGATCATAGCGACATCAATGATCTGCTCCAGGTTAATAGTGTTGGAGAGCCATTGCACAAAACGCATCACCCCGAAGGTAAACAGCACCTCCATGGAAGAAAATGCAACGATGAAGTAATACGCCTGCCTGAGGCCTTTGTTTAGCGTGATTTGTACTGCCGTAAGATTGATATTGCCCGGGGGGATATAGCCAATTGCATTGCAGAATATGCCCAGGAACAGTGTCAGAAGAAGCATGCGCGAAGATACAATTATTTCAGGTGGCCGATAAGGTACTTGCCGGTATAGGAATCTTTTGCCTTCGCAAGATCTTCCGGTATCCCCTCAAATACGAGATGCCCACCTTTATCCCCGCCTTCCGGACCAATGTCGATGACCCAGTCGGCAGACTTGATCATATCCATGTTGTGCTCGATGACCAGAATTGTGTTTCCCTGTTCGATCAAGGTATTCAAGGCAACAAGGAGCTTCTTAATGTCGTGGAAATGCAGTCCGGTCGTCGGCTCGTCAAATATGAACACGGTTTTCTCTGCATTATTCCCTTTGATCAGGAAGGAGGCCAGCTTGATCCGCTGTGCCTCACCACCGGAGAGGGTGTTCGACGACTGACCCAGGTGTACATAGCCCAGACCTACATCCAGGAGTGGATTTAGCTTGTTCAGAATCTTAGGTTCATCCTTGAAGAAGGTGACCGCTTCATCTATGGTAAGATCAAGAATATCGGCAACGTTTTTGTCGTGGTAGGTTACATCAAGTACCTGCTGCTTAAACCGGCGACCACCGCAGGTTTCGCAGGGAAGATAGATGTCTGCCATAAACTGCATTTCTATCTTCACTTCCCCTTCACCCTGGCATACATCACACCGGCCGCCTTCTACGTTGAACGAGAACGCCGCAGGCTTTAACCCGCTGGCTTTTGAAGCCGGTAATGCGGCAAATAAGGCCCGGATATCATCCCATGCCTTAACGTAGGTAACCGGGTTAGATCTTGAGGACCTCCCAATTGGGTTTTGGTCGACAAGTTCTACCTGGCTGACCAGATCCGTATTTCCGGAGATCCCATCGTAGGCACCGGTTTGTTCACCGGCATAGTTGCCGATGGCTTTTTGCAGGGCCGGGTACAGGATCTTTTTAACCAGACTGGTTTTGCCGGAGCCCGACACGCCGCTTACGACGGTGAAGATCCCTAGCGGAAACTTCACATCGATGTTCTTGAGGTTATTTTCCCTTGCGCCTTTAATCAGAATGTGATCCTTCCATGACCTGCGCCGTGTAGGGATGGCAATACTTTCTGATCCTGCCAGATATTTTCCGGTGAGGCTCTTTTTATCTTTAATGATCTGTTCGTAGGTTCCACTGAAAACGAGGTTACCGCCGTGGGTACCGGCTTCCGGACCGATATCGATGATGTGATCGGCAGCCTTCATCATTTCCTCCTCATGCTCGACCACAATCACGGTGTTGCCGACATTTCTGAGCGACTGGAGTACTTCAATGAGTTTATTGGTGTCTCTTGGGTGTAATCCGATGCTCGGCTCATCTAAAACATAAATGGAGCCAACCAGGCTGCTTCCGAGGGAAGTGGCCAGGTTGATCCGCTGGGACTCCCCGCCGGATAAGGTATTGGATAGCCGGTTTAATGTTAGATAGCCCAGACCGACATTGTTGAGGTAAAGCACCCGATTCTGAATCTCTGCGAGAAGCCTTTTAGCGATCTTCTCGTCGTTTTTGCTGAGGTTCATGTTCTCGAAGAAATCAAGGATGGTAGACAGGGGCATTAATACCACATCGATGATAGACTTGTCCTTTATTTTAACATACGAAGCGTCTTTACGCAAGCGCGTGCCTTTACAGTCGGGGCAAATGGTTTTACCGCGGTAGCGTGACAGCATAACGCGGTATTGAATTTTATAAGTTTGCTCCTCGAGTTCCTTGAAGAATGCATCTAGGCCCTGAAAGTATTTATTTCCGGTCCAGATCAGACGCTGCTGTTTCTCGGTCAGTTCGCTGTAGGAGCGATGGATTGGAAAATCAAACTTGTCTGCGTTCTTGATCAGCTTGTTTAGCCATTCGCGCATCTTCTCTCCGCGCCAGGGCGCAATGGCATTGTCGTATAAGCTTTTGCTTTTATCGGGCACCACCAGGTCTTCATCTATGCCAATTACGTTTCCATAACCCTCGCATCTTTTGCAGGCACCATAGGGATTATTGAAACTAAAGAAGTTCGGTGTAGGCTCCTCGAACTTGATACCATCAAGCTCAAAGCGATCGCAGAAGTGCGTGGTTTTACCTTCAACTTCCACATAGCAATCGCCCTTACCTTCAAAGAAAGCAGTTTGTGCGGAATCCGCGATGCGGCTTGACGTTTCTTCATCATCGTTGACCACAATGCGGTCAATCAGGATACGCACCCGTGAGGAATCTGTAAGTTCTTCGTCCTTAAAAGACTCATCTTCCAGGATGGACTCGATCTTGCTGAGCTTGTCGTCCAGATAAACGCGGAGGAATCCTTTCTGCAGTAAAACAGCTAGCTCCTCCTTTATGGATCTGTTGTTGTGCGGATGAAGCGGGCAATATAATGTAGCCGTTGCATCGTTACCCAGCTTGGATACGAAATCAACAACGGTGGAAACGGTATCCTTGCGCACGACACGTCCGGATTCGGGAGAGTAGGTTTTTCCAATTCTGGAATACAGGAGTTTGAGGTAATCGTATATTTCTGTAGAGGTACCAACCGTTGAACGTGGGTTGGACGTGATTACTTTTTGTTCTATGGCGATGGCGGGCGCGATGCCTTTGATGTAATCTACATCCGGTTTATTCATACGGCCCATAAACTGCCGCGCATAGGAAGAAAGGCTCTCTACGTACCTGCGTTGCCCTTCGGCATACAAGGTATCAAATGCGAGGGATGATTTTCCAGAGCCAGACATTCCGGTAATTACAACCAGTTTGTTTTTGGGAATGGCAACATCTATATTCTTAAGGTTGTGTACTCTGGCACCTTTAATGATTATATTTCTATGTGGATCTTTCTCTGTTTCTTTACTCATTTACCTATCGTAAGATTTTGCAAATATAACCCAAATAACGCAATTTAAGTTTCTAGCAAGGATCGATAAAAGTGTCTAAGACGTAGATTTATAATTTTTTAACACTTTTATTGTGGCATTTTGATAAAAAAATGCTTCTTTTGAAAATAATAAGCACAATAAAGTGTACCCACCATCTAGAAACCCAAAAGGAGAAGCGCTATAGAACAAACATCTACTAAATAAATTTAAGCAAACAGCAAGGAATTTAGTATGAAAACTCCTATGAAATTACAGTTAAATAGTGATCAGGATTTAGTGAAGTTGTATCTGAACGGTGATGAATCGGTTTTAGAAGAACTGTTGCGTAGACATAAATCAAAAATATATACCTCCATTTTTTTATTGGTAAAGGACCAGTATCTTGCAGAAGATATCTTTCAGGACGCTTTTATTAAGGTGATAAATACATTGCGTTCAGGCAGATATAACGAGGAAGGAAAATTTTTACCATGGGTGCTGCGTATTGCACATAACCTGGTCATCGATTACTTCAGAAAAGAAAAACGCACGCCGGTTATAACCAGCGCTGACGGTACGGATATCCTGAGCATGATTCAGATCAATGAGGAAAGTGCCGAAGACAGACTGCTCCGCGAACAGACACATGCCGACTTGCGCACGATGATCCATTTGTTACCGGACGAGCAAAAAGAAGTGCTGATTATGCGTCATTATGCAGATCTGAGCTTTAAGGAAATTGCCGATCTGACGGAAGTAAGCATCAACACCGCGTTGGGGAGAATGCGCTACGCATTGAGCAATTTACGAAAGATGATGAAGGTAAAAGAGGTGACCTAACGATTGTAGAGAATCTTAATATTATTTTCAGTAGTAAGGAAAATAAATGTTAAATTGTTTCGTTTTCATATAAAACTTAAAACAATTTAATGCTTATGATAAAAACCTTTACTTCAACTAACAATGTAAATCATTTACATGAACAGCCAGAACCATTTAAACCTGAGCTTATGGACGAGTCTGTTTCCAGCTTTTACGAAACGTTAAAGCCTGAATTAAACAAGCTGATCAGAAATCCTTCTGACGAAACCATACAGCGGATTCTGGCCTACGGCAAAAAAAAGTAATTTGAAATTCAAGCTGCCCGCACCGGCAGCTTTTTCTTTTTAACGCGTATTTTTGCCCATGTTACTGCTTATCTTTGGACATGCTTAAAAAAGAGAGGTATCAGCAATTTGTTTCTCATTTTGCGGCGAAGCAGCCTGATGCCGAGACAGAACTTCATTACAACAATCCTTACCAGTTGCTGGTAGCCGTTATTTTATCTGCACAATGTACAGACAAGCGGATCAACCAGGTAACCCCGGCCCTATTTCAGCGCTTTCCCGATGCAAAAGCACTTGCATCCGTTACGCCGGACATTGTGTTCGACTATATCCGTTCGGTAAGCTATCCGAACAATAAGGCAAAACACCTGGTGGGCATGGCGAACATGCTGGTTAACGAGTTTAACAACCAGGTTCCTTCAGACATTAAGGAACTGCAGAGGATGCCTGGCGTAGGTAGAAAAACGGCAAATGTTATTGCTTCGGTGGTCTACAATGCGCCGGCGATGGCGGTAGACACCCATGTTTTCCGGGTCGCCCGGAGAATAGGGTTGACAAATGGAAAAACACCGCTGGCTGTAGAAAAAGACCTGGTGAAGAATCTCCCCAAGGAAACCATCTACATTGCACATCACTGGCTGATTTTACATGGTCGTTACGTATGTGTAGCGCGCTCGCCAAAATGTAGTATTTGCGAGATCACACACCTATGCCGGTACTATGAAAGATATGTGTGCGCTAAAAAGATTAGTTTACCACAAATTCTGGAAGAATAATTCAGGAAATATTGTTTTTTATATCCTAAATTATAATTACTTTTGCTAAAGTATTTAGCATTAACAATTCAAAATCAGGTCTTAAAGCCGATAACACGCTACCTTAGTCTGCTAAAGCAATTGGCAACAATAGTTAGAATTATTATTTTTTAGGACAATAATTATTCTATATTTACGAAAAGAGTTTAACAAAATGAATCCAAACGCAGAAAAATTAAAAGCACTACAACTTACGCTTGACAAGCTTGAAAAATCTTACGGCAAGGGAACAGTTATGAAGCTTGGTGATAAAGCCATTGAGGCGATAGAGTCTATATCTACTGGTTCTATAAGTTTAGATATTGCTTTAGGCATTGGGGGTGTTCCAAAAGGAAGGGTAATTGAAATCTATGGCCCGGAATCTTCTGGTAAGACAACCCTGGCGACGCATATTATTGCGGAAGCACAGAAGAAAGGTGGAGTAGCTGCTTTTATTGATGCAGAACACGCTTTTGATAAGTTTTACGCACGCAAACTGGGTGTGGATGTGGAGAACCTCCTGATCTCTCAACCGGACAACGGAGAGCAGGCGCTGGAGATTGCAGACAACCTGATCCGTTCCGGAGCAATTGACGTAATTGTGATTGACTCGGTAGCGGCGCTGGTACCAAAGGCTGAGATCGAAGGAGAAATGGGGGATTCTAAAATGGGGTTACAAGCCCGTTTGATGTCTCAGGCATTGCGTAAGTTAACCGGTACCATCGCAAAAACCGGATGCTGCTGTATATTCATCAATCAATTGCGTGAAAAGATTGGCGTGATGTTCGGGAACCCGGAAACGACCACGGGTGGTAACGCATTGAAGTTCTATGCCTCTGTGCGTTTAGACATTCGCAGAACGTCTCAGATTAAAGATTCTGACGAAGTATCTGGTAACAGAATTAAAGTTAAGATCGTTAAAAATAAAGTGGCACCTCCTTTCCGTATTGCCGAGTTTGACATCATGTTCAACCAGGGGATTTCGAAAGTTGGTGAGATCATTGACCTGGGTGTTGACTTTAATATCATCAAAAAAGCAGGTTCATGGTTCTCTTACGGAGATACCAAGCTTGGACAAGGTCGTGATGCGGTAAAACAGTTATTATTGGACAACCCGGAATTATCAGACGAAATTGAAACAAAGATCCGTGAAGAAGTGACCGGAGAAAAACTTGAAGAGAAACTTTAATCTGGATTCAACAGCATGCACCGAGGCTGCTTGATTTGTTGCCGTAGGATTATAACGCTGTTTCCGTTGAGAGATATAATTCTAATCTATTTAACAGCGAAGGCTGTTTGCAGTTGAAATATAAAAGGCTTGTCAATTCACATTGACAAGCCTTTTAAGCAATATGGGTAAATATTTAAATGAATGCGTTCAATGTCTGGAATAGGGGCACCTACTTTCATTGCTCGAATATTACCGGGTCAGAAGGCCATTCTTGAAGTCGGTGCGACTTCCTGACCAACGAAATCGCCTTTGAGATATTTAAAGTGTGCCGCCATCGCGATCATAGCGGCATTATCTGTACAATAAACAAAGGCAGGAATGTATGTTTTCCATCCGAGTTCCTCTTCCAAAGCCTTCAAGCCGTTTCTCAGGCCCGAGTTGGCGGAAACACCCCCAGCAATGGCAACTTCTTTAATGCCAAACTGTAAAGCTGCTTTTTTCAACTTATTTAATAGGATCTGTACAATGCTGTGCTGCACGGTGGCGCATATATCGTTGAGATTTTCTTCAATGAAGTGCGGATTTACCTTCTGCTGATCCCGAATGAAATAGAGAATGGCCGTTTTAAATCCGCTGAAGCTGAAATCCAGGTCTTTGATCTGCGGCACTGGCAGCTTAAACGACAGGGGATTACCAAGCTTTGCATGTTTATCAATCAGCGGCCCTCCGGGATACGGCAGGTTTAAGATTTTAGCTGTTTTATCAAAAGCTTCACCCGCTGCATCGTCCAGGGTCTCCCCTACGATCTCCATATCATCATAGTTCCTAACGAGGACAATTTGCGTGTGCCCCCCAGAGACAGTGAGACAAAGAAAAGGGAAGTTAGGTTTAGGGTCGTCAATGAAATGTGCAAGGATATGGGCATGCATATGGTTCACAGAGATTAAGGGAAGATCCAGTGCCAGCGCAAAGGATTTTGCAAATGAAACACCGACCAAAAGAGAACCCAGTAGACCCGGCCCCTGTGTAAATGCTACTGCATTGATATCCTTTTTGTTAACTTGCGCATCAACCAGTGCCTGATGAACAACAGGGACGATGTTTTGTTGATGAACTCTCGATGCCAACTCTGGTATAACGCCGCCATAATTTTCATGAATTGTTTGGTTTGCGATAACATTGGACGTAATTTTACCGTTGTTACAGACGGCAACAGAAGTTTCATCACAAGAAGATTCGATAGCAAGGATTATAGACACAATTATTTTTATTAAGCTACAAAAATATCAAAAAACTATTAAAAATACTTCTTTGGGTAGTTGCATCAATATTACTGTTGCTCGCGGTATTACTATTCGCGCTTCAATTTAAACCGGTCCAAACCTACGTTGCGAAAAAGGCAACAGCTTATCTCTCCAAAGAGCTGCATACCACGATCTCTTTAACCGGACTTTACATCAAGCCGTTCAAATCTGTAGTCCTGGAAAACCTGGTTGTGCTGGATCTGGAGAAAGACACACTATTAAGCAGCCCTAAATTCATGGTGGATTTAAACCGCTTCTCGTTGAAAGAGCGGATTGTGGATGTAAATACCGTGCAGCTAAACAACGGTGGGTTCTTTTTAAAGTCCTATAAGAATGGGACGACCAACCTGGATTTCATTATCAATTACTTTGATTCCGGTGCAGCGCCCGTGACGAAGACGAAAAAGAAAAAGCCATTTGCAATCTCGTTTGGACGAATTATCTTAAATAACATTGCGTTCAAGTATAAAAACCTTAAAAACATCACCAAGGTAAAGGGCGTAAACTTCGATGATATCCACCTAAGCAATCTGAACGGCATCTTTGAACAACTTAACACCAAAGATCACCTGATGCAGGCTGACGTCAAGAACCTGACCTTCCGGGAAAAAAGCGGTTTCTATCTGAAGAACCTGTCTGCATTTACAACCATTGACTCCAATCAGATAGAACTGAATAAACTTTTGCTGGTTACGAACCAAAGCCGGTTAACGGACTATTATCAGATGCGGTTTACACGCTTTGGCGACTTCAGTGACTACATCAATAAAGTTCGCATGAAAGGTCGCTTTGTAAACAGTCATCTCGCCTCGAGAGATATTGCGTTCTTTACGCCCGGATTAGATCAAATGAATCTGAACATCGACATAGATGGAGAAATTACCGGATACGTGAACAATCTCCGTGCAAAAAAACTTTCTGTTCGTTCGGGTAAGGCTACGCACATCAAAGGAGACTTCCTGCTGAAAGGATTGCCGAAGTTGAGTGACACCTATATGGACCTGAAAATAGAACTTGCAGGCACAAACAAGAAAGATCTGGACGAATTACTGAGAAATACGACAGGCAAATCCATCAAGGTAATTCCGGGGATTGTAAGCAAGTTTGGCAACATCAATTTCAACGGGACATTTACCGGCTTCCAAAACGACTTTATCGCTTATGGCGAATTTAAAACCAAGCTCGGACGGCTGGTTTCTGACGTGAACATGAAGATCAATAAAAACGGTGTTCCATCCTATTCTGGGAATGTGAAGACCTATGATTTCCACATCGGTAATCTACTGGATGAAAAAAGCCTTGGCCGTGTTACCGCGAGCCTCGATGTTGAAGGTCAGGGTACCGAAGTGAAAACGCTGAAAGAGAAGCTCAAGGGAACGGTCAATTACATTGATCTCAATGACTACAGGTATCGAAATGCAGTGGTCAATGGCACATTCGACAAAAAACTATTTAGCGGGAACTTGAGCGTAAATGACCGCAACTTAAAGCTACAATTTAATGGTACTGTAAACTTAAATCCCACACTTCCGGTATTTAATTTCAACGCAACAATAAAAGATGCTAAACTTAGGGCATTGAAGCTGTTTAAAGATTCACTTAAAGTTGACGCAAAATTCTCCACGAACTTTACCGGGAATAACCTGAACAACATCCAGGGAAGTCTGCTAATCAGTGAGATTCAATTGGATAATGTCAAAGGAATTTACAATATCGATTCCGTAGAACTACAGGCAGGCGGAACAGGTGTGCAGCGCACGCTGGAAATAAAGTCGGACGTATTTGACGCCAGTATTAAAGGCCAATATGACCTGAACTCCATCCCATCCTACTATAAGGCGCTTGCGAAGACTTATATCCCTTCACTAAAAACAGGCAACAATACCTACAAGGATCAGATCTTTCAGTTTAACCTAAGAGTAAAGCGGTTTGAACCCATAGCCGAACTGGTTACGCCCGGGCTTGAAATGGATAATGATGCAGTTCTGGTAGGTAACTTCGACTCTAAAAACAACATTGCGACAGTTAATGGGTTTATAAGAAAAATCAAGTACAAAGGGATTACCATCAACAACGTAATTATTGATGAGAATACGACTACAAACGATTTACAGGCAATAATAACTTCAGATCGGGTTGACTTAAATGACAGCCTGTATATTAAGAATGTGAACATATCAAATGTCTTGAGGAACGACAGTTTGGCGCTGAATATAAAACTTTCCGACGCAGAAGATGCCAATCAACTGGATCTAAACGGATTAATCGAGTTTTCGCTGGATAC
This sequence comes from Pedobacter sp., assembly GCA_045629455.1. Classification (GTDB taxonomy): domain Bacteria; phylum Bacteroidota; class Bacteroidia; order Sphingobacteriales; family Sphingobacteriaceae; genus Pedobacter. The sequence continues at coordinate 11,898 of JAZQRI010000004.1, read as the reverse complement.
CACAGCGAAGGTTAGCATACTGCCCTCGCTGGTGAAGATCAACTACGAGGATTGGGCAATCCAGGAGAAGGTACGGATAAGCTTCAAGGACGGTAAGACAAGGATCAGTAATTTTGACCTCAGCAACGGATCCCAGAAGCTGACTATAGATGGTGTTCTGTCTGATGATCCGCAGGATCTCATGGCCGTAGGTTTTGAGAACTTCGATCTGAAAACGATTAATCCATTCGTTAAAACGCTGGGCGTCACGTTGTCCGGACAGGTGAACGGTGCAACTAATTTGTACAATGTCATGAAATCGCCCAGAATAAATGACAACTTAAAGATAGATTCCTTAACCTTTAACGACACCTACATCGGAACACTGGTAGACACCTCATCATACAACCAGACCAGTAATGCTGCAACAATTTATACAACAATCCATACCGATGGCAAAGAGACGCTAAAACTTGATGGATCACTTGACCTCAAAGAAAAGCTGATCAATTTGGCGGTTGTGATGAATGAAAGTAAACTTTCTGTTCTGGAGCCCTTCGTTAAGACATTGGTATCGGACCTGAAAGGGAGTATTTCCAGCGACCTGACCGTAAAGGGACCATTTGAAAAGCCCGAAATCAACGGAACAATCGGTTTCGATGAGGGGCAGCTCACCGTAAATTACCTGAAGACAGCTTACACGCTTTCACAGGAAGTACGTATAGAAAACAGTGTGGTCATGATCGAGGACCTTCGGTTAAAGGATGTGAGGGGCAATATTGCAACTGCAAATGGGTCTGTTGACTTGAATGAAGTCAGCAATCCGAATCTGAACATCGATATAGATGCAAGAAATTTCATGGCTTTGAACACGACCTCTAAAGATAATGCGCTGTACTTTGGGCAGGCGTTCGCGACAGGATCAATCAAGTTTAAAGGACCAACGACTAAATTATACATCGGAATTGACGCGAAGACAGAAAACGGGACGGTATTCAATCTTCCGTTGAACAGTTCAGAAACCGTAACCAGCAAGGATTTCATCACCTTTGTGAGTAAGGACACCGTAAATGTGAAGAAACCCAAGTCTTCTATTGACGGCCTGACCATGAGCTTTAAGCTTTTAATTGACCCCAATACCACTGCGAATATCTTTACGACCTTGGGGAACCTGAGCGGGAAAGGTAATGCAGATCTAAATCTGGAAATCAATAGCTATGGAGATTTTGAGATGTCCGGAGACTACATCATTGAATCAGGTAGTTTCGACTTTACCGCACAGGAGGTAATCAATAAAAAATTCACCATCCGGCAGGGCGGCAGTATCCGGTGGACGGGCAACCCCTTGAATGCCCAAATTCAGTTGAAAGCCATCTATTCTCTTCGTGCAAGTTTAACGGATCTCTACTCTGCAGCAAACCGAGATGCGAGCAGTTCTGCAAACGAGCGTGTATTAACAGAGGTAGAAATGGGACTTTCCGGTCTCTTATTGAAACCGGACATCAAACTGGACATCTTCTTCCCGTCAAATCCTGGTATAAAAGAAGAGTTTCAGGCCTATTTCAACGATTCAAACAACCTGAATCTGCAGGCGCTAAGCTTGATCATACGCAGAAGCTTTGCCCCGGGTACCGGTAGTGCAGATCTGGGACGACAACTTACATCGGGCGTAACAAGCACTGCAACAGAGCTCTTGTTCAATCAGTTTAACAATGTCCTTTCTTCTTTGAATCTCGACTTTGTAGACATCAACATTAGGTCCTTCAATGAGGCTAGTGCTTCGTTCAAATTCTATAATGACCGTATTATATTGAATGCAGGAATTGTAGATCGACGGAGCAACAATGACCTTTCCTTAATTGGGTTCTCGAAAAACAATGTGGGTAGCGAGGTGGAGATCCTGGCCCTGATCAGGAAAGATGGATCTTTGGTGGGAAAGCTTGCCAATAAGCCGCCTACGCAACAAAGTATGTTCATCAACTCAGGGATTAACCAGAACAACAACGTGACCTCCATGGGGCTGATATATACACAGCAGTTTGATTCATTCCGGGAGTTCCTGCAAAAAATAACAGGCGAATACCGGCGGAACCTCCGTAAAAAAGAAGCGGAAGAAAAGTCCAGAAACGAAAAACAGCTCCTTAACAAAGAAGCTGTCTTAAATAACGAGAAAAAGGGTAAGTAATATTTAACTTTTCATGATATGATGACCCATCTTATCGCGCTTGGTTTTAAGATATGTTTCATTGTGTACATTACTTTTAATTTCTATTGGGATATTTTCTACAATCTCTAAACCGTAGCCGATCAGTCCTGCACGCTTAGTAGGATTGTTGGACATCAGCCTCATTTTGGTAATCCCCTGAGCCCTGATGATCTGGGCACCGACGCCATAATCCCGTTCATCGCCCTTAAATCCCAGTTTAATGTTGGCCTCTACGGTATCAAAGCCTGCATCCTGCAAGTTGTATGACCTTAATTTATTGACGAGTCCGATACCTCTTCCCTCCTGGTTCATGTAAACGACCAGGCCTTTCCCTTCCTTCTCAATCATCTCCATCGCTTTATGCAACTGTGGTCCGCAGTCGCACCGGCATGAACCGAATATATCTCCGGTCATACAGGAACTGTGAACACGAACCATAACTGGCTCACCTTCTGCCCAGCTTCCCTTACTGATGGCTAAATGAGTTGCATTGTTGTCAACTTGGGTATAAGCAGTCATCTTGAAATCGCCCCAAGCAGTAGGAAGATTGACGGTAACCTCAGGAACGACAAGGCATTCTTTTTCCAGCCGGTACGTGATCAGGTCCTTTATAGATACGATTTTCAGCTGATGTTGCGCTGCAATCTTCAACAGCTCTGGTAACCTGGCCATTTCACCATCATCTTTCATGATCTCCACCAGGACGCCTGCAGGTTCCATGCCAGCAAGTCTGGCTAAATCCACGGAAGCCTCCGTATGGCCAGAGCGCCTTAAAACACCACCGTCTTTCGCACGTAGCGGGAATATATGACCTGGTCTGCCCAGTTCTGCCGGATCAATTTCGGGGTCGATAAGCGCCTTTATGGTTTTAGACCGATCAGAAGCAGAGATACCTGTTGTGCAACCGTGGCCAATTAAATCTACAGATACCGTAAAGTTGGTTTCGAAAGCGGCGGTATTTTTGCCAACCATCAACTCCAGCTGTAACTCATCACAGCGCTGTTCAGTTAACGTAGCACAGATCAAACCCCGACCATACGTAGCCATAAAATTTATTACTTCAGGAGTTGCATTCGCCGCCGCAGTTACAAAGTCGCCCTCATTCTCGCGGTCTTCGTCATCAACAACAATAATTATTTTACCAGCTTTTATATCTTCAACAGCTTCATCTATTGTATTCAACCTAATATCCATTGTTTAGCTTTTAGGGTTTTTAAACGTGTAGTTAAAAAGTATGCTGTTTAAAAACTTACACAAAGTTACAACCTTAAAATATATTTTATGGAGAATAATATCATGGTTAAGTAAATCAATATTGCGTGAGGAGCTCCCACCGACACCGGATGACATGGATAAACCATAAACCGACTCAACTGTGATCGCGAAAAAGAAGTTAATTCGTGCTGGCGAGCCGACGGCCCCTGGCAGCCTTGTCTTTCTTTTTAAATAAACCTGCCAGAAGTGTTTTGTAGTAGGCAGTATCAAACAGGGCAGAATCAACGGTGGCTTTGTAGGTTAAAAAGGCCGCCAATGGGCTTAAAACAATGATTGCGAGCCAAATACCCAACTCGGGATCTAACTTACCCTGTATAGCGGATTTCTCGGAAACCGTGGAGACAATGTGATATATAAGAAAGAAGATCACAGCCATAACTACCGGCAATCCGAGCCCACCCTTTCTGATAATTGCACCAAGGGGTGCACCAATGAAAAACAGCAGAATACAAGATGCAGCAAGTGTGAACTTACGCTGGTACTCAATTCTTACTTTTATCAGATTCCTTATCTTATCCTGATGCTCGGTCACCCGAACAGAGGCTGATTGCTGGATAGCAGTTGCTACATCAATCGCACTTTGAACAACGTCAATTCGCTTCTCTTTCGGGATCGTATTAAGGATAGATCCTTTAATCACCTTCTCCGGAATTTTGATCTTGGTATACCCTTTTGTATAGTTGTTCTGCTTGAAATAGCTTCCAATGCTGAGTTTAGCATAGTTGTTTGTACTGTCAAGTTCTTTGGTTAAAGAGTCCCTCTTGTGCGCCAACCCTTTTAGATTAAGCATTGCATTGTTGGACTTGAAGCTGTTTTCATCCGTCCTGTTCATTTTGAAACTGGAGAAATCAAAGGGAACATCCGTCTGTTTAAAACGCATACGGTACATTTCCTGGCGCGGATTCAGGTACAGGTTTTTACCAGGCGCTTCCTGATACCTCACGCCGTCCTTAAGCTGCAGCATCAAAAAATTATTATCCGGAGTTTTCCGCATTACTCCTTCTTTAGCCATAATGATGTTGGCGATGTTGTTTGCATCGTTCTTCTGATAAATCATGATGCCTTCCAACCTTCCATCCTCATATTTCTTGTCAACGCGAATGGAATATCCAGGGATACTGTTATTGAAAACGCCCTCTTTGATCAGAAAGGACAGCTTTTTATTTCTAACATCCCAAAGTAACGAACCATACTTCAGGTTGGCCTTTGGCAGCATATATTCTGAAAATAAGAAGGATCCGGCAGCAAGAAATATAATGGCGACGAACAGTGGCATCATCGCTTTTTGCAGGGAAATGCCAGCAGACTTAATCGCAACGAGTTCATAGTTCTCACCCAAAGTTCCGAAGGTCATGATTGAGGACAGCAGGACGGCCAATGGAAGCGCCAGTGAGACGTTTGATGCCGAAGCATAAAACATCAATTCGAGGATCACGTACCACTCGAAGCCCTTACCTATCAGATCATCTACATATTTAAACAGGAAGAACATCAGCAGAATAAACATTACGACGAAAAACGTAACGATAAACGGCCGGATGAAGGCATTAAGTAAAAGGATGTGAATCTTTTTCAAGCCACAAAGATACAGAAAGCTAGCCGAATTTACGCACCAATCACGCTGTGCAAATAGGTGATTTGATTGTCCCAAATGAGCGTACGCTCCTTGATTGTTTCGTCCGTAGCAAAGTCTGTTATGGAGAGTGCAACATCGTTGGTGAGCTCATCCTGCACAATTTCCATTTCAAAATAACAGTGAGGTTCGTCGTCAAGCCACTTGAATTTAACCAACCTGTTTTCCCGGATACTGAGCAGTTTGGCTTTCTGCACTTCATCGTCCCAGGTAAACGTATATATCTGATCACGGAACATTACATCATCAGCGAACCACTGCGACAAGCCATTGGGCTCACTGATAAAGCCAAACAAAATTCTAGGAGATGATCTCAATTCATATTCTAAAGTAAACTTCTTTTTTTCTGACATCATGTTCCTAGGTTGGAAATTAATTAACAAAAATTATGATTTGTTTCTAAATAAAAGCAATTTATTCTATATTTGCAACTCTTTAAAAATTAAGAATGACGGCGGGGTAGCTCAGATGGTTAGAGCGCAGGATTCATAACCCTGAGGTCGGCAGTTCGATCCTGCTCCCCGCTACTGGTAAAAAGCTCATCGCAAGATGGGCTTTTTTAGTTTACAGCCTTGCCTGTCAGCGTCTTAACCCGCCCCAAGTTGTTTCCGGTACCAATCTAATTTAAGGGATCCACCGGCGCTTTTAAACCGTTCCAACCCTCAGTTACTGTTTTGCAAACGCCGCCGCCGAGGCATTCAGTGCCGCAGTTCCAGGCGTATCTTTGCCGCTCGAAATGATCACACGATAACGAAATGTCACCTGTTCACCTTTTTTCAAGGTTAAATTCAGTGCAGATTTACCATTTGTGAAAACTTTTTCACCAAGCGGATTCGCAGCGAATAACCCATATCCCCGGGCATGCCAGAACGTAGGATAGTTTGGGTTCCGTGGATGGTCTATGATGGCAATACTAACGGAGTCAGCCCCAATCGTGCCATATACTTTACACCATTCCGCGCGGCTTCCCCAGGCATCATTTCCCGCTTTTCCCGCACTGGTGATGTAATTACCGTTGGCAACTTTGTCAGTGCCGGCCTTCACGATGGTCACTATGCCCTTATCATCCGTAAACTTCTGGTCTTCCGTACTCGGCATTTCGAGTTCATGGGCCAGGCGCAGGCCCAACATACCGTCCTTAACATCACTAAACACAGCGTCTACATTCGCACGCAGGGTTGTGATTCGGTCGATAACCCGCTGGTTGCCCGACGCAGTAAACTCGAACCGGGTAGTTTCCTCTACGATGGTCTGCTTCGCCTGATTGGTCCAGTTCGCATGATAACTTAACACCCCGGTTGTACCGCTGCCCGTCTCCAGCACCTTGTCTGTTCGAATCCATCCATACTGATTCTTCTTCTCCGGCGGAATCGCATAGGAATTATTCCAGAAATCCAGTCCGTTTAGATTCTCGTAGTTAAACCAAAGGCCGATATGATGGGGATGATCGGTAGGCTCTGCCGGCCTCGGATCCAATGGAAAACCACGTGTCACCAACGCACCATTGGCCGCATACAGCGGAAATAAAACCGGTTTCTCCAGGCTGTCCGGGTATAAGAAGCTGGTGAATGGCTTCCCGCCAATACGTACATCTACCTGGTTCTTGCCTGCAGATTTCGTTACCGTTACGAGTTCTCTATTCTGGGCTGCTGTAAATAAGGAAGAGGTTAGCAAGACGCTCAGAACGCCCCAGACTTTACATTTGGCTATCATACAATTATTTGGTTATCGTAAAATAAACAATTATTCGCATCAATAAAAAACAGGCTTAAAAGCTTATTTCCTCACCCTGCCTTACTTGCGGCTTTTCTGTTGAACTTTTATCAGTCCATCATGATCTACACTGATCTCCGCGCCGTCTTCCGCCTTAATTATGGCCAAAAACTGCTTGTCGCTGGCAGCCAGCTCAAGGCGACTTAATTTCCCCAAAACTTGAACTTCCGGTTGAATGCCAAGTTCCTGTAATGTAGCAGCATATCTTCCAAGTTCCTTTAAATGCTGCTTCTGTTTATAGTAAATGAGCCACAAGTACCGCTTCTGGTGCTCAGGATATGGAAGCTCAAAAATAGCAGCTTCCTTACGGGTAAACTGCAGGTACCCCCAACGTTCGGGATAGTGCATATCAATTACGCCTTGTGGCGACCACACCCAGTTGTGTTCGGGGAGATTCTTTCCATTTGAATCCTTAAGTTTGACGTTCTTACCGTCAATTATTTCGGTATCCCATTCCACCCGGGAGAAGTTGATCCGCCAAATCGCCCCCTCTTCAGGAACCTTTATGTCATATCCCATACGCATTGCTTTCAGAGGAATGGCCATCTCCACGGTCCATCCTTTGTCGACATCTTCCGGTTTATTGAGTGTACCATCTATCTTCACGCCCGTTTTCAGGCCACTTACATCCCAACTAACAAGGGCATCGCCGCCGTTACGATAGGGTTTTGGCAAGAAAAGATCGAAGATCTTATTGAAGGCATTTACCTCTACTTCAAAGTAATTGTGGCCGTTGTTATCCGGATCTATAAAGACTTCAAAATCATTATCTTTGAAGATAATGTCATCATGCTGAGTTTGCGTGGCCCATACCTGAGGTTCCCGCAGTTCCGCTGCAATAAAAAGAGTAGAGTCGTTCCACAACATCTTCACGCGTGTCTGATGTCCCGGTAAAGGCTTTTTTGAACCTTCAATATCTTCGAAGTCAGCTCTCCAGCCTGCCTTGTCCCAGGCACGCTCGTCCAGACGACCGTCCATTTTCAAAACCGCGCTGGTATGTTTGACCACGTAATGCTTTGGCATCGTAAACATTTCTTTCATACCCGAAAATGCATCCTGGCCATATGTGGTAAGTGCAGGAATAAGAAACCATATCAAACAAGATAAGCTTCTAAAAACAAAGGATCTGCTATCTACTAAATCTCTATACGTCATTTTTGTGCTTGCTTTTGCGTTAAAATAAAATAAATTTTAAGCAAATAAATCATATATGTGATAAAAAGCCATAATAGACTGCAACTCAGCCGTATCTTTTACCGCTTTAGCAGCCTTTCAGGCCGAAGGCGATCGCGTTAACGTCCTATAAACGCTGAAGGATTCGAAATAGTGGTTTCACTGGGTCAGTCACGCTACGGTGAAATAAAAAGATGCAGAACAAGCGACATTTGCATTTGTTAGAATACCAGAAGCGGGACCAAAACGCGAAGCCAAATGCACCTTTTTTCAAGAAATGCAGCTCACACAACTGAAGCCACCTCGGCAGATGCCCACCTGAATGCAGGCCAACCGACTACACTAACGGAGCAAGCCAGCCCGCCCAGCTATTGGCTTACCCGCTTTATGATCCTCCGTCTACTCGGTGTCATCTATGCAATTGCCTTTTTGGCGGCGATAAATCAGATCATCCCCCTAATTGGACACAACGGTTTACTGCCGGCAGACAATTTCTTGAACATGGTACGGGAGGCACTCGGCTCAAATGCCGCAGGATTTATGCGCCTGCCGTCTGTTTTCTGGCTTTGGCATTCTGACACCGCACTACTAACTGTCGCCTGGCTTGGCTTACTATTCTCCTGCCTCGTAGTCGCAGGTTATGCGAACTCGATCATTCTGGGGCTGCTTTGGTTCCTGTACATGTCCATTGTTCATGTCGGACAAGAGTGGTACGGGTATGGATGGGAGATACAGCTCACGGAGACCGGATTCTTGGCTATTTTTCTGTGCCCGTTGCTCGACATACGTCCATTTCCAAAGTATGCGCCACCCTTCCCAATTATTATCCTGTTTCGATGGCTGATCTTCCGGATCATGCTTGGCGCCGGATTGATCAAGTTCCGCGGTGATGAAGTCTGGCGAAATGGAACCGCCTTATATTACCACTTTGAGACGCAGCCGATACCGGGTCCGTTAAGCAGGTTCTTCCACTTTCTACCCCATTCGGCACTAAAGCTCGGTGTCTGGTTCAACTGGCTGGCGGAACTTGCAGCCCCATTCTTCGTCTTTTGGCCACGGTACGCGCGTCATCTAGCCGGTGTAGCGATTATCCTTTTTCAGCTGAATATTATCATCAGTGGAAATTTGTCTTTTTTAAACTGGCTAACGATTATCCCGGCACTTGCCTGTCTCGACGACGGCTTTTGGTCAAAGATTTTGCCACGCCGGCTTGTTGAAAAGGCTAATGCAGCGGCCGCGCAGCCAGAAACATCCAGACAAATGCATAGAACCGCCTGGATCGTGACCACCCTTGTAGGATTGCTCAGCATCCGGCCAGCGCTGAACATGCTTTCTCCGGGACAAGTCATGAACACTTCCTTTGACCCTTTAGAACTGGTAAATACATATGGTGCATTCGGAAGCGTCGGACAAAAGCGGTTAAATGTTGTTTTTGAAGGAACGCTAAACGGAAATCCGGATGAGCATGCACGCTGGATTCCGTATGAATATAAAGGGCTGCCGGTAAATCTGGACAGGCGGCCGCCACAGATAGCCCCATACCACCTGCGGTTAGACTGGCAGATGTGGTTCGCATCCATGTCTTCTGCTTTAGATTACCCGTGGACCTTAAACCTGGTCAATAAACTGCTGCACAATGATCCGGCTACAGTTCATCTCTTTGCTGCCAATCCATTTCCAAATCAGCCTCCACGGTATATACGTGCGGTGTTGTACCAGTATACCTTTGCCCGGCCCGGCAATCCACAGCGAAGATGGTGGAACCGGAAGCGTGTTAGCATATGGCTGCCTGCATTATCGGCGAACGATCCCCGGCTAACTGCTTTTATAAAGAATCAAGGCTGGAAGCCGTAGCTATTTTGAACCGGACGCAATACTTTCTGCCAATTTCAATGCATTGTATGCATTTACAACGCCGCCAGATACGGAGATGTCTGAAAGAAGTACACGCTGGCTCTCTCCTTTCTCATTTTTCAGCCGGATCTTCCGCTCTACTTTCATAACAGACCGGACGATGATATCCCGAACCTGCACTGCTGTAAGATCCCGATGGTAGCTCATGATTAAAGCAGCTAGCCCGGAGACAACGGGTGCCGCCATACTGGTTCCATCAAACTCTTCGTATTTAGAATCTGGTACTGTTGATTTAATCATGAAGCCTGGTGCGAATACATCGACAGTATGCTTTCCATAATTTGAGAATGTGGCTTTCAGATCGCCATCATTCTTATAAGTACTTGCACCAACCTCCAGCCAGTTCTTCACATGCGGCAGATCAAACTTAAGCGTGTCTCCAGGAACAGGTTTCGGACTGGCATATGTGGGGTTTCGCGTAGTGCCACGTGTCTGCCGGGAAAGCGGCACCAGGCGCTCAGGAACTGATTTCTGCTTATTCATCCAGCCGAAATGAACTGAATATTCCTTGCTGTCGAAGTATCTGGTTGGAAACACTTCATCCCTGTCATTATTTCCATTTTCATTGCCCGCGGCGTGTACCAAGAGAACGCCTTTCTCCTCCGCGTACCGGATGGCAGCATCTACAGCGGGTTTGTCCCATTTGTAGCCTTTACCGAAACTCATGTTGATGATGTCCGCGCCGTTGTCTACCGCGTACCGTATGCCGTTGGCGACATCCTTATCCCGTTCATCACCATCGGGAACCACACGTATGGGCATGATGAGCACGCTGTTAGAAACACCTTTAATTCCAACAGTATTGGTCCGGTTTGCAGCAATGATCCCGGCGACGTGCGTTCCATGATCTGCATCTGGTCCTTTAACATCGGGATTTCCATAGATCCGCTCTTTACTATTTTCGTAAACATCTCCCACTAGTTGGGCGCGGGCATCATACTTGGGATTTAGATGGTATCTTAACATCACATCGGTTTGCTTGTAAGCATCCTTAACCTCCTTATAAAACTTGTCAAACCCACCACTTTTACGGCTTCCCGAACGTATGATCTTCTTTACCTGTGCTTCGGTATCATCGGCAGCAGCATAGGCTTCGATGTCTTCCGCTGAGGGAACTTTCTTATTATGGGCTGCTGCAACAGAATCAAGCACCTTGTTGATCGCCAGCAGCACACGAAAATTCTGGTCGGCGTCATCATACCGTTTGCCCAACTCGGCCGTAACCTTAGTGTATAATGCAAACTCCCCCATGGAGGCACTGTCGAGTACCGTAGATTTGATGGTGGACTTGTATTTTGGATTTAGTTTCCGATAAATGCGCACCAGCTCAAGGTTATCGTATTGAAGATTGCCGGCTTTCGAGCCTATGAAATTCCAGCCGTGCACATCATCTATGTATCCGTTGCCATCATCATCAATCCCATTGTCCGGAATTTCTTTGGCGTTCTTCCAGATGTTGTCCTTTAAATCCTCATGAAGGATGTCGACCCCGCCATCTATCACCGCCACTACGACCTTCTTTTGGGGTACTTTATTTTGTAGTAGCTCACTGTATGCTTTTTCTGTGCTGATGCCGAAGTAGCCATCCTGTGTAAGGTCGAGGTTAAACCAATTGGGCGGAAGTTTAACACTTTTACTTTGTGCAAAAGAAGCAGCCCCGGAGAAGTTGATCAACAAGAACAGCAGGTATAATCTTACGTTTATTTTCATAGTATAAAACTCTTGGAATTTACCGCTCACATACACATATGGCTGTGGCGATGAACTCAAAAATACGAAACTTGCAGACGCGCGGCGGATTTATTATAAACAAGAAAAGCCTGCAAGTTTACACTTACAGGCTTTCTTTAAGATTTGGCACCGACCTACTCTCCCACGTGTTACCGCAGTACCATCGGCTCTGGTGGGCTTAACTTCTCTGTTCGGAATGGGAAGAGGTGGACAC
>JAZQRI010000003.1:0-48970 GCA_045629455.1 Pedobacter sp. | reverse complement strand
GGAGAAAAAAGAATTGCAGCTGGAAAGCAATCCGGTGGATATGAATGAACTTATTGTGGCTGTTGCCGACAGCATGAGCTTGCAGCTGCAGAAGAAAGGAGCCGAGGTGACGCTTGCACTGGATGCGGCAGAACCGGTAATTATGGGCGATGAACTGCATTTGTCGAACATGATCTTTAACCTGATCGACAATGCCAATAAATACAGCAATGATACACCACGGATCCGCATCAGCAGCCGGAACACGGCAAAATCGCTGATCATTGAAATTGCAGATGAAGGAATCGGAATGACAAGGGACCACACGAAACGTATCTTTGATCAGTTTTACCGGGTTCCTACCGGCAATTTGCACGATGTAAAGGGATTTGGGTTGGGGCTGAACTATGTGCAGGATATCGTCAGCCAGATGAACGGAACAATAAAGGTGCAAAGCGAAAAGGACAAAGGAACAGTCTTTATAATTACATTGCCATTGATGAAATAAACGTCAGGATAAGTCGGCACCTATGGTGCAGGGCGGATACTTAGGATAGCATTATAACCTTCAAAATATAATACGGATGAAACGAATTCTTTTGGTCGAAGATGATCCCAACCTGGGCATGCTTTTGCAGGATTACCTGCAGTTGAAAGGTAAATTTGATGTTGTTTTAAGTACCGACGGAGAAGAGGGCCTTCGTGCATTCAATAAACAGCATTTTGACCTTTGCATCCTGGATGTGATGATGCCAAAGAAGGATGGGTTTGCGCTGGGAAGGGACATCCGCAAGATTGATGAGAATGTCCCGATCATCTTCGCCACGGCGAAGGCGATGATGGAAGATAAAGTTTCGGCGTATGACTTAGGTGGTGACGATTACATCACCAAGCCCTTCCGTATTGAGGAACTGCTTCTCCGGATCAACGCGTTATTGAAACGGGTAGCAGCCAAGGATCGCGAGACACCCGGTCCTTTGCCGACGCAGTTTGAAATTGGCGACTATACATTTGATTTTACCACCCAGCTGATTCACTATAAAGGGCAGAATCAGAAGCTATCCACCAAAGAGGCGGAGTTGCTTCAGCTGCTTTGCATCAATAAAAATTCCGTGCTGACCCGGGAAGAGGCACTACTCAGCATCTGGCATGATGACAACTATTTCAATGGCCGCAGTATGGATGTATTTCTCAGTAAGCTTCGTAAGTATCTGAAAGACGATCCGAAGGTGGAGATCCTTAATGTACACGGAAAGGGCTACAAGCTCCTCGTGAACTAGGGCGTTTGAGGCAGGAGGCAGATGTCACGATTTCGGTCTGCAGTTAATTGACAGATCATGCCAGTTGTAAAAGCTGTACAATTGGTTAATATTTAAGAACAGTTCAGACGGTATACGGACCGGACCAATTAAGTTCCTTAAATTTGTATATGTCAGAAAACAACCCTGCTGAAATTGCTGCCAGATTCATTAACTATACCTCCCGGCATATATTTCTTACCGGTAAAGCCGGTACAGGTAAGACCACTTTCCTGAGAAGTTTAATCAACCAGACACATAAAAAAGCCGTTATTGTTGCACCTACAGGCATTGCTGCCATCAACGCAGCCGGGGTAACCATTCATTCGCTTTTTCAGCTGCCTTTCGGCACCTACCTTCCAAAGCAGCCCTCGGGTGGAGACAGCCATTACGACCAGCAGTACAATACGCCGAGAACGATCACCCGTCATTTGCAGATGAATTCGACAAAAAGGAAGATCTTCCTGGATTTAGAGCTGCTGATCATTGATGAGGTGAGTATGCTGCGTGCCGACCTGCTGGATGCCATAGATATGGTATTGCGCTACATCCGGAAGAACAATGAAAGCTTTGGTGGTGTGCAGGTGTTGTTCATCGGCGATCTGCACCAGCTGCCCCCGGTGGTGAAGTCGACAGAGTGGCAGCTGTTGGGCGAGTTTTACAAGAGCGCTTTCTTTTTTGATGCACTGGCCCTGCAGCAGCATCCACCGGTTTATATTGAACTTGAAAAAATTTACCGGCAGACGGATGATGTCTTCATCAGGCTCCTGAATAATCTAAGGAACAATAGTGTTGGCCCAGACGATCTGACCTTGCTGAAGCAGTTTTACCGGGAAGATTTTAAGCCCGATCTGAAGGACAAATACATTACCTTAACTACCCATAATCAAAAGGCCGACGCCTTGAACAGAACAAGCCTGGCCGAACTGAAAGGGGAGCTCTGGCGGTATAAGTGTGACATTGAAGATGAATTTTCGGAATCTTCCTATCCCGCAGAACATGTGCTGGAGCTGAAAGTCGGCGCGCAGGTCATGTTTATCAAGAATGACCCCACGCCGGAGAAGCGTTATTTTAACGGTAAGATCGCTACCGTAACTGACCTGCAGAAGGATTCAATTGAAGTGCAGACGGAAGGGGTAAATGATAAGATTAAACTGGAGAAGTTTACCTGGAAGAACATCCGTTATACGACGGACAAAGTGACGAATGAGATTAAGGAAGATGTGGTTGGTAAATTTACCCAATATCCAATTAAGCTCGCCTGGGCGATAACGGTACATAAGAGCCAGGGGTTAACCTTTGACAAAGCCATCATAGATATTGGGAATGCTTTTGCGCATGGGCAGATATACGTGGCTTTGTCCCGGTTACGTTCTCTGGAGGGCTTGATCCTGACGTCCTTAATCTCTGGATCTGGCATACGGCAGGATCCCAATGTTTCTTTATTTTCCAAACGCAAGCAGGAGCAGCCCTTACTCGATGAACAAATCAGGTCTGAAAGCGAGCATTTCTTGCGTAATTACCTGCTGAAGTGTTTCGATCTGTCGTCTCTGGACAATTATGTGTATGAGCATGTGCATTCCTATACGAAGGATATGAACAAGTCGGCAAAGCAAAAGCACTTCAAATGGGCGCAGCAGTTGCTGAAAGAACTGACGGAGCTAAAGCAAAACGGAAATAAGTTTATGTCGCAAATTCTGCGTCTGTATCAGGACCGGAGTAAAGCCGGGTTGGAGCTCCTGCTCGAAAGAACTGTGGCTGCGGAGAACTACTTTAATCCCTTGTTGCAAAAAATGTCTAAGAACATCTTTGAGCGGATGGAACTGGTGAAGCAGGATAAACAAGTAGTTGCATTCTTAACGGAACTGCTGGAAATGGAGGCGCTTTTCTATGAACAGTTCAAGTCCATACGGAAGGCAACAGCCTTGCTGCGGGCGACTATCGCCGGGCAGGACTTCACCAGGGAGGATGTCAATAAGCTTCTGAATCAGGCAGAACGCGAATTTCAGTTGCAGAAGGTCTTCGCCATGCCGAATGCCCTGGATTTCAATGCAAAGAAACCGCGTGCAGGCAAGCCGAAAGCAGAGAAGAAGGCCAAGGTGCCGAAGGTGGATACCAAAGATCTGTCGCTTCAATTACACCTTGAGGGTAAGTCCATTGCGGAAATTGCGAAAGAGAGAAAACTGGTTGTCGGCACGGTGGAGGCACACCTGGCGCATTATATTGCCACGCAGGAAATCTCTGCCAAGGGAATCATTGAGCATAAAAAACTGGATAAGATCCTGAAGGCGATAAAGGAGCTAAAAACATTGCAGATGAACCCCATCCGGGAACATCTTGGCCGTGATTTTACCTTTGGAGAAATCAAGATTGGCGTGGCGGCACACCTGGCTGAAGGAGATTAGATCCAGATGTCTCCGGTAAATACCAGCTTTGCGGGGCCACAGAGGAATATGTTCCGGAATACCTGACCATCGTAGTCGAACTCCACGCGAAGGTCTCCCCCCAGCACTTTAATGGCTTTGCTGTGGTGGCCGGTTTGTTCTTCCTTTTTAACCATAGAGATTGCGACGGCAGTTACGCCCGTACCGCAGGCGTATGTTTCATCTTCGACACCACGCTCAAAAGTTCTTACGAAATAGTGATCGCCTTTCTTTTCGATGAAATTTACATTGATGCCTTCCTGGAAATATGTAGCATTATTGCGAATTTCCTTTCCTGTTAAATAGACATCCATGCTTTCTAATCCGGATACCTCTTCCACGTAATGAGGTGATCCCGTGTTTAATACAAAGGCATTTCCGTCTATCGCAACTTCCGCTACATCGATCATTTGGAGGTCGACCCAGTCGCCCTTGGCAGAAATTTTGGCATAGTGCGGCCCATCGACTGCCAAAAAGTTCGTTTCCTGTTGGATGACTTCCAGGTCCTTCGCGAACGCGACGATGCAGCGGCCACCGTTCCCGCACATACTTCCGATTTTACCATCTGCATTGTAGTAGTGCATCTGAAAGTCATATCCGGGCTGGTTTTGCAGCAGCATTAAGCCGTCCGCACCAATGCCAAAGCGCCTGTCACAAATGTTTTTAATGGCGTTTTCAGCTAAATCGCTGAACGCTCCGCTCCGATTATCAATTAAAACGAAATCATTCCCAGCGCCCTGGTATTTATAAAATGGTATCTTAGTCATAATCAAGAATTGCCTTTAACACTTTTTAACACTAATTGAGGCCTTAGAGGGATACAAATATCGATTATATGGTATTAAATTTGACTTACAGAAAGAAAAATAAAACAACACACACATAATATGAAAAGAATAGGATTAATATTGTTGGCTGCGCTCGTTGGTGGTGCCTCAGCGATTGGCGCCTATAAGATATTAGAGCGCAACAACAACAGCTTGTCATTAACAGAGAAGCAGAATTTACTTTTCGCGAATAATCCGGTAAAGATATCGTCGGCTGGCACGGTAGATTTCATTCAGGCGGCTTCAGCGGTATCGCCAGCCGTGGTTCATATCCGTACAACGTTCAAGAGCTCCAGCGATGAATCCGCAGGGTCTCCATTCGACATGATGGAGCAGTTTTTTGGTGGCGGTGGCGGAATGCGCCGCAGGGCTCCTCAGGCGGCATCAGGGTCTGGTGTAATTCTGACCTCCGATGGTTACATTGTAACCAATAACCACGTGGTGGAGAACTCCTCGAAAATTGAAGTGGTATTATCCGACAGGAGAAAGGTACAAGCGAAAGTTATTGGGACAGATCCGAACACCGATCTGGCGTTGATCAAAGTTGATCAAAATGATCTTCCTGTTGTTAAAATGGGTAACTCTGACAATGTGCAGGTTGGGGAGTGGGTTTTAGCTGTCGGCTTTCCTTTAGACCTGCAAACTACCGTTACCGCCGGGATCGTAAGTGCAAAAGCACGTAAGATCGGCATCCTTGATCAGGTTCAACAACCAACCAGGGAGCAATATGATGAATACAGGAGAACCGGTAAAATGCCGGAAATGCCTGCAAGCAGCAGCATTGAGTCTTACATTCAGACCGATGCAGCCATCAACCCAGGAAACAGCGGTGGTGCACTTGTAAATGCGAACGGGGAGTTGATCGGTATCAATGCTGCCATTGCCTCTCAAACTGGAAGAAATGAAGGATATGGTTTCGCCATTCCGATCAATCTTGCGAGAAAAGTTCTGGAAGATTTTAAGAAATATGGAACTGTTAAACGCGGTTACATCGGCGTATCATTCCGTCCGCTTGATGCAGACTTTGCACAAGAACTTAAAGTTACAGATATCACCGGATTGTATGTGAGCGACGTATTGCCAAATGGTGGCGGTGCAGCAGCTGGAATCAAGAAGGGTGACATCATTAAAAAAGTGGATGGTTATGAAATCTATGACTCTCCGGATCTTCAGGAGAAAATCGGACGCATGAGCCCTGGTGATAAAGTTAACCTGACCATCTCCAGAGACGGACAGCTGAAAGATGTGACCGTTACTTTAAAAGGGGAGACCAGCATCAATTCTCCGAAAGTTGCCGCATCTGGTAAATCGACGGGTACAACTTTAGATAAACTTGGGGCGACCTTCGCTCCGGCTTCTGCAGCGGTGAAAGCAAAATACGGGGTCAAAAGTGGTGTCGTTGTTACCGGAGTAACGCCAGGTAAGCTTTTTGATTCACTTGACATTCCGAAAGGACTTGTGGTGACTGCTGTGAACGGCAAGCCGGTAAATAGTACCCAGGATGTAAGTGCAGCCTTACCGACATCCAGCAATGGTATGACTACCGTTTCTGCGGTGGGACCTAACGGTAACTATACGTTCAAATTTTAATAAGGTTTATAATTCGATCAGGGGAGGCAATTCAGTTTGTCTCCCCTTTTTTTTGGCACATACGGTCGTCAGAAGGGTAATGTCTGATGAAAAACATAGAATGTTTCTAAATAAGTGATAATCGGCACTTTTATATCGGTTATTTGTAAACTAATTCTTTTATTAAATACTTTTGCCTAACAAAAATTAAATACTATCAAATGGCTAGTTTCGGAAACGCTTTTTCCTCTTCTATTGGAAAAAAACTAATAATGGGTATCACCGGCCTATTTCTTATCCTATTTTTAATCGTGCATTGCTTTCTAAATTCACTGATCTTTTTAAATGATGGCGGTCTGACATTTAATACCGGGGCGGCATTTATGGCCCACAACTGGATTATACGGGCCGGCGAGATCGTGCTTTTTGTAGGCTTATTGGCGCACATTTATCAGGGGGCGCGTTTAACTTTCGAAAACCAGGCTGCACGTCCGGTTAAGTATGCGGCATACGACGGAAAACCAAACAGTAAATGGTACTCCCGCTCTATGGGATTACTGGGTACATTGTTGTTGATCTTCTTAATTGTGCATTTGGCTAACTTCTGGGTCGTGTCCCGTTTTACAGGTATCCCGACAGAGGATGCACTTGGGCAGGAAGATCTGTATGCGGTTATGCGTGAATCTTTCTCCAACATCTGGATCGTAATTTTGTATGTGCTGGCAATGGTTTCATTGGCTTACCACTTACTACATGGTTTTGCTTCTGCTTTTCAGACGATGGGATGGAATCACAAGAAGTACACTCCGCTGGTTAAAAGCATTGGATTTTGGTACTCCATCATCATCTCCGTATTATTTGCGCTGATGCCAATTGCATTGTACACAGGCATAATTAAATAATTTTTCAACGTTTAAGCTAAAATAAAATGGCAGAATTAAATGCTAATATACCCGAAGGGGACTTGACCGAAAAATGGACGAAGCTACGTTCTTCTATGCCATTGGTTAACCCTTCAAACAAAAGGAGCATCGAAATCATCGTTGTAGGTTCTGGTTTAGCTGGTGCGTCAGCAGCGGCAACCCTTGCAGAGATGGGATATAAGGTTAAATGTTTTTGCTACCAGGATTCTCCGAGACGGGCGCACTCTATCGCCGCTCAGGGTGGTATCAATGCTGCCAAGAACTATCAGAATGATGGGGACAGCACGTATCGTTTATTCTATGATACCATTAAAGGTGGTGATTACCGGGCACGTGAGGCAAACGTCCACCGTTTGGCTGAAGTGAGTGGAAACATCATTGACCAGTGTGTTGCGCAGGGCGTTCCCCTGGCGAGAGAATATGGTGGTTTACTAGATAACCGTTCTTTTGGTGGTACACAGGTACAACGTACTTTCTATGCAGCAGGTCAAACTGGCCAGCAATTGCTTTTGGGTGCCTACAGCGCACTTGAACGTCAGATTGGAATGGGTAAAGTAGAGATGTACACCCGTCATGAGATGCTTGAAGTTGTTGTCATAGATGGCAAAGCGAGAGGAATCATCGCCCGCAACCTGATCACCGGAGAGCTGGAGCGCCATTTCGGTCATGCGGTATTACTTGCCAGTGGCGGATACGGAAACGTATTCTATTTGTCTACCAATGCAATGGGTAGCAATGTTACCGCTGCCTGGAAAGCACACCGTAAAGGTGCGATGTTCGCCAATCCTTGCTATACGCAAATCCACCCGACCTGTATTCCGGTATCGGGAGACCACCAGTCGAAATTAACCTTGATGTCGGAGTCGCTACGAAATGATGGACGGATCTGGGTGCCTAAAAAGAAAGACGACAACCGTAAGCCTACAGAAATTCCTGAAGACGAACGGGATTACTATCTGGAGCGTCGTTACCCTGCTTTCGGTAACCTTGTACCGCGTGATGTTGCTTCACGCGCGGCTAAAGAACGTTGTGATGCCGGTTACGGTGTAGGTAAATCCAAGCTTGCCGTTTACCTGGACTTTACAGCAAACACAGAAAGATATGGCCGTATAGAAGCCAATAAACATAACATTCACAATCCTGATAAGGAAACCTGTATGCGTCTGGGGCGTGAGGTGATTAAGGAAAAGTACGGCAACTTGTTTGACATGTACAAACAGATCACCGGGGAAGATCCTTATGACGTTCCAATGCGCATATACCCTGCAGTACACTATACCATGGGTGGTTTATGGGTCGATTATAACCTGATGACTACGGTACCTGGTTTGTATGCCCTGGGTGAGGCGAATTTCTCCGACCATGGTGCAAACCGTTTGGGTGCTTCTGCATTGATGCAGGGACTTGCGGATGGTTATTTTGTGATTCCTTACACGATTGGTGCTTACTTATCGAAAGAGATTGCAACCAAGCCGATACCATTGGATCATCCTGCTTTCGTTGAAGCAGAGGCAAAAGCCAAAGGTATGCTGGACCGTTTTGTGTCGATTAAAGGAACAAAATCTGTGGATCATTTCCACAAACGCTTGGGTAAGATCATGTGGGACAAGTGCGGAATGGCCCGTAATGCATCAGGGCTGATTGAAGCCATTTCGGAGATTCGTGCCTTACGCGCAGAGTTCTGGAGAGACCTTCGTGTACCAGGAACGACAACTGAAAACAATCCGGAGCTGGAGAAAGCCGGTCGTGTAGCTGACTTTCTGGAGCTTGGCGAGTTGATGTGCATCGATGCCCTGAACAGAAATGAATCTTGCGGCGGACACTTCCGGGAAGAATACCAGACCGAAGAAGGTGAAGCGATGCGTGACGATGAAAACTATGCTTATGTTGCAGCTTGGGCATACAAAGACGATGTAACCTTTACCTTGAACAAGGAAGAGTTGAAGTTTGAGAATATCAAAGTTGCACAAAGAAGTTATAAATAATTGCTAAGTACAAAAATCTCAATATCATGAGTACAGGAAATATGAATTTAACGCTGAAAGTATGGCGTCAAAAAGATAGTAAAGCCAAAGGGGATTTGGTGACGTATAATGTGTCTGATATTTCACCTGACATGTCTTTCTTAGAAATGTTCGACGTGTTGAATGAAGATTTGATTAATAAGAACGACGAGCCGATCGTGTTTGACCACGATTGCCGTGAGGGTATATGTGGGGCGTGCTCGATGTTCATCAATGGTCGTCCACATGGTCCGAAGGATCTGATTACGACTTGCCAGCTGCACATGCGTTCATTCAAGGATGGTGATACCATTGTGGTTGAACCATGGAGAGCGAAGCCCTTTCCGGTAATCAAGGATTTAATGGTTGATCGTACTGCATTTGACCGGATCATTGCCGCCGGCGGTTTTATTTCGGTTAACACGGGAAATGCGCAGGATGCGAATGCATTGCCAATCCCGAAATCACAGTCGGACGCTGCTTTTGAATCTGCAGCATGTATCGCTTGTGGTGCCTGCGTAGCCATATGTAAAAATGCTTCTGCGATGCTATTCACATCAGCAAAGATTTCTCAGCTGGCACAATTGCCACAAGGCCAGCCGGAACGTTACCGCAGAGCGCAGAGTATGGTCGCACAAATGGATGCAGAAGGGTTCGGAAATTGTACCAATACAGGTGCTTGTGAGGCCGAATGTCCGAAAGGAATTTCCCTGGAAAATATTGCACGGATGAACACTGATTTTTATCATGCAAAATTTGTTTCCGAGGAAGAAGTTTAATAAATTAGTAGATCGAGACAAGGTTTAGTGATACCAAGAAACCCCTGCCCAAAATGCAGGGGTTTCGGTTTTTATACCTTTTCCACTTTAGGCTACTTAGTAGGGATGATCTCAATCTGCAATGGCTCGGTTTTCACGGCCACTGTCGCCGTGTAGCCACGTACAGTAGTTCCTGTGGGGGCTTTATGTACGTCGATACTTTTGATCGTTTTTGCTTCAAGTGCCTTGAATTCCGCATTTGTCACCGGGGCACCGTCAATGGAATAGGCAATGTTCCCTTCAGTTTGGTCTGCAGGTGATAATCTGGTAGAGAATGTTAAAGCCTCAATAGTGGCACCCGACTTACCCTTCAGGGATGTGACTTCCGTGGTGATCTGCACGTTTTGGTTTCCATTCTGGGCTACGTTCTGATTTCCTTTCTGTGTTTCAGACAGGCTGAAGCTGAGTGGCATATCATATTTTACACGTACAGGTTTGTTGTCGCGGGTTCCAGGGATCCATTTTGGCGACTCCCGGAGTACCCTCATCGCTTCTTCATCTGTTCCGCCGCCCAATCTTTTCTTTACCGCTATTTCTGTCAGGGTTCCATCTTTCTCTACCGTGAAAGTCAGGTAAACTTTCCCCTGAATGTTTTGCTTTCTGGCTTCCGCCGGATATCTGATTGTGCGTCCAAGATATTCGTAAAAAGCCTTCATGCCCCCTGGGAAACTCGGTGGGGTGGAGTCCGTCCCGGGGACGTCAGGCCTGGCTGAGGTCGCTACTACAGGATCAGGGATAATGGACCGTTGTACCGCCTGGAACTGCTCGCCGCTTAGTATGTTTGTTGCTGCGAATTTGATTTGTTCATTCTGACGAACGGTAGCTGACGATAACAAGAGCATGAGTCCGAATACAGGGACGATGAGTCCGTATTTCAAGAGTACGTTCCTTTTAGATTGTGCTTTATGTAACATAAAAATTCTTTTTTTGAGGGTTGATTGTTTGAAGAAACTGTTAGTTAAGTTGTTTGGATGGACACCGATTGCGGTGCTGAGCAGCAATAAAGCATATTTCTGTTTGTCGCCCTGAAAGCGGGCGGCTTCGGCATCTGCCAGGTACTCGTGGATATCACGTATGCTACGCTTATAGAAGTAGATGACGGGATTGATCCAGACGAATACACCTAGCAGTTCCAAGAACAGGACATCCAGGGTGTGGAGTTGCCGGACATGAATTTGCTCATGCCTGCAGATGACCGCTTGTTGCGGAAGCGTCGGGTCAATGAACACTTTTTTGAAAAAGGAGAATGCTGCACCTTTCGGCATATCCTTCATCAGCCCGCTAAGGGAATAAAGCTGGAAGAGAAATCTCAGCAGAAAGATGATGGCTCCTGCTGCGTAGATCAGCGTTATCCAATAGCCCCAATCGAAGGCCATCTGACTCCGGTCGGCCATACCACTCAGGTAAAGTTCAACAACGTTTGAAGAGATCTGCCGGGTTACCGGCTGGCCGCTGAACCAGTCGAGCTGAATAAAGGGAATGAGCAGTGAGGATACTCCGGCACCGAGCAGGTAGGCACGGTTGCCAATGAAATAGGTCTCGCTATACAATAGGAGCCTATAGAAGCCATAAAATACAATTAGGTATAAGTTGACTTGCAGGAAGTAATGTGCCGCGCTCATTTTGGTTTATTTTTAATTTTGTTGATCATTTTGAGAATTTCATCAACATCACTTAGGTCCAGCTTTTCCTCTTTTACAAAGAAAGAAAACATGCTTTCCACGGAGTTCTCGAAGTAGTTGCCCAAAAGTTTCTCCGTTGCATGTCGCTTGTAATCCTCTTTGCTGATCAGGGGATAATACTGATGAGATTTGCCGATGGCCTCGTGTCCAATGAATCCTTTTACCTCCAGGATGCGGATGATGGTTGACACGGTGTTGTATGCAGGGATGGGTTCCGGCAGATGATCCATAACTTCTTTTACGAAGCATTTTTCCAATTGCCAGACGATCTGCATGATCTGCTCTTCTGCTTTTGTTAAATCCTTGATTTCCATAAGTTGTCTTTTTTAAATTGTACCTGCAAGCTTGCTTACCTAAAGCTATAACTAAATAATTAGTTTTCAAAACTTATTTGAAAACCGCTGGCGCATAAAGTATATGAAGGGGTGGAGTGATCCCTGGGACTCGTTCAGAAAAGAACACAAAAAAAGGCGGCTATTTTTAGATAACCACCCAAACTAAACTAACTAAAACTAAAAAACTATCTTATTTCTTTTTGAAGTATATATAATCAAGCCTGGCAAAGGCTTGCATTCGTATGCTTAATCTTGAAATTGATTCAATCGATAAGCATAATTTCCGTCTTACAATTGTTATGCCCATTGGTTTACATAAATCTTATAAAACCCATTAACGGGTAAACTCCAGCGAAAAAGTGCTTAAAGATGACAAAAAATGTTTTTCGCCCGCAGAAGTACGCTGTGTTTGGTATTGATCTCTCCAATTGTGTATGGGTAAACAGGCATTCGTTATTTAATCAATTCGGTCACTGACTTTAGCCAGGAGTTGCTGCTCGTTTTTAATGCGGTTTCATTCTGCATGCCGGCGTCTCCAGTGCTACTGAATGTGAGTAGCATCATGACGAAAACTGGAACAAGTAGAAGAATAAATGGCGAGATATTCGATAAGCGTTTCATAATTGATTCGTTTTATTGAAACAAATAGAAGGATTAAGAATAATCTGTTAAAATGTTTTAGACGAAGGTCACTTTATTGTAGATGAAATACATCGAGGGAGCACTTTCTCCTAGAATTAATCATATTCTGCATTGGTCGGGAAATATCAGGCGTTCGTCGGTGATTTTGATATTATTTTCCGGGATCTGTGTAAATAATTCGTCCGCCGCTGTCCGAAGTTTCAAAATTATTATAACTTAGGTATCAGATGCACAGGCTTACAATCTTTTCGATAAAGAAAGTGTTCAGGTTTGAAGATGACGAATGATCTTCGGCGCTTAAGCATTTAACAACCAAATAGAAGCTGTATGCGGTGGGTTTATCGTCTTGATTCCCATCTTTTCGTGATTTATGCTGCGGTAAGTTTGTCCGCACGATTTGGTTTTCAGAAGGAGAAAGAGGGCAGGTTTGCCATAAAATTTGAATGCCATTGGTGCAGGATTGTAGCTGCTTCAGTACTTAAGATTTGCTGTTTTTGAACGATAGACTGGTTAGGAAGGGAAAGTGACAGGGTGCCATCAGATCTCCAAAGCACAATTCTCCGGACCAATTTCAATTATGCGCATAATCTTTTAGAATGGATAGGAAACAATTTATCAAGAGCACATCAGTTGTTGGCGGCGTTATTGCCATGGGTGGAACGTCCGCGTTTGCCAATTTCATTACTCCTGCAGAGGAGCCCTGGTTCGATAAGTCAAAACGCTGGGCACAGCTTGCTTTTGTAGAAAATGATCCCGGACGTTATGACCCGGATTTCTGGCTGGACTATTTTAAGCGTATACATGCTGACGGGGCGCTGCTTAGCGCCGGCGGCGTAGCCGCGTTTTATCCAACGAAGGTCCCGCTCCACCACAGGAGCAACTGGCTTGCAGACTCGGACCCGCTCGGATACCTGGTAAAGGGATGTCGTAAAATGAACATGTCAATCATTCTTCGGACGGATCCGCATGCGACGCGTCAGGATATGTTTGATGCCCATCCGGATTATATTTCCGTTACTGCCGATGGGCAGAAACGGCGGCACTGGTCGAATCCGGACCTGTGGGTAACCTGCGCCTGGGGGCCATACAATTTCGAGTTCATGAGCAAGATCAATACGGAAATCATGGACAGGTACATGCCCGACGCGATATTCGCCAACCGTTGGCACGGGCAGGGGGTCTGTTATTGTGAACATTGCGTGCGCAATTTCAAGGCCGCATACGGGCTTGATCTTCCCCGTTCGACGGAGCGACTTGATCCAACTTACATCAAGTGGAATGAATGGAGTACCGCACGCTTAAAGGAACTTTGGTTTCTGTGGGATAAGCAGATCCGAAAGCAACGCAGTTCCGCACGCTTTATCCCAAATGGGTTTCCAGATAAGCTGGAAGCAGGAAAATATGCGGACTTCTTTTTTGCCGATCAGCAGACCAGGCAGGGTGCTGTTCCCCCATGGGTAAATGCGATGGGGGCAAAAGAGCTCCGTGCAGGACTGGGGATGAAGCCGCTGGTCGGCATATTCAGTGTAGGTATTGAAGAAGAATACCGCTGGAAGGATTCCGTGCAGAATGATGCAGAGACCTGCCTTTGGGTGGCCGAAGGTGTCGCCAATGGAATGCAGCCCTGCTTTGTGAAGTTTGGGGCGGTCATTCACGACAAGCGCTGGATGAATGCGGTGGCCAGCATGTACCAGTCCTATTACAAGAATGAACGTTATTTAAGAAACACGGCACCAATGGCACGGGTAGCCATGGTATATTCCGAGCAGACCAACCGCAAGTACGGCGGGAAGGCATGGCAGAAAGCGAGTGGTGACCATGCCATGGGCATGTATCATGCACTGGTAGAGGAAAGAATACCTTTTGAAATGGTGAACGACAGGAAGCTTGACGCGGAGCATCTGAAAGCATTCAAATTGCTGGTGTTGCCGAACATTGCGGCCCTTTCTGATGCGCAGTGTGCGCAGCTGAAGGCCTTTGCAGATGCTGGTGGGAGCATCGTGGCCACCTTTGAAACCTCGCTGTATGACGAAGAGGGCCGCCCGCGGTCCAACTTTGGTCTGGCGGATGTGCTGGGTGTTTCATTTGACAATGGCGTGGAAGGGCCGATGAAAAACAGCTATCTAAGGTTGAAGGCCGATGCCGGTACAAAGAAATTTCATCCTGTGGTGGAAGGTCTGGAGGATGCCTATAAGGTAATCAATTCCATACACCGCGTGAAAGTAACCCCAAAAAGAGACTTTCCGAGTCCGGTAACCCTGATCCCAACCTATCCGGACCTGCCGATGGAAGATGTGTATCCCCGCATTGAAGAGACCACTACCCGGGAGTTGTACCTTTCGGATTCCGGCAAAGGAAGAATTGCTTATTTCCCAGGTGATCTGGACCGCTCCTTCTGGCAGATACAAAGTACCGATCATGGAAAGCTGATACGCAATACCCTGCGCTGGGCACTGAATGAGACTTCCATTGCAGATGTACAAACAAAAGGCGTTGTTGATGTCGCCGTATGGCGCCAAAAGGATTCCATGACGGTTCATGTGGTCAACCTGACCAACCCAATGATGATGAAAGGCCCGGTTAGAGAGCTGTTTCCAATCGAGGCGAAAGTACGCATCAAGATTCCGGAAAATAGCAAGGTCACCAATGTGCATTTGCTGATGGGTGGAACAAAGCCGCAATTCGAGAATAAGGATGGCTTCATTACCTTGAACGCCTTTAGTATACTGGATCATGAGATCGTTGCACTTGACCTTGCTTAACCTATTGTATTATCATTTAGCTTTTCTATATACATATGAACTGGACACAAATTATAGATCCATTTAACAACATCTTCTTGTCGGCGCTCATTGCCGTATTGCCGATCATCTTTATTTTCTGGGCGTTGATCATCAAGAAAATGAAAGGGTATAAAGCCAGCCTGCTCGCCACCACAATGGCTATCGTGATCGCCATTACGGTTTACGGGATGCCTGCACAGCTGGCGCTGCTTTCTACTGCGAACGGGGCATTGTATGGCTTGTTCCCGATCTGCTGGATTGTCATTACTGCTTTATTTCTCTTTAATATAACCGTGGAAAGCGGGCAGTTTGAGGTCATCAAGCACTTTATGGCGTCCATCACGGGTGACAGAAGACTTCAGGCGCTGCTGATTGCCTTTTCATTTGGTTCTTTTCTGGAAGGTACTGCCGGTTTCGGGGCACCGGTTGCCATCACGGCGGCCATGCTTGTTGGGCTCGGTTTTAACCCGTTGTACGCGGCCGGAATTTGTCTGATCGCGAATACGGCACCCGTGGCATTCGGGGCTGTTGGCATTCCGATTACAGTGGCCTCACAGGTTTCAGGGATCCCCGAAATGGCCATATCACAGATGGTTGGCCGGACCTTACCCGTATTATCCGCCATACTCCCCTTTTATCTGGTGGTGCTGATGAGCGGATTTAAAAGTGCCAGGAGTGTATTGCCTGCAATCATGGTATCCGGGTTTTCATTTGCGCTCCTGCAATGGTTATCTTCCAATTTTATCGGTCCGGCACTGCCGGATGTCATTGCTGGAGTAGGTTCCATAGTTTCGCTCATTATCTTTCTGAAATTCTGGGAACCGAAGCAAATCTGGAGATTTGAGAATGAAGCGCCGCCAAGTATCATTGTGCGGGACCAGTATACCACCGGACAGATCATCAGAGCCTGGTCGCCCTTTCTGTTACTAACGATCATGATCATCGCATGGGGTCTGCAGCCCATAAAGGATGTTCTGAATTCCGTCGGCCTGGTACAGTTTGAATTTCCCGGAATTCACAACGTGATCACAGATTCGAATGGTAAGTTTATTCCTCACATTTTCAAGTTCAATTATTTAAGTGCATCGGGAACGGCGATTCTGGCTTCAGCAATCATCGCATTACCACTGATCGGCTTAAAGTTCAGTGATGGGTTGAGGATCTTCCTGGCTACATTAAAGCAGCTTGTTTTTCCAATTATCACAATTGCTTCCATTCTTGGATTTGCATACCTGGTAAACGATTCCGGTATTACGATAACCATGGCTGCTGCGCTGGCGAATACCGGCTTTTTATTCCCATTCTTCGCACCAGTACTGGGATGGCTCGGGGTGTTTATCACCGGTTCGGATACCTCCGCCAATGCACTATTTGCGAAGCTTCAGGGTGCTACGGCAACCTCTATCGGGATTGATCCCGTCATCACTGTAGCAGCAAACGTTTCCGGGGGTGTTGTGGGTAAAATGATATCTCCGCAGTCTATTGCTGTTGCTGCTGCAGCGGGAAACCTGATCGGCAGGGAGTCTGAGCTCTTCCGTTTTACCGTTAAGCACAGCTTTATCCTGCTGGTATGCATCTGCTGTATTGTGCTTGCACAGGCGTACGTGTTTACCTGGCTGATTCCAGAATACCAGATGCAGGTGGCGGCCATCACCGCGGTTGTAGACGATCTGTCTAAAGGTTATGCTTATTTGCTCGGCCTCGCTGGAGTCCTCCTCGTCCTTGCAGGCTTCATCTTGTTTACGGGGAGGCAGAGAAGACTTAAGGCGGAAGCATTAATTTAACAAACACCAGAAACTTATATGAACGAATCACTGCACAAGTACATGAAGGTCGGATTGGTCCATTTTATGGCCTATCCGACAACTATTAAAGGCGAGGGACCAATCGTAGAAACCATTCGAAAGCTGGCGATAGATGAATATTTTACTGCCATTGAGATTACAACCATAAAGGATGACGCAGCACGTCAGCAAGTGAAGCAGATGCTGCAGACATCGCACATGACCGTCGCCTACGGCGCACAACCCCGATTGCTCACTTCAGGTTTGAATTTGAATGATCTGAATGAGGAACGCCGCCAGGAGGCTTTGGCCAATGTGAAAGCCGGCTTGGATGAAGCGTATGAAGTCGGCGCCACGAGTTTTGCGTTCCTGAGCGGAACCTATCCGGTGGCACAATCTGAGGAGGCTTACCAAGCGTTGGTTAAGTCGACCCTGGAAATCTGTGGGTACGCAGCCGAAAAAGGAAATATGAAGATTGCGCTGGAAGTGTTCGACTATGATGTGGACAAGAAAAGTCTGATTGGCCCTGCGGCCCTTGCTTTGCGGTATGCAAAGGAAATCCGTTCGCGCTATGCGAATTTCGGGTTGATGGTTGACCTGAGTCACATCCCATTGATCCATGAAACCAACGAAGATTCCTTGCTCCCTGTTAAGGACTACATTGTTCATGCCCATATCGGAAACTGCGTGGTAAAGAGCCCGGAGATGCCGGCATATGGTGATGTCCATCCACGATTTGGATTTCCAAACGGTGAAAATGATGTTGCACAAGTGGTGGATTACCTGCGGGTATTGCTAAATATTGGCTTCCTCAACACAATAGAGCCACCTGTGGTAAGCTTCGAGATCAAGCCGTTTGGCGATGAAGATCCCGATATTGTAATTGCCAACGCAAAGCGGACGTTAAATGCAGCGTGGGCAGTGCTCTAGCTTGCACCGAACTTAGTTAAATAGATACCTTAGTAAAGAAGTGTTCAGGAACGCAGATACGCTTTCTGAGAAATACACTTACATGCGAACAAAAGAACGACTTATGAAAATTGTAATTTTAGATGGATACACGCTTAATCCCGGTGATCTGAGCTGGGCGGATTTGCATCAGCTCGGTGAGCTGACGGTGTACGACCGCACACCTGCGGATCAGGTGGTAGAACGTGCTTCCGGAGCAGAAGTGGTGTTCACCAATAAAACCCCTATAAATGCAGAAGCGATAAGCCAGCTATCTGAACTTAAATACATTGGTATTTTGGCCACGGGGTACAACATCGTGGATGCCGAAGCGGCGAAACAAAAGGGAATTGTCGTATCTAATGTGCCTGGTTATGGCACACCTTCGGTGGTGCAACTGACCTTTGGCCTGCTGCTGGAGCTCTGCCTGCATGTGCAACGTCACAGTGATGCAGTGGCTTCCGGACGCTGGGCCTCTTCCGTGGATTTCTGTTTCTGGGATTACCCGCTTGTGGAGCTTACCGGGAAGACAATGGGTATCATCGGATTTGGAAACATCGGCAAGCAGGTTGGTGATGTGGCAACAGCTTTTGGAATGAATGTCATTGGTACCAGCAGGCATCATACGGACCAGTCGCACCGGAGCAATTTCCGGTGGGTAGAGATTCCAGAACTGTTTGAGCAGGCAGATGTGGTGAGTATCCACTGTCCGCTATCGCCGGAAACAAAAGGACTGATCAACAAGGAGCGCCTTCAACAGATGAAGCGTTCGGCGTTCCTGCTTAATACTTCCCGCGGGCCCGTGGTGGTGGAGGAAGATCTTGCCGAAGCGTTGAACAAAGGGGTAATCGCAGGGGCAGGGCTGGATGTACTTTCTGTAGAGCCACCCGCTGCAGATAATCCGCTATTTTCTGCAAAGAACTGTCTGATTACACCGCACATTGCATGGGCAACGAAAGAAGCGCGGGGAAGGTTAATGGACATTACTGTGGAGAACCTGAAGGCCTATCAAAGTAGGCATCCGGTGAACGTTGTAAATAACTAATCTCCCAAAGCCACTATATGCATATTCTTATTGCGCCAAATGCATTTAAACATAGCCTTTCTGCAACTGATGCCGCGGCAGCGATACAGCAGGGGCTACGTCAAAGCAAAGCCAACCATACCACTGAGTGTTTTCCTGTAGGAGATGGGGGGGATGGCACCGGACATCTGATTATAGAGAAATGTAAGGGTACCCTGGTGCGGGTCGCTGTTCGCGATTCACTTGGTCGGTCAATTGAAGCTACCTTTGGCTTGATAGATGACGGGGAAACCGCAGTCATTGAAATGGCTGACGCTTCAGGAATACATTTGCTGAAGCCCGCTGAGCTGAACCCTTTACGTGCAACATCCTACGGTACAGGCGAACTGTTACGGGCGGCACTTGACCATGGTGTGAAGAAAATTATCATTGGAATGGGGGGCTCGGCAACAGTGGACGGAGGTACAGGCATTTTATCCGCCCTTGGTGCCCGTTTTCTGCGGACAGACGGACAGGAACTGGACATGTTGCCGGCTGCACTTTCTTCGCTGGCAGAAGTTGATCTATCGGGGTTGGACCGAAGAATCTTAGATTGCGAGGTTGTGGTGCTTTGTGATGTCGACAATATGTTGCTGGGGGCGCAGGGGGCGGCCGCAGTGTTTGGCCCGCAGAAGGGTGCTACAGCGTCTGTTGTGCAGCAACTGGATCGTGGACTGTCGGTGCTTTCAGCTACTGCTGTGCATCAACTCGGACGAGACATGGCGGCAGTGAAATATGGTGGAACTGCAGGAGGCGCTGCTGCGGGATTGTATGCTTTTATAAATGCTAAGCTGGTGAATGGTATTGATCATTTTCTGGAGCTCACAAACTTTGATGCTGCGCTGGAGAAAGCGGATTTGGTGATTACCGGAGAAGGTAGTCTGGATGCGCAGACATTACAGGGAAAAGGTCCTTTCGGGGTTGCCTGCCGTGCGAAGCAGAAAGGCTTGCCGGTTATTGGTATTGCGGGGAAGGTTCCATTGGAACGAAATCTGGCGTTGCAGGCGTATTTCGACGTGCTGCTGCCACTTGGGCATGAGCCGCTCGATCTACACAGCGCACTGGCCTATACCACGGCCAACTTGATCCGGACAGGGGAGAGCCTCGGCAACTTACTGGTTTTGCTGAACCACCATTAGTTGTTTGTTGGTTTTCAACTCCACCTGTTCATTCTGAACTGGGTTCTCCGCACGGGTTCCAAATGTGAGCACCATCATGATGAAGACAGGAATCAACAGCAGGATAAAGGGCGAGATATTTGACAGGCGTTTCATAATCGTTTCGTTTTGATGAAACAAATAGAATAATAAAATTAGGGTGTCTAAAATGTATTAGACCAAGCACACGATCTTATAGATAAACGGCTGAAAATGGTAGTTTTGTCGAAAACTGCATTTCGCACGCGTTCGTCGGATGAAAATGGCAGTTCGTCGAAAGCGATACCTGCTGAAACATACTTTGAGTTACTTTGGATGTGGAATTCAGCATGGATTTAAGGTACTTACAGAACCATGGAAGCGTCAGTTTTCATAAAATAAAACACACAAATGAAAGATAAAGGTCCCTTAGTTGTTCATCTTGTTTTCTGGCTATTCATCGTTGCGCTGTGTATACTTGCGATTATCAACAGTAAGGAGCCGGTTACCCCGTATGAACTTCTGGTTGAATTTGGTTATTACGGCATCATCAATGTATCGCTGTTTTACATCAATTATACGTTGCTTATTCCTCAGCTGATTAAGGTAAGAAAGATGTACCTGTGGTATGTGCTTTCTATCACTGTGCTGATCATCGTGATGGGTTTCATAAAAACAGTTATCGCGAGTTTAAACAGCGATATCATGCTAACTTTCACCAACCCCCAAAGTCATAGTCGGGAGTCGGTAAACATTACGACTTACGCCATAAGAACGGTGTTCATTTCCGGATTCTTCATTGTCATTGGTTCCCTCCTGAAGTTTGCGATAGACTGGTTTGCAAATGACAGAATCCAGCGTAATCTGGAAAGTGAGAAGAAGGATATGGAGCTGCAGTTCCTTAAGTCGCAACTTAATCCACACTTCCTGTTCAATTCCCTAAACAACATCTATTCGCTGGCTTACCAGAAGTCTGACAAGACCGCTGATGCCGTACTTAAGCTCTCGGAAATCATGCGGTATATGATTTATGAAAGTAACGACAGTTGGGTGTCGCTTAATAAAGAGATTGAATATGTGAAGAGTTTCATAGAGCTGCAGAAGCTTAGGTTCAAAGATGGTGCGGCGGTAGAGCTTAGCTTAAATGGGGAGATAGACAATCAGCATATTGTTCCATTCATTCTGATCTCCTTTGTGGAGAATGCTTTTAAACATGGCGTTGCAAATGATCCGAAGGATCCGATAAAGATTAACATCATCGCCAACCAGAAAATCCTGCACTTCAGCGTTACCAACCGAAAGAACACGCACAACAAGGATGAAGTAGGCGGAGTAGGTTTAAACAACGTAGAACGGCGTTTGCAGTTGCTTTACCCGGACAGATATAAATTAAATATTGTAAATTCGGCTACTCACTACACCAGTGAATTAATGCTTGATATATGACGAAATTAAAGTGCATAGCGGTTGATGATGAGCCATTGGCCCTCGATATCATTGAGGATTATATTTCCAAAGTTCCCTTTCTAGAACTTGTAAAACGCACGGAGGATGCGATCGAAGCCTTGCAAATGGTTCAGGCAGGGGGCATAGACCTGGTATTTCTGGATGTTCAGATGCCAGAGCTTACCGGTATTCAGTTTTTAAAGATCGCCGGAGGTAAATGCAGTTATATCCTCACCACTGCTTATTCCCAGTACGCATTGGAAAGCTACGATCTAAACGTGTCTGACTACCTGCTTAAACCCATTCCATTCGACAGGTTTTATAAGGCGGTGGAGAAGGTACGTAATCAGTTTAAGGTTACTGCCGCTGTTGTTGCTGAACCGTTACCGGCAGTGGCGGTGCCGCAATCCCTCCAACCCGTTCAGGATTTTATCTTTGTGAAAACAGAGCATAAGATCCAGAAGATAGAACTGGATGATGTCCTGTACATCGAAGGGTTGAAAGATTACATTTCCATTTTTACCAAATCTGAACGGGTGATCACCCTGCAGAACATGAAAAAGATGGAAGAGACATTGCCTTCCAGTCAGTTCATCCGGGTGCACAAGTCGTACATCATCGCCCTGGACAAGATTGAGAGCATAGAAAGGAGCCGCATCAGCATCTGCAGTAAGGTGATTCCGATTGGAGATACCTATCGGGATGAATTCTTTAAAAGAATTGATAGCAACAATATCTGATCAGCTCAGCTACTTTGTTTAAGCACCTTGCGGATAGCATCTTCAGCCTCCCGGGTGATCTCTTCCGGATTTTTACCTGTGGTATCAATCGGAGGCAAGACCGTCCATTTGAGCTGTTCGCCGACACTTAAGGGATAGGTGCCGTACTGAACCACTTTCCAGGAGTTTTCGACTGCTACAGGTACGATAAGCGCGTTGGGTGCTGTTTTTAACAGTGTTGCAATACCGCCGACCTGAAAAGGCTTAAGCCTTCCGTCTTTGGCGCGGGTTCCTTCGGGGAATATTACTGCAGACCAGTTATTTGCCTTTAGTCGGCGCCCCAGTTTTAAAATCTCTCCGACCGCCTGCTTGCTGTCTTTACGGTCTATGTTGGCGCCACCCCCATATTTCAAGTTAAAAGAGATAGAAGGAATGCCCTTGGTGAGTTCTATCTTGGAGATAAATTTAACATGATGTTTCCGTAAATACCAAAAGAATGGAGGGATGTCATACATGCTTTGGTGGTTCGCGATGAATATCTTCGGGCAGTCTACCGGCAGGTCCTGTTCATTGATGAATGTGGTTGAATTGCCTAAAAAGATCTGACAGTAGGTTAGAAAAAAATTGAGGTAGTCCACAGATTTCTTATGTGCCTGATATCCGAAACGGTAGCATATCCACTGTATGGGCTGGAAGATAAGCATGGATAAAAAGAAAAATATATAGAAGAATGGGCTTAAGATATATCCCAGGACTTTGTTCATAAAATGAGTGCTTAAATTTTACCTTCCTGAATAAGAATATGGGTTTTGAGAATCCCGGCGACGCTCATGCTGTCTGTGATCTCTCCATTTATAACCATCTCATAAGCTTCTGAGAATTTTACTTTGCGGACGATAAGCTGTTCCGTTTCTTCCGGTTCAGATGCACCATAGGTCAGACCTTTGGCAACATAGATAATGGAACGTTCATCACTTACCGAATTGCTGAGATGCATGTGCTGAATTTCCTGCCAGCTGGAAGCCTTCAGGCCGGTCTCCTCCATCAATTCCCGTTTTGCGCCGTCGAGTGGATGATCCGTTAAGAGACTGCCGCCTTCCGGAATTTCCCAGCTATACGCATCCAGGGGGAAGCGGTATTGTCCAACCAGCCAGGTGTTGTATGCTTCATCTAAGGGAATGATGCCAATGGCCAGGTTCTTGAAATGTACCTTGCCGTAGATGCCGTTCCCCCCGGAGGGGTTGATAACCTTGTATTCCGTCAAACCAATCCAGTTATTTTCATAGACCTTACGGCGGTCCGTGATTTTCCAGGGGTTGCTTTCTTCCATGGGTGCAAGATACGAAATTCTCGAACTCTGAAATTACATTAGCAGCGCAGAAACTTAGAATTGCTCCTCATCAGACCGCTGTTCCGGCTGCTCTGCTTTCTTGGGTTTCTTAGACATAAAATCAGTTTTTCCGAACCGGTAGGAGAAGGTAAGGTTACCCATTTGTCCCTGCATATACCGTTGAAAATCTACAACTGATGTGGTACCCTGTGTAACCATGCTCCATTTCCGGGTGTTGAACACGTCACGCACGTTTAAACTAAGCGTCGCCTTGTTGTTGTAAAAACTATATCTGGCACCCCCATCAACGCCATACATCGCATTTCTTTTTCCTTGTGCCATCACCTCAGGTGCACGGTAGTCTGCGCGAATCTGTAAGGTAATTTTATGCGGAAGTGTGATGTTGTTCGTCAGGTTTGCGTTCCAGCTGAATCCGGAGTTCTCTATGATGCCGAATTCCGGGACCCCCTTAATTTTACTCTGGTATAAATTCACATTCGCAGTGAAGTTCCATGTTTTTAAAACGTCAACCTTACTGATCAATTCCAAACCGCTGGCAGTATTGCGCGTTAAGTTCTGAGGAGTGGTGAGCGAAACACCGTTCACGTCCGGTTCGGAACGTACCCGCTGAATGACATCGTTTGTCAGGCGATAATACACAGAGGAAATCAGGGAAACCTTAGACCAGTACTGACTGTACCCCAGTTCAAAGGCATGTACGTCTTCCGGTTTTAGATTGGGATTACCCTGCCTGAAGTTCAAAGGGTCTGACGCGTCTATATACGGGTTTGTGTCCCATCCTCTTGGACGGTTCACCCTGCGGCTATAGCTCAGCTGGACCTGCCGGGCATCGGAGATTTTTTCCGTTAAGTAGATGCTTGGGTACAGCCGGGTATAGGCGATCTTCCCTGGCGTATACACGAGGTCATTGCCACGATTAAAGACCCCTGAATTGGTATTCAGACTTGCATCCTCACCACGCAACCCGATCTGATAGCCAAAGCTCTTGATCTGATTGGAATAGTTGGCGTACAGCGCGTGGATTTGCTCCTTAGAGTCAAACGCGTTGGTCAGAGCGAAATCGCGGTCATATAGCCCGGTGATGCTGTTTAGTAAAAATGCGGAAGTCTTGTTGTCAGCGAGATTGATCTGGCTGCGGTATCCCGCTTCCACTCTTCCTGCTTTGCCGATTGGGAGTGCATAATCTGCCTGCACATTGTAGTTGGTATTGTAACCCGCGCCATTATTCCGTTGCGAGACCAGTTGATCCACCTCCTGGCCGTTCAGGTTATAAATATCGGTGTTGTACGTTTGAAAGTTCTCATTCGTTCCTTGCGAG
Source organism: Pedobacter sp. (assembly GCA_045629455.1). Lineage (GTDB taxonomy): Bacteria > Bacteroidota > Bacteroidia > Sphingobacteriales > Sphingobacteriaceae > Pedobacter. The sequence continues at coordinate 23,923 of JAZQRI010000003.1, read as the reverse complement.
AATCCAAAGTTAAATGTCAATAGCTCCTTCGGCTTCTTCAATTTCTGTTCGAAATCCAGATTCAGGCTATAGCTTTCTCCGCTGCGATCGTTGTTGTTGATCCTGTTGCTTAATTGCACGGCCTCTCTTGCGGCATTCAGCTGATTGATGGTCAATGTTTCGTTATTCTGGTTGTCCCGGATGTTAAAGCCACCGGAAAAGCTAAGCGTACTTTTCGGTGCCAGATAATAGTCTATGCCTGCCTTAACATTGTGGCCTTTGTCCTGTGATTCTGATTCCGTATTCTGATCCGCGAAAACAGTGGGATTGATTTCCGTTGCGTTCAGATACCTGATGTTGTTGTACCCGCCCCCGATGCGGTTTCCTGAGCGGAAGCTGTAGTTTCCATATAGATTAACTTTATCGTTCTGGAAGCTCAGGCTGGTGTTGGCGTTGTAATTGTTCCGGTTTCCTGCCGTGAGGCCCAGGTTTCCATTCAGCCCCAGCTTTTTGTTCTTCTTAAGTATGATGTTGATGATTCCGGATTGTCCTTCCGCATCATATCTTGCACTAGGATTCGTGATGACCTCTACACTTTCAATTGAACTTGCCGGTATAGACTGCAGGATCTGCGCCACGTTGCCGCCTGCAATTAAAGATGGTTTTCCATCAATTAGAACCTTCACGCCTGCAGAACCCCTTAAGCTTACATTTCCATCGATATCCGTCTGAACGGAAGGTACATTCTGTAGCAGGTCAGTTGCAGAACCGCCTTCACTCACCAGGCTCTGATCTACGGAGAAGACCTTTTTATCTATACCAAGCTGCATTGCGCTCTTCTGTCCGGTGATGACAACTTCATTCAACGCCATCCCATTTGCCGGTTTCATCCGGATGGTGCCCAGGCTGATCGTACTGCCGGCCGAAATTCTGATGGAGTCGCGGACCATTGTCTGATAGCCAACATAACTGATTTTGAACGTAAATACACCTGCAGGGATATTGGCAATGGTCAGATTTCCGTCGGCATCTGTCTGGCCAACTTTAACCGTTGCAGTGGTCTTTTTATTGAGCACGACTGCTGTTGCAAATGGTACCGTCTGATTGTTTGCGGCGTCAATTACTTTACCTGTGATCTTGGCGGTACCTCCGGTCTGCGCGCTTAGTTTTAAGGAAATCAGGGAAATTACGAAGGTTAGGGATAGAAATCGGGCTACAGCTTGGTTCATCAAAAATTTACATTTACGGTTACTTTATACAAGGCAGACAAAGTAACGGCAGCAAAGTTTAACATGAACGCTGGTAACTATTTTATTACAGCGATTTAAGCGTTAATTTAGGTAATATTCTTGTTAAAGAAAAAGAGTGATTTTTTCCTAAAAGAAAAAGCATAAAGGCTAATCTACCGTTACGGTAAGTCCTTCCTGCTGAAGGATTTTGCGGTAGATCTCCATTTCTGTAAACGACCCTTCAAGAACGGCACATTTGCCTTTGTTGTGAACTTCCCAGGCAATCCGTTCCGCCTGACTTTCTGAATAATCCAGATACTTCATCATACAAAATATCACATGCTCAAAAGTGTTTACATCATCGTTCCACAAAATCAACCTATGGGAGGTCTTTATAGAGCTGAGGATCTCTTCTAATGTAAATGTTTCTTCTTTCGTTTCCGTCGACATACTACAAAAATAAGCTTAATTAGAATAATGTTCCAGTTAAAGTTCATTTTGCTTTCATAATCCATTCTTCTGGCGTCTGAATTGGCATGGAAAGATGCTTGCTATTAGCTTCCCTTGCTCGATCGGGTCATTTGTTCCAGCATGTCCCACATTTCGCCCGGAATGGCCTCCAGTCCGTTAAACTGACCCGCCCCCTGCAGCCACTCACCGCCGTCAATGGTAATTACCTCTCCGTTGATGTATCCCGAAAAATCACTGACCAGAAATGCAGCAAGGTTGGCAAGCTCCTGATGGTCGCCCACACGTTTCAGGGGAACCCTGTTTTTGAAGTCGAACTTCTCCGCCAGATCTCCGGGCAACAACCGTTCCCATGCACCCTTCGTCGGAAACGGCCCGGGGGCGATGGCATTTGTGCGGATGCCGTACTTACCCCATTCCGCCGCTAAGGACCGCGTCATGGCCAATACGCCGCCTTTTGCACAGGCCGAAGGCACCACATAGGCTGAACCGGTGAACGCGTAAGTCGTAACGATATTCAAGATACTTGCGGTCTGTTTTTCTTTAATCCAGTGCTTTCCAAAGGCTAAAGTACAGTTTACAGAACCCTTCAGTACGATATCGATGATGGAAGAAAAGGCGTTCGCCGACAGCCGCTCTGTCGGAGAGATGAAATTTCCCGCCGCATTATTGATCAGGCTATCTACCTTACCAAACGCTTTCAACGTCTCTTCCAGCACATGTTCTACCTGGTTGTATTCCCGTACGTCGCATGCCACAGCAAGCACCTTTCCACCCGTAAGCGTCTCCAGTTCCCGCGCAGTTTGCTCAATTACGTCCAGCTTTCTGCTGGTGATCACCAGGTTTGCACCCAGCTGAAGAAAGTACGTTCCCATGGCTTTACCGAGCCCGGTTCCGCCACCTGTGATCACAATTGTCCGGCCTTTCAGCGCATCATCTCTTAACATCGGTTGGTTGTACATCGTTATCTTTTTTGAAGGTTATCAATGATGGTTTTTAAAATGCTTCTGGTGGCTGGCGACCACCATTGTTCCAGCATCCGGTCCAGCGTCTGCGTCTGGTCTGCAGCGATGTTCCTGATCAGCTCCTGGCGGATGTTCCGCTTGCTCTGCTGCCAGGTATTCGACTCGAAGGCCATATACTTGCGTGCTCTTCTTTCGGCCGCGGTTAATATGCTTTCCGGCTTCACCAATTCATCTATCAGTCCAACCTGTAACGCTTCCTCCGGACTGAAGAGCTTCCCTTCCAGCAGGCTCCTCGCTGCATTTGCTTTTCCAATCCAGAAGGCATACAGTTCGAAAATGCTGTTTGGAACGATAATTCCTACCGGAACTTCATTGAGTCCGATGATAAACTTTCCTTCAGCCATTACCCTGGCGTCGCAGGCTAGCGCGATAACACATCCGCCCGCAGGGCTATGTCCGTTTATTGCTGCAACCAGTGGCTTTTTAAATGCCGTTAAGTTTGCCGTAAACAGGAAGAACAGCTTCCAGAAGGAGCGTGCTTCGGCTTCATTATAGCTGTAAAGTTCAATCAGGTCCAGACCGGCGGAGAAAAAGTTCTCCTGCCCGCAAATCATTACGCCTCCTATGGCCGGATCCGCATCAATGTTCGTGAACATGTCGTTCAGTTCCGTGATCATCTCGCGGTTCAGGGCGTTCGACTTTCCCCGGTTCAAAGTGATGATGGCGAGGCGGTCTTTTATACTTACTTTAATGGTATTCATAGTGTTTATTTAACGTGATAGTTGTAAACTGCTCTTGCCAGTTGGCCGTTGCCGTTAATGCCTTCAATGACAACCCTGTAGTTCCCACTTTGGTCGGTGGTGAAAAAATCAAAAGCGGCCCGGCCGTCTTTGGCACTTACCACCTGGGGGTTCCAGTAAACAGTGGTCCTAAGATCCGGTTTATTATCCGGAATATTGGTGGTGTACCTGGGTGAATAGAAAAGTCTGCTCTCTGTAAATCCCCTGGGCGTAGTGGCGGCCATCCAGGGGGAATAGCTGGTCTCCCTAGTCCCGCTTTTCCCGGTCTTTGTCGTGATCACCAATATACCACCGCCCCCGCGGCTACCGTAAATTGCGGTATTGGATACGCTCTTCAACACTTCAACTGTTTCGATGTCTCTGATGTTAATGTTATCGAGGAATTCAGCTTCTGCAGGCATGCCGTCAAGCGTGATCCTCATGGGGGTATTTCCAAACCGCGTCAGATAGGGAATACCTTGTTTAACCACCAGTCCGGCGATGCGGCCCTGCAGACATTGCGCAACAGTCAGGCAGGTTTCAAGGTCTTTCGCAGTGATGATGTAGTCGGCATTGCCGGCACCATTCAGATTTGAAGAGGTATTCGGGGGACGCTTTCGTTGCGTAATGTTCACTTCATTCAGTCCGATGGTGCGCTGAAGCAGACCTGCCCGGGTTTGTTCATCAAAGTACGCTTCGCTTTTCTGCAGGTATGCAGATATGGTCTCATTAACGTTTACGAGAATGTCCGGGGTGTTTTTACTCCTGGTCACCACTTGCCCGGGGCGGTGGTGCAGTTTAACCTCAACGTTCTTTTTGTCGTCCGCATTGCGGCCCTGTACAATGAACTTCGTGCCGTCACGGAACGCCAGATTCCGGAATGTAAACCGGCCCTTCGCATCACTGATCGTGTCGATAAAAAATCCTTCACTTGAGGCAATTAAAGAGACCTTTCCATTGGCAACTGGCTTCCCGCCTAAGGTGGTTAGCGTTCCGCTGATGTTTAGGCTTTGTTCTGCAGGGAATGCTGCAGGGCGCGCATTTCCTCCGAGGATATCGGTCCATAAAAACCGCCTCCATCCCTGGGTGAGCAGCAGGTCATCGAGTTTGGTCCTCGTCTTCGCGCTTGCGTCCCCAAAGTAATGGTTGGGTTTTTCCACATAGCCCGCCAGATCTGAAGTCAGCAGGAAAGTAGTCAGAATGTTGCTTTCGTTATCCAGATCCGGTTTTACCACATCGGCGTTTGTAACGGCAATGGAATAGATGCCTTGTGTTGGCTTTCCATCTGCACTGGAAACAACGTTCAGTGACACTGGCGAGCGCTTGCTGTAAATGCTGTCCTTTGACTCCACCTGCGCTACCATCCGGTCTGCGGGGTTGTGTATGAAGACCAGCCGTTCACACACCGGAACATTGTCGGCGGTAAACAATGTGATCTGCATAATGCCTTCAGGCAGATCTTGCTTGGGAAGGGTGGAGGTTATGACTTGGGTTTTCGCTACGGCCTTAGAAGTAAAGCAAATCCTTCCGCTGTGCTGCCCAACAAGCTTAAGCTCCTGGTTATTCACCAGCGCTGCACTCACGTAGGTGTTGATGACGAGCTTCTCTGATGCAAGATTATTAACGGCAAGCACATACCCCGATGTTTGCACTGCAGGCAAGGGATAGGTCTTATCAGTGCCATCTGCAAATTTTACCCGGGCCGAATAAACTTTACCGGGCATAGGATTCAGTATAAAGTTGCCCATGCCCAGGTAGGCAGTTTGAAACTGGGTGATCTCATTGCCCTCATTGTCCAGCACCACGCCTTTCACATCTTCCCCAAGCCCTTCTGCATTAACAGCCTTGATGCCTATTTTTGAAGGCAGGCCCTCCACCAGGTTGCCGCCTTCGGGAAAGAACTGCACGTCAATACTGCTGGATGTTGTTTTTATCGGAATGACTTTACGTACCCGCTGTTTATCCGGCAGGGAAATTTCTGCCTTAAGCGTACCGGAGACCAACGTTCCGCTCTGGGGGTTCTTAAAGTTGACTACAATTTCACCATCTGTACTGGTCCTTCCTTTACCACGTGCTACGATTTTATCCATAAGTAAAACCTCATAGCTCACGTCTGCTGTAGCAATGGGCTGTGCATCTTTCGTACTAAAGTGCAAAGTCGCCGCCGCCTGCCCGGGCGCAGCTTCAAAATTATAGGAAGCGGTCACAAAAACCTTATTTGCCCAGGCGTTCCCAATTCTGATCGTTTTGTCGAAAAAGAAGGTCTCTCCTGCGTTTCGCATGAGCTCCGTGTACGCCCGGACCCGGTAGTTCCCCTCCGCAAGGGTATCTCCCAATTGAAAGTCACCCCAGGTGACGCCTCCTGAAACAGGGAGTTTTAAAGACTTCACCAACGAATCCTGACCGTCGATCAGGTCCACATTCAGTACGCCGCTGAGCGTAGACAAGCGGGATGTGCCGGCGTCGAGCACATACGCTTTAAACCAGATGTCATCGCCGATGGCGTAATAGGGTTTGTCGAGCTGAACGTGTACTTTTTCATGAGGATGTACACGGCTAAATGCGTCGAGTTTCTTAAGCAGGTCGCCGAAAGGATCATCATCAATATGAAATGCCGTTGTTGCGGCCAGAATACAAAAGCAAAGGAGTAAGCGTGTGTGTTTTTTGATCATGTGAGAAACGGTAAAGCCTCAATATATAGAATATTAGGGCTTTATCGATGATCAACATCAAGAATATTATGTTAGAACTTGTTCTTCCACATCATGCTTTCTACAGGCTTTGTGGTTTTGTTGTTGTATTTTGCGTCGTCCTTTGTATTGTAAAGGGTGTCAATCTGACCTTCAACAACAAAGTAGATCAACTGCCCGATAGGCATCCCTGCATAGATTCTTACGGGTTGGGAACAGGAGATCTCCAGTGTCCAGGTGTTGCAAAATCCAACATCACCTTTGCCAGCCGTCGCATGGATATCAATGCCCAGCCGGCCAGTGCTTGATTTACCTTCCAGAAATGGCACATGGGCGTGTGTTTCTGTATATTCCAGTGTTACGCCGAGGTAAAGGGTGCCCGGCTGCAGGACAAACCCTTCCTTTGGAATTAGAAAATGTGTGACGGTATTGTGAAGTTTGGCATCGAGAACCCTATCCTTATACGTCGCCAGGTATTTGCCCAGATGCACGTCATATGAATTTGTGCCCAAACATTCCCGTTGAAATGGCTCTATGATTATTGTTCCCTTCTCAATTTCTTCAAGAATGCGTTTGTCTGAAAGTATCATTAAATAAGTATTTGCGCTAAATTATGGTTAATTTAAATACTTTTACATTAGATTTTCTAAAATAGAGATGCCTGTAGTTTTTAACAAGAACATTGACGAACATACCATAATATCGGTCTGGAAAATTGAAGAAACGGAAACAGAGTTACTCGAGGGATTGCAGCTGAAAGCGCATGAACTGGAGTTTATTTCTTCTCTGAATAGTGGCAAGCGTCTGCTCCACTGGTTAAGCACCAGGCTGTTGCTTCGTACAATGTTAAACACCTCGGAGTACATCGATTGCAGGATGGATGATCACGGTAAGCCATATCTTGTTAACATGGATTGCGAAATATCCTTAAGCCATTCCTTTGATTATGCTGCAGTCATGATCAGCAAAGACAGGAAGGTAGGGGTAGACATCGAGCTGATCAAAGACAAAATCCGTAAAATCAAAGGTAAATTCCTGACTAACGTGGAGCTCGCTCAGCTGAAGGACAAAGACGATACCCTTGCGCTCTACATTTGCTGGTGTGCAAAAGAGGCTGTTTATAAGTGGAACGGAAGGAAAGGACTCGAATTTAGAAAGGATATCCACATCTATCCCTTCGAAGCAGCCGAAAGCGGTTCCCTCCGCACGCGCGTCACCTTACCCGACCGCACGGTAGAACTCGAAGTAGAATATTTTAAAGTGGAACACGACTACATGCTTGGATATGTGGTAGCAAACTAACAGAATGAATAAGAAAGTTGAATTCGTAGACTGGGGTTTAGTAGATTACCAGGAGGCCTGGGATCGGCAGGATGCTGTTTTCAGTAAAACAGTTGCGCTGAAAACCGAGAACCGGACAAACAATACCCATCTGGAGACACCAAATTACCTGATCTTCTGTGAACATCCGCATGTTTATACCCTTGGTAAGAGCGGCCATCCGGAAAACCTGCTTCTTGATGAAAGCGGGCTGAAGGAAAAGCAAGCTACGTACTACAAGATCAACAGAGGCGGAGACATTACCTACCACGGGCCTGGCCAGATTGTGGGCTATCCGATCCTGGATCTGGATAATTTCTTTACAGACATTCACCTCTACCTGAGGACCCTGGAAGAAGCCGTCATCCTCACCCTTAAAGATTACGGAATTGAGGCAGGCAGGTATCCGGGTTACACCGGAGTCTGGCTGGATGCCGACAACGACAAAGCGCGTAAGATCTGTGCCCTCGGCGTGCGCTGCAGCCGCTGGGTGACCATGCATGGCTTCGCCTTCAATGTAAATACAGATCTAAACTACTTCCGCAATATTGTGCCCTGCGGCATCGACGATAAAGACGTAACGTCTATGGAAAGGGAGCTGGGTGCAGCCCAGGATATCGATGAGGTGAAACAGAAGCTTAAGCAGCATATTGCTGCTCTTTTCCAAATGGAGCTTTAAAATGAATGAGCGCAGTAAACACCAGGCATACCTAAGCTTAACATTCCGGTAAACTGATCGGAATGTTCGTTGCCAGTCCGCCATCGGATGTCTCTTTATATTTCGAATTCATGTCCTGGGCAGTTTCCCACATGGTCCGTACCACCGCATCCAGACTTACCTTAGCCTTATCCGGATTACTTTGAAGCGCCAGCTGACTTGCGGTTATTGCTTTTATGGCACCCATCGTGTTTCGCTCTATACATGGAATCTGAACCAGCCCTCCGATCGGATCGCAGGTCATTCCCAAATGATGTTCCATGGCGATTTCAGCGGCCATCAACACTTGCCGCTGTGAGCCGCCCATACACTCCGTTAAAGCTGCTGCAGCCATTGCTGAGGAAACTCCTATTTCTGCCTGACAACCACCCATGGCCGCCGAAATGGTTGCACCTTTCTTAAAGATGCTGCCGATCTCCGAGGCACAGGAAATAAACTGAACAATCTTGTCTTCCGCATAGCTGTCGCAAAAGACAATATAGTACTGTAAAACTGCAGGTATAACACCTGCTGCTCCGTTCGTCGGCGCGGTCACCACACGTCCGAAGGATGCATTCTCCTCATTGACCCCCAGGGCAAAGCAGCTTACCCAGTCCAGGATGTAGTTAAACCCACCTCCACCATTTCTTATCGCAGAGATCCAGCCCATATAGTCTGTATACGTCTGATCTCCTACCAGCCGTTTGTTCAACGCAGACGCCCGCCTGGCGACATTCAATCCACCGGGCAAAAACCCGGAAGTGTGGCATCCCCTATAGGTGCAGTCCTTCATTACATGAAAAAGCTGCAGAATACCTTCGCGTGTTTCTGCTTCAGATCTCCAGGAAAGCTCATTTTCCAAAACCACTTCAGATACCTTTAAGCCTGTCGTCAAACACCAGTGCAGCAGATCGGCGGCTTGCTCAATCGGAAAAGGAAGATCTACGCTTTCTTTTGCTGCCTTGTGATCACCTTCCCGTACGACGAAGCCTCCTCCTATGGAGTAGTAAATTTCCGAAAACGCTTTCCCGGAAGACAGGAACGCCTGGAAGGTTACGGCATTGGGGTGGAATGGAAGGCTTTCCTGATATAGAAACATCAGATCCGTATCGTAATCAAAGGTAAGTGTCTTACGGGCCGCCAAGTTCAGGTGTTTGGCAGATTTTATTTCCTGGATGGTCGAATCAATGGTGTCAACATCAAAAGTAACCGGATCAGCCCCGCTGAGTCCGAGCATAATGGCCACATCCGTACCGTGACCAATACCAGTCTTAGCGAGCGACCCATACAGCAGGATCTTAATCTGTTCCACCTGCTCCAGCAATCCTTGCGTTTCCAATGCTTTGGTAAACTGCTGCGCAGCACGCCAGGGCCCTAACGTATGAGAACTGGACGGTCCTACACCTATCTTAAAAATATCAAAAACGGAGATTTGTTCCCTAAGCATAACTTACAAAAGTATATGGATTAAATTTAAAGCGCAACAAAAAACCCCGCGATGAGCGGGGTTCGTTATTATCGGGGTTGGGGGAAATTACATCATTCCGCCCATGCCGCCGCCACCCATTGGAGGCATACCAGCACCACCTGCATTTTCTTCAGGATCGTCAGCCAATACGCATTCTGTTGTCAACAACATCGCTGCGATTGAAGCTGCATTTTCCAATGCTACACGGCCAACTTTAGTTGGGTCGATAACACCAGCTGCGATTAAGTTTTCATACACGTCTGTACGTGCATTGTAACCGAAATCAGCAGTTCCTTCTTTTACTTTCTGAACAACGATAGATCCTTCGATACCAGCGTTCTCACAGATCTGACGAAGTGGCTCTTCAACAGCACGTTTAACAATGGCGATACCAGTAGTTTCGTCATCATTTAAACCTTTCATGCCTTCAAGGGCCTCAATAGCGCGGATGAAAGCAACACCACCACCTGCAACGATACCTTCTTCAACAGCCGCACGGGTTGCATGTAAAGCATCATCAACACGGTCTTTTTTCTCTTTCATTTCTACTTCAGAAGCTGCACCTACATAAAGTACGGCAACACCACCTGCTAATTTAGCAAGACGCTCTTGTAGTTTTTCTTTATCGTAATCAGATGTTGTGGTCTCAATTTGAGCTTTGATCTGGTTTACGCGGCTTTTGATGTCTTCAGAATCACCAGCACCGTTAATGATTGTAGTATTGTCTTTATCAACAACAACTTTCTCTGCAGTACCTAAGTAAGATAGATCTGCATTCTCCAGTTTATAACCTCTTTCTTCAGAAATTACAGTTCCACCAGTCAAGATCGCGATGTCTTCCAACATTGCTTTTCTTCGGTCACCGAAACCTGGTGCTTTAACAGCAACAACTTTCAGAGATCCACGGATCTTGTTCACTACCAAAGTAGCTAAAGCTTCACCATCAAGATCTTCAGCGATAATTAAAAGTGGTTTACCAGTTTGAACTTGTTTTTCCAAAACTGGCAACAATTCTTTCATGTTGCTGATTTTTTTGTCGTAGATCAAAATGTAAGGGTTTTCTAATTCCGCTTCCATTTTATCTGCATTGGTAACGAAGTATGGAGACAAGTAGCCACGGTCAAACTGCATACCTTCAACTGTTTTTACTTCAGTTTCAGTTCCTTTTGCTTCTTCAACAGTGATCACACCATCTTTGCCAACTTTACCCATTGCTTCAGCGATCAATGCACCGATAACTTCATCGTTATTTGCAGAGATAGATGCAACTTGTTTGATTTTATTGTTGTCCTCACCAACAGTCTGAGATTGTTGTTTAAGGTTTTCAACGATAGCAGTAACCGCTTTGTCGATACCACGTTTCAAATCCATTGGATTTGCACCGGCAGCAACGTTTTTAATACCAGCAGTAACAATTGCCTGAGCCAAAACAGTTGCAGTCGTTGTTCCGTCACCTGCAATATCAGCAGTTTTAGAAGCAACTTCTTTCACCATTTGTGCACCCATGTTTTCAATCGGATCTTTCAATTCGATTTCTTTAGCCACGGTAACACCATCCTTGGTTATTGCAGGTGATCCGAATTTCTTGTCAATAATTACATTACGACCTTTTGGTCCCAAAGTTACCTTTACAGCATTAGCTAAGATGTCAACACCTCTTTTCAGGGCGTCACGTGCTTCTACGTTATATTTTACTTGTTTCGACATTGTTTTTTTCTTAAATTATTATTGAACTACAGCATAAATATCATTTTCTCGCATAATCAGGTAGTCAGTACCGTCGTAAGGTAATTCTGTGCCACCATATTTGCCATAAAGAACAACATCGCCAACTTTAACCGTCGGTTTTTTGCCTTCTGCATCTTCTTCTGAAACAGAAACGACAGTTCCTTTTGATGGTTTTTCTTTTGCAGTGTCAGGAATGTATATTCCAGATGCAGTCTTTTCTTCTGCCGCAGCAGGCTCAACAATAACTCTGTTTGCTGTTCCTGAAATGGGTTTAAGGTTTAAAGCCATAACTTAATATTAATTTATTTTTTAGGTTAAAAATTTAAATTCGTACACACATTGCTGTACAGTTTTTATGCCAAGCGACATTTGGTTGACAAATTTGCACAGGCTGTCAGATTAAGCGGGTAATCCAAGCGTAAGCGTGTCAGTCTGGCAGAAACGAAAAAACCCCGCAGAGAATCATCTCTGCGGGGTTTTTTCGTAAGTCTTTTGCTTGTTATTTCACGGGTGCAGCAGGTGACTGGTTTGCTGGTGCAGGTGCATTGCCAATTGGAGACGGTGCAGGAGTCCTGTCCAGATGTTCCTGGATTTTAGAGTCGCTGGATGCGCCACCGGATGTTTTTGCAACTGTGGTGATTGAGAGTGTAATAACCACAACCAGGGCAAGCAGAATCCATGTTCCTTTTTCTAAAACATCTCCCGTACGTTGTACGCCGAACATGTTGCTCGCAGATGAACCTGCTGATAAACCGCCGCCTTTAGGGTTTTGTATCAAAACAAATATGGCCAAGGCGACACAGATAATAATTAATAAGATGATTAAAAAAAGCATGGTCTGTATTATGATTAAATTTTCTTTTTTATAGATTGGATAAGATCGGCAAAGTAACGGCTTTTTTCTGGGAACTTCAAACTTAATTTTTCATAAGTCTCTATGGCCTTGTGGTAAAGCATCTGCTCAATGTAGATCTTTGCAAGTGTCTCTGAAACCAGGTCGTTATGGTCCTCTGCACTCTTCTTCGCTTTATTCTCATTGTCGATCTGTTCCGGCCGCGGTGCGCCGATCTGCGGTGCATTCTTAATGAACTTATCAATAATCTCCAGGTCTTTGGGATCACCTTTAACTTCAGGAAGGGTATTTAGTATTTCCTCTGCATTAAACGGACTTTGAAGGTGAAAAATGTGTTCCACATACTGGTGCTGCAGTTGCCCGGGATTGCTGCGCTTTGGAGTAGCATAGGGCTGAAAGGTCTGATGCTCCTTTCGGGTTTTCGCCAGCCACCATAGAAACGTATACGGCAGCGAATCATCGTTGTAGTTCGTTACTTCGCTGGTTTCCCGCTCCGGGTCATAGATTGAGGCCGCTGGGGCGATATTGGCTTCCCGAGGCTGCTCTACATCCGCACTGAAGTTATCCGCAAAGGCAAAGAAGTCAGTCGCCGCAATATTCTCCAGGACGAAGTCGTCTTCAATGGTTTCTACTGCCGGCGCCTCTGCAACTTTACCTTCCGGCACTTCTGCGGCTACATAATCATGGATGTCAATTTCACCGATTTCATCATAGGTTTCCTGCTCGTCCACATCGTGTTCCACTTCAACAAGGCCAAAGATTTCATGCGTGGTGTGCTCATGACCGGATTCCTCATGAAGGGAATGTATCTCTTCGGAATGCGCATCAGGCATTTCAGTATGCGCAACAGCGTCCGCAGCTTTTTGCGGTTGATAAAGGAAGTTGTGCAGTAATGTGCCGTTGGTATGAAGGGCCGTCGTAGCCAGCGTATTGCTTTCTTCAGCAGTGCCGATACTTGCCCTTGCGAGCAGCAGGTGCAGCGCCTGGAAGTACGGATATTTTTCAACCGAATCTTTCAACAAGGCGACATCTTCCACAGATACACGCTCCGGGTTGGATATCAATGTCGAAAGGTATTTGTTTAAATATATCTCTGGCTGCACGTCGCTAAGTTAATCAGAATTTTACCATTGAGCGAAAGCCCGGTTGAATATATCCTCGGTCAACTGATCATTGATATCTTTAACCAACTGTGGCTCACGGGCCTGGAAACTGGTTCCTGTAACGGTAAAATTTGCGTAGCGGGAAAATGATTCCTCAAAGCTTTGCTTTGGATTGATGTTGTTCGTGTACTTCACGGCAATGGTTACCGTCAGCCTTGAGGTACCCTGGGTACTTTGTGTCCGGTTGTCCGTTAGCGTCACCGGTCGTATGTCATAACCCGTGATCCTTCCCTCAAATATGCCGTTGCCATCGTTTTGCACAATGCTCAGGCGTGATTGATTCCTGATCCTGGTCCGCAATGCTTCAGTAAACTGCTGACTTAAAAAAGGATTGACCAGCGGGGCATTGTTTTCAAAGAAGTTCACTGTTACCGTTTTCATTTCCGCCGGGATGGAAGCACCATTTAGAGAAACCGCGCAGGAACTGAATACCCCCGCCAGCACCAGCAGTAGCATATAGATTCTTTTTACTTTCATCAGTTTAAGTTCAGTTCTTTAATTTTCCGGTATAAGGTACGCTCGGAGATGCCGAGTTCCTGTGCGGCAAACTTCCTTTTTCCCTTGTGCTTTTTCAAAGCTTTCTTGATCAGGTCAGATTCCTTGTCTACCAGAGACAGGGACTCTTCCACTTCCTCTGCATCATGCGCATAGTTATAATCGATCGGGCGGTTCTGTTCTGGCTTATTGATCGTCAAAGCCTGCTCATAATTGGGGCTTTGATCAATCTCCTGATACAGTTGCTTGATGTAATGGGTGTTGTCGGCCAGGATATGGGAAGTGTTTCCGCCGCTCTGAATGATTTCCGCAACAAGTTTCTTCAGTTCCACCATATCCTTTTTCATGTCAAAAAGGACTTTGTAAAGGATGTCCCTTTCTGAAAAATCTTCCTTATTGCCGCCATTGATGGTCATTGGCAAATTCGAAGAACTTTCATTTGGAATGTAGTTCAGCAGCGCAGCGGCTGTTACATTACGGTCTTTCTCCAGCACGCAGACCTGCTCTGCAATATTTTTAAGCTGCCTCACGTTGCCAGGCCAGCTGTAGTTACTCAGTATCTGTATGGCATCCGGCTCCAGTTGTATGCCCGGGCTCCGGTACTTGTCGCTAAAGTCTGCAGAGAACTTGCGGAAAAGAAGATAGATGTCCTCTTTACGCTCGTGCAATGCCGGAATGCGAAGCGGAACCGTATTCAGCCTGTAGTATAGATCTTCCCGGAACTTCCCGGATTTTACCCGGTTGTATACATCCACATTGGTGGCTGCAATGATCCGGACATCCGTCTTCTGCACCTTAGACGATCCTACGCGCAGGTATTCGCCACTTTCCAGAATACGAAGCAACCTGGCCTGGGTGCCTAAAGGAAGCTCAGCAACCTCATCCAGGAAAATGGTACCGCCGTTGGCTACTTCAAAATAACCTTTCCGGGCCTCGTGTGCACCAGTAAAAGAACCTTTCTCGTGTCCAAAAAGTTCCGAGTCAATGGTTCCTTCCGGGATGGCGCCGCAGTTCACAGCGATAAATGCACCATGTTTACGCCCGCTCATCTGGTGGATAATGTGTGAAAAGACCTCCTTACCGCTTCCACTTTCACCGGTTATTAATACCGACATGTCGGTCGGGGCAACTTGCCTCGCAATATCTATAGCACGATTCAGCAATGGTGACCCACCAATAATACCGAACCGATTTTTAATGTCTTGTACGTCCATAATTAATCTGCAATTCTTCCCAATAAAGTCGCTGATGTACAACGCTCAATATAGACATTTACATATTGGCCAGGTTTAATCTCCGCCGTTGCGGGGAAAACAACCATGGCGTTCTGATCGGTACGGCCGCAATAATCTGTGTCAGACTTTTTGGAGGTTCCTTCGACGAGGATCCGCATGGTCTTTCCAACATTTTGCTGTAGCCGGAACAGTGATGTTTCCTGTTGTTTCAACAGAATCTCTGCAAGCCTGCGTTTCTTCACGTCCTCCGGAATATCATCGGCGAGTTTGCGTGCAGCCAGGGTACCTGGTCTCTCAGAATAACTGAAGGTAAATGCAAAGTCATAACCAACATAATCCATCATACTTAATGTTTCCTGATGGTCTTCTTCCGTTTCCGTGCAAAATCCTGCAATAATATCCGAAGAAATGGCGCAATCGGGAATGATGCTGCGGATGGCGTCGATCCGGTTGATGTACCACTCACGGGTATACGTCCGGTTCATCAGCTCTAAAACCCGGCTGCTGCCCGATTGTACCGGCAAATGAATATAGTTGCATATATTATCGTATTTCGCTATGGTATACAGCACCTCGTCGGTAATGTCTTTAGGGTGGGAGGTTGAAAACCGTATACGCAGGTAGGGGCTCAAAAGGGCTACTTTCTCCAGCAATTGTGCGAAGTTCACCTCAATTTCGGCCGTCTCAGCTGCATCAGCGCCTCTCCATTTATAAGAGTCAACGTTCTGACCCAGCAGTGTTACCTCTTTATATCCCTTGTTAAACAGGTCCTGTGCTTCTGCAAGGATAGAGAAAGGATCCCTGCTGCGCTCACGGCCACGGGTAAATGGGACCACACAGAACGAGCACATGTTGTCACATCCGCGCATAATGGAAATAAACGCGGTTATGCCGTTTCCATTCAGACGCACGGGGCTGATATCTGCATAGGTTTCCTCGCGGGATAGCAGCACATTGATGGCTTTATGTCCCTCCTCAACCTGTTCAATTAACTGCGGGAGGTCGCGGTAAGCATCCGGGCCAACAACCATATCAACCAGTTTCTCTTCATCCAGAAACTTAGATTTCAGTCGTTCCGCCATACAGCCTAATACACCTACAATCAGCTTTGGATTCCTGCGCTTCTCTGCGCCAAACTGTGAAAGACGGTTGCGCACCCGTTGTTCCGCATTTTCGCGGATCGAGCAGGTATTGATGAAAACCAGATCCGCTTCTTTATAATCACCGGTGGTTACAAATCCGGTATTGGACAGGATGGATGCTACAATCTCGCTGTCCGCAAAGTTCATCTGGCAGCCATAGCTCTCGATGTATAGTTTACGGGCATTTTCAACCTTTGGTGCATCAACAATTAAAGCCTCTCCCTGGCGCTCTTCATCATGTTTCTTATCTAATAGCTCTAAATTGATCATCTATGGTCTGCTTTATTATAATATGCAAAAATAAGGAATTAAGTTTATAAATGACAATGTGTCATATTTAAAATACGGGCGGCCGGGTATCGTGCAAGGGATTGGCCTTTATATTGCAAGGAAAAAAATTAAACCCAGTAGAATGATTAGATACGAGCCAGGTAAATACAGGATTCTGAAGTGGATCGGCGGAGTTTTTGCCCTTCTGATCTTAATCGCGCTAAGCGCTGCCATTTACATCAGTGTGAAGTGGAAACCATTTTTAACAGAGAAAATTCAAACTGGCATTTATGAAAGTTCTCAGCACCTTTATCAACTCAAATTCAAGGATTTAAGTCTTAATGTACTTGCCGGAACCGTGACGATGGACAGTGTGGAACTTGTTCCGGACACTGCTGTTTACAATGCCTTCAAGAAGCAACAGCTCGCTCCGGTGCATATATACTACATCAAACTAGCCAGACTTCGTTTAACGCGAATCGGAATACTCACTGCTTATTTTAAAAAGCGCATCAACATGAATGCGATCATTCTGGATCACCCAACCATCAACATGATCCATCACCGCGTTACACGCAAGCCGGATGTACCTAAAAAGGAGAAAAGTTTGTATGAAGAAATATCTAAGTCGCTGAACTCCATTCATGTGCGCAGCATTAAGGTGCTGAATGCAGACTTCAATTATCTGGATGGTGAAACCGCCAAAACCTTAAATTCTGTACAGAAACTGAACGTCAGTGTTACGGATATACTGATCGATTCCCTTTCGCAACACGATACCAGCCGGTTCTATTACAGCAAAAACGTCGAGTTCGAACTTGCGGGCTACAAGTCCGTGACCAAAGATAAGATGTATACCATAAAGGTCGATTCGGTTTATGGCTCTGCCAGCAATGGCTCCGTCCGGGTGAAGGGCGTCCAGGTTATCCCGATGTATCCTGATCTGACATTTAGCCGGAAATACCCTACACAGCGGGACCGCTATGATCTGAATTTTAATACCATTAAGGTGGAGGGACTGGATTTCACCCGGATGAATGTGGAAGGGCTGGTTTATGCGAAGTCACTGACCATAGGCCCGGCTAAGGTGAACATTTTCATGAACCGGGAACTCCGGCCTTCTTCGGCGGATAAGAGCCAGAACTTCCCTCATATCGCGCTGCAAAGATTGTCGCTCCCTTTGATTGTCGATACTCTTTTTCTGAAGAATGTGGATGTGGCTTATACAGAATATAACGCCATCGCGCAGAAGCGTGGAACCGTTAACATCGATAACCTTCGCGGGAAATTATTAAACGTGACCAACGATACCCTGCAAATTCGTAAACACCCGCGGATGGTTGCGCAACTGCAGACCAGGCTTGTTAAAGCTGCAGATCTAGATATCAGGATCAATTTCGACCTTGGTGCCAGAGACGGCGCGTTCAACTATACAGGGCAGGTCGGCAGCTTTGATATGCGTGAACTCAATAGGGTTGCTGAAGCACTGGGGATGGTAGAAGTAAAAAGCGGCAAGGTGCAAAAGCTGGATTTCGACATCAGCGGCAATACCACCGGTGCCCGGGGAACCATGCGGATGTATTATTCGGGTCTGCAGGTGAACCTGCTCAAGGAAGGTGAAGAAGGGGAACCTTTGAAAAAGAAAGGCCTGCTGTCTTTCCTCGCAAATGAGTTGGTTATTAAGGATGCAAACCCGTACAAAGGGGAAGCCCTAAGGGTTGCCAAGATCGAATATGTCCGGCCGCCTTCCTCTTCGTTCTTCTCCCTGCTCTGGAAAGGTGTTTTTACAGGCCTCCGCGAAACCGTGGGTATCGGCGGCTTCAAAACAAAAACGCCGCAGGAGTCCCACAAACAGGTTCTCGAAAAGAAGCAGGAAAGGGCCGAGAAAAGAAAGGAACGACGGGAAGAACGTCAGAAGAAACGGGAAGCCAGAAAAGCGGACAAAGGGAAAGATTAATGTCCGCCGCCCTTCGCAATGCCCTGTAAGGGAAATTAAATAACAAAACGTATCTTGTTTGTAAATAAGCGCGGTCTATGGTGAAATTTTCCCCTAAAAATCTGACGATTTTAAAATGGCTGATTGGCATCTGCCTGGTATTAATCGTCGTTTTTAGCCTGGTATCCCGCTACTATTCGGAGAAGCTGGAACCTGTAATTACCAGTGAGATCAAGGACCTGGTACTAAGCTCCACAGACAGCCTTTACCAGGTGAACTTTTCTAAGTTGCGCACCAACATCTTCACAGGTAATGCATCCATGTTTGATGTGGATATCATTCCTGATACCACAGTGTTAAAACGCCTGATATCAAGGGGAGAAGCCCCAAACAACATTTACACCATCAAGTTAAAGAAGTTGTTCATCAGAGGCTTCCACCCGATAACACTTTTTAGGGAAAACAAGCTGCATGTCGATCAGCTGCTGTTTGAAAATCCAAGCATCATTATGGTCAATAAGCAGCTTCCGTTTAACGAGGCCAAGCTGCCCGGCTCACGCGTTTCTCCCTATGCTTACATATCCAGGTACCTGGCTGAACTTAGCGTAAAAACCATCCGGTTTAAAGATGCGCGGTTTAAATATGTGAATGAAAACTTCGCCAGCCCCATCACAGATTCTTTGGTTAACCTGAACATCACGCTCAAAGACTGGCTTATCGACTCCACTTCCGCTGCCGACCCGAAGCGGATGTACCTGCTGAAAGACATTGTAGTCAATGTCAAGGATTATGCCTATGCAACACCTGACAGCATGTACCACCTGCGGATAAACCGTCTGGACTTCCGTGCATCTACCGGACGGGTCAGGATCCATCAGTTTGCCCTGATACCCAAGTACAGCGAAATGGAGTTTGGTAAAGTCCTGGGTTATGCCAAAGACCGCTACAATGTATCCTTAAATGACATTACGCTCAGCGGGCTTAATTTCCCGGCCTATATCAATAAACAGGAGCTGCTTGCCGGTGAAATGAAGATCAACAACGGCTTCGTTGCCGTGTTCAACAACAATATGCTGCCAGAGCGAAACCAGGCGAAACTTGGTAAATTCCCCCACCAGCTCCTGCAGTCGGTACAAGGATTGGTGACGGTAAAGAAGTTGCGCCTGGATAACATAAACATCAGCTACGCGGAGTATGATCGGGATAGCCAGGAGCGGGGCGTAATTACTTTCAACAATACGTCGGGAACCCTCAGCAATGTCACGAACGCACCGGCATTCAAGCGTAAAAACCCCTTTATGCTGGCGCGGCTCCACAGCAGGTTTATGAACCAGGGCAATCTGGATCTGAATTTCAAGTTCGACCTCCAAGCCCCTGATGGTGCCTTTGCCTATTACGGAACGCTAAAAGCGATGGACGGTAAAGCCCTGAATAAGCTCACCAGGCCGCTGGGCATGCTCCAGATCAAAAGCGGATATGTAAACCAGCTAAGTTTTAACATTAAAGCCAATGATCAACTTGCCAGGGGGAAGCTGGACTTCCGCTACGAGCGGCTCGCGGTAAATATCTTAAAGCGTGAAGAGGGTGCCGATCGCCTGGTGAAAAAGGGCCTGCTGTCTTTTCTGGCGAACAACCTGATCATCAATACGTCCAATCCCGACCGGAACGGGAAGCATGTATATGCGGACATCAACTACCAAAGGGTGCCCAGCAACTCTTTCTTTAGTTACATCTACAAGACCCTGTTTCAGGGCATAAAGTACAGTATCGGTTTTACCAGTGCAAAAGAGGAGGAGATTAAGACCCAGGTCCAAAAATTTCAGAAGATGAAGAGTGACCGCGACTTACGCCGGGAGAACCGGCGCAAAAGGCAGCTTCGAAAGGGAGGCCGCTAAGCGTTTGGGCAATAAAAAAGCCGCACCAAATAGTACGGCTCTATATAAAATCCGGAAATTAGGATTTAAACGATCCAGTTCCAGCCAAATTCATCCGGAATCAAACCGTAACGAATGTCATTTACTTTCCTGGCAATCGCTGCCGATACCGGGCGTTTTGCAGGGTCATTCAGGGTATAAAGTTCACCCTGGTAGCCGATTTCTGCAATCTGCGTGATCGTCGCTGCCGTTCCTACCGCAAATGCTTCTGTAAGTGCACCGCTGCCGATGTTATCCAATACTTCCTGAATGGAAATGCGTCTTTCTTCTATTTCATAGTTCAGGCTTTTTGCAACCTGCAGAATGGTATCGCGGGTAACGCCATCCAGAATCGTTTCGCGGATCTCCGGCGTAACGATCTTTCCGTTGATCACAAACATCAGGTTTGCCGTTCCCGACTCTTCCACATACAGGTGTTCTTTGGCATCTGTCCAGATCAGCTGATCAAAACCCTCCGCTTGTGCCGCCGCGGTAGGCAACATAGACATCGCATAGTTACCTGCGGTTTTTGCCGCACCAACGCCACCTTCAGCACCACGGGTGTAATGTGTTTCAATTTTCACGCGCAAAGGCTTGTTGTAATAAGGTCCCGTCGGCGTGGTCAACACCACGAACTTATAGGTGTCAGATGCTTTAACGCCTAAAATCGGATCCGTTGCGAACAAAGTAGGCCGGATGTACAAAGAATAGTTCTCCGCAGAAGGAACCCAATCTCTATCGATATTGATTAAGGCAGAGATACCCTGCATAAACACTTCTTCAGGCACATCAATCATCGCCATCCGTTTTGCAGATTTGTTAAAACGTACAAAGTTCTTATCTGCACGGAAAACACTCACACTACCATCAGGCAAACGGTAGGCCTTCATTCCTTCGAAGATCGCCTGTCCGTAATGCAGGGCAGAAATTGCAGGGCTCATCGAAATAGGCCCATAAGGAAGAATTTCAAAGTTTGTCCATTCTTCATTGATGTAGTCTGCAACAAACATATGGTCGGTAAAATATTTACCAAACGGAAGATTTGTAAAGTCGGTTTCAGCCAGCCTCGAATGTCCGGCGCTGGTCTGTTTTATATCTATTGTATCTATCACTTGCGTAAGTTCTTATGGAACAAATTTAAGAAAAAATCTATGGTTTAGAGCGTTTTAATATAAAACGCGGAACTTGATCGTCTGCTCAATTTTCTTGAATGCCTGGAACAAACCCTTCTCATATTCTGAGCTGATGTCCGTAATTACATAGCCAATCGTCGGGTTGGTCATCAGGTACTGACCGACGATATTGATGTTGTGGTCGGCAAAGATTGTGTTGATCTGTGCCATGATCCCCGGAACATTCTGGTGGATGTGAACCAACCGGTGTGATTTTTCCATCCTTGGCAATTGCAGGTTCGGGAAGTTGCAGCTCATGTACGTTGTGCCTGTATTCATAAAGCTGATCATCCTTTTGGGGATAAACTGCACGCTTCGGGGGTTGTTCTTTGCGTCGTCAAATACCACAATTCCCATTTGGGTGCAGGTAGGCAGATCCAGTTTTCTTGCATTGCCCAGATAGCCGATGGTCTTCAGTTTTCCGGCGCGTTGAAGCTTTTCTTCTTCAATCTTTTCGCCATCAGCAAGCAGCATCATATGGACATCAGCAACATATTTTTCTTCAAAGCTGGTTTTATGGCGCACAGAGAATCCGTCTTTACGCAGCAGCTCGATACTTTCCTCCGGCACATCTCCAATGATCAGGCACAAAATCCGGTTCTTAGGGTAAGAAATAGCACTCGGCAGTTTGTTCACAAAAAGGAATTCATCAAAGCTGGGTGTCACATGGTCGGCACGCGTGACGATGCTTTCTCTGGAGATATTTTCTGTAAAAGCGAAAAACTTCTTGATCAGACCGCTTTCGCGCAGCTGAAAGTCCGAGTAGCCATCGCCAATTCCATATACATTACCTTGCAGGTTAAGTTCTTTCAGCAGCTTAACCTTGCCGGCTTCGGCACTCAGAGGATTGTCGTGATCATAATCTATGATCTTTCCATCCTCATCGGTAATGAAGGTATTGGCATAAATATTTTCCTTTTTGATGTGGTACTGGCTGACCACCGGAATGATAAACTCCTTGAAACCACCAGATACGATCAGCACTTCGTCGGCGTGTTTCTTGAAAAATGCTGCATTTCTGGAGAATGACTTGGAAACCTTCTTCTTGAGCCGGGTAATCAGTTGCTTCAGGTGGTCCTGGTTGGCATCCAACAGACGTACACGTGCAGCCAGGCTTTCACCAAAAGAGAGCTTGCCTTCCATTGCCAGGTTGGTGTACGCTTCGATCTGTTCAAAGATCTCTTCTTTTCGCGGATGTTTCTTAAGGGAAATTCTGGCCATTTCGTCCAATGCCTCCACTTGTGTGAAGGTGCTGTCGAAATCAATAATGTAATAATTCTTCTGAGTCATGATTAGCGGTTTTTCAAGGCCGTACAAACTTCCCTGATGCTTTGATTTATGGGTTTGAATTCTATTCCGATTTGAGTTTTTATTTTGGTATTGCTGTAAAAGCTTTCGTTCATGCTGCTCCTGGCGGTGTCGCTGGTCAGTGCTGCAGGTTTCCCGGTAAATAGCGAAAGTACTTTGGCGCCTCTCCAGGCCAATCCGAGCATCCATGGGCGCGCCTCTCTGGATGGTGCTTTCACGTCGAAACACGCTGCAATTTCCTGAAATAAGCTTCGGTAATGACGATTTTCTGCAGAAATGATGAATCGCTCCCCGCTGATGTCGCTGTTCATCAGACGGATCATGCTGTTGGCCACATCGGCCACATCAACCAGCCCCGTGGCCCCTTTGGTGTAATACGAAAGGCCGTCGCGTACCAGTTTAAATATTGCACCGCTGCCTTTGAATCCAGCGTTGGCACCAATGATCACGGAGGGATTTACGATCACGGCATCCAGGCCTTCCGCAATGCCGCGCCAGACTTCCATCTCGCCCTCGTATTTGGATATTGCATAGGCATGTGCCTGCGCACTGTATTCCCAGTAATCATCCTCGGTGATCTGCATGCCTTTCTTCGGCTCGCCGAGTGCCGCAACGGAACTGACGTGCAGCAGCCGCGTCTGATACTGAACACACAGGTTAACCACGTTACTGGTACCTTCAATATTTACCTTGATCAGTTTAAACTTGTCTTTGGGATTAAAGGAAACCAGTGCCGCGCAATGAAATACCTGCGTAACATTTTCAAATGCATCTTCCAGGGAGGAGAAATCATTGATATCTGCAATGCACCATTCAATCCGGGGATTGTGCTCCAGCTGTGCGGGAACAACGGAATTTTCCCGTCTTAAAGCACGGACCTGAAATCCCTGATCCGTCAGCTGCCGGGCAAGTTCGGCGCCTAAAAATCCCGTGGCACCAGTAATCAAGATCATTTCTTTATTTTAAGGTTCTGCATTAATATATGATCTCAAAAATAGATATTTGACGCCATACTTCAAGAAATATGAATTTATCAGACTTTTTTTCTCCTCTGAATCTGGAAAAACTTACTCCTGAAAACGGCTTTTTAACCAGTCAGCTGGGCTTGAAAGC
>JAZQRI010000002.1:0-3332 GCA_045629455.1 Pedobacter sp. | reverse complement strand
AACGCGTTTAATAACCTATACGGTCTGGCGCTCACGGAGCCGGAGAAAACACCTGACGTCATTCTAAAACTTGCTGATTTAACCAGGTATATTCTTTATGAAAGCAATGCCGATCAGGTTCAGTTAAGCAGGGAAATCACCTATTTAAAAAGCTTGATCGAATTGTCGAAGATCAGGTACGATCACCCGACCTATGTTGAGTTCAGCTGTGAGGTGGACAATCCAAACGTGGTTATCTCTCCGTTATTGTTGATCGCTTTTGTTGAAAATGCACTTAAGCATGGTGATTTCAGTCGCCCGACTGATCCGCTTTTAATTCATCTGAAGCATCATGATCAACAGCTTTCATTCTATGTTAAAAACCGCATCGTCCATCAGAAAAAGGATGAGGCCGGAGGTATCGGACTTGGTAATGTGAGGCGCAGGCTGGATCTCCTTTACCCCGACAAGCACAAACTGGAAATCCGGCAGGAAGAAGATTATTTTACGTGTTCGTTGACTATAAACCTAAGATAGATGAAAATGTTAAAGGCAATTGCGGTAGATGACGAACCCTTAGCGTTAAGGGTCATTGTTTCACATGCAGGGAAAATTCCCTTTGTGGATCTGGTCTTCACCACGACCAAGGCAGTTGATGCCATCGCATATTGTCAGCGCAATCCACCGGATATTGTATTTTTAGATATGCAGATGCCCGACATCACGGGATTCGAATTCATCAGATTATTAAAGGGCAATGTAAAGATCATCCTGACGACAGCTTACCACAATTATGCCGCGGACAGTTACAATTACGATGTGCTGGATTACCTGTTAAAGCCTATTTCTTTTGAACGGCTGCTACAAGCCTGTGAAAAGGCATCCCGGCAGCTTAAAGCAGAAAGTCAGCTGTTGCTGCGCACAGATGAAACGGATTCCGCGCAACAAAAAACTGTAACTTTAACTGATTGCATTTTTATCAAGACCGACTACAAGCTTCAGAAAGTTATGCTGGAAGATATTCTTTACATTGACGGTGGGAAGGACTATGTCACCATCGTAACTAAGGAGAAGAATTTCATGACCCTGGCTAGCCTCACGAAAATACAGCAAAACCTGCCGTATCCTCAATTTATCCGGGTACATAAGTCCTGCATCGTAGCCTTAAACAAGATTGATATGATTGAGCGAATGGTTATTCACATCGGTCGTGAAACCATCCGCGTAGGGGAGACTTACAAAGAAGAATTGTTGAATTGGGTGGCCAGGATCTAGTGGCGAATGGATGATCGTTAAAGTCTGTTGTTTTCTTCTTTAGACCCGATCTCTTTGTTGCTTTTCCTGCTGTTTTGCAGATCACCAAAGTTGTACGAAAACGTTAATCTGAAGTTCCGGGATTCATCGCGGTAATAGTAGCGCGTGTGAATATCCTGGTAATCGACGGTGCTTAGTGTCGGGTTCTTATAGAAGATGTCGTTTGCGCTGAAAACTACTTTTCCTTTATTTTGAAAAAGTGATTTTTGCAGGCCTAAGTTAATGCCGGAAAAGGCACTGATCAGGTTAAATTCATGGATGCTCCGGGAGGTATAATAACCATTGGCTTCAACTTTGAGTGTGGACGACAACGTGACATAAATGTTGGCATTCCCTTGAAAACTGAACTTCTTACGTTGATAAACCATACTCAGGTAGCCAGTGTTGTAATACGTATATATTTCCTGGACGTTGGCGTTACCACCAATTGCATTGGTTAATTTGAAGGGCGCGTTCAGCTCAGCGACAAGGGACTTGAAGTCGCCAAGATTGTTGGCCTGGGTATAGGTGACCGCGCCGACCTGCTGGGGGGCAGCCTCGTAAATTGTATTGGTCGTATGATTGTAGCTGAGGGCTACGAAATAACTCCCTTTGAAATTAACAGAGAGGCGCAGGGCATTCGTAATCTGAGGCTGCAATGCCGGATTGCCCTTACTGTAGGTCAGGGAATCGATGAAATAGGAAAAAGGGCTTAAGAATACAAATTGTGGCCGGTCGATCCGCCTGCTGTACGCTGCATGGGCAGACCATTCGCTGCCGATCTTCTGGCTGAGCAGCAGGCTTGGAAATAGCTGCAGGTACCTTCGATCCACGATTTCAGATGCGCCCATCTTCCCGCTCGTGGAGGTGTGCTCCGCGCGCAAGCCGACCTGATACTCGAATCCTTTGTAGTTCTGATTTAGATTTAAATAGGCAGATTTAATGGTTTCAACATAATTGAAACGGTTGGTTCGAGCGGTATCGACCATCCCATTCCTGGTGAAGCGCAAGTCGTTGTCGATGTTGACCTGCGAGAACTTTAGTCCGGCATCCAGTTTTAGCCTGTTACGAAAAGGGTAGAGGTAGTCTGCTTTGAAGGTTGTGTAGTGAAGTGGGTTTCTCCCCAGCTGATCGTTATGCACAGCTGCTTCATTGCTGAAGATGTCTATTTGCGCATGGTTGCGGTATGTATAATCGGAATAGTCGGCATCAATGCTCAACGTTTGTCCGGCGGTGTCAAGCTGGAGTTTGTAACTGAGGTTGAACGTAATGTTCTGACGGTTAATTTTCATCAGATTGTCCGTTTGAAAGCTGTCCAAAGCTGTGCCTAGGGTGTTATCAAGGATTTTAGTATAGGTTTTTGACGTTCCTTCACCATTGCGATGGTTTCCATTGATGAGGAGCCCGATGGTACTCTTGCGGCTCATTTTGTATTCCATACCCGTACGGTAGTTTACAATATTGTAGTGATACGGATAATAGTTTTCCTGCTTATACAGGGTATTTCCGATGATCCGGTCCAGATTGTTCACCTCGAAAACATGCCGGTTCAGGTAATCGATTGTTCCGTATGCAATTAATTTGTTCGAAGAATAGTTCAACGAGAGGGAGGGGTTAATGCGATAATAGTTGTTGTCGTTGGATCTGATCTCACGCTGATCGTAGTGGCTGTACCCGGTGGCCAGACTGTAAGCGCCTGTCAGTCCTTGTGCATTTTGTTTTTTCATGATGATGTTGATGATGCCGGCACTCCCTGCAGCTTCGTATTTCGCTCCAGGGTTGGCGATGACCTCAATCTTATCAATGTTTCCGCCGGGCATATCCCGGAGCAAACCCTCCAGGTCCGTATAGGGTGAAGGCTTGCCATCAATCATGATGATCACGCCCGTCCTCCCGGCTAACCGAATGCGATCATTGATTACCATGACACCGGGTACCTTCCGGAGGATTTCCATTCCGGTCGCGCCAGCAGTTGTGATACTACTGCCGACATTTACCACGAGTTTGTCGTTTCGTTGTTCCAGAAATGGCTTTTTACCAACGATTGTTACGGCATTTAG
>JAZQRI010000001.1:0-68611 GCA_045629455.1 Pedobacter sp. | reverse complement strand
TTTTTTAGCAGGCTTGTCTTTTTAGCGTACTATGACTGTCAGAACAATGTATTATCTCGATTTTCAAAACATGATAGCTCTTTTAAGTGGTACATTTGAATTTACACAAAAATCATGTTTAAGGATAAAGTTGTCTCCATCTATCAGGAAATTCAGGATGAAATATGTAAGGGCTTAGAAGAATCAGACGGTTTAGGCACCTTTGAACAAGAGCTCTGGGAACGCGAGGGTGGAGGCGGTGGCCGGACCCGCATCATGCAGAACGGAGATGTCATTGAAAAAGGAGGGGTAAACTTTTCTGCTGTACACGGGCAATTGCCAGAGAATATTAAAAAAGCGTTTAAGGTGGATTCCGAGGACTTTTTTGCAACCGGCGTATCTATCGTTATGCATCCTTCAAATCCTTTCGTTCCAATTATCCACCTGAATATTCGCTACTTCGAGCTGAATGATGAAGTCCGTTGGTTCGGCGGAGGCATAGACCTGACACCGCACTACGTGATTGATACTGATGCCCGCTATTTTCACCATTATATCAAAGAAACCTGTGATGGTTTCAGCCGGGAGTTCTACCCCCGGTTTAAGCAACATGCCGACGACTATTTTTTCATAAAACACCGAAATGAAACCCGCGGAGTTGGCGGGATATTCTACGATCGTCTACAGCCAAAAAACACTAGCTTATCTTACGAGCAAATCCTGGACTTTTCTGCAGCGGTAGGACGGTCCTTTCTTCCGGTATATACAGAACTTATTGACCGTAACCGAAATGCAGAATTTACGGAATTGCAAAAGGAATGGCAGTACCTGCGCCGAAGCCGTTACGCGGAGTTCAATCTGGTTTACGATTCGGGCACAAAATTCGGACTGGAGACCAACGGACGCATAGAATCCATCCTGATGAGTTTACCTCCGACGGCTAAATGGCAGTACAACTTCAAACCCATAGAAAACAGCCCAGAGGCATTTACTACTGATCGTTTGAGAAAAGGTATTGACTGGGTTTAAATTTCTCCTATAATGCGTTTAAACCCCAATTATTTCTTAAATTCGCAGGGTTATTATAATACCTTTATTTAAATCGTTTTAAACGAACACAATAATATATGGCTGAAGATTTAGAAAATCAGGAGAACGACAAAATTATTAAGATCAATATTGATGAGCAGATGCGGTCTGCTTACATCGATTATTCGATGTCTGTAATTGTATCCCGTGCCTTACCTGATGTACGCGATGGGCTTAAACCCGTTCACCGTCGTGTTTTATATGGAATGCTTGATCTGGGTTTAACAAACAACAAACCTTTTAAAAAATCTGCCCGTATTGTAGGGGAGGTTCTCGGTAAATATCACCCACATGGTGACAGTTCTGTTTACATGACAATGGTGAGAATGGCTCAACCCTGGAGCTTAAGATATATGATGGTTGATGGGCAGGGTAACTTCGGATCCATTGATGGTGACTCTCCTGCAGCAATGCGTTATACAGAGGCCCGTTTTGAGAAGATCGCTGAAGACATGCTGGCTGATATCAATAAAGATACGGTCGACTTTCAACTAAACTTTGACGACTCCCTGCAGGAACCTACTGTTCTTCCATCTAAAGTACCGAATCTACTGATCAACGGAGCATCCGGAATTGCAGTCGGAATGGCTACCAATATGCCTCCCCACAACATCACGGAGGTAATTAATGCAACGATAGCCTACATTGAAAATCACGAGATCACTATCTCAGAACTCACTAAGTTCATAAAAGCACCTGATTTTCCTACCGGCGCCATCATCTATGGTTATGCAGGTGTTCAGGAAGCATTTGAGACCGGCCGCGGCCGCATAGTAATGCGTGCAAAAGCGGAGATCGAGACAATTAAGGACAGAGAGATCATCATCGTTACGGAAATTCCTTACCAGGTGAATAAGGCGATCATGATCGAGCGTACTGCGGAACTAGTTGGCGAGAAGAAGATTGAAGGAATTTCAAACATTAAAGATGAATCCAACAAAGATGGTATCCGTATCGTTTATGAAATTAAACGTGATGCGAATGCTTCTATTGTTTTAAATAACCTGTTCAAACAGACGGCTTTACAGACGTCATTTAGTGTAAATAATATTGCACTGGTAAACGGACGGCCACAACTGTTGAACCTTAAAGATCTGATCCGTCATTTTGTTGACCACAGACATCAGGTTGTTATCCGCCGGACGCAGTATGAGCTGAATGAAGCACAGAAACGTGCCCATATTCTGGAAGGTCTGTTAATTGCGTTAGACCATTTGGACGAAGTGATCCGCCTGATCCGGAGTTCAGATACGCCTGAGGATGCGCGAAACGGATTGATGGAACAATTCGGTCTGAGTGATATTCAAGCCAGAGCAATCCTGGACATGACACTCCGCCGTTTGACAGGTCTGGAACGCGATAAAATTAAGGATGAATACAACGAGTTGATGAAGACCATTGCTTACTTGCAGTCCATCTTAAATGATGAAGGGCTTAGAATGCAAATCATCAAGGATGAGTTAACCGAGATGATCGAGAAATACGGTGATGAACGCCGTACTCAAATCGTTCACTCTGCGGAAGACATGAGCATGGAAGACTTTATTGAGGATGAAGATGTTGTAATCACCATCTCTCATGAAGGCTACATAAAAAGAACTCCTGCGACGGAATACCGTACCCAGGCGCGTGGTGGTAAAGGATCAAAGGGGAGTGATTCCAGAAATGAAGACTTCATAGAACATCTTTTGGTCGCTTCAAATCACAATTACATGCTGTTTTTCACGGAAACAGGCCGATGTTTCTGGCTTCGGGTTTATGAGATTCCGGAAGGTTCAAGATTGAGCAAAGGAAGAGCAATTCAGAACATCATCAACATTCCGAAGGAAGAAAAGATTAAAGCATATATTAAGGTTAAGAACCTTAAAGATCAGGAATACCTGGAAAATAACTTTATCATCATGTGTACCAAGAAAGGTACCATCAAGAAAACTTCTCTGGAAGCGTACTCAAGACCTCGGGTTAATGGAATTAATGCCATTAACATCAATGAGGGCGATCAGCTATTGGAAGCCAGTTTAACGAGTGGAACCAGCGAGATTGTAATGGCACTGCGGTCGGGTAGGGCAATCCGTTTCAATGAGTCAACAGTCCGCCCTATGGGGAGAACTGCCACAGGTGTAAGGGGTGTAACTCTTGCACATGATCAGGATGAAGTTGTCGGAATGATCGCCATTGAAGACCCGAGCGCTACAGTATTGGTGGTTTCGGAGAAAGGTTACGGTAAACGTACTGATATCGACGATTATCGCGTAACCAATAGGGGTGGTAAGGGTGTAAAAACAATTAGCATTACGGAGAAAACCGGAGACTTAATTGCAATAAAAAACGTTACAGATGCAGATGATTTAATGATCATCAACAGATCTGGCATAGTTATTAGGATAGTAGTGAGCGGACTTCGCGTAATGGGAAGAGCGACTCAGGGTGTTCGACTGATTAATTTGAAGGCCAATGATGCCATTGCATCCGTTGCTAAAATTGATCATGAAGAGGAGGAGGAGCTGGAAGAAGTTCTCGAAAACATCGACAATGCTGAAGCTGCAGCTGATGACGCTTCTGGTGCTGTTGAGGATGTAAACACTGATGAGCCTGCAACAGGAAGTGAAGACAACGATGATGAAGTTGAACTAAATAGTGATAATTAATTAAAATAGAAAATCAAAAAACAATTATGAAAAAAGTAATTCTTAGTATATTATTGGCTGGTGTTGCGAGTGCAACCTTTGCACAAAAAGGCGAGATTGCTGAAGCAAAAAAGGCTTGGGGAGTTTTCCAGTTGACATCGACTGCGAATACACAACCGGCGGCTAAACAACTTGAGGCATTAAATGCAGCGATAAAGCATACTGATGCTGCCATTGCTCACGAGAAGTCTAAAGATCTTCCTGAAGCATGGTCTTACCGTGCGTTGCTTACATCATCAGCAGCTTTAATAGATACTACGAACCTGGAGGCTGCGGAATCTAACATTAAACTGGCCCAGGAAGCAATTGCAAAGACTAAAACATTAGACGCGAAAGGCGGTGAGAAAGAAAATCTTGTGACAGCAGAAACTAATGTCGCAAATGCGATCAGAAACATAGGCGTTCTGTCTTACCAGAAAAAAGATTTTAAAAACGCTTATGCGAAATTCGTTCAAGCCACTGAATTAAATCCAAATGATACTGCCATGTACCTGAATGCTGGTATTGCTGCGCGGAACATGGAAGATTATCCAAAGATGATTGAGCAATATAAAAAGGCAATCACTTTGAACTATCCACAGGCATCTAGCTTATATGAGGAAATTATTTCCACCCAGTTGGCTCAGAAAGATACTGTTGCAGCCGTAGCAAGTATCAATGAGGCGAAAACGAAATTTCCGGATAACATCAGCTTCATCACTTCGGAGACTCAGATCTATTTACAGAAAGGCGATGTGGACAAAGCAGAGCAGACTTTGAATACTTTGATTACTAAGGAACCAAACAATGCAAGCTTCCAGTCCGCACTTGGGAACGTCTATTTGCAACAGGCTTTAAAACTGCAAGGGACTTTAAGCAAAATCGACACGAAGAAAGTAAAAGAATATAATGCAGCTAAAAACAACCGGGACGCCCTTGTGGAAAAATCAATTCCTTACTTCAAGAAGTCATTGGAACTTGATCCTAAGAATGTTACCGCTTTGGAAAATTTGAAGACCATTTATACATTTAAAAATGATACTGCCAACTACAACGATGTGAAAGCACGTTTAGATGCAATTGAGAAAAAATAATCGTTCACAAAATTCATGATAAAAAGGAGGGGTAATTTTATCCCTCCTTTTTTTTGTATAAATTTGTTTCAAAAGCCAGCATATGAAGTATAGTTTTTCAGTGATATTAATTGTTCTTTCTCTACAAAGCTTTGCACAAAAAAGCCAGGTACAGATTGCCAGAAACAGCCTCGGTAAACTACAGGCCGCAATGCGCGCGAATAAAGAGGTTAAGGATCAATTGACTATCCTGGGAGAGGGAATAAAAGCTTCTGAAAATGCTTCCCGGGACCGTCGGACAAAGCGCTGGCCGGAAACATGGGCGATGAAGGCGTATTTCACATCTTACCTGGCAATTTTAGAATCTGACGCCCAAAGATCAGAAGACAATTATGTGAAG
Source organism: Pedobacter sp. (assembly GCA_045629455.1). GTDB lineage: Bacteria > Bacteroidota > Bacteroidia > Sphingobacteriales > Sphingobacteriaceae > Pedobacter. The sequence continues at coordinate 63,404 of JAZQRI010000001.1, read as the reverse complement.
AGTTTGGCGTTACTGGATACCGCAAAGCTATTGAATAGATATGATGAGAATTTAGAGCTTATAGACGCGACGAGTTTGAACATCATTATCAAAAAGCAGGATAAGGGGAACAAGGCGTATGCAGCAAACGATTTTAAGAGTGCATTCAGTCTCTTGAAAGATGTAAGCGATTATTATCCTCAGGACAGCACACTTGCTGTAAACGCAGCCTTAGCGGCGCAAAATATCAGAAATTACGATCATGCACTGCAATACTTTAAAAGGGCAAAAGACAATGGAGCACGTAATCCGATTATCTTTCAGAACCTGGCCAACCTATATTCCTCGAAGTTTGAGACGGATCTGGCCATCCAGACATTTGAAGATGGCTTGAAAGTTAATCCTTTGAATGTTTACCTGGTGAACGACTATATTAACCTGTTGCTCGACAATAATCATTACGAAAAAGCAGATAAAACCATCGAAAATGTTCTGAAGTATGATAAGGAGAACAAGTTGCTGTATTTTCTTTATGGATATTTACAACAGATCAAAGCTAACAATCTAAAGGCTGAAGCTGCGTACCGCAATGCTTTGCAATTGGATCAGACTTATTTTTCTGCATTATACCAGTTGGCTATTACGTATATCGATATTGCGTCATCGGAATTGAAATCCAGGAACGTAGATGGATTCGTATCCAGAATTAACGAATCAGAGGAAATTCTCGAACATGCACATGAGCTTAATCCAAATGATACCCGGACCATTCAATTGTTGATTGAAATCTATTCGCGTAAGGGAAGATTGGATAAGGTGCAGGAGTTTAGAAGAAAACTTGAAGAATTGTAGGGACTGCTGGTGATCTCTATAGCCAACTTAACATAATATCAATTATTTTATTTATTATATTATGCCGAAAGAAGCCTACGGGTGCCTATGGTGTTTTTTTGTAATATCATTGAATTAACGACCACATGTTAAATAAGCCGATCCGCGATACTCATGATTTTCTATTAAGCAACTATTTCGCAGACGGCTTACGAATAACGCTCGGGGTTCTTTTACCATCACTTATTTTAGCGCAATTCGGTTTGTTGAATTTTGGCATGACCTTATCACTTGGAGCGCTTTGTGTCAGTGTTGTTGATTTTCCCGGACCATTAGTTCACCGTAGAAATGCCATGCTCGTTACGTTGGCGTTCATCTCGATCATGAGTCTGCTCATCGGATTGATCAACGTCAACAACTACCTGACAGGCGTCTTTTTAGTTGTATTCTGTATTCTTTTCTCCATGCTCTCCGTGTATGGACCTCGTGAAGGATCCATTGGCACGGCAACCTTGCTGGTTTTGGTATTGAGCATTGACGATGTACGACCCGCAGATCAAGTGCTATTGCATGCTGCATTGGTATTTGCTGGTGGTCTATGGTATACATTGCTCAGTTATTTTCTTAATCAGATACGCCCGTACCGGCTTGCCGAACAAACCTTAAGTGAGTCTATACTGGAAGTTGGTGAGTTTCTGGAGGCGAAAGCAAAATTCTACCGTGGAACCGCAGATTTTGATGTAAATTATGCCGAGTTGCTAAAGCTGCAGGCACGTGTAAATGAACAGCAGGAAGCTGTGCGTGAGGTACTGTTTAAAACCAGGGAGATTGTACGGGAATCTACGCCTCAGGGCCGTTTTTTGCTTTTGGTATTTGTGGATATGGTCGACGTCTTTGAGCAAGTAATGTCGACATTCTACAACTACGATCAGCTGCATGAACAGTTTGGCAGCACTGGCATACTTGCTAAATATGAAACAGCAATACACAAGATTGCTGACCAGCTGAAGGATATCGCTTTTGCACTAAAAACTGGTGGCTTACCACCTGAACCCACCCAGTTGAATGCATACGTGAGCGACTTAAGGCAGCAAATTACCTTACTGGAGTCTGACAGCGCGGGAAAATACAAGACGCTCGGAATTATAGCACTTAAAAATATTGAGGTCAACATCGTAAATATTGTTAACCGGGTAAATATTGTCAATAGCTATTTTAAAAAGAGCGAGAAGAAAAATCTTAGAATCCCCAAAATTGAAGCAGAAAAATTTGTAAACCGCCACTCTGTTGATCTTAAAATTCTAATTGATAACTTGAGCATTGCCTCAGCCACATTTAGACATTCTTTGAGGGTTGCCGTTGTTATGCTTATCGGCTTTGTAATTTCACGTTCCCTTGATTTCTCCCATAGCTATTGGATATTGCTTACCATTCTGGTTATTTCAAAGCCTGCTTTCAGTTTAACAAAGGAGCGTAATTACGAAAGAATTGTAGGTACAATTGTCGGTGCAGTGATTGGGATGGTTGTCCTGGCGCTTACGGACGACAAAGATATCTTGTTTATAATTCTCCTAATCTGTATGATTCTCAGTTACAGCTTCCAGCGGAAAAACTATGTGGTTAGTGTTGTCTTTATGACACCCTATATACTTGTACTTTTTGACTTCCTGGGCATGGGTGGCTTTTCACTGGCTAAGGAACGCATTTTTGATACATTGATCGGGTGCGGAATTGCCTTTGCCGCGAGCTATTTTCTATTTCCCAGCTGGGAATATGAAAAAGTCAAGGAAGCGATGATCAAGATGCTACAGGCAAATAGGGATTACTTTGAAAAGGTAACTTCATTGTATTTCGAAAATTCAGGATACCTTACCGATTATAAGCTCGCCAGAAAAGAAGTTTACGTGGCCACAGCAAACCTCTCCACACTTTTCCAGCGCATGTTTTCTGAGCCTAAGAGCAAGCAGTTGATCATAAAGGAACTGTATCAGTTCACTGCGCTGAATCACCTGCTGTCATCCAACATTGCTACGCTGACTTTAGACAAGCCACAGGACTGGAGTATTGAGGACATGAAAGATTTTAAGGCGGCCGTAAGCAATACCAGCTATCTGATCAAAAAAGCTGAGGAACGGCTCGAGAATGAACCGACGGAAACCAGCAATGTACCCCTGGTCAGGATTAAGGCAGACCTCAAACTTACGCAGAATCCGGACAACGAGATGATCTTCCAGCAATTTATCAATATCCAGAAAGTTGCTTACGATATTTACAAGTTGACAGAAAAAATCGAGATCCAAACACCTACAACAGGAGTTTACTTGCGAGACCAAGTAATAAAAAGAAGCCAAAAACATCGGTGAAGGTGGTGATGATAATCGATGAGGCTATCGCCGGGTCTATCCCTACCCTCTTGAGCAATAATGGAATACCAGCTCCTGCGATGCCGGCCACAAACAAATTCCCCGTCATGGCCATAAAGATTACCAAACCAAGCAATGGATTGCTGTCGAAATAAAGCGCAAACAACAAAACAATTAATCCAGTGACGGCTCCATTTATGACACCTACTGTTAGCTCTTTCAGGACGGTTCTATAAGCCTGTTGGTTGGTGAGGTCGTAAAGGGAAATACGCCTTACGGTTACTGCGAGGGCTTGTGTCGCCGCATTCCCTCCCATCCCGGCAATTATGGTCATGTAGGCGGATAAGACTGCAATTTTCTCCAGGGTAGGTTCGAAATGCCTGACAACCGCAGAAGCAAGAAATGCAGTACCCAAGTTGATGATTAGCCAGGGCAATCTCGATTTTACGGCCTCAATCCAGTTTCCACTGAGTTCCTCGTCCTCTGACACACCTGATATTTTAAGGATATCCTCGGTATTTTCATCCTGGAGTACATCTATCACGTCATCAAAGGTCACTCTTCCGAGCAGTGTCATATCCTCACCGAGAACGGGAATACTCGTTATATTATACTGTGAAATTAGTCTGGCAACCTCTTCCTGGTCCGTGTAAGGACTCACCCAAGCTACCTCTGCTTTTACCAGTTCTGTAATTTTAGCATTTCCTTTAGCCTTAATGATATCCTTCAAAGAGACAATGCCCTGGAAAATACCATAATCGTCAACCACGAAAATGGTGTAGAATTCCTCCATATCTTCACTCTGTGAGATAATTTCATCAATGGCATCTTTCTTTGTGAGATTCAGGTTGACTCTGATGAATTTCGTGTTCATTAAGCCGCCAGCAGTATCTTCCGGGTAGCTCAACAAGTTTCTGATGTTCGAAGCATCATGGTCACTGAGTTCATTCAGTATCTCCTTCTGTTCCGCGTCTTCTAGCTGCGAGATGATGTCTGTAGCATCGTCATAATCGAGCAGCTGAACGATTTCAGTTCTTTTTTCGGGAGACAATTGGATAAGCAGATCTTCCGGATGGGCCTCTTCATGCATTTCTGAAATCACCTGAGCGGCAATTTCGGCAGACAGGAGATTGATTATTCTTTCCTGATCCTCAACATTCAATCTTTCGAACAGTATGGCGATTTCAGAGGCATGGTATTCAGAAAGAATAGACGTTAGGAGCTCGTCGTTCTTAGCCAAAGCTTTCTTCAGCCTGGAAACATCTGTTTTATCAATTTCGAAAGATTGCATACCTCGCTAAGGTAATGAAAAAAGCTTGTCAGGAACCCAAGCTATTTAAACCAGCCTTTACGAGCGAAATAGAAGACCTGCAATATGGCAATGATAAACATGACGATCATGGTGTATAGATAGCCATGTTCCTGGTAAAGTTCAGGCATATTGGCGTTCATAATTTTCCCTGTAACCGGGTCTTGCTTGGCAAAGTTCATCCCGTATATACCGGCGATGAATGTTAAGGGTATAAAGATCGAAGATATAATCGTTAGCACCTTCATGATTTCATTCATCCGGTTGCTGATTACAGAAAGGTAGGTGTCGATATTACTGGCGGAGATTTCCTTTAAAGACTCGATGATATCGATGATCTGTATGATGTGGTCATAAGCGTCTTTTAGAAAGACCTTTGTCTGATCGGTGATCAGCGGACTGTCACTTCGAAGAATGTCATTAAGCTTGTCGCGCTCCGGCCAGGCCAGACGCTTAATATTCATCAGGTTACGTTTAATTGTCTGGGTATCAAACATGATAGATCTGTCGACTTTATCCATCAGGCGATCTTCAATCTCATCCAACTCATCTCCCCATAAGCCTAAGATCTGGAAGTAAGTATCTACGATCGCATCCGTCATGGCATACATCAGATAGCTGCTTCCGGCCGTACGGATATTACCTTTGCCCGCCCGAAGTCTTTGCTTCACAGGTGCCATGCAATCATTATACTTCTCCTGAAAGGTAAATAGTGCGTTGTCTGTTAGAAGAAATGAATATTGCTCATTGATCAGGCAATCCTCATCGTCATAGAAAAGAATTCGGCTGATGGCAAAAATATAATCTTCATATTCTTCGTACTTGGGCCTCTGATAGGTTCTGGTAATATCCTCAAGGATAAGTTTATTGATGTTCAAGTCGTTCTGGATAGTCTCGAACACCTCAACATTCTTGAATCCCTTGATTTCTATCCAGTAGGTAAATGCTTTATTGGAAATTGTGCTTGTGATGGTTTTTAAATTTGCAAGCTCTTCCGTTTTGTATACATCTTTGGATAGTGTATGCAATACGATCCTGGTATCCAGCGCATGTTCATCAATGTAAATGATCCCGGGACTACTTCCAGCTTCGGGCAAAGCGTATTGCTGCCTGTGTTTTTTCTTCTTCTTCTTAGCAATAGCCGCCATTTTTAAAGAAACAATTTTGATTGTGGACCCTGATTAAACAACAGATCAACGATGCTCATGTTTGGTAAAAACCCATTCCGGTCTTCAAAGACTTGAAAATATGGTTTATTTTCGAATGCTGTACCTTTCTTAAAAATGGGATTATCACGAAAGTCCAGCGCTGGCGCCAGCGTCTTTTCATACTCGGTTGTAAATTGAACATCCGGATTCTTCTTGAGCTGCTTGAATATCCAGGTTAACAGTTCCAGATTAAAGTCAAATAAAAACGTCGTTTTATTCTCAAAGAACTTTACAAATTCATCTTCATAAAATTCGAAATAGGCAGAGTTTCTGTAGCAGGCTTCGAAACTAAGCCAATGCAGACGCTGCCACTTGAAATCGTAGCTAATCTTCACGTCCTTCATCACGGTATGGTATTTGGACCCCTTAATTACCGGTACAAACAAATTTAATGGTCCATTTGGAGAGGCAACAACCGTCCTGTTCCTGAAAGTCTGCTTTGGGAAATGCTCAAACTTCTCGAGCATAAACTCGAAATTTATTGCATTTAAAGAGGAGAAGTAGCTGATTGGTGGAAGATAAAAAAGCGGAAATATTGCTGGAGTCTGCATCTGAAAATTTATGTTTGCATTCTTGATCTGCAAATTAATGATAAAAAAAAGGCTTTTTCCAACTGAAAATAAATTCTTTGCTTGATGAACCCGCGTGTTGCAATAGTTATTTTGAATTGGAATGGACTCTCCTTTTTAAAGCGGTTCTTAAACTCAGTTGTGAATACAGCCTATTCAAACGTGCAGGTTGTTATTGGTGACAATGCCTCTACAGATGGATCGCTCGCTTTCGTCCGGACGTATTTCCCGAATGTTTTAATCATTGAAAATGACAAGAACTACGGCTTTGCTGAAGGGTACAACCGAGTTTTAAGTCAGTTGGATGCAGATTATTTTGTCCTGCTCAATTCGGATGTATTTGTTCCGAAAAATTGGATCAGTCCGGTTATCGAGATGATGGAGGCAGATGAAAGCATTGCAGCTGCCCAGCCTAAGATTAAATGGTTTGACGACAAGCGTAAATTTGAATATGCTGGTGCCGCGGGTGGATTTATAGACTGCTACGGTTTTCCTTTCTGCAGAGGACGGATGTTTGACATCAATGAAACTGATGAAGGCCAGTATGACAACCCGGTCGAAGTTTTTTGGGCAAGCGGCGCAGCATTGTTCGTTAAACGCAGCTGCTGGATCCAGGTGGGTGGGCTTGATCCCGACCTATTTGCCCATATGGAAGAAATAGACATTTGCTGGCGCCTGAAGAATTTAGGCTACAAAGTTATTTACTGTCCCGATTCCGAAATCTTCCACGTTGGTGGAGGCACACTAAACTCCGATAATCCATTTAAAACCTACTTAAACTTCCGGAACAACCTTTATATTTTACAAAAAAACCTCCCGCTTAAAGAAGCTTACGTGATGATCTTTCTGCGGTTCTGGATCGATCTGATCGCCTGGATGCACTTTATTTTCACCGGCAAATTCAGGCATGCAGTTGCTGTCTCTAAAGCCCACGTTAGCTTTTTTCAAAACATCAGATCAAATGCACGGAAAAGAACAGGAACACAGATTCCATTTTTAAACCATGCCGGCGTTTACCATTCCAGTGTCGTCTGGGCATTTTTCGTTCGTAAAATCAGCAAGTTCAGTGATCTTAAGAATATCACGGTTAAGCGCTTAAAAGTGCCTCAATAGCCAACCGGTAACCATCCAGACCAAATCCTGTCAGGACACCTTTGCAGTTCTTACCTGTGAGTGAAACATGCCGGAAACTCTCTCTTGCATATATATTAGAAACATGAACTTCAACAACGGGGACCTGAATGGCCGCTATTGCATCCGCAATCGCGACCGAGGTGTGTGTGTAGCCTCCTGCATTCAATATAATCCCGTCAAAGGAAAAACCAACTTCATGCAATTTGTTGATGATCTCACCTTCAACGTTACTTTGAAAGTATTCAATGCCAACTGCTTCAAATTTTGAGCGTAATGTTGGCAAATAGTCGTCAAAACCAGTGTTTCCATAAACGGTTGGCTCACGTTTACCCAGTAGATTTAAGTTGGGCCCATTAATAATTTGTATCTTCATCGTTCAAACTTAAAATTTAAAAGTAGTAGTATAAAATCAAATTGTGACGATTCGGACGTATTTAAAAGAATTTAGTTTTTTTCTCAAACTTGAGCGTGGCTTATCTGCCAACTCCGTTGACGCATACCTGAATGATGTAAATAAGCTAGCTGACTACCTCGAAATTGCAGGTGTAAATAAACCGCCATCCGAAATAACAAGAAAGGATTTAACAGAATTCATTACCTGGTTAAATGAACTTGGTATGTTACCGAACACACAGGCGCGCGTCATTTCCGGCATTAAATCTTATTTTCACTACTTGTCCATAGAGCAGTTGATTGCCGAAGACCCCACAGCATTACTGGAGGCTCCGAAAAGCGTCAGAAAGCTTCCCGATGTTTTAAGTATTGAGGAAATAAACCTTTTAATGGAATCTATTGATGCCTCTGTTCCTTCGGGAATACGGAGCAAAGCGATACTGGAAGTGCTGTATGGATGCGGATTACGGGTGAGTGAGCTCGTAAATCTTAAAATATCAAACCTGAACACCGATTCTGGATACATTATAGTTCTGGGGAAAGGCAACAAAGAACGACTGATACCCATAGGTTCTGTCGCCCTAAAATCGATATCCATCTACTTAGTCGAAGTTAGAGGTCGCCTGAAGATTAAAGCTGGACAGGAAGACTACATTTTCTTAAATAAGTTTGGGTCTAAGTTGTCCCGGATCTCGGTGTTTACAATGATTAAATCGTTGGTAGAAAAAACACGGATCAATAAAGTAATCAGCCCCCATTCCTTCCGGCATTCTTTCGCAACACACTTGATTGAAGGCGGTGCAGACCTTAGAGCGGTTCAAGCCATGCTAGGTCATGTAAGTATTACAACGACGGAGATTTACACCCATGTGGATAAAGAATATCTGACAGGTATTGTAAAACATTACCATCCCAGGAGCTAGCACTTATTGCCACTGGCACCTGATCATCCGGTCCTTTCCTTGCATGTCTTTCTTAATCGCTACATTTCTAAATCCCTCATCTAGGAGCATTTTGTTCATTTCGGAACTCAGATTCGCATTTATCTCAAAGTAGAGCCACCCCCCTGTCGCCAGATGTGTTTTGCTAAATGCCGCAATCGCCTCGTAAAACACTAAAGGATTTTCATTGCTGACAAACAAGGCGGTATGTGGTTCGTATTCCAAAACATTTTCGCCCATCTCTGCTTTCTCTTCTTCTTTTATGTAAGGTGGGTTGCTGACAATAATATCGAACATTTCCGATGTTTGATAATTAAAAATATCCGCCTGAACAAAGCACACGTCTACATCATTCAAAGTTGCGTTCTGCTCTGCTATTCGTATTGCAGGCGGAGAAATATCCAGTCCAGAAAATTCCAGATTGGGCGCATTCTTCTTTAAAGCGATCGGAATGCAGCCGCTCCCCGTGCCAATATCCAATACTTTCTTTCCCGAAAAAGGTGCTGAATTAATATGATTTAATATCCAGTCGACGAGCTCTTCAGTTTCGGGCCGGGGAATCAGCACGGAGGAGCTTACAACAAACTTTAGCCCATAGAAGTCAGCTTCAGCGAGAATGTATTGTATGGGCCTACCTTCAAGCAGTTGGTCTACAACGGAACGAAGCGTTTTCTCCAACCCGGGATCAAGCTGAATTTCCTGCTTGAGAATAAAGTTCATCTTATTAATTCCAAGCACTTTATCAACCACTATATAAAACATAGATGTACATTCATCTACATCATACTTATGCTTCAACTGCTCCATAAAGAAGCATTTAAAATCCTTAAAAATCATAGATTGTAAAAGTAAGCAAATCAAAGTATATCCTTACTTTTACACGATGGTTGATGAATTGTACATGCGACGATGCCTGGAACTAGCGGAGTTGGGTATGGGAAATGTGAGCCCGAATCCGATGGTGGGCTGTGTGATTGTATTAGATGGTGCAATCATAGGAGAAGGTTATCACGAGAAATTCGGCCAGGCTCATGCTGAAGTCAATGCCGTTGCATCTGTGTTCAAGAACTATGGCACGCAGGCAGAAGACTTTCTAAAACGGGCCACCGTCTATGTGTCCTTGGAACCATGTGCACACTTCGGAAAAACGCCGCCCTGCGTCGATCTTTTAATCAAACATGAAGTAAAAAAAGTTGTTGTCGGAAACAAAGACCCATATCCGGATGTAAATGGAACTGGTATTGAAAAACTTAGAAGTGCGGGTATCGAGGTGATCGTTGGCGTGCTTGAGCAGCAATGTCTGGAGTTGAACCGGCGTTTCTTTACTCGTATTGCAAAGCAAAGACCCTACATTATTTTGAAATGGGCGCAAACTGCAAATGGCTATTTTGCTCCTCTGGACAAGCGGCAGGCATGGATTAGCACCCCGTTCTCCAAAAAACTGGTACATAAATGGCGGTCAGAAGAAGATGCAATCCTCGTCGGAAAGAGGACTGTAATCTGCGACAACCCCAATTTGAACACCAGAGAATGGTCAGGCAAGAACCCCGTTCGAATCGTTATCGATCAGAGGCTTCAAATTGATCCCACAAACAAAATATATAATGAAGATGCTAAAACAATCATCTTCAATGAGGTAAAAACAGCAGTTAGTGGAAATGTTCATTTCATCCATATGGAAGACATGAGGTACTATCTACCTCAAAAAATAGCCTTTCAGCTGTACCTTATGGATCTGCAATCCGTAATCATGGAAGGTGGGTCGAAGGTTTTAAACCAATTTATTTCAGCGGGGTTATGGGATGAGGCCAGGGTATTCCATTCCGCCGTAAACTGGAACGAGGGCATGTTGGCTCCTCAGGTAAACGGGCACCTTACGGAAGTTGTTCCCCTGAATGAGGATAAACTGCTGATCTACAGAAATCCGTCAAATTCATGATGTATATTCTAATTAGCATTTTCTGTAGCGTTACGGTAGGTGTTCTTTTAAAATTAGCCAGGCGATATCATATCAACATACCTCAGGCGATTGCGTGGAACTACTTTTTCGCGATCATACTGGCGGCAATATTCTTTGAAATAGAGTTGGGCAGTATGACTTTACCAAGCTCCAGCCTTTACATATACCTGGGAATTTTGTTGCCTTCTATATTTCTGGTGATGGCGGTCTCAATCAAGCAAATTGGGATTGCGAAAACCGATGTTGCGCAACGGCTCTCCTTATTTATTCCTGTAATTGCATCTTATTTCCTGTTTGACGAACATTTCAGCACCTTAAAGATTGTTTCACTTGCGCTAGGCTTTATGGCCATTGCTTTGATCCTGTCGAAAAAGGATTCACCGGCGAGCAGCAACCTGATCATCTACCCTGTCCTTGTATTCTTTGGATTTGGGATTATTGACGTTCTGTTTAAGAAAGTTGCCCAGCTTCCGGATGTATCGTACTCAACCTCGCTCCTCATTGTATTTGTATTGGCTTTCCTGATATCATGTGCAGGCATTGGATATCTCGTTTTGTTTAAAAAAGAAAAATTACAGTTTGTTGGCCTTGCTTACGGATGTATTTTGGGCGTTTTTAATTTTGCGAACATCTACTTCTATCTTAAAGCCCACAAAGCGCTGCCAAACAATCCCTCGTCGGTTTTTGCGACCATGAACATCGGGGTAATTCTCCTTGGTACTCTGGTCGGGATTTTATTTTTCAAGGAGAAGTTTAGCCGCTTGAACATCATCGGCTTCGTCCTGGCCCTTGTTGCTGTAATTTGTTTAACCATTTCAAGGATATATGCTTTTTGAGGATCAGTACAAGACGATAGAGCAAGCTTGCCAAGGCAGCTTCAAAGATAAAGGAAGCAAGTTTCTTGCCTATGCTTACCCGATCGCGTCTGAGCAGGAGACTAAATCGATCCTTTTGAATCTGAAGGGCATGCATCAAAAAGCCAGGCACTTCTGCTGGGCATACCGTCTGACGCCGGACAGAAGCATTTTCAGAATCAATGATGATGGTGAGCCCTCCGGGACCGCTGGAAGACCTATACTAAACACGTTACTTTCCGCAGACCTGACAAATATCTTTGTTGTTGTTGTACGATATTTTGGAGGGACGCTACTGGGCGTTCCCGGCTTGATTAACGCATACAAATCAGCAACCATAGATGCACTTAATGCAGCATCGATCGTTGAACAAACCATTAACGAAGTGTATGCCATTTCTTTTCCATATTCCATCACAAACCAGGTCATGAAAGTTATCAAAGATGAGCGGGTAACCGTTTTATCTCAGAATTTCAATCTGGATTGCAGTTTGCAGATTGAACTGCGAAAGCGGTTAGCAGAATCGACGTTAAGTAAACTAACGGGTCTTGATGGCTTGAAAGTTCAATTCATACGTGTAAGTTGATGCGGTAGAATAAAAGCGTACCTTTGCAGCCCTTATTAAAATCCTATGAATAGCATTTCCGAATCGGACCTGATACTTAACCCGGACGGCAGTATTTACCATTTGAATCTTCTTCCCGAAGATATTGCCTCAACCGTGATCACCGTAGGTGATCCAGACCGGGTCGCGGAGGTCACAAAGTATTTTGATGCTATTGAACTCTCGAAAGGAAAACGTGAATTTATTACCCAGACGGGGTACGTCGGAAAAAGGAGAATAACGGTTCTTTCTACCGGGATCGGGACAGATAACATTGACATTGTGCTCAATGAACTTGACGCGCTGGTCAATATAGATTTTGCTTCAAGGAAAGTGAAAAGTTCTTTGACGTCGCTGGATATCATCCGCATTGGCACTTCCGGTGCAATTCAGCCTGATTTACAAATTGGGACCATCCTGGTTTCATCGCACGGGTTGGGACTGGACACTTTGATGCACTATTACCTCCAGGCAGAAACAAGCGAAATCAACGCCTTGCTAAACGATATTAAACTGCATTTGAAAGATCTATCCGGTATCGAGCCATATCTCACTGCCGCCAGCCCGCTACTGCAAGACAGCATCGGTAAAGGATTTCCATCCGGGATTACCGTTACTGCTCCTGGCTTTTATGCGCCGCAAGGCAGAAGCGTCAGAGCGAACAGAAAGTTTCCGGCGCTTCTGGAGACCTTAACCTCCTTTAAGGCTGGAAGCTCGCGTATTTCGAACCTGGAAATGGAGACTGCAGGCATATATGCACTTGCCGGCGCTTTGGGCCACAATGCGTTGTCGGTAAATGCAATACTGGCGAACCGGTTAACTGGCAAGTTCAGTACTGATCCACAGCTTGTTGTAAACAAAGCTATACAGCAGGTGTTAGAAAAATTATAAGAAACATTCATGACCAACAAACAACAACTTAATTTAATACTACTGCTGGGATCATTAACGGCATTGGGTCCATTCTCAATCGACATGTACTTACCGGCCTTTCCGGTGATCGCCAGAGATCTGAACACGACAACGGAGCAAGTCGCCATATCGCTGTCCAGCTTCTTCATAGGGATTTCATTAGGGCAACTCCTATACGGACCATTACTGGACCGCTTTGGCAGGAAGAAGCCACTATGCATCGGACTGATCATTTATATTTTGGCATCGTTCGGTTGTCTATTTGCCTCAACATTAAACCAGCTTATTGTCCTACGTGCAATCCAGGCTATAGGCAGTTGTGCGGCTGCAGTTGCATCAGTCGCTATGGTGCGAGACTTTTTCCCTGTTAAGGACAGTGCCAGAATTTTTTCGCTTTTAATGTTAGTCGTAGGCGTGTCCCCGATGCTTGCCCCTACTGTAGGGAGTTACATCACTGTTCTTTTTGGATGGCATGCCATCTTTATTGCCCTTCTTATTCTTGGCGTGTTGAACCTGCTCACGACGATATTTATACTTCCGGACAATTTCAAGCCAGACATTAACATCTCGCTAAAGCCCTCACCAATCATTAAGGGCTTTTTAGCAGTTGCGTTCCAGCCCGAATTTTTTACCTACGCGTTTACAGGTGCAATTTCTTTTGCGGGACTATTTGCTTACGTGGCCGGATCACCAGTTGTATTCATGGAGGTTTTCAAAGTCAGCACAGAGATGTACGGCTGGATCTTTGCTTTTTTATCAATAGGATTGATTGGCTCCAGCCAGGTTAACAGCCTACTGTTAAAGAAATATACAAGTGCCCAAATCATTCCTATTGCCATAATTTGCCAGGTGCTAATAACAATTGCCTTCTACATCGGTACTGCCTACAATCTGATTGGCGTCTTCGGCGCAATTTCATTTTTGTTCCTCTTCCTGGCGTGTATTGGTTTTACAAATCCGAATACCGTTGCGCTAACACTCGCTCCGTTTCGTAAGAATGCAGGTACGGCATCTGCTTTAATGGGTGCGATCCAAATGGGGATAGGTGCGATTGCTGCCTCTGCATTGAGCGTCTTTCACACCAAATCTGCAGTGCCTATGATTCTGGTTATGTTTACAACATCAATTTTGTCACTTATCGTTTTATTGATCGGCAGACCAGTCATTTCAAAGCGGATAACCAGCTGACCGGTAATACAACAGAATATCTTTCATGCTTAATTTCGGAGCTTTATTGCATTTAAAATAAACAATTGCCTGCTGTAGCTGTTGAAAAGTAAAGTTAAAATTAAAAGATATGTTCACCAAAATCAAGCATATTGCCGCTTTAACAGCCGGTAAAAAAGTATTGAATTCCACTGGCAGCTACCATCTTGGAACAGGCAAAAGAATCATCTCGATACTGGCAGGGGCTTATATTTTCAGACGCGGTGTAAAAAACATAACAAAGAGCCCGATCATGGCGATACAGGAACTTGCTTTAGGCGGGTTACTCCTATACAATGGAGCAAGTGGAACAAACGGGCTAAACTCCCGTCCACAACCCAGGATCTCTGACATCAGGCAAAATCAAATTCAGGGAAACGACCCTAACGCGCCCGTTCCTGAGTTCGTTTAGTGGAACGTAATTTCTGATTTTTTTTCGTAGTCATCAGCATCACACACCGAAAATACCAAGTTTTCTTAGGAATGGCTTACCTCTCCGTCGAAGTTCCTTTAGTGCCTTGTCTTTCACCTGGCGTACACGCTCCTTGCTTAACCTTAGGATTAACGCAATGTCATCGAGTTGAAGTGGATACAATTCGCCGATACCTAAATATAGACGCATCACTTGTGCCTCTCGCTTTGGTAATGAATTTAGGAGTTGGAGCAGATTCTCGGTTAGTGATAACTTGATCAGCTGTTCATCCGTATCTGGGCAATCGCACTTTAAAACTTCTATCAATGTTTTCTCCTTATCAGCGTTTAAGCTCGAGTTTAAAGAAATATTTAGCCGTCCGTTGGTCAAATAATCTTCAATTTTCAAATCTTCCACACCCATATGTTCCGCAATCTCTGTGATTGTTGGGCTCCTTTGTAGCTCCTGTTCTAACCGTGCACATGCCTTATTTGTTCTCGAGATGCCATAAACCTGATTAAAGGGAAGCTTAACTGTTCTGGTCTGTTCGGTTACTGCCTGCATAACAGACTGTCTGATCCAATGTACTGCGAATGAGATAAACCTGAATCCTTTCGTCTCATCAAATTTGGATGCTGCTTTAATGAGCCCAATATTCCCTTCATTAATTAAATCTCCCAGACTTAATCCCTTATGCTGATACTGCTTTGCTACAGAAACGACAAACCGTAGGTTACTCTCAATCAACTTCTCGACAGCACGTGCCTCACCAGTCCGGATCATTTGACAAAGCAGTACCTCCTGGTCAATTGTGAGCAACTTTATCTTACTTATATCATGTAAATACTTGTCTAAAGAAAGCGCATCCCTGTTTGTAATTGTAGCGGTAATCCGTTTTTGTTTCATGTTTTCTCTGTTTAGAATTAACTAGTAAATTTATTTAACTCTAATTTTCAATTTTAACTTATAGAATCAAAATGCTTTTAATATTTTGGTGAAAATAACTACAATATCTATATTTCTGTAGATTTTACGCCTATTTATAGCGTCCTACATAGGTTTATCGCGTACTTTGAACTTGAGTATCTACCATTATTTTCTTTTTTATTAAAAAATATCACTTTTAAAATATGAGACCTAAGTGAACTAGGAACTATATGTAGCACCGAATTTAACGAACGGAGGTCCTTTCCGGTGTATAGTCACTGGTTTATGCGTTTTCAGGCTGTACATAGATCAATTGTCAAGATATAAATCCTAATTCTTTGCCTTGTTCATTATGTTACAACATCAACAGCCGGAAATAAATTTCTAAATAATAAACATTTATTTATTGATGACATTTATTTTCACGTTAAAAGTTTTATTCAGCTAATTTTTCTATATTTATTCAATCGGGATTACTTAAACATTCTCACTTAGCACTCTCATTTTATGGCAATCAAATTTGACGAACTCGACAAGAAGCTGATTTTACTCCTGTCCGACGGTACTCCCATCAATATGAAAATTATTGGGGCACAGCTCAACATCAGCATGACACCACTTCGAAGGCGCATTGCCAAACTTGAACGAGCGGGGTACCTTAAGTGCAAACGAACGATAGATCAAAGTAAGTTCCCTCAATGTGTCGCAATGAACCTTCATGTGCTCCTTAAAGAAAAAACGGAATCAACGTTAAGCTTGTTTGAAGCCGAACTATCAAGATTGGAATGTGTGACCAGAATAGAGCTTACAGGCAGTTTGGATTACTCCATCTACTTTCTTTTTAGAGACAAACTTGAGAAGGACGACTTTCTTCTACACAAGATCTGCCTACTGCCAGGAATCAGAGACTACAAGTCTGATGACGTCCTAAAAACGATTGAACCGCGTAATTTTCGATTTTTGTAAGTTACCAAACGGTCATGGGCCATTACCACTCAATAATTACAAGCCATTGACCTGTTCGGCAGAATCTTCAACTTAAAACTTTTACTTTTGTACCATAAAAATGAAGAATGAGTAAACGGGGTAGAATTTTAGTAGCCATGAGTGGCGGGGTGGACAGTTCAGTAGCTGCAGTTATGTTACACGAGCAAGGTTATGAAGTGATTGGCCTTACTATGAAGACCTGGGACTACGCGACTTCCGGAAGCAGCAGTAAGGAAACAGGATGCTGTAGTCTTGATAGCATCAACGACGCACGTGCGCTTGCTGTGAACTACGGATTTCCACACTACATCCTTGACATTCGTGATGAGTTTGGTGATTATGTCATCGACAACTTTGTTGATGAGTACCTGTCAGGTCGTACACCCAACCCCTGCGTACTTTGTAATACGCACATCAAATGGGAAGCCTTGTTAAAACGGGCCAATAAACTTGACTGCGAATTTATAGCTACAGGCCATTATGCAAATGTAAGACAGCACGACAATGGTCGGTACGTCATCTCAAAGGGTCGTGACGAGAACAAAGACCAGTCCTATGTGCTATGGGGCGTCTCACAGGAGAATCTCTCAAGAACTCAGTTTCCGCTAGGCTCATTTACTAAAGCAGAAATCAGACAAATGGCTCTGGATATGGGCCAGGAAGAACTTGCTAAAAAGAGTGAAAGTTATGAGATCTGCTTTGTACCTGACAATGATTACCGCTCTTTCCTGAGACACAAAGTCGGTGACCTGGAAGAACGTGTTTCGGGTGGAAACTTCATCCTTAGTAACGGAATGATTGTAGGCCAGCATAAAGGATACCCATTCTATACCATTGGGCAACGTAAAGGCCTTGGTATTGCGTTTGGCGAACCAATGTTTGTAATAAAAATCCTTCCTGAAAGCAACTCGGTTGTACTCGGTAAAGCAGAGGAGTTGGAAAGAGCCGAAGCAATGGTGAGAAATGTCAACTTATTGAAGTATGAACAAATAACGGAACCATTGGAGAATGTAATCACCAAAATACGTTATAAAGATGCCGGTATGTTAAGTACCATAAAACAAGACGGTGACAGGATCAGCGTGGTATTCGATCATACGGTCTCTGCAATAGCCCCTGGGCAATCAGCCGTTTTTTATGAAGGCAACGATCTTCTGGGTGGTGGATTTTTATGCTAGCCCTTAACTAAAAGCAAAAGAACGTACAGCTCGAATCACAATATCGCATTTACAATACAGAGATTAATTTCTATCAGTACCTTTTCTCAAAAGCGTATCTGATATTCACGCTTTGCAAATGTTGAATTAATAAAAAAGGGTACTCACTTACGTTGAGCACCCTTTTTCAGTAATATAGCGGTCTGCCTACAAATTCTTAGTGATCTCTTCACTCATTGGAGTTACTTTAGACCGGAAGCGGTGTACCAGCTGGCCCTTTTCGTTTATTAAAAACTTTTCAAAGTTCCATTTTATCTCACCTTTAAAGTCCGGATTATCCTGGGTTGTGAGGTATTCAAAGAGTGGATTGATGTCCTGTCCTTTCACACTGACTTTCTCACTCAAGAGGAACGTAACCCCAAAATTCTTTTTACAAAATTCCTTAATCTCCGTATTTGTACTCAGCTCCTGACCCCCAAAGTTCCCTGCGGGAAAACCAATCAGCACAACTTCTTTCCCGTACTGCTTATGCAGCTTTTCCAAAGCTTCGTATTGCGGCGTAAAACCACACTTGGAAGCGGTGTTGACAATCAATATTTTCTTTCCTTTAAAAGATGACAGCTTCAGCTCCTTGCCATCTATAGTCTTAATCTTGAAATCATAAACAGATTTCGGAGGTGTAAAAATTAAGGTAAGTAGAATTAATAAAGTATTCATTTTCGTGGTTTTTATAGGTTAAGCGATCGTTGAAAATTATGTTTATATAAATATAAGAATATATTCAACCCCGTAGTTGTGAAAGCCAAAAATATATGCGCAGCGCATAATTTATTAAAGTTGTTTTTCATATTAAATGATGTTGAATTTTGAATTTCGGCTTATTTATAGCTTTATTTGCAGAAAAACGTTCTGAATGGCGAAGAATTTATTGATAGTCGAGTCTCCTGCAAAAGCAAAAACGATAGAGGGTTATTTGGGAAAAGATTTTCTTGTTAAATCGAGTTATGGACACATACGCGATTTAATCAAGGGAGACACGGCAATAAATATTACCGATAATTTTTCCCAGACCTATGAAGTCCCCTCTGATAAAAAGCAGCTTGTATCCGAGTTAAAAAAGCTTGCAAAAAGTGCAGAAATGGTATGGCTAGCGTCCGATGAGGACCGTGAGGGAGAAGCCATTTCATGGCACCTGTTTGAAACACTTGGACTGAAGGAAGAAAAGACCAAACGAATTGTCTTTCATGAAATTACAAAACCTGCGATACTCAAAGCCATTGAGGCTCCACGGACAATAGATTACAATTTGGTTTATGCTCAACAGGCCAGAAGAGTTCTGGACCGTTTGGTTGGTTTCGAGCTCTCGCCGGTACTGTGGAGGAAGATCAAGCCATCTTTATCTGCGGGGCGTGTTCAGTCTGTAGCCGTGCGTTTGATCGTGGAGCGCGAACGGGAAATCAACAAATTCAGTTCCACAGCTGCCTTCCGTATTACGGCATTGTTCAACAATGGCAACCCACGGGAGATCGTTCGCGCTGAACTACCGCAGAGATTTGAGAACGAAGCGGACGCCGAGCAGTTCCTGAGGGATTGTGTTCAGGCCGCATTCTCCGTTACAAATCTGGATACAAAACCTGCCAAACGAAACCCTGCGGCTCCTTTTACAACTTCTACATTGCAACAGGAGGCTTCAAGGAAGTTGGGATATTCCGTTTCCAGAACAATGCAGATTGCGCAGCGTCTGTATGAAAGTGGAAAAATAACCTATATGCGAACCGACTCGGTAAATCTCTCCGAGACAGCGATTCAGGCAGCGGCCAATGAAATAAAATCAGCATACGGCGAAAAGTACCATAAGCCCCGCACCTATAAGACGAAGTCTGCAGGCGCACAGGAGGCGCATGAGGCCATTAGACCAACATACTTTAATCACCATACAGTTGCCGGAGATAGTTCCGAGCAGCGCCTGTACGAGCTGATCTGGAAAAGAGCTATAGCTTCTCAGATGAGCGAGGCCCTATTTGAAAGAACTACCGCACAGATCGGAATCAGCACCCGGAAAGAAAATTTAGTTGCCGAAGGAGAAGTGCTCAAATTCGATGGATTTCTCAAAGTGTATCTGGAATCCAGTGATGATGATGAAACTGACGACGCATCCGGCAACAATATACTGCCTCCATTAACCAGAGGCCAGCAACTGGTTCTCCAGGAAATGAATGCGACGGAAAGATTTTCACGTCCTCCTGCACGCTACACGGAAGCAAGCCTGGTTAAGAAACTAGAAGAACTGGGAATCGGCAGGCCTTCTACGTACGCCCCCACAATCTCAACGATTCAAAATCGTGGCTATGTCGTAAAAGAAGACAGAGATGGGCGGACACGTTCCTTCAACTCGATTTTGTTAACCAATGGCGCTGTAACCAAGCAAACCAAAACTGAAATTACAGGTGCAGAGAAGGGGAAACTTTTCCCAACGGATATTGGAGAAGTGGTGAACGACTTTCTTGTCGAGCATTTTAAAGACATAGTCGATTTTAACTTCACAGCATCCGTGGAAAAAGAATTCGATGAAATTGCCCAGGGACTAAAGGAATGGACCAGTATGCTCCACTCCTTCTATACGCCCTTTCACGAAGATGTAGAAACTACGCTGGAAACAGCTGACCGGGCAAATGGAGAAAGACTATTGGGTGTAGACCCGGCAAGTGGTAGAAATGTCTACGCTAAAGTCGGCAAGTTCGGCCCTCTTGTGCAAATTGGCCAGGTGGACGATGAAGAAAAACCTAAATACGCCAGCATATCCAAAAAGCAAAGTGTAGGAACCATCACCTTAGATGAAGCGCTGGAACAATTCAAACTTCCTTTCCAGCTTGAGGACTACGAAGGAAAAGAAGTGTCTGTAGGCGTAGGACGTTTCGGTCCATATGTCAAATGGGGTGAAGCCTATATTTCCGTTCCAAAAAATGAAGACCCGCTGACCATCAACATCGAACGGGCAGTGGAAATTATAAAAGAGAAGATAGTCGCTGATGCACCTGTGGCTACGTTCGAAGGTTTACCTGTAACAAAAGGCACAGGCCGCTTCGGTCCTTTTATCAAATGGAACGATCTCTTCATCAATGTGCCGAAAGCGTACGATTTCGATAACCTTCGTGAAAGTGACATTAAAGAACTTATTGACAAGAAGGTCGAGAAAGAGGCAAACCGGTTTCTCCAGCAATGGAATGAGGAGAAAATAGCCATAGAAAACGGAAGATGGGGCCCATTCATTCGCTTCGGTAAAGAGATGCTTAAGCTGCGGAAGAACCCCGCAACGAATGAGAAATATACTCCAGAGGAATTAAGACAGATTTCTCTTGAAGAAGTTAAAAAACTAATTGTTGAACAAGTGCCCAATGCATTTGAAAAAAAGACGAAAGTCACCAAGAAAAAAGCAACAACTGGTACTAAAACTGCTGTAAAGAAGAAAGTGGCTGTAAAAAAGAAGTAATTGTCATTGGACAGGAAACCTTAAAGCTTTATGAAAAAAGACCTTCCAGAGAATATTGTTGAGGATATAGCAATGACGGTCGTTCTGATGAACGATACGCCAGAAGTATCTTCGTGGACGGTTTACATCGTTAACTTAAAAGATGAAGCCATCGAAAATGTGCTCATTAGCTCAAAAGGATACGGAGAGAAAAAGGGAAAAGTTGTGAAGACCTCTGTGCTGCGCCACTCACTCGGCGACATTAAACCACGTTCATTTTCGGTAGTCGAAGCGATCGATCCAGAGGTATTTGGATTAACGAACGAGTATCTCCTCAGTTACTATATCAATGGAACTATATATGATAAAAAATTCATTTTCCTGCCGGAAAGTATCGTTGACAACAATCTGATCCGTATTCCACTAATCGACAAACCTGGTGTTATGATCAAATAAGCCGTTAGGACCGGATCAAAATGGAGAGTCGCTGGGTTTAAGTATCCTCGTTATGCTACCAGCAACAATAAGATACAAAGCAAGGAGATGCCCGCCTCCGGCTAGATAGTTAGCTGCTTCAGATGTCGAAACGAACTTATCTATGGCAAATGCCACGTCAGCGACAATCAACACGCCAATACCCGATAGAACCAGCTTGAAACTTTGTGAATTGACCCGGAGTCTTCTAAACGAAGCCATCATCGCCATTAAACTGATTATGAACGTGTAGATCAGAACGGGTATGCGGTATACCCCAAGGTAGGGCCGCAAATACAGGTAGACTGTAAAACTCAGTATGAAAGCAACTAAAATCGCATACCTCGCTCCCTGCTTGTCCAACTCTGGTGCTGATCTGAAGTCAAGATAGAAAGCACTGGTAAAGAAAATGTAGCAAATGCAAAAGCAGGTCAAGCCGTAAAGGAAGGCCCCTGACCCGGATGCCATAAACGAAGCGCTCACCTGTCCGATAAACAAGGTGACCAAGCCAAATAGTATCCTCCGGT
This sequence comes from Pedobacter sp., assembly GCA_045629455.1. Taxonomy (GTDB): domain Bacteria; phylum Bacteroidota; class Bacteroidia; order Sphingobacteriales; family Sphingobacteriaceae; genus Pedobacter. Next base: position 41,188 of record JAZQRI010000001.1, on the reverse strand, counting down.
GAAACCTACCTTTTAGTCTGGTGATGACAACAAACATTAATATAAAAACCGACGTCGAAATACATCCGGTATACAAAGAAAAACACAACGAGGAATTTAAGTCCCCCAGCACCTGCACCAAGAAAAGAACCAGAAAAACTAAACTGAATTTTAACGGAAGTTTAAACACTCCAGATCTGTAAGGTGATCGCATTGAACAAAAAAAGTCAACCATGCTCAGCACAATTGACTTAAAATATCTTAAAAAAGCAGACTAGAAGCTTCTTTCTCTATTGTTGTTGCGCTTAAAACCACCTCCAGCTCCTGAACCGCCAGTTCCTGGCTTTTCTTGTGCTTCAGCTACTTTAATGCGGTTTCCGTTGTAATCACCACCGTTCATTCTTTTAATCGCTTCTCTTGCCTCATCGTCATTTGGCATTTCTACGAAACCAAATCCACGACTCTGTCCTGTCTCACGATCTTTGATGATCCTAAGTGATTTTACCGGGCCGAAATCACCAAATACGGCTGTTAACTCATCTTCCCCTACTTCTAACGGAAGGCCTGTAATAAATATCTTCATTAATGTCTAAAAATTTACACAAAGGTAATTAAATTTATGCTCTAAATTGCAATGTTATTGTCAGTTATAAGCCAATTACCTCTATTTACCCCTATTTTATTAATTATTGTTTAAAGTAGCCTCAAGACTAATTTCCAAATTGTAAGCCTTGCTGACCGGGCAATTTTCTTTGGCTCCACGCGCAATCTCCTGGAACTGTTCCTCAGAAATCCCGGGAATGACAGATTTATTTACCAGATGAGAGCTCGTAATAACACCATTCTCTAGGGACACAGTTGATGTAGTTTCCAATGATGTCGGATTAAAACCGGCCTCAGTTAAATCTGCACTCAACTTCATGGTATAACAGCCCGCATGAGCTGCAGCCATTAGTTCCTCGGGATTTGTACCTACCCCATCTTCAAATCTACTCTTGAAGGAGTATTGTGTCTGGTTCAGAACAGTACTGTCTGTAGACAACGTACCGCTTCCGTCTTTAATAGTTCCTTTCCAAACTGCTGTGGATTTACGTTTCATATTTGTTTGATCTTGTTTGCTTCTATATAACAGATGATTGTATCCAACAAAACACACCTGCTGCTCAGGACTGCTTTAATACTGTTGAATGAACATCAGCAGTTGTAGAATGTTTTCAAAATATACATAAATTTTGAAAACAACGCTCAATAAAAACAACCTAAACGATCGGCAGGCACGAGCCTAATCGCTTTTGCGCCGGTTGCGGTTTAGCTTAATCTTTATTTTACCGTCCTCCCCATCGGTAGCAACTAAGTGTAACACAATTCCGCTCATCCGCTTGTTTGCTTTCTCTTTAGCATCCGGAATATTCGCGTCATTCTTCGGATTTCTGAGTGGTACGTCAAGTGCTATATTGGTCCCTTTGCCCATAGAGTATATACCGGCAACATCAACATTCAACACACTCGAACTAATTTTCATCGGCGCAATGGTTACCTTCTCTCCATTAACGCGCAAAAAGCCTTTTAGATTACTGATCGTGATGTTGTTCAGGTCGCGCAGTGGGAACGCAAACTTTCCCACATTAATAAGGGGATCGAAGTCCAATAGCGCAGCATTTCGTACATCAAAAGCAACCGCGCCCTTTAACGCATGTGGATCTAGAATTCCATTGCCCGAAATGCGACCTTCCATTCGAACTTTTGAAAATAAACTCCCCCGTAAGTTCTTATGGCTTAAAGATTCCATACCGAAATTATCAAACCCATAGAAAAAACTTCTGATATTCGCATTTTTGATTGTCGAATTTACCGCAAAACGCGTGAAATTTCCCTGCTGAAACAAGTTTCCATTCACACTCAGCGATCCGCCCGCATGTTTGATATTCAACCTCTGTATCTCAATTCCATCTTCAGAAACAAACAATTTCGCAGTAGCATCTGTCGCCATAAAATTCTTATAGAACATCTTTTCTACACGTAAATTGATATCCATCTTACTTCGTTCGAAAACCTCGTTCAGATTTTCCGAAAAATTGCCCGACGGCTTTTTCTTTTTAGTACTTTTTACTGTATTCCTGGAATTAAGAAATCCGAGGAACTCTCCAAGATACAATTGCGGGCTGTTTACCGTCCAGTTGAATATAATTTTCTCTGGTGCCGTGTAGTACAGATTCATGAAATTTTTAACACTGCCACCCATAAATACAATACTTTTTCCGCTCTGTACGCGCAGGTTATTAAGAAATAAATCCGGACCAACAAACTTAAGTGCGATGTCGGTGTCTTTGAACCTGAGGTTCCTGGGAACATATACCATATCCGCCCTCGTGATCTTTATGGATCCGCTGATCACTGGCTTTGACAACCTCAAGTTCACCAAACTGGCGGTATATCGCAAATCTAAGTCAGCAACGCCATCTGTGAACTTTAAAAGGTCGGAACCAACAATGCTGTTAAGTTTGGAGACGGCAAACTTGGACCGGACTCTTCCAGTGGCAACCGGGACCTTGAAATTGCTGATGAATGCAGTGTCCAGCTGGACTGGTATCTGCTCATATACTCCCTTAAAAGATACAATCTTCACGACGGAATTGGAATCCGTATTTCCTCTACCCTTCACATAGTTATTGGTGTAAGTTCCCTTAAAGGAACAGCTGTCTACAACGCCGCCCGGCGTGGTCAGCCTGTTGTTTGAAATCCTCGATACCACAACAATCTTTGGGTCTCCTCCGGGGCCCATGTTGCCTGCGATATTGCAATAAACATCGATCGGATCCCTTAGATCAAATTGATCTAAACGCTTTCTGATATTCGGCGCAAGCAATGCAGAAGCATGCCTCCATAAAATTTTATTTGCTTTAATGTTGATGGAAAATTCCGTAGGATCTTTTCCAACCAGAAACTTCGCCGCAATTTCGAACGGATCACCGCCAATGCGGAGCGTATTTGGTTTAACAGCTATGGTTTGTGTTTCATCATCGTATGTAGCATCGAATGGACCGGAAAGGTTTTTTTTCTCAATAAAGCTCCCCCTACGCGTATTGAAAGCTAAACTCGTCACAAATGCATCCAAGTCCACTTTAGCATCCCAGCTGGAACCCTTATAGTTGAGCTTTCCATCAAGTTTATCAATATTGAAATGAAAAAGCTTGTTTCCTTTCTCGTTATTAAAAACAAGCTTTACACGGCTAAGACTAAAGCGCCGGATCTCTGTAGATGACCCGTCATCAGCTGCGTCTAAGGTGTCCGGTCTATTCTTCTTCTTGAAAATTGATGTATTGCTATAGCCTGCCGAGTCTGTATACAAATAAATCGACGCATCATTTATCGCCAGCTTTTTTATCTCTATCGCTCCCGTCAGCAGGCCCAATACGTTAATGGATACATCTAAGTGCTTTGCCGCCAATAACGTATGCTGATGCCTTGACCACTCTTTATCTTTCATCACCACATTCTTGAGTGTAATAGAAACGCCCGGGAAGCCCTTTAGCAAGGCGGGTTCCATGCTCTCAATGCTCAGCGAACCATCCAGATTCTTATTGAGCTCTTTAGAGATGGATGATAACAATGCTGCTTTATGGGTGTTTACATAAACGGCTGCAGAAATGTAGGCAATCAAGACCAACAGAAAGATAACAGCAAGTGTTTTGAGCGCGATTCTTGACCAACGGGGCATTGTTTCAATTTAAGGATTGAACATCAATATACACCTTTTTGTTTCAGCTTCCGTGTAAAAGAATAGAGACCGAAACCTTAAACAAATGGTCCTTCAAACCGCGCTCAACCTCAGGCGCGCTTAGTCTACCTTCAATTTCAATGCATGAGAAGTCTGGGTTCTTATGGTTTCCGTTAGTTCTGCATCAACATTTAACGGCTGTCCATACGAAGGTATCATTTGTTTCAATTTCTTCTGCCAGTCTTCTGTTTTCACCCGCTCCGGAAAACAACGGTTCAGTAAACTAACCATAATGGAAACTGCGGTAGAGGCACCAGGAGAAGCACCAAGCAGTGCGGCAATGGATCCATCAGCGGCAGACACCACCTCGGTTCCAAATTCCAGTATACCGCCATGTTCTTCATCCTTCTTAATTACCTGTACACGCTGGCCGGCAGTTTCCAGCTCCCAGTCTTCTAACTTCGCAGATGGAAGATATTCTTTTAAAGCATCAAGGCGGTCGTTCGGAGATTGACGAACCTGATTAATTAAGTATTTTGTCAGTGGTATGTTATCGAGCCCCGCGGAGATCATTGGTATGATGTTGTTTGCCTTTATGGATAAAGGAAGGTCCATCAACGAACCGTTCTTTAAAAATCTGGTTGAGAATCCTGCGTAAGGACCGAATAACAATGCCCGCTTGCCGTCGATCATCCTGGTGTCCAGGTGTGGAACAGACATCGGAGGCGAACCAACGGCAGCCTTTCCGTAAACTTTGGCATTGTGCTGCTCAATAATCTCCGGATTGGTACACTTTAACCATTGTCCGCTGACCGGAAATCCACCAAAACCTTTTCCTTCCGGAATGCCTGATTTCTCCAGCAACGGCAGAGATCCCCCGCCAGCACCTATAAATACAAACTTTGCTTTGACAGTTCTACGAACGCCCGTAGCCTCATCTTTCACTTTCACTTCCCACAAACCGTCTTTCTGCTTTAATTTTTTAACGTCGTGATTGAAGTTCATGGAGACGTTACTTTTCTCCTGCAACTGCTTAAACATCATCCTGGTCAGTGAACCGAAATTAACGTCTGTCCCAAGGGTCATTCTTGTTGCGGCAACCTTTTCATTTGGATCACGGTCCTTCATTACCAAAGGCATCCATTCCGTCAGCTGCTTTCTGTCTTCGGAATAAACCATTCCTTTAAACAAGCTGCATTTTTGTAATTCATTGTATCGGGTCCGTAAGAAATCAACATTCTCAGCACCCCATACAAAACTCATGTGTGGAATACTTCTAATAAAATTCTCCGGAGAATCTACAAGCTTTGCACGTACAAGATAGGACCAAAACTGTTTGGAAACTTCAAATGATTCGGCAATTGCTACTGCTTTAGACGTGTCAACTGTCCCGTCCGCCCGCTGTGGCGTATAATTCAGCTCACAGAAAGCAGAATGTCCCGTTCCTGCATTGTTCCATGCATCGGAGCTTTCAGCTGCTGCAACGTCTAATCGTTCAAAAATGTCAACCGTAATACCCGGTTCAAGTTCCTTTAACAAAACACCTAATGTGGCGCTCATAATTCCAGCACCAATTAAGACTACATCTACAGTTCTTTCAGTTTTTTTATATGTACGAGCCACAATAAATTTTTTTCGGCAAAAATAGCATAAAAACCAGGTCATAAAACCATGTGGATGTAATTTTGATGCACTATTTCAGAAAAAAACACAACAATTTACACCTGAATTCTAGCGTTAGTTAATAAACGGTGTTCAGCCCGCTTTATTTAATATATAATCCGGAATAAAAAAAAAGCAGTATCCTTGCACATTCTTTTGCGAACAGCTGTTTCTGTTGGGCTTAAGAGTACAAAAACCACGCATTAATGGACGTAAAAGATAGTAACGGAAATTTGTTAAAGGACGGCGATGCCGTCATTCTGATTAAAAGCCTTCCCGTAAAAGGCACTTCAATTACCCTTAAGAAAGGTATGGTGATCAAAAACATCCGGCTCACGGAAGATGGTGGAGAGGTCGACTGCAAAGTAGAAAAAATGCGGATTGTGCTAAAAACTGCTTTTCTGAAAAAGGGATAATTAATGCGGTACACTTCATTCCATTTTTATCTTCTTCCCTGTTTGCTCGCGCTGATGACCCTTCAGGTCTTCGGCCAACGCACTGAAGTGAGCGGCAGCATCAAAGATGGCAAGAATCAAGCGCTCTCCTCCGTCACGGTCACCTTTAAAGGAACAACAATTTCTACGAAAGCAGACAACGATGGAAATTTCCACATCAGCAGTGAGGCTCCCCAAACCGCGCTCCAGTTCAACTCGATCGGTTTCAGGACCAAGGTCATACCCGTTAAAGCCAACGAATCTCAGGAAATAAAGGTACTTATGGAAGAAGTATCTGAAGCCTTGACAGAAGTTAAAATCACCTCCGCAAAGCTTGCGGCTTACCGGAACAAAAACAATCCGGCTGTAGAACTGATCAGGAAGGTCATCGCTAGAAAACCCTTTAACAGGATGGAAAGCCATGATCAAGTATCATTTCAGCAATATGAGCGCATCCAAGTGTCTCTAAGCAACTTATCAGACAAGTTTACCCAAAAAAAGCTGTTCCGTAAGTATCAGTTTATGTTCAGTCAACAGGATTCTGATAAGATCGGAGGCAAGAATCAGATGCCGGTTTATCTTCAGGAAAAGTTTTCGGAAAACTACTACCGGAAAAATCCGGAGAAGAAAAAATCAATTGTCCTGGGTGATAAACACGTCAACTTTGATAGCGACATTATTGACAATAAAGGGTTGTCTGTGTACCTCAACCGGATGTATGCCGATATCAATATTTACGACAACAATCTACTCATTGCCACAACTGAATTCCTCAGTCCGATAGCCAATTCAGCGCCTGTATTCTACAAGTTCTTTATTACAGATACGATCAAAACGCAAAATCCTCAGTTGATCGAACTTTCTTTCATTCCCAGAAATGCCCAGGATTTATTATTCACGGGCCGTATGTATGTAACCAACGATGCCAACTATGCCGTACAAAGCGTATTTCTGACGACGAGCAAATCAGTAAACCTGAACTTCGCGCGCGCCATAGAGGTCAGGCAAAACTTCGAGATGCAAAGTAACAGGCGCTACCATTTGAGTAAAAGTGACCTGATCGTCGATTTTGGAGTCAGCAAGAATAAAGGCAAAAGCCTAACCGGGCAGCGGAAAATTGTCATCAGGGACTTTAAAACTGACGTGAACATACCGGACAGCGTATTCAACGGAGAAGCTGTGACACAGAGCAGTATCGCAGAAAACCGTTCTGATCTGTACTGGGAAACACACCGACTTGATACCGTACCGCAGGCGACCTTAAACATCTATAAGAACATTGATTCCCTCGGAAAAAGCCGATCATTTAAAACCACAATGGCTGTTGCAGGAGTTTTGTTCGCAGGCTATTACAACTTAGGTAAGTTCGAGATCGGCCCGACATATACGTTCTATAATTTCAATGGAATAGAAGGACTTAAACTGCGCCTTGGTGGTCGCACCACAACGGAGTTCAGTACGCGGTACTATTTTGATGGATATGCCGCTTATGGATTCCAGGATGAACGCTGGAAAGGCTATATGAGTGCCGCTTATGCTTTCAATAATAAGTCGATATACACCTTCCCACAAAACTTCCTGCGCCTGAGTGTACAACGCGACTTGTATGTTCCCGGACAAGAGCTCAGGTCGAACTCAGAAGATGATTTCATTTCTTCTTTTAAGCGAGGGGAAAACAACCGCTACTTATACAATAATTTTTACAAGATCCAATGGATGCGCGAATTCGAAAACCATTTCTCCTTTGATCTTGGTTTCCGCAAGTGGATACAAAGGCCAGCAGGCGCGCTGATCTACAGCTATCCCGGTCAGGGCAGATTGAGTTTGACTGAAATTACTACCTCGGAATTCAATATTGCGCTCCGCTATGCACCCAATGAGCAGTTCTATCAGGGCAAGCGCACCCGTGTCGTTGTAAACAGCAAAAATCCAATTTATAACCTTCGGTATGCTGCTGGTTTCAAAGGGCTTTTTGGTGGCGAGTACAACTATCACAATCTGTCTGCGACCATCGACAGGCGCTTTTACATGTCCCAGTTGGGAATCACAGATGTCAAGGTGGAAGGTGGCTATGTGTTCAATAAAGTTCCTTACCCGCTCCTGGCCATTCACCGGGCAAATCAAAGCTATGCATACCAGATCAATGCCTACAATCTGATGAACTTCATGGAATTTGTAAGCGATCATTACGCAGGTATTAACATCGACCATGGCTTCAATGGCTTTTTTCTAAACAAAGTTCCCCTGCTAAAATACCTCAAGCTGCGTGAATATGTATCGCTCAAAGCCGTTTATGGCGGTGTTCGTTCCGAGAACAATCCCAAGCTGAACTCAGATTTACTGCCCTTCCCGATCAATAATCAAGGAATCCCAACCACCTATACCTTCGGTAAAACGCCTTATGCAGAAGGAAGTATCGGCCTGGGAAACATCTTCAAATTTCTACGGGTTGATGCAGTGAGAAGGTTTAATTACCTGGATCATCCCAATGTGCCAAAGTACGGCATACGGGCAAAAATCAGAGTAGAATTATAACCAGCTTTATTTACCTTTTTTCTTGCCAGGCGATCCAATAATGCCCTCCCCAATTTCGGTTATGATATTCTGCTCCGGCTGCTTCTTGTGCTGTTCAAGTCCCGTCATACTGGAGGACATGCCATCAATCATGCATTTAGACATAAAACCAAAAAAGGACATGTTGTCTGGACGGATCACATGAATCGGTCCATCTTTAAACTTACCGCCTTTTGTCGGATTGTCATTGGGAAGAAACACGTTAGTCAGTGCCGATAGCACCTTCCGGTCCTTCAGCACCTTCGTGTCGTCATCCTTCTTTAGCAATGCGACCTTCATACCTGTATAATACATATCTACTTTTCCAGTAGCCTTAGATTCATCTGCCTTAACGGACATATACATCTTGTTTATCCGTCCTTCCTTCACAGACATCATCGAAAATGGCTCCGAAAAGCGGTTAAAATACTTTGCATTGATCACACCTACTGTCGAAGTATAGCTAAACCGCCCCTTTGGATCAGCCAGATTAAATTTCATGTCAAGCTGCAGTGGCCCAACCCCCATTAGTTTCCCTTTAAACGATGCTGTGCTGTACGGGTTCTGCTGAATTGCAGCCTTGTTGTTTGTAATATTCAAGAATAAACCCCTCGATTTATTTATATCCAGACTCGATACCTGGTCCGACTTGTCCGCCAATACCCGGTAATACGCATCTGAGTTCTTTATGCGCATGGAATCAATGGTGATGTCAAAAGCAAGCCGCTGCAGTTGCTGATGTGGATAAGGGCTTTCGCGTACCGGGGGTGTTCGCCGCGGCCAGTTGTAATTGGTATATACTTCTGCAAAGTTATAATCCACCGCATATGTTCCAATATGCACCTGTTGGGTCTTTATAAGGCGATTAACGTCTATATTCGTCACTTGTATGTTCCTGCACTGCAGGTGAATCCTGTCTTTGGCCCACTTCACACGCTGATAGAACGCCTTCTTTGACAATCGTGGACTAAGTTCCGCTACGCTTATCGATATTGTTTTCCGGCCAGGAACGAACCTGAAGTTATTGGCAGTCAAGTAGTACAAACTATCGGGCGTAGCAAGGCGGTACCGGCTGACAACCAGTACTGTGCTCTTCCTGCCCTGAGCGCCTTCTTCTGATGCAGAGATGCCATTCATGTCTATATTCAAATTTCTAAGGCGAGTTTTCTTCGGAACGTCAGAATTTTTGTTTACATAGGTGAAATCCACGTCCCGCATGGAAAGGGTGTTGATGCTTGATATTTTGAGCATCGTCTGCAGGAATGAAAATAACTTCCCATGCTCCTCATCATTTGCCTGTATATTGTATGGGCGCAAGGTGTTAACCACTGTCATCGAAGGAGATTGAATCAAAATGCGGTTAATCGTGAACCGTCTCCCCTGGTCTGTTTTCTTTAAGCCGAAGTCCGAAAGCACCAGGTTCTTCACCTGCATCGTCAACACATTGTTGGGCGCCCGATTGCGCTTGATTAAGCGTTCAAGAACAATCGTGTCCGGAATCAATTTGAAGTTGCTGATTATGCCCTTACCGGAATCTAAATTTAAGTCAAACCTGGAATAGGAGACTTTATAAAGGCTGTCACTTGCTTCTGTGATCATCTCGGCAAACTGCTGGCTTATTGATTTTTCGACAGCGGAGTTGGCCTTTGCGAGATCCCTTTTTAGATAGTACCAGCCCGCAATTCCGGCAAGCAAGAAAAATACAAACATGCCAAGTACCCACTTCGACTTTTTCGTTTTAAAGGCCGCCATAATGCTAGGTTTAAGAATTGCCACGCAAATGCACAGCCATCAAAATCCGACTCCATTAAAAGTTGAAAATCAGGTAGTTTTACAAGACGAACTACCTGCAATCGTAGCGTTAATACACCTAAACGTAAGGAATATTTTACACGCAGGCTACTGCATTAAGATCACGTCAACAAGTACCGGAAAATGGTCAGACGGATACTTGCCGTGGTAAGTGTCGGTGAGCAAACCCCAGCGTTCTGCAACGAAATGCCTGCTTACGAATACGTGGTCAATTACCTCATTGTCCAATATGTTTTTACCAAAGTTATTAAAGGATGGGCTGTTCAAATAGGGGTATTTAACCTGTCCATATGTATCCGAAATAAGCCCGGAATTTGCCAGTATACCGTACCATTCACTACTGTGACTACCATTCAGATCTCCTGTAAAGATGACTGGTTCGTTTCCGGCAATCGCCCTGATTTTCCGGAGGATCAGCTTTGCACTTTCGACACGTGCAATCTTTCCCTGGTGATCAAAATGGGTGTTAAAAAAATAAAACTTCTTCCCTGAACTTTTTTCCTGAAGATATACCCAGCTGCAAATGCGGTTGCAGCAGGTAGCGTCCCAGCCTTTTCCGGGAACATCCGGATGTGTAGACAGCCAGAAGTCACCTGAATCCAGCAGATTGAACTTCTCCTTCAGGAAGAAAATGCTGGCATGTTCCCCGGCCTCCTTGCCATCGTCTCTTCCGCGGCCATAGTATTCATATTGAGGCAACGTGTTCTTCAAATCATTCAGTTGATCAATCAGAACCTCCTGTGTTCCAAACACATCAAACTGATGAAAACGTATGAGACTTGCGACTGCTGGAAGACGCGACGGCCATAAGTTTCCCGTATCCGTTGTGTTCGCATACCGGAGGTTAAAAGTACCGACTGTAAACTGCTGTGCGGAAAGCCGGGTGCCCGCGAAGCCCAACACCAGTATAAAAAAGTAAGTCTTTAAGTTCATAAGGGTCAATCTCTATTTTACTACAATTCTGATGGTTGGTTAAGCGGAGACCTCTTTCAGGGCCTGCAAAAGAAAGTTCCAGAATTTCTGCACAGAAGCTATCTGTACCCGCTCATCCGGTGAATGAGCGCCGCGGATCGTGGGGCCGAATGAGATCATATCCATATCCGGAAAGTGTGCCCCAAGAATTCCACACTCCAACCCCGCGTGGCAGGCCTCCACCCTCGGCATAACATTGAAATTACGTGTATACAGGTCTACGAAAACCTTCAGCAGGGCGGAATCCGGATTCGGCTTCCAGCCAGGATAATCCCCGTCCTGCAAAACTTCACAGCCCATGTTCTCAAAACAAGCTGTAACGGCATTGGTTACATCTTCCTTAGTGCTTTCTACACTGCTTCGCTGCAAGGATTGCGTGCTGAACACACCATCTTTGATGATCACCTTCGCCAGGTTCGTCGAAGCCTCAACCAGCCCGGGAATATCCGGACTCATTCTGAATACCCCGTTAGGAACTGCGTAAATTGTATTTAGAATCTTTATTAAGTCTGTGGCTGCAACCGCATATTCTGGCAAGGATGTGCTGCTCACCTGAACTTTCAATTGAGATTCTACAGTTTGAAATTCCTGCGTAATCAATCTTCTAAATTCATCGATGTAGGCGAGAAAGGAATCCCGCTGCGAATGCGGCACAGCTATTACCGCAAATGATTCTCTTGGAATGGCATTCCTCAAACTCCCACCCTCCAGAAAGCTCAACTGCAGTTCAACGGCATTGGATAAACCATACAACAGGCGGTTCATGATCTTGTTCGCATTTCCTCTACCCGTATGGATGTCCATTCCAGAGTGACCACCAAGCAGTCCCTGAACTGAAATTTCGTAGGCCACAGCATTTCGATCTACAGCTTCCTGCTGGTACCGGTATGAGGTACTAGTGTCTATACCTCCTGCACAGCCGATGGTGAGTTCGTCATCTTCCTCGGTATCGAGGTTCAACAAAATCCTGCCGGTGATGTTTACGGCATCCAGTTGCTTGGCACCCGTCATACCAGTCTCTTCATCAATGGTAAACAGGCCTTCCAGTGGAGGATGTACCAGATCAGTAGAGGCCAGCACAGCCATGATCGCAGCGACTCCAACCCCATTGTCCGCCCCCAGGGTAGTGCCTTTCGCCTTCACCCAGTCACCATCTACATACATCTCAATGCCTTGATTTTGGAAATCAAAATCAGTATCTGCATTCTTCTGATGCACCATGTCGAGGTGTGACTGCACAACAACCGTTGGACGATTCTCCATTCCCTTTGTTCCGGGTTTCTTGATGATCACGTTTCCAATATCATCTTTTATCGTCTCGAGACCCAGTCCGTTTCCAAAATCAACCATAAAGCTGATAACCTGCTCCTCCTGTTTGGACGCACGCGCAATTGCATTCAAGCGGCTAAATTGCTTCCAAAGTTCTTGTGGGTCTAGCTGTGTTAGTTCCATACTTAAGTAAAATGATAAGATACGAGTTTAAATGATAATGCTTGATATGAGGCGGCCGAAGCTGAAGCAGCTGCCCGAATACGGTATTTAGACAACTGCGTTAAGCATCTGCAACTTTGCGTCCCATAAACCAGAATAGATAGGTAAAGACGGGCGCGGCAAGCACATCCATGGTATAGTGAACGTGCTGAATCAGCAACAGCAAAGCGAGAATGGCTGCACCTGCAAAAAATATCCGCTTCTCCCACTTGTTTTCCAGGCACATACCCAATAGGCAAAGCGTTGCCGTATGCCCGGAGAAAAACAGATCTCTGGTGATGAACGTATCACCATAGAAAAAAACAGAGAAAGGATCACTGAGGTGCAAAATTCCGGTTGGCGGCTCCAGCGGAATTAGATATATGGTCAACATCCGGGCAAGACATAAAAATATATAGCCCCATAAAGCCGTGATGCAAACGGTGGTACTTTTTACCATTCGGTAAACAAAGAAAAGCGCAGCCGGATACAAGACCAGGAAAATAAACGTAGACACGTCGCGGGCAGGAAGAAAATCCAGAAATCTATCATTTATCAACAGACCATGGCGGACTTCAATAATGGAAAAAAATTGAGGAAACGAATATAAAATGATCCCCATTACAATAAACCCGGAGACCAGTTTCACCCGGAAAGCCGGGTAATCCCAGGCCATTTGCCAGGACAAAGATTTTTGTCGCATTTAAATATACTTTGCTCGCATTTCGTTAAAAGCAACAAAGATACCCAGATTACCGGACAACAACTGTTAAAATCAGAATATGAGATTAAAATTATGATACAGGAGCCAGCTTCCTGCTGCGTATAATTATCATCCAGGCAAACACCGCACCTGTTAAGGCCATCAGCGTGCCCACCCATACCGGCGATGTGTAATCGAACCCTGCAGCCAATGGCAGGCCACCCAAAAAGGCACCAAGCGCATTGCCGATATTGAAGCTCGCCTGACTTACAGAGGCCGCGAGCATCTCAGAGCCTCTGGAGGTGTTGATCATCAGCATCTGAATTGGGGCAGCAATGGCAAAAGATATCGCACCAGTAACAAAGGTCATCACCAGTGATAGCGTCTGATTTACGGACACATAATGAATGATAAACAAAGAAATAGCCATGGCAATTAACAGGGCTAATGAAGCTTTTGCAGATGAAATCCGATCCGCAAGTTTGCCGCCAATGATGTTGCCAACGAACATACCCATACCGGCGAGCACCAATATATAAGTGATAGAATCGGCTCTAAACCCGGATACATCGGTCAACAGCGGCGCAATGTAGCTGTACCAGGAAAATAATCCACCAGTTCCAATGGCGATCATCAGTATGATCAACCAGGAGTTTGGATCCTTAAAAAAATCCAGTTCCTTCTTAAAATCCCGGTTCTTGGTTGCCGGTAAGACGGGCATCCAGGCTTTTAGGCTCAACAGCGTCACCAGTCCGACAAATACAATGATTATGAACGTGAATCGCCAGGAATAGTGGTGTCCGATATAGGTGCCAAGTGGCACGCCGATAATATTCGCGATGGTAAGCCCCGCAAACATGACCGACACCGCCTGCGCCTCTTTACCTTTCTCTGCAATCCGGCTGGCTACAACAGATCCCACGCCAAAGAAGGCGCCATGTGGTAGTCCGGCAAGCAAACGGCCGATAAACAAAGTACTGTACCCGGGAGCAAATGCAGAAAAGGCGTTGAACGCCGTAAACATGATCATCAGGGCCATTAATATCTTTTTGGGTGGGTAACTGCCAGCTATAGATACCAACACTGGTGCACCAATGACGACACCCAATGCATAAGCAGAAATCAGGTGGCCCGCCTGCGGGATAGAAATAGATAAATCTTTCGCAATATCTGGTAGCAGTCCCATCATCACAAACTCGGTAATCCCAATGCCAAGTCCACCGAATAACAGTGCAATCAAGCTTCTCTTCATATCATGATCATTCTACCAGGATTCATTTTAATTGCATATATGTGTTGTCCCGGCCGCTAAACAACCATACAAGTTAGTGTATATTTTACACCAAAACAAAAGTAGTCAATTCAGCGCAAACTACCTCACTCTTGTGCCTGATTCTGCGGACATCTCTTCTGATCGTTTAAACAATTACATTTCGCAGCTGTTTTGTTCTTACAACAAAGCGACAGATATGGAAAACCAAGAAAACAATCAGGAAAACCAGCAGGCTAAGGCGCCGGAGAATCAACAACATGATCTGGATTTCCTGCACATGGCAGAAAAAGCGCGTCCGGATACCAATAAAGATTTTGAAAATGGTGAGGCAAGACTAGGCGATGTCCATCCAACGGAACGGCTGGACACCTCTCAGGAAGAAGCAAATGCCAATGCGCAGAGTCAGTCGAATGACAGCAATGCTTAGTACAACGGCAATCCGGCCGGGATTGCACGCGCTGCATCCCGGCTTCTTTAAACTACTTCTTGTACTTAAAATAACTGATTACTGCCCAGCAGGCCAGGTAATATAAACTCCGCAGCAAGCCCAGCTTTTCCACCTGATAAAGCACCTTAAACTGTGGTATAATGACCTTCTTCTTCTTCCTGCTTGCAGAACTCGCCAGTATCCTGTAGTTCGCAATGACCTCCTTGTTTCCATAAGCAACCTTAACTTTCTTTATGATTTCCAACCAGTAAACGTAGTCATCCCGGAGGCTTTTCATGTCCTCATGTAAGTATACTTTACCGTAAACAGAAGTATCGTAAACCCCTGTAAGGCAAGATATGTAACAGTTCTTGAGGAGGTCTTTGTAGGTTACCTTGTCTGGAACGATATAGGGTTTCAGGCATTCTTTCGAATATTCATCAATCCGGGTATGCGATGAATATACCAGCAAAGCATTCTTGTCCCGCATCAGCCGCAATTGTTTTTCGAGAAATTCCGGATTCCAGGTATCATCAGCATCGAGGAGTGAAATATATTGGCCGGATGCCCTTCTTATGCCATTGTTCCGGGCAGCTGCTGAGCCGGCATTCTGCTGCTTCAGAAGCTTGATCCGCGAATCTCTGGAAGCGTATTGACGTACAATATCAGGTCCGTTGTCTTTCGATCCATCGTCAATCACATACATCTCCCAGTGCGGATACGTTTGCCTGAGAACGGATTCGATGGTGTCCGGAACGAAACGTGCGCCATTGTACATCGGCGTAATCACTGAAACCAGTCCTACCTCCATCTCCGAATCCTTAAAAAGTGAATAATGGCCTGAAGCATCACCAGGCGGCCCCTGATCTTGGTTGCGAGCGTTCGTTTACTTTTCCCGCGGCCGGTACGGGTAAACGCTTCGGAATGCCGCCTGTAGTACAGCAGCGGTTCGTCATAAAACAGCACCTTACCGGTCATTTCCGCAACAAGACCAAGCCATAGATCATGACCAATTTCTTTTGTCGGGGGAAAAGGCAGTGCTGCCAGCAGAAGGCTGCTTCGAAAGGCCATGCACGAACCATAATAGGAACTGCGGATGATGTTCTTTATTACCCCTTTACCTGAGCCGAAAAATCTGAAAAATGAAGGTTCAAGTACACGCAGGTCTTCATCAACAACGATGGAATCACTGACCACCAGATCATACTCAGCTAACAACGAGCATATCTTTTCATATTTATGATCTATCCAGAGGTCATCCTGATCGGCAAGAAAAATAAGGTCACCTTTGGCAAGTTGCAGACAGTGCTGGAAATTCCGTATCGGATCTCTGAAAGTATTTCCCGTGTACAACCGGATGCGCCTGTCCTCTACGGATTCAATGATCCGGACCGTGTCGTCAGTGGAAGAATCGTCAGAAATAACAAGCTCATCAGCTTCGCCGAGCTGGCACAAAATCGAATCCAGCTGTGCGCTGATGTACTTGTCTCCGTTGTAAGTGGCCATGCAAACCGAAACCATATCATCGAACTAAAAGTAACTATTAAGCAAATCGCTGTAGTACAATTGCTTATACATAATTAGTATGCCAAATAAAATGGCAAGACCAACAGAAAGATACCTGGGCTTCAGAATATAAACAACGAAGGGAACCAATATGATTTCCACAATTCCAAATAGCTGACTTACCCGACCCGCCAGAACCGGTAGATCGGCAAAGGCGATGAAGAAGAAAATTGAAAATGCATAAAGCTTGATCAGAAGTATGGAATACCGGTTCTTCTGCTGAAGGGCGTCGGAGTGCCACATAAGGAAAGACAGTACAAAAAAGCGGAGATATAACAGTGGATTCAGCAACATAATACCGCCAAACAGGCCTTGTTCTAAAAGCTTCTTGTAGGTTTCAATTTTTGTAGAGATAAAGCCCAGTCTCATAAACTCAAATATTCTAGTGAGGTTCAGCCCCGCCAGCACGGCAATATACGTAAGAACAATCACCCCCAGATAGGCCACAGGATTGATCTTATGGGGATTAAGGAAATAACAAAAACCAAAAATAACGAATGAATAATGGAACAGCGTACCTAGGATCAGGTAACCAACAAAGTGCTTCCAGTTCCGGCTTTCAATGCTTGGAATACTCAGCAGCAAAATGGCCGAGGCTACTCCTACCCTGATCTGGGTCATTTCGTGAAGCAGGAAAAACGAGCAAAAATACAGGATCAAACTGATCGCATAATACTTAGTCAGCCTGGGGAACGCCACCCCTTTCATCATCACGCCAAGAACTGCATAAATGATGAAGATTCCCAAGGGCCCTTTCCATAATGCACCCGAAATTTTAGCGATCAAAAAATAAGTGGGCTCCAGGAAAGTAAAGGGAATCGCATCGATGTTATAATAATAATCCACATAAATGGCATAATCGTTACAGCATGCCTCCTGCCGGAAGCCAGCCATCACCGTCAGGAGTGCCAGACAGGTCCAATAGCTCTCCCTCTGGACCTTAAAAAAATAACCAGCACTCAACACCACGATCAAAAAAACTAGTACAACGCTGTAAAACCACATACTTAATTGATATCGCTCAGCTGTGCGCACCTTTGTCTCGGGACATAATCACCATGGCCAAAGGCACCAGCCTTATTCAATCTCCTGAATTCTCTATTAGTCTATTCGATAAAGCAGTTCTAGATACAACCGTTTAAGCCATAGATAAAACATACTGAGGATTCCAAAGCCGAAAAATCCGATAAGAATTCCTTCCGGGGCACTTACATAGGACTTCTTCAATGGAAACTTGGGGCGGTCGATAACCTGGATCAACGGCAGTTGCTTCTCCAGGTTGATTTTAGAGAGCTCCAGATTTTTCACCAGTTCTCCGAGCACCTCTGTGTTCGTCTTTAAAGCAAATCCAGAGGATGCGGCTGAATCGATTTTAGTCCGTATGGAGTCTATCTTACTCTGCAAGAGACGGACGGTCAAAAGGGACCTGTCCGCTTTTGTTTGAATATAGAAATCATTTACATTGCGTACAATCTCCTCGTCAAAGGCTTTCGCAAAGAATTCATCTGGCGCACGCACCTCTACTTTGAAGATGTGCTGCCCACTCTTCGTCTTTCCGATCTTAAAATATTTCTCATTTATCCTGGTAGCAACGGCGGAGATGATGCTGTCTTGTAGCCGGGAAACTTTGGTATTGGACGAATCATCCCCATAATGCTCAAATTGTAAGTTCCGCAGCGCAGGATCATCTGCCCACTTTTTCCGCAATTTGTTGAATTGAATATAGCGATTGATTAGTGGCTGTTCTTTGCCATCAAAGCTGACGCGTGTAAGTAAAGTCCTCTCTATCATAGCGTTCGACTTATACAACTCCATAATATTGTCGCCTTTAAAGATTCCGCCGGAATTGTGGCCACTCAAATCCAGTCCAATCATGGCGGCGATACCTGCATACTGCCCCAGACCACTTAGGTCATCCGTATCTTCAAGTACAAAGGTGCTTGTGGCAACAAACACTGGCTTTGCAATCAGGGAATAGGTAAAACCGATGACTCCACCGATAATCGCACACGCCAGTATGATCCGCCACCTAGATCGCAAATAGCGGATCCAGCCTTCGACTTTCAAAATCAACTCCCTAAAGGATACCTCAGGGGCGCCGGGTGCTTTATTACTCTCAGGATTTTCCATACGGTGCATGTGCAGAAACATTTAATAAATAAAAGATCGATAACAAACGAATGCAAGTCCTTTAAGGAACAATTACCAGCACAGTTGGTTTTAACCTGGCAAATCTTATTGTCTGTAAAGGACGGAGAGATAAATCCAGAGCGAAACTCGGAATCTACTGCTTTTCAGTTATATATACTGATTTTATGCCAAATACTACGTGAAGAAAGATTTTGCATATCTGAGCCAAAAAAACGGAATGCTCATTGTTTGGTATGTCGTTGTACAGCCTGCTGACACGCCACTTTACAACAGGTCATCTTACTCAACTTCCTAAATTTCAATGATTTATGTCAAATATTCAACTCCTGATATTCACGATACTAATCATTCTGGCCCAGCTACTTTATCTGGAGGTCGCAAAGTACTTTAACATCGTCGACCAGCCAAACTTACGGAGTTCACATTCTGTAACGACCGTCACCGGAGCAGGAATTATCTTTGCCCTCGCAATGATCAGCTATCCACTTTTTTCCAGCCTCAACTATGGCTATTTTCTTGCGGGGCTGTTTATAGCCGGACTCATTAGCTTTCTGGACGATTTGAACCCTGTTAGCTACAAGATCCGCATTTTCTGCCAGTTCATAGCCGTAGGCCTTCTGTTCTACCAGCTTCAAATATTCGATCTTCCTCCACTGGTTGTGCCCTTGTTATTCGTGGTCGGCATCGGGATCATAAATGCAGTCAATTTCATGGATGGCATCAATGGAATGACCGGGGGTTATGCATTTATCACCCTGGGAACGCTGCTGTACATTAATGAGTATGTCGAAAAAGGATTTGCGGACAGCAGTCTAATTGCTGCAGCCATGCTGGCGGTTCTTGTTTTCAACTTCTTCAACTTCAGAACGCGGGCAAAATGTTTTGCGGGAGACATCGGCAGTGTAAGCATAGCGGTAATTCTAATTTTCCTTATTGGTGACTTAATCCTCAGTTCGGGTAATGTTTCCTATATTCTGCTCCTGTTTCTTTACGGTCTCGATACCGTCACCACTATATTCTTCAGACTCCTTCGAAAAGAAAACATTTTTGAAGCCCACAGAAGTCATTACTTTCAATTTCTGGTGCACGAAAAGAAAATTCCACATTTGTATGTATCCTCCGGCTATTGCGCTGTGCAATTAATTTTCAATGGCATGCTCATTTTTAGCCTACGGAATTCGCTTGTTGCAGGGGTTGCTTTCGCATTGGTGCTGACCTATGTTTTCGTGCTGCTTAGATTCTGGATGGAAGGAAAGAAAAGACTTTTAACCTATTCCGTTTACAAGAAGGCCGAAGCATAATCCAGATCGTTTATAAAAGGTCCTTAAAAAAAGAAAGGAATGCTCCATCCAGACACATCCCTATTCTAACCAAATATAAACCTGTATGAACGGGTTTTCCTTTATTTCCCCGGCCGCTTGATTTGCCACCTGAAAGGGAATTTCCAATCTTTTTCTTAACTAAACGGTATTGTCTACCATTTATTTCTTACACAAAGTTAGAAAAACTTTCTTAGTGTACAAAATACACTATTGAAAATTTTCAAATATTTTTTCACTTGCATCGGCAGAGATAATGGGAAGGCCGTTTTTCGCCATTTTTCTTCCATTGATGAGAAATGAAATTGAACAACAATAAAGATGTCCGCCCAACTGGATTTAACGTTTTTTAACGTCAGGCCTTCGAAGAAAAACCAATATTTGACACCAATTCTCCTGTAGCGTAAATCAATGCACCCACGTTTGAACGAGAAACGATCATTTAACCATCAACTGTAACACATGACAAAATTTACTACCGCAAAGTCCAGCGTACTGGCCCGTATTGGAATGTACATTATCGCCACAGCCGCAGCCTTCTCCCTAGGCTCCTGCTCCAAAGATGAAGTTCCGCAAACTAAGGTTTCGGGTTTAACGGTCATCAACACATCACCCACGCCGGCCACTTACAACGTTTATCTCAATAGCAAGCAGGTAAACACAGCTGCAATACCGTTCGCAGGTACGATCCCTTATTTTCAGATCAGTGCGGGACCTAATACACTTGATTTTACGACCGCCAGCAGCACAGATAAGATCTTTACGAAAGTAGTCACGCTGGAGAATGAAAAAGCATATTCCTTTTTCCTGATCCGCCAGGCAGGGCAGCTTGACGGTTTGTTGGTAACAGACGACTTATCGCCGTCGGCCAGTGATAAAGCTTTCGTCCGGTTTATAAATCTTTCAGCAGATGCTGCATCGCTGGAACTGGTGGAAACAGGAAAGACGGCACTTGTCCCGGAACAGGCATATAAAGCCGCCAGTGCTTTCGTTGCTACCGAAGCAAAAACATACTCCTTTGACATTAAAGATAAAGCAACTGGAACAGTGCTGAAAACCCTTGCTGGCGTCAGCCTGGTCGCAGGAAAGATGTACACCATCGCTGCCTGCGGGCTGGTTGATGCAAGCGGCAATGACCTGCCGCTGCGGCTTCAGGTTTTCACGAACCGATAGTCAAATATCTGGGGCTTATTAAAACTCCATAAGCCCCAGATATTCACTTGTCGACTGGCGCGTTCTGTTCCAGGCGTTAAATCCCACATATATGTCCAGCATGGTGCCCGGAAGCTGCGTGCCGACGTTTAAAATTTCCCTGCCGGTCTTGCGGAATGCACCAGCAATATTCATATGTGCGAATCCTTCCTGCACGTCATACGCCAGCAGCATTACCTGATCTCTTCCATCTCCGTCCGGTACCATCGAGGGGTCCCAGGTAAATACCAGCTCCTCGCCTTCCATTGCTACGGCAATCTCCGATGCATTCGGCAAATCTCCATAAGATACTTTCACTAGCGCCGGATCAACCTGCACTCCGTTCATTGCATGAAGCATCAGATAAGACTTGGCCGCATTGAACCCTTCCACCGTCGGCTTGTAGCCTTTAAATCCTTCGCGGATAAATACCTTCAGCGGCTTCAGCCAGTATTGCGCAGCTGTAAAGCGGCTGCGGGTGGCCTGCTCCTCCACGCTGATGTTTTTGGTTCTTTTGTATCCGGTAATCCGCATATAGTCTACCGATTTCCATTTACAGCCGGTCACTGTGCCGACTTTGCCCTGAAACGGGCCATTAATTCCATGTAAATATTTTGCCATGATGTTTGGTTTAGTTTACTCTCAAGATAATGATAGTTCCTGAAATAACCTAAATTTTAATCGGACCTATAGCGCAGGCAAGCCGCACCTTACCCGGTGTTTGTCCGGGTAAGGTGCGGGTAAGGTCCGGGTAAGGTGTGCCTGAACTGGCCTTAAAAACCGAATGTAATCTTGGGCTGACTACTTGCTAATAATCGTGTACTCCAGGCCCATCACCTGGAATAAAAAAGCCCATTTGTCTGCAGCCTCCTCAATCATCTTATTCATGGACTTGCCAGCGCCATGACCCGCATTGGTATCAATTCGGATGAGCACCGGAGCAGATCCAGCCTGCATCTGCTGCAGGGTTGCGGCGAACTTAAATGAATGTGCCGGAACCACCCGGTCGTCGTGGTCTGCAGTTGTAATCAAAGTGGCGGGATACGAAACCCCAGGTTTCAACGCATGTACGGGAGAATAGCGGTAGAGCTCCTCGAACATCTCCTTGGAATCTTCTGCGGTGCCATAGTCGTAGCTCCATCCTGCCCCTGCGGTGAACTTATGGTATCGAAGCATATCCAGCACACCCACGGCCGGAAAGGCCACTTTAAAGAGATCCGGCCGCTGGGCCATTGTTGCCCCAACTAGTAGACCTCCATTTGAACCACCCATACTCGCCAGATACTGAGATGCAGTGTACTTTTGCGCAATCAGGTATTCCGCAGCAGCGATGAAGTCGTCAAAGACATTTTGCTTCTGCAGTTTCGTTCC
Source organism: Pedobacter sp. (assembly GCA_045629455.1). GTDB lineage: Bacteria > Bacteroidota > Bacteroidia > Sphingobacteriales > Sphingobacteriaceae > Pedobacter. The sequence goes on along the minus strand of JAZQRI010000001.1, from coordinate 18,587 downwards.
TGCCAGATGCCACTGCTCCCCGTACTCACCTCCTCCACGTAGATTGGCAACCGCGTATACGCCGCCTTGTTCCAGGAGTACCACCACGGATGTGCTGAATGCCGGCGTCAGGCTGACATTGAAGCCGCCATATCCGTAGAGCACCGTGGGGTTTTCGCCGTTGCGGGAAAGCCCTTTCTTATAGGTGATGATCATGGGTATCCGGGTACCGTCTTTCGAAGGATAGAATACCTGCTCGGATTCATACAGGGAAGAGTCGAAGTCTACACCCGACTTTTTGTACAATACAGAGGTCCCCGACTCCACCGCATACTTGAAGATTGTGGCCGGATAGGTGTATGATGTAAACGTATAGTACAGTTCTTTTTCATGGCGCTTGCTTTCAAAGCCTACAGCGGTTCCAGGCCCGGGCAGTACAATCTCGTGTTCCCTGTTGCCTTCCATATCATACTGGAAAACCAGGGATACCGCATCCCTGATGTATTGTGCGAATAGCTTTCCTCCACCCGCAGAAGGCGTCAGAACATGCTCCGTTTCGGCGATAAGATCTTTCCACTGGGCTGGCTGTGGTGTTGAAGCATGTACGGTAACCAATCGGCCGTTTGGTGCGTTGTAGTTGGTATAGATGTACAACCGTTCTGCTTCATTACACAGGACATAGTTGTTTTGCTCGAAATTGTCTACTACTGTCTGGATAGTGGCATCAGGCTGTGAAAGGTCCTGGATATACAACTCATTTCCGGAAGTGGAGTTCGCTGCCGTAATGACCAGGTAACGCTCGTCTTCGGTCAGGCCTGCGCCAATGTATCTTCTCGGCGTATCCGTACCACCGAAGACCATCACATCTTCGGATTGCGGTGTACCCAATACATGAAAGAACAATTTATGATGTTCCGTCTTGCCCGAAAGCTGACTTCCTTCTACCGGCTTATCATAACTGCTGTAGTAGAAGCCTTCATTTCCCCGCCATGCCAGACCGGAGAACTTCACGTCTTTAATTCTGTCACCGACAAGCATTTTGCTTTCGGTATCCATTACATATGCTGTGGTCCAGTCGGAACCTCCGGCAGAGGTCTGATAGGCCGCCAGTCGGCCATCTTTCGAGAAGCTGATACCGGCGAGCGCTGTTGTTCCATCCTTAGAAAAGGCGTTCGGGTCCAGGAACACTTCAGCGGCTTCGTCGCCGCGCTGCCGGTACAGCACGCTTTGATTCTGAAGCCCGGTATTCTTGTAAAAATAGGTATAGCCGCCCTCTTTGAAAGGCTGAGAGAATTTTTCGTAGTTCATTAAATTATTCAACCGGTCTTTGATGGCTTGCCGGAACGGAATGCTACCCAGGAACTTTTGGGTGACTTCGTTTTGCCGGGTTACCCAGGATTTCGTCTCTTCAGAGCGGTCATCTTCCAACCAGCGAAAGGGATCCGAAACGGTCCTTCCAAAATATTCGTCCTTAACATCTTCTAATTTCGTTTCTGGATATCTAATCATTTCGTGTTGATTTTTTACAAAGGAAAGCATTCTAATGAATTGATCCGGCGCTTAATCAATTAAAGATCTAATTGCTACATTCGTATTTTATTGAGTCCGCTTTTCACTTGTAGAGATTGTTCTGTAGGGAGATAAGAGCGGTTCATCACGTTTTAGAATATTATACACTGTTGAATATGAATAGAAATTTAATCCGGGCAGCCTGCGCTACATTCGCAATGCTTGTTTCCTCCGATACAGGGTTTGCACAAGCCGGCGGAGCCCCGGCTCCGGCATCAATATATCGGGCATCAGCCACTAAAGTCAACGCACTGATTCATACGAAGCTCGACGTTCGGTTTGATTATGCGAAACGCTACCTATATGGTAAAGAATGGGCAACCCTGACGCCCTATGCCTATGCGACCGACAGCTTAAATCTGGATGCGCAAGGGATGGACATCAAAACCGTTGCATTGGTTAATGGAAAAACCCTGCAGCCTTTGAAATACAGCTACGACAAAGAACAGATCAAAATCCAGCTCGGCAAGACCTTTTCACCGGGGCAGCGCTATACTGTTTTCATTGAATATACCGCTAAGCCGGATGAACTTCAGGTGAAAGGATCTTCGGCAATTACAGACGCAAAAGGGCTTTATTTTATCAACCCGGACAGTGCAGTAAAAAACAAACCGGTTCAGATCTGGACGCAGGGAGAATTGCAGTCCTCTTCTGCCTGGTTCCCGACGCTGGACCGCCCGAATCAAAAGACCACATCTGAGATCACCATGACGGTGCCCTCGAAGTACGTTACCTTATCCAACGGTAAGCTTACTTCCCAGATAAAGAATGCGAATGGTACCCGTACCGACACCTGGAAAATGGACCTGCCACATTCTACGTACCTGTTTATGATGGCCGCTGGAGATTTTAAAATTTACCGGGACAAATGGAAGGACAAGGAAGTAAACTACTATCTGGAACCTGCCTACGCACCATATGCGAAACAGATCTTTGGCACCACGCCAGAAATGATTGGGTTGTATTCCAAACTACTTGGTGTCGACTATCCCTGGAACAAGTACAGCCAGGTGGTGGTGCGCGACTATGTGAGTGGTGCCATGGAAAACACCACGGCAACACTGCATGGCGACTATGTGCAGCGTACCCCAAGGGAAATGCTTGACGAGAACTTTGATAAAGCCGAAAGCACGACGGCACATGAGTTGTTTCACCAATGGTTCGGCGACTATGTGACCGCGGAGAGCTGGAGCAACATCACAGTAAATGAGTCTTTCGCAAACTATAGTGAGATCTTCTGGGCAGAACATAAGTACGGAAAAGATGCTGCAGACCACCACAACTATAAGGACATGCTGAGTTACCTTGGCAATAAAGCCAATTACAGCAAGAACCTGGTGCGTTTCAACTATGAACAGCAGGAAGATGTATTTGACGCCGTATCCTATCAGAAAGGCGGTCGCATCCTGCACATGATGCGAAATTATCTCGGCGATCAGGTCTTTTTCAAAGGATTGAACATCTATTTAAAACAGAATGCCTTCAAGAATGGTGAGGCCCATCTACTGCGTCTGGCCATGGAAGAAGCTAGCGGCAAAGACATGAACTGGTTCTTCAACCAGTGGTATTTCGGAGCAGGGAATCCGGTTGTGAAAATTGACTACGCGTGGGACGCAGCGAAAAAAACTCAAGCGGTGACCATCACGCAAACACAGGGCGGTAAACCGTTTATTGTTCCGATGGCGGTTGATGTGTACGTTGGCAAAAACAAGCAACGTTACCAGGTTACGCTGAAGGACTCTGTACAGATATTTGAATTTCTTACCCCTATCCAGCCAGATCTTGTTAATGTCGATGCCCAGAAAGTCGTACTTTGGGAGAAGACCGACAACAAGTCGGCGGAAGCTTCAACCTTTCAGTTTTTTAATGCACCGCTCTATGTCGATAGACTGGAAGCGGTTACTGCAGCTGCAGCAAATCAGGGAAGCGCCGATGCGGCGAAGGTATTGCTTGCGGCTTTAAACGACAAATTTTTTAACATCAGACTTGCTGCCTTAAAAGCGCTGGACCGGAAGAATGAAGGTGTTGCAAAGCAGGCCATCCCGCTGATCGAAAAGATGGCTGCCTCAGATGTCAATACGCTAGTTAAGGCGAGTGCGGTCTCAGCGTTGGGAAATACCGGTAATGCGGCTTATCTTCCGGTATTCAGATCGGCCTTGACCAGCCAGTCTTATGCCATTCAGGGCGCTGCTCTGGTAGCATTGTTAAAACAACAGCCGACAGAGGCACTGACTGCTGCCAAATCCTTTGAGAAAGACAATAAAAAACTGCTAACCCAAGCAATGATGGTTGTGTATGCAACTGCTGGTACAGCAGCGGAGCTTCCATTTTTCGCAACAGGATTTCATCAGAGAAGTTTACAGGAACAGTATAGCTCCTTGCCAATGTATCTCAGTCTGGCTGCAAGGGTAAATGACAAAGCAGGGTTTGAACGTGCTGTTGATGACGCGAAGGAGCTGGGCCTGAATCACCGTGCACAGGGTCTGGACCGTTACATCGCAGACATGCTGACGCAGTTTAAACAGACGCCGGCAGGTAAAGAACATACGGCTTACCTGGATAAAGCGATTGAAGCACTTAAGTAAAGTTAAACGAAGCGAAAGCGGCCGGTCCTATAGATAAATAGGATTGGCTGTCTTCGTTTTGTTCCCGGAGACGTTTACGAGAACGTTCATCCATACGGCAGGCCGGGCATAAATTGTTCCAGATGAACAGCGTGGCAACAGAGCAGGTAATGGATGATAACCGCAAACTCCTATAAACAAAATAACACCATGCAAAACACAAAAGGAAAATTAAAAGTCATGCGGCATCGATCCGATATGGGCACGATTAATTCAAGAATTATACTTGAACAAAATCTATTTAACTACGATTCAGATCGAGACCTGTTGATCCGTCAAGCGGTAACGGCAAACATGTTTTATACCATTACAGCGGAGGAACTAGCATTCTTATGTAACATGACACTTTCAACATTTAAACGGCATTTCGGTAAAATATATGGTACATCACCAAGTAAATGGATTCTTGCTAAACGGATGGAGAAAGCAGCGCAGTATTTACCCTAAAGTGCTGAGATGAGCATATACAGGGTACGCCCGCTAGAAATGATCACCAATACCCCTACTGCTATTAAAATTGACTTGGTGTTCAGTTTACCGGCGAATCTAGCGGCGATCGGCGCGGCAATGAGCCCGCCGATGATCAGACCGGCAATGGTCTGAATGTGACTGGTGCCGAGCAGGACGAAGAAAGTGAGTGCGCTACCCAGTGTCACGAAGAACTCCGTAAGGCTGACGGTTCCAATAATGTACCTCGGAGTTTTACCTTTTGCGATGAGCGTACTTGTGACCAGGGGGCCCCAGCCACCACCGCCAAAAGAATCCAGGAAACCACCGGCACCGGCCAGCCATCCTGCATTCTTAACCTTCCTTACCGCGTTTTTCTTCTTGAAAGCATTGGTCAGTATCCGCAGTCCCAGAAATAAAGTATAGACGGATAACACCGGGCGCAGCCAGCTGCCATAGGTTTCGCCGAGATAAACCAGCAGCACCGCGCCAGCTATCGAACCGAGGATACCAGGAACGAGTAACGTTTTGAAAAGTCTTTTGTTGATGTTCCCGAACTTATAATGGCTGAACCCAGAGGCGCCACTGGAAAACATTTCGGCAGTGTGGATACTGCCACTTATCGCCGCAGGATTTAATCCTGTGGACAGCAGTACGGTTGTGGATATCACCCCGTAACCCATTCCCAGTGCACCATCAACAAGCTGAGCTACAAAGCCGGCAAGAAGCATCCAGCCAAATGCGGCATCCAGATTCAAGGTCACCGCAAAAGCTTTAAATGCATTCATGAGATTCGTTAGCGGATAAAAAGATGCAATGACATGTCCTATGATCATAAACGCCAGTGCAAACAAACATCTGCCGGCAATTCTCCTCCAAAAGTTACCGTCTTTTACGCGGGGGCTCCGGGCATCCAGCGTTTCTGCCGCAACAGGCATTTGGAATGTCTTTTCTTGTATCACTTTCATTTATGCTGTCTAAATGGACTGTAAAAAGATGCCTCAGGGGGCATCAGAAGCTTCGCTATCCTACAAATATATTATAATTCCGAACAAAGAAGATTATGTCTATGGATTTTATAGTCTTTTTAGTAAATTGGGGTAGTATAGCAGGCAAAGGCACCGGTTTGGATCTTGCAATTTTTGGGTTGAAATCTGCAATCAACGGCCGGCTGGAAACCTTACATTTGTTTGGATCAAAAAACATCAGCCATGACTTCTCCAAAAGCAGAAACCCTCGAAGATTTTTACCTGCACAAATTCAATGAGCTGCCCTTAAATATGCAGCCGGAGACCGGCCATTTCAATGTATTCCGTTTTGAAGACTGCCTGACAAGACCGGTTACCTACAGCAGGCGTGATTTTTACAAAATCTCCCTGATGCGCGGCAACAACCGCTATCACTATGCGGATAAGAGTATAGAGATTGACGGTTCGACGCTGATGTTTTTTAACCCACGGGTACCTTATACCTGGGAGCCGCTCTCGAGCGATAGCACAGGCTTCTTCTGCATTTTTTCTACTGCTTTCTTTACGGATAAGTTCGGCATGGGGCTCAATGAGCTACCGATGTATGCCAGTGGTGGCAAGCCCGCATACGTGCTCAATGCGGAGCAGGACGCCGTGGTCACTGGGATCTTTTTAAAGATGATGGAGGAGATTAATTCTGAGTACGTTTTCAAGTACGACTTGTTGCGAAACTATGTGACGGAACTTACCCATGTCGCACTGAAGTCGAGACCCAGCGAAAGCCTCTATCAACATCCAAATGCAAAGTCACGCATCACTGCTGTATTTACCGAGTTATTGGAGCGGCAGTTCCCGATTGAGAGCCCTTCACAGCGGCTTCGTATGCGTTCGGCCAGCGACTATGCGGCACAGCTTTCCGTACATGTCAACCACCTGAACCGTGCCATACGGGACACCACAGGCAAAACCACGACTGTAGTTATTGCCGAACGCCTGGTCAGTGAAGCGAAATCTCTGCTCAAGCATACGGATTGGAACATATCTGAAATCGGTTACTGCCTTGGCTTCGAGGAACCTGCCCATTTTAACAACTTCTTTAAAAAGCAAACACAGTTTACGCCGCTACGCTACCGAACTTCCTGATCCTGGGGCGCGCTCCGGCTACGGCACTCTTTTTTCCACCTGTTTGAATTTTGTAATGAACCACTTGAATCCTGCAAACCAAGCCTCTTTTTCCAGGGTACCTTTGAATTATCAAAAACAACAATTATGGAAACTAAAAAAGTTTGGTTCATCACCGGCGCATCAAAAGGGCTTGGGTTAACACTCGTAAAACAACTACTAAATAAGGGCTACCGGGTAGCTGCAACATCAAGAAGCCTGGAAGACTTGATCCAGGCTGTAGAGGCCCGCACCGAGCGCTTCCTGCCACTAAGCGTAGACCTTAGATCAGAGGAAAGCGTAGAGGCTGCAGTTCAGGAAGTTATAAAGACATTCGGCCACATTGATGTGGCCGTAAACAACGCCGGATACGCGTTAACAGGCGGATTGGAAGAATTAAGTGACGAGGAAGCACGCAAGAACTTTGACGTTAATGTCTTCGGCTCCTTAAACGTCATCCGCCAGGTGCTGCCACACATGCGCAGCAGACTGGCTGGTCACATCTTCAACATCTCGTCTATTGGTGGATTTACCGGACTCTTTCCGGGGTTTGGAATTTACTGTGCCACAAAGTTCGCCGTTCAAGGCGTTACAGAGTCGCTTGCAGAAGAGGTGAAGGAGTTTGGAATTCGCGCAACGATCGTCTCACCGGGCTATTTTCGGACGGATTTTCTTACCCCGGAGTCGTTAAACGTACCTAGAAATCCCATTGATGCCTATACACAAGTCAGGGCTTCTCAAGAGGCCCATCAGATGAGTATCAACGGAAATCAGCAGAACGATCCCGAAAAAGGCGTATCTGTACTGATCCAGGTTGCAGAAAGTGAAAATCCTCCACTGCATTTATTTCTTGGAAATGACGCTTATGGGTTTGCAAATGAGAAGATTGATGTTGTGATACGCGACATGGAAAATTGGAAGCATATCGCAACAGCCACCGGCATTGATGCGGTAGAAAAGTAGAATAGCGTTGAAGAAATAGAATTTGCTGAACGAAATCTATTGCCTGATAAACGGTGCCCTTTAAGTGGCGCCGTTTATAGTTTAACATAAAATTCCCGGGCCCGGAGTTCTTCCTGCTTTGCTTCCGCTTCATTACCCATCAGTTTTAAAAGTTCTGCCCGTTTCTGATGGCATTGCTGCGCAACGTAGGAGTCGGGGAACGAACGGGCAGACTGCGTAAACAGATCATAAGCTTTCTTCCTGGAAGCGGCATCTTTATTTTCCATCAGTTTGGTTGCTGCCTGATAATCCAGATACCAATTACGTGCGACTGCACTCATGCGGTCCGCTTCCTGAAGCCCCTGGAAAGGTGGTAGGCTGGCGATAGAATTTCTGGCGAGAGTCTGCTTTTTTGCACCGCTGAGGAAGTTCTCGAGTGCGGCCAGGTAGGCTTCTGCTTCTTTTCTGTTGTGCAGGGAATCTTTCAGGGATGTTTCTTCTTTTGGATTCGTAAAAAAAGATGCTTCTGAAAGGACAGCTGGTATTCCATAGGTACCCCGTAGAACTGCTGCACCGCCAGAGGCAAAGATGGTGTGGTCAGAGACCAGGCTGACCTGGGGCCTGGTTGCGTAAAATTTCTCTGAAAGGGCTTTGGCTATAAATTTCCCCAATGCTACTCCCGCCAGGTTCTCAGAGGCATTACCATGATAGTAAATAATTGGAAAATTAACGGTGGAGTCGGCAGTGGCATTGTGGTGGATGGAAAGAAACAAGTCTGCATGGTGGTCCAGCGCAATCTTTACACGATCTACCAAAGGGACAAATTCGTCTTTGGTACGGGTCATCACCACGGTAGCCCCTTTCTGTTCCAGCATTCCCGCCAACAGCTGTGCCACACGAAGGTTGACCCACTCCTCCCGCTCCCCGGTTGGCCCCTGCCGGTAGGAGTCGGTTTTTGCTGTTCCCCCATGGCCGGCGTCAATACAGATCACCTTTCCAGCAAGGGTACCGGGCTGAATGGCATATCCCCTAAGGGAAATGCTAAATAGCAACAGAACAACAGCGAGCCTGCTTAAAATAGTGGATAGTTGATGGTTTAATGGCGACGCCTGGGATGTATTTTGAAACATATGTACAAATTGGAACTTGGTTTACGATTATTTGCTTATTTATTAGTGGTTTATCAAACCTTCAACTAAAATCATTAAACTTACGCTATAAAACAAGTCGCCAACCCAGTAAACGGTCTATTGTGTTCCTTTTACGGCAAGAATGTTACGTGACATCCAGTTCCCTGAGCTATTAATGATAGATAACGATAAAAAAGTCCTGCTGACTACCCTGATTCTGGGCATACTTACTGCAATAAGCTCCATCTCTATAGATATCTATTTACCAGCGTTTCCAGCGATGGCCGAGTATTTTGATGTTCCCATTGTTCGTATCGAAAGCTCCGTTACGGTTTTTCTGTTTGGAATGGCTTTCGGGCAACTATTTATCGGTCCCCTTTCCGACATCTGGGGAAGGAAAGTTCCCTTACGAACAGGCTTGATTTTATATGTTGCCTGCAGCATAGGCTGTATGCTCACGAGTTCCTTTTTGCTGTTTCTAATTTTAAGGTTTGTGCAGGGGCTTGCTGGAAGTGCTTGTCAGGTAATCTCCAGAGCGCTGGTGAACGACCTTTACGCAGACAAAAGTTCGGCCCGGATCTTCACGATTTTACAGATTCTGATGGGCGTATCCCCCATCGTTGCCCCAATCATCGGCAGCCAGCTGGCAGAACCGTCGACCTGGCAACTGCTGTTTCTGATCATGGCCGTCATCTCTGGCATTGGGCTTCTGGGCTGCCTGACGGTGTTACCTCATGGAAAGCCAGCGCTTCCGGACAAAACAATTAATCTCCGGGCCATTGGATCTTCTTACGCCTATGCAATAAAGAGTCCTGCATTTCTAAACTATGCGCTGGTGCGGGCCATCAGCAACAGTGCCGCATTTTCATTCGTCACGGCCTCCCCCTTTGTGCTTACCCAGATCTACAAGATGGATAAACAGCAGTTTGGCTATTTGTTTTCCGTTACGGCAGTTGGGATCATTGCGGCAGGCATGGCGAATACGATGTTGCTTAAACGGTTCGAGGTACGGGATATCATCAGGCTATCAATCCTGATCCAGATTGCATCCGGCATTTTCGCTTTGGGCATACTGATCACAGATGGACCGCTGTATTTACTGCTGGTATCAACTTTCGTGTTCCTATCTATGCTCGGACTGGTGTTGCCAAATGCCACTGCCATGTATTTATCTGCTGTTGCTGCGGCAAGCGGTTCCGGTTCTGCGTTGGTCGGCTCCATGAGCTACCTGTCTGCATTTCTAATCACAGCCCTGCTCAGCCTTGCGCATAATAATACCGCGTATCCGATGATCCTGATGATGCTTTTCTGCGCCTGCACCGCATACTTCTGTCTGCAATGGAAGGCTCGCGACCACCGGGAACAGAAAATTTGAGTTGCTTAAGAAGGTACCAGCCTGTGCCGCTGGTCGCTAGGCCTGACTTACTTCCAGGCTTCTTTTATGCCTGAAGAACAATTGGGAAACGGGAATCAGCAACAAGCCGCATAGGCCAAAGATGACAAAAGAAATTCGCAGGTTAAATGCATGTGCCAGATAGCCGATCAAGGGCGGGCCGAGCAGCATTCCCGTGATGGAATACGTTGCAATGATGGAAATGGCCATTCCCGGCGAATACTTTTTTGAAGAGCCTGCAAGTGCATAGGACATGGGAACAACCGCTGCGGTGCCAAAGCCAACCATCGAGAACCCGATCATTGCCGTCCAAAAATGCGGAATGGCAATTGCCATCGTGATACCTGCCATAATGCAGACAGCACTCATGATATACGTTCTGGGCATTCCGATCCAGGTGATGATCTTGTCAGATAAAAACCGGGAGAAGGCCATGAAAGTCATAAAGATCAAGTAGCCATATGTGAAGATTTTAACATGAAGTACCTGCTGAAAGTAGATACCGCTCCAATCGAACATTCCTCCCTCGCAAATTGCGGACAGCAGCGCAACAATACCGAGGTAAAAGATGTAAGGATCGGGCTTGCCCAGGATCAGCTTGTTTCCACTCTCCGATTTATCATCTTTAAGCAAAAACTGATAACTATAGGTTATGAGGATTAATGCGCCAATGGCGACGATAACGAAGTGGACGTGTAAGGGCTGCTCCAATTTCAACATCAGGGTGGAAAAGAGAATTCCGAATATTCCGCCGGTACTCCAGAATCCGTGAAAGGAACCCATGATCTTTTCATCAAAACGCTTTTGAAGGGAGATGGCTTGTGTATTTACGGCAATGTTAAATATCCTGGTGGTAAAGGAGAACAAAAGGACTGCGACAACCAAGGCAGGAACACTCTGGGTATACCCGATCAGGGCAAGTGACAGGGTGTTCAAAGCATAACCTACCGTCAGGGGCACCCGGCTGTTGTATTTAGAGACGAGCCAGCCAGAAATCGGAAGTCCCAGTAGCGAGCCGATCGGCATTGCCAGGAGGATACTGCCAAGCTCGGCATCATTAAACTCGAAAGCAGTCTTTATAGTGGGAATTCTCGAGGCCCAGGTGGAGAAACTGAAACCAGATAGAAAAAAAGCTAAACTCAGAAATACACGCTGCTTGGTCTTGGAAATCATGGCGCTAAATTACAATTTTCCGAACAACAGCAATCTTTATACCTTTATTCGCCGCAACCGGGTATACCGGAGCGAGAATACGGAATCGGGAAAATCAAAAAAGGTAATACTTTGTTGTGTTAAAAAAACATCTAATGAATGACTTTAAGAAAATAGGCTTTATCGGGTTAGGCAATATGGGCATCCCAATGGTGAAGAATCTGGTGCAAGCCGGATATGAAGTAACGGTCTACAACCGGACGGTGGATAAGGCGTACGCACTAAAGGAAGAGATCGATGTGAAAGTGGCTGAGCGCGTGGCCGAGCTACCGCAAAACGCGGATGTTATCATTTCGATGCTGACGAATGATGCCGCGGTAAGAGCCGTTTATGAAGGGTCTGAAGGAATCTTTCAGTCAGCCATAAAGCGTGGCCTGATCGTCATTGACATGAGTACAGTGTCTCCTGAAACAAGCCGGGAACTGGCTAAGGCGGCGGCGCAGAATGGGATATTTTATCTGGATGCACCAGTATCTGGAAGTGTGAAACCTGCTGCGGAAGGGCAGCTGGTCATCATGGTTGGCGGAGATGCCGAGCCTTTTAACAGCGCGAAGCCGGTACTTGAAGTACTGGGTAAGTCCGCCACCCTGCTCGGCGATCACGGAGCAGGAAATGTTGCCAAACTGGCGATCAACCTATTCCTCGGTATCTCCATACAGGGACTATCTGAGGCGACGATATTTGCAGCTAAAAATGGAATAGCCCCGGAAGCGCTGCTACCACTTCTAAACAGCAGTGCTGTAGGGAGCGGCCTTACTAAGATTAAGTCTGACAATATTATTAACGGAGACTATAAAGCAGCTTTTGCTTTGAAGTTATTGCAAAAAGATCTCGGACTGGCGGCCGATATGGGTATGAACTCCGTGCTGGGAACAGCCGTTTTGGATACCCTTCAGAAAGCAATGGACAGCGGCCTGGCGGATGAAGATATGGTTGCTGTATATAAATATCTTGAAAAAAGCCTTTAAGACCTTATCTTTGGCAGATGATAGCAATCGGACAATACAACGATTTAAGAATAATAAGTAAAGCAGAAAACGGGCTGATCCTGACCGACGGCGATAAGGAAGTTCTCTTGCCTTACACACTGGTACCTGCTACTGCAGAGATAGGCGAAAACATCACTGTTTTTGTATACACACACAAGGATGGGAGTTTGATTGCAACAACAAAAAAACCCATGGCCTGTGTTGGGGATTTTGCGTACTTAACGGTTGTAGACGAAGCACAGGATGGGGTATTTATGGATCTTGGCATCGGTAAGGATGTCTTTGTACCGCAGAAGGAACAAAAGCGACCGATGTTTAAAGGAGATAAACATGTTGTTTACGTCTTTTTAGACGATAATAACGACCGGATGGTGGCCTCTTCCAGACTCACAAACTTTGTTGAAGAAGATGATATTGATCTGGAGGAAGGCGACGAAGTGAGCTTGCTGATCGTAGATCGTTCTGACCTGGGATTTAATGCCATCATAGATAATAAGTATATCGGATTGTTGTATACCAACGAGCTTTTCGATGAACTCAACCCGGGTGAAGTGAGAAAAGGTTGGGTAAAAAAGATCCGCGTGGAAGGGAAAATCGATTTGTCCTTGCAGCCAACCGGGTACGGTCATATTCTGGACACCAAAGACATACTTTACCAGGAGCTGAAAGACAGTAACGGCGTTATCCATTTGGGTGATAAAAGTTCGCCAGAGGAGATCTATCAGCGTTTCAAAATCAGTAAGAGTGCTTTTAAGAAAACAATAGGTGCTTTATACAAAGAAAGACTCATCACAATCTCGGACCATGAGATTCGTATACTCATTGATTCTGAGGCAGAATAACTTTTTTTAAAACACAAACCCGGATGTGGTGTTGTATCTAAAAAAACGTTAATTATGAGATACAAGAAATTATTATCGGATTCCGCTTCCAGATTAACTGATTCCGCATCGAGAATATCCGATTCCGTTTCAAGAAGTTCAGATTCTTCTAATGCTATTGTAGCATTGTTAACAGGCTTAGCGGTCGGCGCCGTATTGGGCGTTCTATTTGCGCCAAGCAGTGGCGAAGAAACCAGAAACCTGATCGCGGAACGCGCAAGCGGGCTTGGCGAAGACCTGAAAGATAAATACCAGTCCGCAAGAGACAAAGTGGTGAACAGCAAAGATGAGCTGGTTGAAAATGTTAAAAGCAAAGCCAGTGGTCTTTCGCATGAGTTTAAGAACTTTAAACAGGAAGCAGGCAGCGACATTGAAGGTCAAGTGAAGAATGCTGCTGATAACGCAAATGACGCCGTACAAGGCGCATAAATGAACAGGAGCCGGTCTTTTAAGACCGGCTTTTTTTATCTTCTGCCTGCCATACGGATCAGTTTCTCTGAAAGATCTCTACCAAGATAGCCATCAATCAGCACGTGAACTACATACAACACGGGTGTCATCAGGATGGCCACAATAAATTTATAAGTATAATTTACGAGTCCAATCGCGGCGACCATCTGCCAGCTCCAATGGTATTGAGGATTCAAGTAGAATGCAATAAAGATTACCACAAAGCTGTCAATAAACTGCGATACGACGGTCGACCCAGTTGCTCTTAACCAAAGCGCACGTTCGCCGGTCACCCGCTTGATCTTATGGAACATCAATACATCTGCCATCTGGCCCACCAGAAAGGCAACGATCGATCCCACGATGATCCACATACCCTGACCGAAAATTCCTGCAAAAGCGTTGTTCATGTCCAGTGGCTTTCCATTCACATCCTGAGTTATCCAGAAATCCGAAGGGCTTAATTTAATAGCCAGGCCGACGACTACAAAGGCAAAGGAGATCAGGATAGCAGTAAGCACAGATAAAAACCGTACCTGCCTTACACCAAAATACTCATTGATGATGTCTGTCATAATGAAGATCAGCGGCCAGGTGAGTACCCCCGCAGACATATTGAAGCTGAGGCTGGGGACGCCGAGAAGGTTGATGTCAAATTTTGGAATCCCCAGAGTCGCTTCCACGTTGAAGATCTTGACTCCGATAAATTCCGAGAGTATGGCGTTTGCGACAAAGAAAGTAGCCAAAACAAGCAGCAACCGGCTCTCTTTAGATTTATATGTCATGATTATGAAATTATTAAAATAATTCGACAATACCAGACGTTAGGGAAATAATTGCCGTCGTACTAGGCAGTACGCAGATTTAATTTCTATTTTCGCTAAACATGATATCTATAAATTCCAAGTTACCAGGTGTTGGCAACACCATTTTTTTTGTAATGTCTAAATTGGCGGAAGAACATCAGGCAATTAACCTTTCGCAGGGATTCCCAGATTATGACTGTGATCCAGAACTCTTAAGCCTGGTTAACGCAGCAATGCTGGAGGGCGCCAACCAATATGCGCCCATGCCGGGTCTACCGGACTTACGGGAGCTGATTGCCGACAAGTCGAAGGCGCTCTATCAATCAGATTACAATCCGGACACCGAAGTCACGGTAACCACTGGTGGAACCCAGGCGATTTTCACTGCGATAGCAGCAACGATAAACCCCGGTGATGAAGTGATCATATTCGAACCAGCCTACGACGCCTACGCTCCATGCGTGAAGATGTTCGGCGGTCTTGTAAAATCTTATGAGATGGTTCCGCCGAATTATGAGATCGACTGGGAAATGGTTAAACGTCTGCTGAACGCAAGTACGCGAATGATCATCCTGAATAGCCCGCATAATCCTACAGGACGCATTCTATCGGAAAAAGATATGGAAGCGCTGATCAAATTAACCAGGGGAACAGACATTCTGATCTTAAGCGATGAGGTATATGAACACTTGATTTATAATGGTCAGCAACACCGGAGCATAGCCCTCTATCCTGAACTAAAAGAGCGAAGCTTCATTGTGGCGTCCTTTGGCAAGCTTCTACATGCAACAGGCTGGAAGGTTGGCTACTGTATGGCACCTGAAAACCTGATGAAAGAATTCAGAAAGGTACACCAGTTTAATGTCTTCAGTGTGAATACACCAATGCAGCATGGTATTGTGCGCTACCTCAAAAATCCCGGAAAATACACCGAACTAAGTGATTTCTTCCAGCAGAAACGGGATTACTTCCGTACATTGATGCAGGAAACGAAATTTCAGCTGCTGCCTTGCAGTGGCTCCTATTTTCAGTGTGTGAGCTTTGACCACTTTTCACAGGAGTCTGATGTGGCGCTTGCAACACGTATTATTAAAGAATATAAAGTCGCAAGTATCCCCGTTTCGGCATTTTTCAGTCGTAACAGCGATCACCATATACTGCGGTTCTGTTTCGCTAAAAAACAAGAAACATTGGAAAGAGCCGTTGATAAGTTAATAAAATTGTAATCTGCAAATCCCTTAACATACAAGATGGAAAGCCCTACTTACTTAGATATTGCCAATTTGAAGATCACCGTTTTCCAGGCTTACCTGTTTTGGGAAAATACGGAGAAAAACCTGCAGAACCTGTCTTTAAGGCTTTCTGGTGGCGTAAAAGAGAAGACAGACCTCATCGTCCTGCCAGAGATGTTCAATACGGGCTTCAGTATGAACGCTGCGGAACTGGCAGAACCCATGGAAGGAAAAACCATGAAGTGGATGGCCGATACTGCCGATAAATATGAGTGCGTAGTTACTGGAAGCCTGATTGTAGAGGAAGAGGGTAAGTACTACAACCGCATGATCTGGATGCTGCCTGATGGCAGTTTCGAATACTACGACAAACATCATTTATTTGGGCTGGGTGAAGAAGACAAGCATTATACCGCCGGCCAAAACCAGGTCATTGTAGAGTTGAAGGGCTGGAAGATCCGGCTGGCCATCTGTTATGACCTGAGATTCCCGGTATGGCTGAGGAACCAGGATGGCAAATATGACATCCTGCTTGTTATTGCGAGCTGGCCGGATAAGAGAACCGCACACTGGAAAGCACTGATCCCTGCGCGGGCGATTGAGAATCAAAGCTATGTCATTGGCGTAAACCGTGTGGGCCACGACGGCAATCAAGTGTACCATAGCGGCCATTCCATGTGTATAGATGCATACGGTAACACCGTCTATTATAAGCCCGAAGATGAAGACTTGTACACATTCAGTATCAACTATCCAGACCTGGTCAAGAACCGGCGCAGCTTCCCCTTTTTAAAAGACGCCGACCAGTTTAAAATTTTGTAAAGTGACTTGTTACGTCCTTTAACAGGTTCCAGTAAATTTCACTATTCTGCCAACTACCCGGCCTTACCTAAGCTGTGGCTGCAATTGACCATTCTTTTCTTACCGTGCCTTGGATAAAGTACCGGGGCAAAATCATATATTTGCGCAAAGATGAAGCACATTCGTAATTTCTGCATAATTGCACATATAGACCACGGGAAGAGCACCTTAGCTGACCGCTTATTAGAATACACCAAAACGATCACCCAGAGAGAGTCTCAGGCACAGCTGCTTGATAACATGGATCTGGAGCGCGAGCGTGGTATTACAATTAAAAGTCATGCCATACAGATGAATTATATCCTTGATGGTCAGGAATATGTATTGAACCTAATTGATACGCCGGGCCATGTGGATTTTTCCTATGAAGTATCCCGTTCCATTGCTGCCTGCGAAGGCGCGTTGTTAATTGTTGATGCTTCTCAGGGAATTCAGGCACAAACCATATCCAACCTCTATCTTGCTTTAGAGCATGACCTGGAAATCATTCCGATATTGAACAAAATGGACCTTCCGGGAGCCATGCCTGAGGAGGTAAAAGACCAGATTGTAGATCTAATAGGCTGCAAACGTGAGGAAATTATCCCTGCATCCGGTAAAACGGGTTTGGGCATTGAAGCCATTCTTCAAGCTATTGTGGACAGGGTCCCTGCTCCTGTTGGTGATCCTGACGCACCTTTACAGGCATTAATCTTTGATTCCGTTTTCAACTCCTTCCGGGGAATTATCGCTTACTATAAGGTGGTTAATGGCGAGATCAGAAAAGGAGATAAAGTCAAATTCATCAATACGGACAAAGAATATCTCGCCGATGAAGTTGGCGTTCTAAAACTAAATATGCTGCCAAAACCGGTTGTCAAAACCGGCGATGTTGGATACATTATATCTGGTATAAAAGAAGCCAGAGAAGTGAAAGTTGGAGATACGATCACCAACGTTGCAAGACCATCGCTGGATGTCATTCAGGGATTTGAGGAAGTAAAACCGATGGTATTCGCCGGGATTTATCCGGTAGATACCGATGAGTTCGAAGAGCTCCGCGAAGCCATGCACAAGCTTCAGCTAAACGATGCTTCTATTGTTTTTGAACCGGAAAGCTCTGCGGCACTTGGTTTCGGCTTTCGCTGCGGGTTCCTGGGCATGCTCCACATGGAGATTATACAGGAGCGTCTGGAACGTGAGTTCGACATGACGGTAATCACAACGGTGCCCAACGTGTCGTATATTGCTATGACAACCAAAGGTGAGGAGATCATCGTTAATAATCCATCAGACCTTCCGGATCCAAGTAAGATGGAATATGTGGAGGAGCCTTTTATCAAAGCAAACATCATCACAAAGGCTGAATTTGTTGGTCCTGTGATGTCACTTTGTATACAGAAGCGCGGTACAATCGTCAACCAGTCCTATCTTACTGCAGACCGCGTGGAACTGGTCTTTGAAATCCCAATGGGTGAAATCGTATTTGATTTTTACGATAAGCTGAAAACCATTTCGAAGGGTTATGCATCATTTGATTACCATCAGATTGGTTATCGTAAATCTGACCTGGTTCGTCTGGATATATTATTAAACGGTGAACACGTTGACGCGCTGTCATCGTTGATCCACCGGAACAACTCATATGACTTTGGAAAACGTATTTGTGAGAAGTTGAGGGAGTTGATTCCAAGACAGCAGTTTGAGATTGCCATTCAGGCATCCATTGGCGCCAAGGTAATTGCAAGAGAGAACGTCCGCGCATTGCGTAAAGACGTTACGGCAAAATGTTACGGTGGTGATATCTCCCGTAAGCGCAAGTTGCTTGAAAAACAGAAAAAAGGTAAGAAACGTATGCGTCAGGTTGGAAATGTGGAAATTCCGCAGACCGCTTTCATGGCTGTATTGAAATTAGATTAATAAAAATTAGAATATGCAATTACTAGACGGGAAATTCGCTTCAG